>NZ_JBVHMN010000006.1:0-226492 GCF_055558435.1 Streptomyces sp. NPDC025784
GCCCTGTCTTCATGCGTCGACCGCCAGAAGATCACCCCGGCGAGAAACCTGTTCGACTTGCACGTTCCGTGATCGGTTGAGACACGGCTTCTGACCGCAGGCGATCCCCGTGCCAGCGCCGAGGTCTGGGGAGGTTCGCATGATGCCGAGCAACTGGGCTACCCCTGGCCACCGGCCGACCCCCTGGTCATGTGAAGGGCAGGAAGGGGCGGGGTTCGGCCTTCCCCTGTCGTAGGGCATGCACTCGCAACCGCCATCCCGTGGGAAGCGTGACCGTGCGGGTGGGGAATTACGTGACGCTGATCGTGTGGATCGCGGGGAAAGGCGTGACCGCTGACAGCCCCGGCGGAAACCCGATTGCAGCGCATTTTTGCCCCGTGTGAGAGTGGGGCGCATGGGTAACTCACAGGCGTATCCCGTCTTCCGCACCAGTGACGCCGTCGAGGCATGGACGCAGGCGCTGCGCCTGAAAGCTCTGCTGGAGTATCACGACGACAAGGTGACCCTGATGGCCGAGGTGCTGACTGTCGAGGACACGCGGCGGATGGCGGCGGTGCTCCCCGACGCCGAGTTCCACTACGTCGATCCCCCGATGGACCCCGTGACACATGACTACGCGGAGTTCAGCTTGACGATCACCACCGCGGAGGACTCCGCGCTGGAGCCGGAGCTGCCTCTGGAGACCCTGCACTACGTTGAGGCCGGCACCCTGGAGGAGCGGTTCGTGCGAGCCGTCGGGAAGGGAATGGCCTCGATCGGTTGGGGCGGCAGATGGCCGGACGACGCCGAGGCGGAGCGGCCCGGCGTCGCCAAATACGACGGCGTGGAGGTCTTCTTCAACGGTGACGAGATCGACTGGTCTCGGCCGGCCGACCACCACACCGTCTTCGTCCACGTGGATAAGTGGGGCGATCTTCCACGGGCGGAGAAACTCGCCGCACACCTCGGCAGCACCGTGCTGGGAGACGCCCAGGTCGGCTGGTGAGGAGCGCGGCTCCATCAGTCCGGTCGACCCCTTGAAACTGCTGGACTGGAAAGGTCTGTGAACGCGGCTTGGCGTGGATCATCAAGGCGCGTTCACACACCGCATCAGTGGTGCTGTAGTTGTTCGCACCCAGGAGTGGGTTCTTCCCGCCTCCAGGGCCGTGGCCGACGGTCTGGCGGGCTCTGCGGCAGCGCGCGTCCATCTCGGTCGATCGGGAGCGGCGGAACCCGGCCGTCGGACTGCGGGTAGTATCCGCGAGCGCTTCTGGCGTGTTCGGGCTGGTGAACCATGTGGGTGGGGGTTTCTCAATGACGTTTCGGCTGCGCGCTGTCCGCGCGTTCGCGTTGCTGCTCGGCTTCTTCCTCATGGGCGTGGTTCTGCTGTCGGCCACGGCGGTGTTCGACTGGCTCGTGATGACACGGCTGGTCACCGCGCGGGCCGCCTGGGTCCAGGGCATGGTTCTGACCGTCACCGTCCTGCTGGCGGCGGCGATTGTGCGTGGCTTCTTCGCCTTTCTACGGGCCGGCCGTCTGGGTCCGGTCCCCCACGCGGTGCCGGTCATTCCTCAGCAGCAGCCCGAGCTGTGGGAACAGGTACGGGCCGCTGCCGAAGTGACGGGGCAGCGGCCGCCGGACGAGCTCTACCTGGTCGCCGAGGTCAACGCGGGGGTTGCCGAACAGAGCCGCCTGCTGGGACTGCTGCACGGACGACGCCGTATGTTCCTGGGCCTGCCGCTGCTCGCCGGGCTGACCGTCCCGCAGCTGCGTGCCGTCCTCGCTCACGAGTTCGGGCACTACGGCAACCTCGACACCCGGCTCGGGGGTGTCACGATGCGCGGCCGGGAAGCACTGATGCACACGGTTGAGGCATTTCAGGAGGGCGGCACCAGGCTGCACCACGCGATCGGCGCCCTGTACGTCGGCTACGCCCGGATGTTTCTGCGGACCACGCAGTCCGTGGCTCGCCACCAGGAGCTCGCCGCAGACCAGATGGCGGCCCGGTACGCGGGCCGTGAGGCGACGGCCGCTGCGCTACGCACCCTTCCGGTGCTCGACGGCGCGTACACCCACTACCTGGAGACCTACGCCGCGATGGGCAGCTCGCTGGGCGCCCTACCGCCCGTCGGCGAGGTGCACGGCGGTTTTCGTCGGTTGCTCGCCGCCCGGACCGGGGAGCGGCTCGCTGCGCTCTCCGCCGGTCAGCGGCCGCCGCGGCCGCACCCATACGACTCGCACCCTCCGACAGCCGAACGGATCGCCCTGATCGAAAAGCTGCCCGACGACGACCGACCGGACCGGTCGACCGATGAGACGGTCGGGCTGACCCTGCTGCGCGACTCGGACCAGGTGTTCGCCGCGCTGGAGGCGTGCACGCTGTCGCAGGAGTCGGCGAGGCTGCGGCGCATGAGTTGGGACGATCTCACCATGGCCCGCGCGATCACCGACGCCGAGGTCTGGTCCCGGCCGCTGCGGGTCGCCGTGGCCAGGGCGCTTCGTTCCTCGGCGCACGACGCAGGTGGCACGGTGACCGTACGCCGAGATGCCACGACGGGCGAGGTGGCCGACGACCTCTTGCCCAACTTGGAGGAGATACTCGACGCGTTCGACCGCGGCCTGCTCTGGATGGAGGTCGCCGACCGCATGCCCAAACCTCATCAGGCGGCGCGACTGATCGGGCCGTCCGCCCGCAACTTCATTCGCCCCAGGATCTTCGACGGGCTCGCGGGCATGGTCCACCTGCGCCTCGCTGAGTCCGGACACGCCAAGCCTGACATCGGCTGGTCGGGGCAGCCCGGACTGATCCTCCCCGAGTCGTGGGAGAAGGGCATGGACGACGCCATCGACGCGGCCGTCGCCGACACGCCCGACACCGCTCCACTGCGCACCCTGCTCGCCCCCCGCCGCCTCCCTGCATAGCCGCCGTGCGACCGGACTTCCGGTCGCGATCGCCGGTCAATGAAGCGATCCTTGTCGGCTTCAACAATTGGCTTTGCGAGCGCGGCTTGACATGGACAGCCAAGCCGCGTTCACAGATCTCTGCCGGTGTCTGAGGCGAGGCTACGGCGCTTCCTCGCGATGTCACCCGTCGAAACGGCCCCATTCGACGGAGGCGTTGACCAGAAGGGCGAGGGCACCGCGATGCGTGGCGCCTGCCCAGGCACTGGACCCGCTGTCCCCTCCTTCGTCTGAGACATGCTGGACGAGTCCGGGAGCCTCGTAGAAGCTCGTGGGAGCCCAAGGCCAGAACGGGCGCAGGGGCACAGGGAGAAGTCCATCGGTGAGCCGGTCGATCACCCGCGACGGCGGGCACCCCCACGCGGGTCCACACGGAGACGACCGGGGACACATCTTCCACTCGAACTACTCCACCTTCCGTACGGCCCGTTTCTCCCCCTCCGGCCGAACGATCGCCGTAGCGACGAGCAGCGACCTCTCCCTGTGGACCCGCAGTACGGACAACGGTCATGCCGACGGCTGAGACGAGCCCGGGTTCGGGTGGAAGACCAGAAGGAGACCGAGTTGAGCGTCACAGGAGTGTGGATCGTCGGCGCGGTGCCTGAACAGGAGGTACGGGATTTGCTGAGGGCTCGGGGCCAGGACCCGGCGCCGACAACGGTGCACTGTGACGTTCCTGGGGAGCTGGCCTGGTGGCGAAGCAAGGCGCAGTCGTCCCTGTTCACTCCGTCGACGAGCTCTCCCGGCGAATGGAGCGCCGACGAGGACGCCTTCCGGCTGAGCGCCTTCTTCGACGCCTGCCACGACGGCTCCGACCACGCGGAGGAGTTGCGCGACGCGGTCATGGATCGGTTTCCTCCCGAGGTGGAGGAGGGTTTGTTCGTGGCCACAGCGCGCAAGGCCGGCCCGTTCTCCGCCTTGGCCTACGCACTGGGTCCCGATGCGACGCTGCGCCTGCCGGGCCGGTTCGGGGACTTCCTTCTCGATGCCGAGCAAGTCCGCACTCAGCTGCCCGCGGTCGAGGAGACCCTCGCCCTGAGCGGAACTCCACGTCGCGACGCGATCGCGCGCATCCACGCCTGGATGACCGGCTTGGGTGACGACCCCGATCACGACGCGGACGAGCTTCTTGACGGCCCGCTCCGCGTTCTCCGCCACGCCGCCTCCTCGGGCCATGGGGCTGCCGGCCAAGTCCGCTGGTACTGACATGGCCGAACACCGCACGTACCCCGACACGGCGTGCCCGGGCCGCCTCACATCCGGGATCTCAGCACGTCGACCTCACAGCCCGGCGCGAAGGGGTCGAAGCCGTGCTCGGTAAGCCAGCGAACCACCAGCAGGCTTCGCAAAGACCACCACGCGCGGATCACGTCGACGTCGACGTCGGCATCGGTGCCATAGCCGGCGATGACGTCGTCGAGGTGCTCCTCATGTCCGAGCGTGAAGGTGGCGAGGTCGAACAGGGCATCACCCTGGCCCGCCTCGGACCAGTCGATGATGCCCGTGACCTCGTCGCCGTCGACGAAGACGTGCTCGATCTGCAGGTCGCCGTGCGTGAACACCGGAGTCCACGGCCGGAACGCGGCCTCGGCGACCTGGCGGTTGCGGGTGACCAGGTCGGCGGGCAGGACACCGTTCGTCACGAGCGACTCGCACTCGTCGTCGAGTTCCGCCGTCAGCGCGACGATGCTCCGGCCGGCCCGGCCGGGCCGGGGTGGCAGCGGCGCGTCGTGCAACTTCCGGATCGCGGCGCCCGCCGCGGCCCACGCCGCCGGTGACCCGGTCGACGGCCCGCCGAGGTGCCCGAGCGTCGCCCCCGGAAGTGCGGCGATGGCGAGCACGGGCGGCTTCCGCCACAGGACCTCCGGGGTCGGGACCGGCGCCAGGGACATCACCTCGACCTCGACGTCGATGCGCGCCTGATCGGCGTCCACCTTCAGAAACACGTCGCCGACGCGCACTGTCGCACGCTCGGAATGGGCGACGACGACCTCGACCTCATCCATGGGCGACCAGTATCCCGGGGACGATCGCCGCCGTCGCCGGGTTTGTCGCGTGCGAATACACGGCCGACCGCTACCCAGCGCCCTCGCGCACCACACCGAGCTCTGACCAGGTCCCACCACTTGTGTCAGGAGTCCTGAGCCGGATCACCTGGCGGCGTCCACACGTCGGGTCCGCCGCCCTGCCAATCGATCAGCTCGGGGTCGTCGATCGCCGTGTCCGCCTCGGGCAGGCCCGCGAGGCGCAGGAACTCCACCAGTTCCAGCAGGTGGTAGGCCGTGCCGACCGATTCACCGCGGATCACCACTCGCCTGCCACCCTCGGGATCCGGCGAATGTACGACCACGGGCACGCACTCGGACATAGTCCCAGCCTCCCACTTCGACAGCCTGGACGGATGTCCGCGCCGCTCACTCCAGGTACCCGAGCTCCCGGTCCGGCCGGCCGTGGCTGCAGGCGGGGACGCCGTCGACCGGGGTGCGCAGCGCCTGAACCGGGCTACACCCTTCGACCTCTGGCCTGTCATGTGGCAGCCGCCGACCTGGACGTAGACCGCGGGGGCGTGTCGGTCCAGGCCCGGCTCGATGAGCCAATCCGGTGCCGGGGCTGGGCTTCGGCGCCGCTCTTGGGTTCGGCTTCGCGGCGTTCCTCGGCGGCGATCCACCGTCGGGGACGGTCGAGATCCTGCTCTCGTCGGCGTTCCAGGAAGCACAGGAGGTCGAGCCCGGATAAGCAGATTCGATCATGTGTTCGATTCTGGGCTGCCCACTGACACCACGAGGTGGACGAGCCGGCAGAAGGACGCCATGCACCTGCGAGCACTCGCCCACCTCGGGATCAGCCCCTCCCGCCTCGCCCGCGCCCCGACGTGCCGCCCCGCCGCTCCACCTGGCAGGGCTCGTCGACCCGACCTCGCCCGACCGCCGCCCCTGCTCCTCCTGCGGGAGTCGGCAACCGTCACAGCCACTCGACATCCCGGACTACGGCCTGCGACGGTGGGACTCCTGCCGCGTACGCGTGCTCGCCGGCTATCAGACACCTGGGTCGTGGCGTGAACCCCGAGCGCCACCTGCTCCTCGCCCTCGAAGGCCGGCCCGCCATGCACGGTGCCCGCCGGCGAGCACCGCTTGTCGATCCGCTGAGGCGTTCTTGCCGACCTGCCGAGCCTGCGCCACTCTCACGGGCATGACAGACAGGGAGCAGGAGGGACCGGTCGGGTGGCCACCAGAGATCGATGAGTCCGTCCTCACTGGTGAGCTGGCGGCTTTGCGCACTCCGAAACCCAAGCCGAATCCGGATCGCCCCACACGGCATGACTGCTACGCCCTGGTGCGTCATCCGGTGCAGGGTAGGGGTGATGAATACCGATGCCCGTCATGTGGGGCGGAGTACGTGGTCACACGAAAGACCTCGCCGCCCTCAACGATCATCGGCCCATGAAGCCGAGTTGTCGGTGGCGCCTCGTAGCAGGGTCGTATCCATCAGCCCATGCGGCTGCGTGATCTGAAGCCCCGCCCCGGCGTGATGCACCGGGGCGGACGGCTGTCCAACGGAGGTGTCATGGCGAACTTCAGGACGCTCGCTGAGCTCGCTGCCTGGCATGAGCGGCAAGCCGACCCGCTCGCACGCCCTCAGCGCCGTGTGGCTGCACTCGTCGAGCATCAAAGGTCCGCGGACTTCATACGCCGCATGATCGGCAACCGGGCCATCGCAAACCCCAATCGGCTCACTCTCGGTGGGGCGCTGCATCCCGAAGGGCCCGGGCTGTGGTGCGAGCGCCACGGATACCGCTGCATCTCCAGCTGGGGAGCTGGCGGTGTCATCGCACAGCGCGGCACCGAACTGCCAGTCGCCGCGGGTCTCGGAGACACTCTGGTGTGGGACGGAGAGCGGATCACTGTGGAGAATCCCGCACGGCCCGCTTGAGCCCCATCTCCCCATCGATCCACGGCAGCCAGGCCCCTTGGCGAACGCGGACGCGGCTTGGAAGCCGTGGCAGTAGCGCTGGGCGATCTCGAATTCGGAGAGGGCCCGAGTCGTCGTTCCGTGCCGAACGTGCACAAGGAAGTTGAAGTCGTTGCCACGCGCCGTGACCGCGTGCGGAGCCTGGGTACTGGGAGGCGCGGTGAGTAGCCATAGATCTTGCCCTCGTGGCGATTGATGCAACGTCCGACGGCGCTACGTTGCTCCACCCCGGCCTGGCAGGGGCCATCTGCATTCGCGAGGTCGCCCTGACTGATGTGACCGATGGCCCGGCCCCGCTGCCTCAGCACGACCGGCGCCAGAGTCTTCGGCCCCACTGATTACGACGTCGCACCCGGCTCCGGGATCGGCACCAGCCTCCTCGACTGAAGCAGCTCGCACATCACGACCGCATGAGAGCGGCAGCGCCCATACACAGCCCCCGGCAAGTAGCCGAAATTCCGGTGGACGTCGTCCGGATACTGCCGTCATGGCCGTCACCCAGCAGCTCGCCCGCATCTCGGCGGAGCACCTCGCCACCTATCGCCAGTCCGCCGGCGCGTCCCCGGACGGCGATCCCCACTGGGATCCGCCGTCGGCGGACGTCCTGGACCTGGACTGGGCGCCGGCCGTACTGGAACGGGTCGGCGAGCTGGCCGGGCTCGGCGACGTCCACCTCGACGCTCTCCGCCGGGCCACCGACGGCGACACCACAATCGACTTGGGCTTCCTCAGCACCCACCCGCACCAAATCGGCCCCTTCGGACCTGCGCCCACCGCCCTGTCCGCCACTGAGGTGGCAAGCGTCGCAGAACTACTCGCACAGATCGACATCCCCGCCCTCCTCGGCGCCTTGCCATCCGACGACCACACGGCCGGCTCCCTGATCGGCCACGGCGCCGATCACATCATCGGCGGCCCCGGGAAGTACCTGCTGCAGCACTTCAACGCCCTGCGCCAGTTCTATCTCGACGCAGCCCGGCGACAGTTGCTCGTCGTGCTCTGGTGGGACTGACCCAGCACGACACCCCAGCCGCCCCCAATCCCGTTCGAACTTCTGCGGGCCCACATCCTCACCCCTCTCATGCGGTTCTGACCGGTGCGGCACAATCGCGGTCAACTGGGAGGGCAACGGTGGGAGTGGGGACGTGGGACGTTTTGGCTCGCGAAGCCGGCGTAGGGGCATACCGAACGAGCCGGCTCTACATGCGGCGGCTGCTGAGAACCCCGGTGGCAGCGTCACAGAGATCGACCCGACGTATATCGACGACCCGAACGGCTACGTACCTCCCGAGGCAATCCGCGGCGCGTGGTTGGTGGACAGCAATGGAAAACTGACAGGTGAGTACCAGGCGAATCCCCGTCACGGGGTGCCACAGGACGACTTCAGCAAGCTCACTGACCCTGATCACTGGCTTGGCTGGCTCGGTGATGATCCCGCGACCGCCGTCCGGAAGGGCATCGAAGAGTCCTTGCGCGCCCAGGTGGCAGATGCAGTGGTCGAGTGGGTAAAGGTCCTTGAAACGCCCTGTTTTCTCACCGGTGGGCGTCGACATTCTGAGAACGACGAGTTCATATTGGTCACCCGCGCGGCACTCGCCGCGTCGTTTGCGTTGTCCGTGCGCACAACGCGGAACGGGCGTTCCATCCTCCTGGGGGTGTTCTCCTGGGCCGCGGTGAACCTCTCACCACCCGAAGTCCGCAAGGATCGGCGCTGGTTCGACCTGGGCGTCGGGCTGGACTGGGCCGGTGAACGGCTTCAACGGCGGATCTACGAGATTGACGGTGGTAACGGCACCGCTGAACGGTGAGCGGCAATGCCACTGCGAACCGGCGCTCAGAGTATCTCCGCCGCCGACCGCACCCCGCCGAACTGGCCCGCGCCCTCGCGGCCTGACGGCAGTGATTCATCGAAGGGCTCGCCTTTCCCAAGGAGACCTGGGACCCGCGGCCAGTCGCTTCGACCGCGCCGGCCCGTTTCAACTCGCCGCCGGCCCGCCGGTCTTCCGTCCCCGGCGCAACCTTCTCACCCACTCCCGAGACCGTGTCCAACTCCGCCTGGAACGCGGCGGGTTGTGGTACGCGTACGTCTCGGAACAGGGCTACGCCGACTGGTGGCCCCGCGGCCCTGCGACCTCGATCCGGTCTGCCCTGACGGGCCTGAGCGCTTCACCGGGGCGCTGACGGGTAATCACGTATGTGGCGCGACGGACAAGGCGGTGTGACCGGCAACGAGCGCGGCCGCTGTCACCCGATGTGCCACTACACTGCGCCGTGGCACCACAGGACACACACAGAGCAACTGGCCGAACGCGAACGGGGAGCGGCATGGCTACGGGAGGATGGGGGCCGGGAAACGGCCCGGGTCAACCTGGCGGTAACGGACCGGGAGGCCAGGGCGGCTGGGGCGCTCCGTACGGACCACCGCAGGGCGGCCCGTACGGTCCGCCACCACCGAATCCGGGCCCGTACCCGAACCAGCCTCCTTATCCGAACCCCTCCCCCTACGGCCCCCAGCCGGTGCGGCCCGCCGTCCGGCGCCGCCGCGGCTGCCTGTCGTTCGGCGCTCCCTTCGGGCTCGTCGGCGCGATCCTGCGTTCCGCGCACCGCGTCGCCACCAGGCTTTTCGCGCAGGAGGGTGAAGGCCGGATCGTGGACCGTGCCGTGGACCGCGTCCAGGTGGCCCGCACGATACTCGGTGCCGCCGCCACCCTCGCCCTGATCCTCGCCTACAACGTGGACCCGAACCGCTGGGAGGACGCGGCGTATGGCGGTGCCGCCCAACTCATCGTCGCCCCGTTCGTGCTGATCATCGCCGCGCCACTGGTCATCGTCGGATTCATCTACTACGCGCCCCCGCGCCTGCGGCCGCATCTGCGCTCCCGGCTGCGCGCTCCGCTCAAAGCGGTCGGCTGGTACGTGCTGACGTTGGTCGTCATCGGCGGAGTCCTCGTCCCGACGGCCCTGATCGTCAACGCCGACGACGGGAAGGACTGGTGGGAGTACATACTGGTCGTCGCCTCGATGATCGTGATCGTGTGGGGCTTTCCCTTCTTCTTCATGGCGTCGCTGTACTCGGCCCGCAGCGCCTTCAACAGCGCCCAGGTCCACCCGATGCTGCCGCCCGTCCTCACCGTGGCGCTGGTCTGGGTGTTCGCGGCCTTCAGCCTGATCGGCGACGGCCTGCCAGGGGGTCCACCGATCGTCCAGTTCTGCTCCACGCTGGGCGGACCACTGTCGGTGACCGCCGTCTCGTTGTGGGAACTGCGGCGGATGAAGAGCCGTTTCGGTGTCACCCTGCGCGCCTGATCCGGCTTCCACGAGGTCGTGGGCGGCCGGCGCGCGCATGACCGGCCGGCCACGCATGAACCTGACTCCCCTCATCGGGCCCCTTGGAATCGGTCATCTAGGCTGGCGCGATGACTGATGGGCAGGAGCGGGTGCAGCCGTCGGGCGTGTGGGCCACGGCGGTGGGGGTGGCCAGGGTGCGGGCGCTGGAGACCCAGCGGGAGAGCGCGCTGTTCCGCGACCCGCTGGCACAGGCCTTCGCCACCGCCGGCGGCCTGTGGCCCTCCTCGCCGCCGCTGCCCGATGACGAGGCCGCGCGACGCCGACGGCCGGCCGTGTCGTTCTCCATCGTCATCAGGACGAAGTTCCTCGACGACCTGTTGCAGCAGGCGTCCGCGTCCGGGGTCCGGCAGGTCGTGCTGCTCGGCACCGGCATGGACAGCCGGGCCTTCCGGATGAACTGGCCTGAGGGCACCCGGCTGTTCGAGGTCGACACCGCCGAGCCACTGGCCTTCAAGGCTTCGGTGCTGCGCCAGGAGCGGGCCGTCGCACGCTGCGAGCGGATCACCGTCGCGGTGGATCTGCGTGACGACTGGCCGGGCGCGCTGGCCGCCGCAGGGCACGACCCGGCGGAGCCGACCGTGTGGATCGCCGAAGGACTGCTGATCTATCTGCCCGAGGACGCCGTGGAGCTGCTGCTGGCCCGGATCGGCGCGCAGTCGGCGGCAGGCAGTCGGCTGGGACTGACGTTGGGCTCGCGTGGCGTGATCGAGCGCTTCGGCGCGGACGCCGCTCCCGGATCGGCGGCGTCCATGTGGGTCTCGGAGATGCCCGACGACCCCGTGGGCTGGCTGGCCGGGCACGGCTGGGAGGCTGACAGCCACACCCTGCGCGAGCGCGCTGCCGCCTACGGCCGCCCGATCAGCACCCCGCCGCGGCGCGAGGAGTGGCCCGGCGGACTGATCTCGGCCGTCCGCCGGTAGAGCGCCTCCCGGTTCCCCGGATGATCGATGGCAGGGACGCCTGATGAGTAGAGCCGGGTTCTGCGCGGCCAGTCAGTCATGCGACAGGGAAGACGTCGGAGTGCTGCCGAGTACTAGAGGCGGGTCAGGTTGCGGTCGAGGATCGCCCTCAGGGCGTCCAGTGACTCTTCGTTCTGCATCCCGCGCTTGGGCAGGATGCTGAAGCACGTCGCGTTCTTGTCGTCGCTGAACATGACGAACACGTCCTTCGTCTCCCGGAAGCGCGACTGAGCGGCCCACCTGACCGTGGTCGTGGCGCCGTCGTGCGCCGTCGTCACCCCGGACTCGTCGACGGTCGCACGGTACAGCCCATTGCGTGCTGCGACCTTGGCGAGCGAGCGCGCCTGGAGGTGGGGCGTGAAGAAGAGCAGGACCGCGAGTACGGGCAGCATCACCGTGGGGAAGACCTCAAACCTGCCCCGGGGCAGGTCGATCGCCGCGATCAGGGCGGCGAAGACGGGCATGGCGGCCATCAGCCACAGCCCCCGCCGCCCCGCAGGGCTGACCTTCCTGCGTGCCAGAAGCCCCGCCGTGAAGTCCTTCGCGGTGGGGTGGTAGGTCAGCTCAACCGTCTGCATGTCCATGTTCACGAGGCGTGATGCTACCGCCCCTGCTGACCTGCGATCGAAGGGGTTTCTGAGTGCGTTCGCATCGTAGAACGCGCGGCTGCTCGCAATCCGGGGGCAGCCCTGCTCGAAGGCCGTACAGCCGAAACGGCTGCGTTCGCGAGCACGTGGAACCGGCGGATCAGTCGTTCCCGGTCGTCGGCCGTCGTCCCGCAGCCCTCGCGACTTCTGCTGCGCCCGCCATCCCCCCAGCATCGCGTCGAACATGGCGCCCTCGGGACACAACTGGACCGCCCCGGAGACGAGTTCCAGCTGAACGCACTCGGCCAGGGTGACCTTGCGCTGATGCAGCACTCCAGACCATCCCTGCTGGGGGAAAGTCCTGCACAAGACGGGATCACCTCGGCAACACCCGTACTCAGGCTGCTACTTCGTCACGGCGTCGCAATCCCTCCGGTCAGCGAGTCTTGGTGTCGCTCGTCCGCCGGTCGGACCCAAGGGCCAGTCGAACCTCCCGGCCCTGCCACCGTCGGCGCAGCCAGCGGTCGTGGCTGGCGACCACGATGGCACCTGGTCCGGTGCCTAGTGCCTCCTCCAGTTCGTCACACAGGCGGGGGGAAAGGTGGTTCGTGGGCTCGTCGAGCAGCAGCAGGTGGGGCGGGCGGGCCACCAACAGTGCCAGCGCCAGTCGGCGGCGCTCCCCCACCGACAGCTCCCGGACCGGCCTGTCCAGGTCGTCCCCGTGCATCAGGCCGAGCGAGCCGAGCGGCACCTTCGCCGCCCGCGCCGAACCCACCGCCGCTTCATAGGTGTCGCCTACCGTGCGTTCGGGCCGTTGGAACACGGTGTCCTGAGTGAGCAGCCCCACCGTCAAGTGGCGCCGACTGTGCACCTCGCCCTCGGCCGGGAGCCGTCCCGCGAGGACGGCGAGCAGCGTCGACTTGCCGACCCCGTTGTCGCCTGTGATCAGGAGCCGATCGGTCGCCGCCACCTCCAGGGCGTCCAGTGCCAGCCGTCCCGGCACCCGTACGTCCCGCAGTGCCACCAGCGGCTCCGTGCTCTCCTCGGCCTCCCTCGCCAAGTCCGCGGCGGCGAATCGCAGGGGGCGCGGCGGCTCGGTGACCTGGGTGCGCTCCAGCTCCTCCAGCCGCCGGGTGGCGTTGCGCACCCGACGGGAGATGGAGTGCTGCACTCGGCCGGCCCGGTGGCCGTAGCCCATCTTCTCGTTGTCGACGCGGCCGCGGTCCGGGGCGACCCGGTGCGCGGTCACGCCCACCGACTCGCGCAGTTCTTCCAGTTCCTCCTGTTCCTCGGCGTACCGCCGCTCCCAGCGCCAGCGCTCGGCGTGTTTCTCGGACAGGTAGGCGCTGTAGTTGCCGCCGTAACGGACGGGTCCGTCCAGAGCCGGGTCGAGGTCGATCAGGTCGGTGCTGACGGCGTCGAGGAACGCCCGGTCGTGGCCGGCGACCACCACGGTGCCGGGCAGGGACCGGACCTGTCCCTCCAGGAAGGTGGCAGCGTCGTCGTCCAGGTGGTTGGTCGGCTCGTCCAGGAGCAGCGCGGTGGGCCGACGGATCAGCAGCGCGGCCAGGGCCAGCCGGCCGCGCTGCCCGCCGGAGAGCGAGCCGAGGCTCCGGTCGTGGCCGACGGCGCCGAGGCCGAGCCCGTCCAGGACCAGCGCGGCGCGGCGGTCGGCGTCCCAGGACTCCCGCTCCTGAGCCTGTTCGAGACGCCTGCCGTAGGTGTCGAGGAGTTCCCGGTGGCCGGGGTCGTCCTCGGGCAAGCGGGCCAACTCATCGCCGAGCCGGTCAAGTTCGGCGAGGTCCTCACGGGTCTCGCGCAGCGCCTCGTCCAGTACGGCGGCGACCGTCGAGTCCGCGTCGAACGGCATCTCCTGGTGGAGGAAGCCGAGGTCGCGGGGGCGGGTGACACGTCCCGCGTCGGGTTCGTCCACGCCGGCGAGCAGCCGCAGCAGGGTGGACTTGCCGACGCCGTCCTCCCCGATCAGGCCGATGCGGTGACCGGGAGCGGCGACGAGGGAGACGCCGTCGAGGACGCGACGGCCGCCGAGGACGCGGACGAGGTCGTGGGCGAGCAGAGCGGGTTGGGGCACGGAGTACCGTCCTGGCGTGATCGATGGTCGGCCCGCCGGGCGCATCGCCTCGGGCGCGGGCCAGGTCACACGTCGGCGGCTCACACCACCGGTGCCGCCGTCTCCCTGAGCAGCCCGTCGGCCAGCCGCAGCCAGCGGCTGATCCCGACCTCGGCGAGGAACCGCTCATCGTGGCTGACCACCATGAAGGCGCCCTGGTAGGAATTGAGCGCGCTCTCCAGCTGGCCCGCGCTGACCAGGTCGAGGTTGTTGGTGGGCTCGTCGAGCAGCAGCAGATGCGGAGCCGGCTCCGCACACAGCACACAGGCCAGGGTGGCGCGCAGCCGCTCGCCGCCGGAGAGCACACCCACCGGCAGATGGGCCCGCGCGCCCCGGAAGAGGAACCGGGCGAGCAGGTTCATCCGCTCCGCCTCGGGCCGCTCGGGCGCGAACACGGCGAAGTTCTCCGCCACCGTGCGATCCAGGTCCAGCAGGTCCAGGCGCTGCGACAGGTAGGCGATCCTCCCGTCGTTGCGCTTGATCTCCCCGCTCTCCGGGGCGAGATCGCCGGTGACCAGCCGCATCAGAGTGGTCTTGCCTGCGCCGTTGGGTCCGGTCAGCGCGATGCGCTCGGGGCCCCGGACGCTCAGGTCGAGGCCGTCGGCCGCGAACACGTCCTTGTCGCCGAGGCGGACCTGCATGCCCTCGCCGAGGAACAGGTTGCGGCCGGCGGGTACCTGGGTGTCGGGCAGCTCCAGCGTGAGCCTCTGCTCATCGCGCAGGGCCCGCCCGGCCTCGTCGAGGCGGGCCCTGGCATCGCTGACCCGGGAGGCGTGCATCGTGCCGGACCTGCCCGCGGCCTCCTGCGCGCCGCGCTTCATGGTGCCGGCGAAGATCTTGGGCAGACCGGCGTTCTTCAGGTTCTTGGCGGCGTTGCTCGCCCGGCGCTCGGCGCGCTCGCGGGCCTGCTGCAGCTCCCGCTTCTCCCGCTTCAGTTCCTGCTCGGCGTTGCGGACGTTCTTCTCGGCGACCTCCTGCTCGACGCGGACGGCCTCCTCGTACTCGGTGAAGTTGCCTCCGTACAGGCGTAGTTCGTCGCTGCCGAGTTCGGCGATGCGGTCCATGCGGTCGAGCAGCGCGCGGTCGTGGCTGACCAGGAGCAGACAGCCGTTGAAGTCGGACAGCACGTCGTAGAGCTGGTGCCGGGCCTGGAGGTCGAGGTTGTTGGTGGGCTCGTCCAGCAGGAGGATGTCGGGGCGCCCCAGCAACTGGGCGGCGAGGCCGAGGGAGACCACCTGGCCGCCGCTGAGTGTGCTCAGGCTGCGGTCCAAGGTGAGGTCGGCCAGGCCCAGGCGGTCGAGCTGGGCGCGGGTGCGCTCCTCGATGTCCCAGTCGTCACCGATGGTGGCGAAGTGCTTCACGTCGACGTCCCCGGACTCCACGGCGTCCAGGGCGCGGATCACCGCGGCGACGCCGAGCACCTCGGCGACGGTGAGGTCGCTGGTCAGGGGCAGGGTCTGCGGAAGGTAGCCGAGCCTGCCGTTCACCGACACCGAGCCCGTGGCGGGCTGCAGCTCACCGGCGATCAGCTTGAGCAGAGTGCTCTTTCCGGAGCCGTTGGGCGCGACCAGGCCCGTACGACCAGGGGTCACGGAGAAGGACAGGTCGTGGAAGACGGGGGTGTCGTCGGGCCAGGTGAAGGAGACGTTCGAGCAGACGACAGCAGCGTCGGACATGGAAGTGACCTCGAAGATACTGAGGGCAGAGCGTAGACCTCTGCCCTGGGCAGACGTGGGAGAAGGAGGTACGACGAAACGGACCACCTCGGCAGCGCTCCTGAGCGCCGGCCGGTGGCCGTCACATCCGGATCTCACCCGGAGATGTCGTCGTCACCCACCACGTCTGTAACTCCTCGATGTACGACCTATGTCGCCCGCCAGCATAGCGACCTGTTCTCATCGCCTCTTCCCATCCCCCTCCAGCGGGCCGGCAAGCGCAGGGCATCCGGACCACGATGTGCTGGACGAGACGACGACAACAGGTGCGGCGGGCGGCGTAGCTTCGCCTGAACCGACGACCGCGATCCCCTCGTCGCGGCCCGGCGGCACCCCGGCGGCCCGATCGTGCTGGTCCGAGACTGTGACAATGACGGTGTCTCGTTCGGACCACGGTCCGGCTCGGTCTGGGACTGACGTGGGTGGCCGAAGTGAGGAAGCGGAGAAGCTCCCCACCGTCAGAATCGAGAGCGGGCGGTGCCCCGCGCGAACGAGCCGAGCATTCCCTTGCCTTCCTGCGGAACTGCTCTTCGTTGCCGTTGCGTGGCCGACTGGTGCTGTGACCGGATGGTTCACCGGGTCTCGGAGCTGGTCGCGCCCAGGTCTCGTAGGCTGGGCGAATGCGCGATGACATCCTCGCTCTGTGGCCCGTCGCGTCCGCCTCCGAGACCGACTGGCTCGCCGAGCTCGCTCAGGACGACGGCCTCACCGGCTACGAGGCACCCGGGCGGCCCGACGCCGCCTGGGTGCTCGGCGGCATGTATGAGCGCGGGGAAACCGCGGAGGATTCGGTCAACGACGCCCAGAGCCGGGACGAGCACCCCGGCCCGAGTTGGAAGCGGCTGCGATGGACGGAACTGGCCTCCCGCATCGGCGATCCGGTCGTGCCGCAGGGCCTGTACCCCTGCTCTCGCTGCTTCCCCTCCGCAAAAAAGGCGGACATCCGGCCCGGTTCCATTGAATGGCCCGCCGAGGGCAGCCTTGACAGGCCGACATGGGACCAGCTGATCAGATTCCTCAGCACGCACAGCCCCGAGGGAGCGGATACCGCCTGCCTGGCGTACTACAACCCCATCGTCACGCGGGACTTCGAAAAGGGACAGGTCCGCTCGGGCCGCCTGGGCGACGCCCAGTCCCTCTTCGACCACCCGAACATCCTGTACACCCCGTCCAACCTGTGGGCCGCGGACCGCTCCTGGATCGTCTGCACCGACTACGACCTCTGGGGCACCAAAGTCTGCGGCCCCCGCCCACTGGTCGAGGCGTTGCTCTGCGACCTCGAGATCGAAGCCACCCGCCTGCCCTGGACCACCTGGTGACGTGCCGGCCCCAGCCCCGCCGGCCAGAACCGGTCCGGCAACTCCCCTCAAAGGCCTCCAGCCCGGCATCGCCGGCACCCGGACCGACCTGCCCGGCCAAAGCCCCACCACCGACAAGCCCATACGTCCGCGCCATCTCACCCACGAAGTTGGTCACGTCTCATCGAAATCTGAGCGCGTCCTCCCGCTGCACGTGAGTACGCGTACTCACGTGCAGCGGGAGCACTTGATCGCAGACTTGGCGCATGAGACGAACCTCTCCCCTGACCAGCGCCGTTGCCCGCTCCCAGCACCGCCCGCGGCTCACACTCGTGACAGCCGCTATTGCCGCTGTGGCGCTCACCGGCTGCGGAACCGAGGAGACAAGCGCCCGCGGGCCGCAAAGCAAGCCTGCCGACACTGCTGAGGTCCGTTCCAGCGCGGCCTTCACGGCGATGCTGGACGAGGTCGCGCAGTCGTGTCCCCCCAGTGCCCTGCCACAGACACCGCCGAGCGGTCCGGCGCAGACCCTGGCGCCCGGTTCGGTCGAGGTGTCGCCGGACGTGGAGCCCGTCGCGCCCACGGCAGGTCCGGAGGTGGAATTGAACGCTCGGGACTGGTGCGCGAGCTCCCTCCATGAAGAGCGCATTGCCCAGGCCCTCTGGGATCTGGTGGATCCCACCCCGACCAAGGTCAGGACGATCCTGAAGGATCTCGGCTACGTCGACGAGCGCATACACGACCTCAAGAAGTCCGGTGCGACTACACGGTTCTTCCTCGACCTGCGTGACAAGGGCGGACGGCTCTGCTTGGAGGGTTCGGCAGCCGGCAAGAACACCATTGTTGACACATGCGTAGCTCCCGCCACCGGCCCGTTCACCCCTGGAGAGCGGAAACAGTGACCGCCGGCGGCGTCATCGCAATCCGCCGCTGCGGTCCCTCGGGCTCCGGTGGGACGGGACAACGGAGGCGGCTCTGCGACCGCCGCGCAAGATCTTGCCAGAACTCAGTTCTGATGCCACCGGTCCGCTGCGGCAGCCCCTCAGTGCCTGCTCCGGCTGTCATGCGCTCCTGACCGCAGGTCGATGTCCTGGACGGGCACAGAATGTCTGTGCCCGGGCTCCTCTGTAGCGACCTCGTAGCTCAAGTTTCGCTTCAGCAGGTCAGACAGGGCCTATTGCGGCAGCAGGGCGTTGCCGGCGCGGGGCGTGCTCGGTCCCTGGGGACCGTACCCGAGGCGAATCACCATCTGTGCGTGAGAGCGACGGGCGTCTGTCAACGGCACCAGTTGGTCACGGAGGTCAGGCCATTCCAGTGCCTGGTGGAGAAGCGATGCCCGGATGCCCTGAGTGGTGGCGACGAGCAGGACCCGTTCCAGGGCTTGGCCGGCTCGGAGCCAGTCCGTGCGCCGGTCGTGCGCGGTGGACAGCACGGTGATCGACGGACGCTTTTCGAAGGGCTGGGCGGCGAGCACCTCCACGTGTCGATGGGCGCGGAAGTCCCGCATCGGGATGCGGTCCAGAAAGTCCTGGGGGCCGAGTACTTCGGGCGGCATGCCCAGGCCGGTGCCTTGCGCCTCGCCGACCCAGCGGCGGCTCTCCATGGCCCGGCTCGCATCCGTTGTGTTGCGGTGCTCTGCCTCCCTGGTGAGATTCAGGACACTGTTGGCCCTCACGGGCGTAAGGCGGTGCAGCAGGGCTCCTTCTGAGTGCGCTGCCTCGGCGAGTTCCGTGAGTACGGAACTGGGCGGCGGGCATTCCGAGAAGGGGAAGCGGCTGCTGTGTCGGCGCCACACTGCGTCGTAGAGAGAAGTGTGTGAGGAGGGCCTGGCGGAGCCGCCGAGGCGCACGGTGGCGAGCAGGTCCGGCTCGTCGGGGCGCGGGAGCAGTCGGGCCACCGGTTCCCAGCCGAAGTGCGCCACCGCGATCCGCAGATTCAACACCGCACAGCCGACGGACATGTGCAGTGCCCGCCCGGTCGGGTCGATGTGGCGAAGGCCGCGTTGCGCCGCCGCGCGGATCTCCAGCGTGAGAGTGTCCGGGTCCAGGCGGAAGCGCCAGGGCTGGGTGTTGTGGATCGAGGGGGCGGCCACGGCAGCGGAGACCAACGTCTCCAGAGTCGTTGCGTCGAGGACTGCGGTACGCATCGGGGGCTCCTCCCCGTCCTCCGCCAAGGGTGGCTTCGGGACTTCTCGGTGACCGAACCAGCTTGGTCTCCGGCATGCGGGGAGAGGGAGGGGCCGTCCGGCCCCGGCGTGGGTTCTGGACGGCCTAGGGGTTTTCGGTCGGATCGGCTCGGGTACGCGACGCCCGGCACGGCACCTCGCCGCGTTGTCGGACCAGCCGGGTACGCCCGGTACGCCGGTGATCCTCCGCCTTGCGAGGCACCGCACCGGACGCCGCGGCCCGATCCGAGCCGATCCGAACGAAACCCCTAGCCGGGACTCACTTGGGGCGGTCGCCGGTGTCCGGCTGCTCCAGGTGGGAGGCCATGACCGCGGCCTGGACGCGACGCTGGACACCGAGTTTGGCGAGCAGTCGCGAGATGTGGTTCTTGACCGTCTTCTCCGACAGGTAGAGCTGCTTCCCGATCTGGCGGTTGGTCAGCCCCTCCCCGATCAGGGTGAGGATTTCCCGCTCGCGGGGCGACAGGCTCGCCAGTTCCGGGGCGACGGTGGGAGGCTCGGCGGGATCGCGCAGGGAGCGCATCAGGCGCGCGGTGGTCGTGGGGTCGAGCATGGACTGGCCGGACGCGACCGTGCGCACGGCCGAGACCAGGTCGGAGCCTCTGATCTGCTTGAGGACATAACCCGAGGCCCCGGCCATGATGGCGTCCAGCAGGGCTTCCTCGTCGTCGAACGAGGTGAGCATCAGGCAGGCCAGCTCGGGCATTTGGCTGCGCAGCTCCCGGCAGACCGTGATGCCGTCGCCGTCCGGGAGCCGTACGTCGAGCACGGCGACGTGCGGCCGCAGGGCCGGGCCGCGGACCAGGGCATGTTCGACCGAGTCGGCGTCGCCGACCACCGAGATGTCCGATTCGGCGTCGAGCAGGTCGGTGATGCCGCGTCGTACGACCTCGTGGTCGTCCAACAGGAAGACACGGATCGGATCCTGCTCCGTGAAGGTGCGTGTCTCGGTCATGTCCACCCCTTGTTCCCGGTGACGGACGGGCTGCGGGTGCCCGTGACGACGATCATTGCTCGCCGGACCCCTATGGCATAGGGCCGACCGGCCCCACTCGGCTTCGAGATCCACCCTGTCCGGCCCCATGGTCACGGTCCGCCGGCCCCTGCCGTCCGACGGTCGGTTGGTGAGACCTTCCTTGCCGTACTCAGGTTCGTAGTACTCAGGAGGGGGTGTGACCTATGCGGAAGGAAGGGCACACGAAGGTCAGGGGCTGGCGGTGGCGGCGCAATCCGCTGCGACGGCACAGTGACGTGGTCGAAGCGCGGATCGTCCTCGCTGCCTGGGCGGCGGCGATCGTCGGCGGAGCCGTGGGCGGCGCGGTCGTGGCGCAGGCTGTGGATGGTGCGGTAGAGCACGATCGGATGGGGCGGAGGCCGGTGTCGGCCGTGATGGTGAGCGACGCACCGAGCGGGACACGGGACGTCACCACCGGCGTGAAGTACGACCACGTGACGGCCAAAGTGCGGTGGACCGACAACCACGGTGTCCTGCGGACCGACGAGACGACCGTCAAGGGCGGCAGCACCGCCGGAGCCACTGTCACTGTGTGGACCGATGGACGGGGGCACCTGGTGTCCGGGCCGATCGGATCGGCGGAGGCGACGGCACGCGTCGGGCTGGCCGGTGCGGGGGCGGGGCTCGCGGGTGGGCTGCTGGTTCTGACAGGCGGACTGATGGTCCGTCTGCGGATGGAACGGCGGGCCACGGAGCAGTGGGGCGTCGAGTGGGATCAGGTGGGACCGCAGTGGGGGCGCAAGACCAGCTGAACAGCGGTCTTCGAGAGTGGACGCACCTGGACGGACCAGCGACGGCCTACCGGTTTCAGCGGGAGCGCCGCGTAGCGGACCCTCATGCGGAGGCGCCGACGGAGCCGGTAGCGGACGTAAATGCCGCTTGACCGCGCTCAGTAGGCTGGGGCGCCACCACCGCCGTCGACAGCCGTGTCCGGATCATCACCCTGCTCACCCGACAGCGGCCCGAAGCCGTCCACGACATGACGGAGTCCGAGTGGGAGGACGTCAACGGCGTGGGGCCTGGTCGAGCATCGCGCGCGCAGCTGACCGCGCACTCCACGATCGGCGACAAGCTGCGCCGGCTCCTGCACGAGCTGGCCGGCCCCCCTCGCCAGCTGACGCCTCGACTCAGTGATTCCTAATGCTGTCTGTCAAGCCGCGAGGGCGGTGGGCGGCACGGGTTCGTAGGTTCGCCCGTCGCGGAGGAGGGCCCAAAGGACGTTGACGCGGCGGCGGGCCAGGGCGAGGACGGCCTGGATGTGGCGCTTGCCTTCGGCTCGTTTGCGTTCGTAGAACCGGCGGGAGTCCTCGCAGTGGCGGATGCTGAACAACGCGGAGATGTAGAAGACGCGTTGGAGTCGGCGGTTGTAGCGGCGCGGGCGACGAAGGTTGCCGCTGATCTTGCCCGAGTCGCGGGGCACGGGTGCGACGCCGCCGAAGCCGGCGAGGCGGTCTGCGGTGCCGAAGGCGGTCATGTCACCGCCGGTCGCGGCCAGGAACTCGGCACCGAGGATGACGCCCAGGCCGGGCATGCTGGTGATCACTTCGAAGTCCCGATGTTCGCGAAACCGGGCCTCGATCGTCTTGTCGAGCTCGGCGATCTGCTGGTTGAGGGCCGTCACTTCCCGGGCGAGCGTGTGCACCATCTGAGCGGTGAGTTTCTCGCCGGGCAGACTGGTGTGCTGGCGTCCGGCAGCTTCCAGAGCAATCTCGGCGAGCCGGTCGGCGCGCAGGACCTTGCGGTTGCGCAGCCAGGTCTCGAGCCGCTTTTTGCCTGTCCGGCGGAGGGAGGCCGGGGTCTGGTAGCCGGTCAGCAGGGTGAGCGGGCCGGTGTTGGTCAGGTCCAGTGCCCGCTCCAGGCCGGGGAAGATATCGGTGAGCTGAGCGCGGAGCCGGTTGACGGTGCGGGTGCGGTCGGCGACCAGGTCCGTGCGACGTCCGGTGAGGATCTTGAGGTCGGTGACGGTCTCGTCGCTGGTGCGTAAGCGTTGCAGGTCGCGGCGGATACGGGTCTGGTCGGCGATGACGGCGGCGTCTTTGGCGTCGGTCTTGCCCTCGCCACGGTAGCTCTCGCAGGCGCGGTGGATGGCCCGGCCGGAGATGTAGTGCACCGGCTGGCCATGGTCGAACAGGATCGTGATGGCCAGGGCGGCACCGCCGTCGGCCAGGTCGATGCCCCAGGTCACCTCGTCTCCCAGGGCCAGGACGTCGGTGAGGAGTTCGAGGAGTTCGGGTTCGTCGTTGGCGACGCGTCGTGACAGCAGCCGACGGCCGCTCTCGTCGATCGCAACGCAGTGGTGATGAGTTTTTCCTGCGTCGATGCCGGACCAGATCATGGCCATGTGGTGCCTCCGTGCGGTGTGCTGCTGATGCCTCCCGACGGACGACCTCGCTGTCGATTCCCTACTCAGCGATCATTCGCAATTCCTAATTGGCAGCCGAGTCGTCGTGGGGCGCCGGGCGGCCAATCACTGAAAGCCACTGGGGCAGAGCCTTTTGAACCACACCCGGCACCCCTGGGTGGGTGAACCATACGAGGGGCTCACCACGTCCCGCAGAACAACGTAGGGAGCCCTTTCCAACCTCATGCGCAGCCGAGGCAGTTGACCTGGCAAGCGGACGAAGCCGCTCACAGACGGATTTTCGGCCAAGAGAACCGTCTCCACCAAGAGACCTGTCATGCTCGCTCACCCGTCCGGCGCCGACATCTCCAGCTCTGCCCTCCGCTTCCGCGCCGCCCGCCCGGCATCCGTTGCCGAAGGCGTGATGCTCGTGCGTGTGGCCCCGTCGTCGAGGCGGGGCCACACGCACGAACGCTGTTCACACCGTTACACCGGACCGGAACTTCCTGTACCTCCCGGTGCCACCGAAGTGCTCGATGAGTCGTCCGGCCCGCGGCCTTCCAACTCGAAGTCCACGTCCACAACGCCCTCGACGGCGCGCACGAGGCGGGCGGCCACGGGAATCAGAGACGAGTCGCGGACGTGGCCGGCAAGCTTGACCACTCCGTCGTGCACTTCCACGCGGACTGTCGAGCCCGGGGTGGGGAGAAGGTAGGCCACGATCTCGCGGCGTACCTCTTCGGCGATCTCCTCATCGTCTCGCAGGAACACCTTGAGGAGGTCGGCCCTGCTGACGATGCCTTGCAGCATGCCCAGCTCGTCGACCACGGGGAGCCGCTTGATCCTGGAGTGCGCCAGGGTGCGGGCGGCCTTGGCGAGGATGGTATCCGGGCGAGTGGTGAGGGCCGGGGAGGTCATCAGCTCCTCTGCGGTGAGCGCGCCGGCCTTCGCCAGGTCCTTCAGACGCCGCAGCTGCGTGTACCGGTCGGGGTCGCTGTCGCGGAACTCCTCCTTCGGCAGCAGATCGGCCTCGGAGACGACGCCGACGACGCGACCCTCGCCCTCAAGGACCGGCAGGGCGCTGACCTTCCAGTCCTGCATCAGCCGCACGATCTGCTTGAAGGTGGCCTTGCGGCCGACGGCGGCGACCGTTCGGGTCATGACGTCGCTGACGATGTGCGGGGTGCCGTGCATGGTGACTCCTTCTCGCATCGACCGGGGCGGGTTCAGACATGGACGCCGGCGCCGTACGGGCCGTACAGGTCCATCAGCCGGGTGCGGGAGGAACGCAGGCGGTGGGCGAGCACGTCACCGACCCACTGAGCCATGTTGTTGCCCATGGCCGGGTCTTCCTGGCACATCAGACGCACGGCGGTGGCGTCGAACTCGTACGCCCTCACCGGGGTGACCGCCTCGGCGCCCAGGTGCCACACGTGTGGTGTGAACAGCCAGGACCAGCCGATGAGTTCGTTGTGCCGGAGGGTCTCGACAACTGCGGCGCGACGACCGGGCACATGCATGTCGAGCTCGACCGTGCCACTGCGGATGATCCAGAACCGGTCGGCCTTGCCGCCCTCCTCGAACAGGCGGGTGCCTTGCGGAAACGCCACCTCGCGGGCGACGCGCATCAGCCGTTGCCGGTGGTCGGCGGGTAGCCCGCGCAACATGCTGGGTGTAGGGGTGGTGATCACGGCGTGCCTCCCGACGCGATGTAGGAACTGCATGGCCAGCGTGTGTCCACGTCCGGCAGCAGGGCCATGGGCCACCCGGGGCCATCGATCGGGCCGCTCGGCTCCGGCAGGAAGACCTCCGGCACCCTGTGTCCAGGTTGGCTCGGCTGTTCCATGAAGGTGTGAGACGACCCCCCGTCGGAGGAGGTGAGCACTGTGGGTACCTCACTGACTCCCGACTTCTGGAAGTCGTTCGCCCTTCTCTTGGTGATCTCCATGGCAGCCACCTTCGTGGTGAGCGCTGCCCTCGATGCGCTGGTCCTGCGACTGCGGCAACGCCGTCGGCAACGTCAGCTGCCCGCCGGTCGCCCGGACGGGGCACTTCGCATTCCCAACCAGCCCAAGCAGACCCTGATGCATCACTGAAGCGCACAGACCGACGCGACCTCGCCCTCTCCTGGTGATCGCGTCGGCCTGTTCCCGGTCAGCGGTCCCGGTGGGCCCGGTTGATGATGCCCACCCGCGTGGACGTCTTGCCGTTCCACCAGCTCGGCGCCGCGAAGTACGAAGCCCTCGGCGTTCCGTTCCCTTTGAACGACACCCCGAGTCCGGTCCAGGAGTCGGTCGAGCGGGTGCGGGAGCAGTTCCGCGCGCATGGCCTGGCGGCCTACTGAACAGGGTTGAGTGGGGATGTACGGCTCAGGCTGCCGCCTGGGCCGGCAGCCCAGGCGGTCTCACGCCCTCGACACCGTCCGGGTCCAGACCTGCCCGGATGAGCATCACGCGGGCGGAGTTCTTGTCCCGGGGGGACACGGCCCCGCACGCGGTGCAGGCATACGTTCGTTCTGACAGAGGCAGCGCGTGCTTGGTTCTCGCTCCGCACTGCGCACAGTCCGTGGTGGTGTGCGCGGGATGCACCAGGCGGACGTTCCGCCCGTGCTTGCGGCCCATCTCGATCAGCGCCTTCTTGGTGGCACCGATGGCGGCATCGGCCGCCTTACGGGCCATGGTGGTCCTCGCGAGGAACTGCGGCCTGAAGTCCTCCACCGCCACGACGCCATGGTCGCGCATCACGGACTTCGCCCACTTGCGGGCGGCGTCCTCACGCTGCCGGGCCACCTTCTTGGGCAGTTTCGCGATCTTCATCTGCGCGCTGCGATATCCCTTCGACGCGGGCTGTCCCTTCGGGCGCCGGCGGCGGGCCATCATCCGCTGATAGCGGGCAAGTCCCTGCGCGGCCTTGCGGCCGTACCCCGGGTGCGGCAGACGGCCGTCCTTGAGGCCGAAACCACGGCGGGTGTAGTTCAGGCTCGGCCGGCCATCCCGCTTCTTCTTCCAGCGCGGCATCCCAGCACGCCGATGGAGCGGCAGACCGTCCTTGATGTCCTTCAAGGCCTTCCCACGGGACCTGGCGAAGTCACGAATCACCTGCTGCTGCACAACACTCGCGCCCTGCGCCAGCCACGGCGTCACCCTCCGCGCCCGGGGCTGCATCCTGTCGCGCTGCGCCGGACCGCACGTCAACTTCTCACCCATCGCCTTGCTCTGCTGGTGCACCGCCTTGGACTTGGCCACCCACTCGTTCCACCCACCGGCACCGCGCCCACTCCGCTTCCAGGGCACGACG
This sequence comes from Streptomyces sp. NPDC025784, assembly GCF_055558435.1. NCBI lineage: Bacteria > Bacillati > Actinomycetota > Actinomycetes > Kitasatosporales > Streptomycetaceae > Streptomyces > Streptomyces sp. NPDC025784. The sequence goes on from NZ_JBVHMN010000006.1 coordinate 25,786, forward strand.
AGCCGCCGCCGACAGACGGAACGGAACGTGAAACGGGCCAGGCCCCCCCGAAATCCGCGCTGCTGTCGTCATGCACCCGAACCTGGCCGGAAGGACTGACAGTCGAGAATCCTTGATCATCCCTGCACTGCTCCCAGGGATCCGATCCCTCACCGGCTGACGACCGGGGCCTCCTCGATGGAAGCCGAGTCGTCATCCCTGTCCGGGTCGGGCTGGATACGCCTGCCCCTCTGGTTCCTCGACCTGGGTCGGCGCCCGCCCACCGCCGCTGGTGTCGCGACCCCCAACGGACCCTGCAGACAGGGACGTTCAGCCCCACGGGCGCAGACCTTCGGCATCCGGTAGCGGTGCCCTGACGAGACGAGAGTGAGGGGCGTCAGATACCGAACGGACAGAGATCCGCTCCTCCTCGAAGGGATCACCGCCATGGCCATGCACGAGCACTCTCACCGGAGTCCCGGCCTCCACCTGCCGTCCTTCCGCAGGGACCGGTCCGCTTCCGAATCCGCCGTGTCGGCACGCACCGACACGAACACCGCGCAGGCCTACGCCTTCTCGTCCCTGCGCCTGCTCACCGGATTCGTCTTCTTGTGGGCCTTCCTCGACAAGACGTTCGGCCTCGGCTACGCCACGCCCTCCGGCAAGGGTTGGATCGACGGCGGCTCGCCGACCAAGGGCTTCCTCGGCTCCGTCGCCGCTGGGCCCATGAAGTCCACGTTCCACTCCTGGGCTGGCGCCCCCTGGGCGGACTGGCTGTTCATGCTCGGTCTGCTCGGGATCGGGGTCGCGCTGATCGCGGGGGTGGCGCTGCGCTTTGCCGCCGTCGCGGGCACCTTCATGATGGCGCTGATGTGGATCGCCGAGTGGCCGCCCGCCAAGCACCTCTCGGACGGCTCGGCGAGCATGTCGACGAACCCGTTCGTGGACTACCACCTCATCTACGCCGTCGTCCTGATCGCCCTGGCCGCCGCCTCGGCCGGCGACACCCTCGGTCTCGGCCGGATCTGGGCCAAGCTCCCGCTCGTCCGCCACAGCCGCTGGCTGCGGTGACCGCGACAGGCACGGCGGGCCGCTCGGTGGGGCCGCCGTGCCGAGCCGCGGGGCAGGGCCGTTCGATCCCCCTGCAGGGACCTGCGGCCCCTGCCGCGTGCCTCATGCGAAGACGAAGCTCGAATCGGAACCCCCGATCCAGGATGTGGAGACCATGACGCGCACCGTCACCGTCGGCCTCGACGGCTCTCCCGAGAGCCGCGCTGCGGCCGAATGGGCGGCCCGCGAGGCACAGTTGCTCGGCCTGCCACTGAAGCTGGTGCAGGTCCGGGAGCCAGTACCGAGCCCCATGGCACAGGCACCGCTTCTCGGCCCCGAGGCCCATCAGCACGGGACCGAGGGGATCCCTCGTGAGGCAGCCGAGGGCATACGACTGCGTCACCCCGGACTCGACGTGTCCACCGAGCAGTTGACGGGCCGGCCTGCCGACGTCCTGGCCGGCCCGGCGCAGGAAGCCGAGTTGCTGGTCCTCGGCTCCCGTGGACTGAGCGGGGTCGGCGGGTTCATGGTCGGCTCGGTCGGCCTGTCGGTCCTCGCGCGCACCGAGCGGCCGGTCGTGCTGGTCCGCGCCGGGGAACAGGCCGCAGACGAACACGAGATGGACCAGGCCGGCATCCCGTCCGCCGCAACCGCGTTCCGACCCGTCGTCCTCGGCCTCGACATCGCGAGCCCCGACGACGCCCTGATCGCCTTCGCCTTCGCGGCGGCCGCCCGCCGTGGCACTTCCCTGCGGGTCGTGCACGGCTGGAACCCACCCCCGTACTACGCCTACGGGCCGGCCACCGACCTGGAGTTGCACGGGGCTCTGGCACGTCAGGAGGACACCGACCTGGCCCAGGTCCTGGGCCCGTGGCGCGACAAGCACCCCGACGTCGAGGTCACCGAGGAGTCGCTCTACGGCACTCCTGGCAGCCACCTCGTCGACGCCTCCCGCGCGGCCTCCCTGGTCGTCGTCGGCCGCCGCATCCGTCGCGGCCCGCTCGGCGCCCACATCGGCTCCGTCACCCACGCCGTTCTGCACCACTCCACCGCCCCCGTCGCCGTCGTCCCGCACGGCTGACTCACCCCTGAGGAGCAGAAATCATGAAGGCAGCGGTCGTCAGAGCCTTCGGTGAGCCCCTGGTCATGGAGGAGCGCCCCGACCCCGAGCCCGGCCCTGGCCAGGTCGCCATCCGTCTGGAGGCGTCCGGTCTGTGCCACACCGACATCCACGCCGCCCACGGCGACTGGCCCGTCAAGCCGGACCCGCCCTTCGTCCCGGGCCACGAGGGCGTCGGTCTCGTCGAGAAGCTGGGCGACGGCGTCACCCACCTGGCCGTCGGACAGCGGGTCGCCGTGCCGTGGCTCGGCAAGACCTGCGGGCGGTGTGAGCACTGTCTGTCCGGCTGGGAGACGCTGTGCGAGCAGCAGATCAACACCGGCTACGGATGTGACGGCGGGTACGCCGAGAAGATGCTGGCCTGGGCCGACTTCGCCCAGCCCGTGCCGGACGGCGTGAGTGCCGTGGATGCCGCTCCGCTGACCTGCGCAGGCGTGACCACGTACAAGGCGCTCAAGGTCGCCGGCGTGCGGCCCGCGCAGCTCGTCGCGATATCCGGTGTCGGCGGGCTCGGGCACCTGGCCGTGCAGTACGCGAAGATCGCCGGAGCCACCGTCGCCGCCATCGACGTCACCGACGAGAAGCTCGAACTCGCCACCGAGCTCGGCGCCGACATCGTGATCGACGCCCGCAAGGACGATGTCGGCCAGGTACTCATGCGACATGGGGGTGCCCACGCGGCCCTTGCCCTCGCGGTGAACGACGCGGCCTTCGAGGCCGCGGGCTCAGGCCTGCGGCGCGGTGGCAAGTTGGTCATGGTGGCCCTGCCGGCACACGGCACGGTCCGAGTGCCCATCTTCGAGGCCGTCCTGAACGGGACGAGCGTGATCGGCTCGATCGTCGGCACCCGGCAGGACCTCAGGGAGGTCTTCCAACTGCACGCCGCCGGCCGGACCAGGGTCATCAGCGAGACCCGCCCGCTGTCTGCTGTCAACGAGTCGATCGACGAGGTGCTGCGCGGCCAGGTCAAGGGGCGGATCGTCTTCGAGTTCGGCACGGGACGGTGAGCGCCATGGACCTCCCGATCGTCGTCGGCGTCGACGGCTCCGAGCCGAGCCTGCGGGCCGTCGACTGGGCGGCGGACGAGGCCGCACTGCGCGGACTGCCGCTACGGCTCGTGAACGCCTCGCAGTGGGAGCGGTACGAGGGCACCCATCTCGCCGAGGACCTGGGCAAGCCCTCCGAGCAGGTGATGGCCGAGGACATCGTCGATGCCGCTGTATCGCGGGCTCGTGGCCGACACCCCGATCTGGAGATCTCTGCGGAGGTGCTTCCCGAGGAACCCGAATACGTGTTGGTGCGGGAGAGCCGGACCGCTTCCCTGCTGGTGACGGGTACTCGAGGCCGCAGCGGTCTCGCCGAGGCGCTGCTGGGCTCCGTGAGCCTGACCGTGGCCGGGCACGCGCACTGCCCGATGATCGTCGTGCGGGGCGACAACCCGGCCACGTCCGGGACGTACGGCCGCATCGTCGTGGGAGTCGGGGAGAAGCCGTGGGGCTCGGCGGCTGTCCGCTTCGCCGTTGACGAGGCACGGCGGCGCGGAGTGTCGGTGGAGGCCGTACGGGCCTGGAGGTGCCCCGCACACGAGACCGCAGACCATCCGCTGCTGGCCGGGGAACCTGCCCGGCTGCACGAACAGCAGGCGGTGGACACGTTGACGGAGGCGCTCCAGGAGGCCCCCGCCGATGTAGAGGTACACCGCCGCACGGCCGAGGCCCACGCCCGCACCGTTCTCGTGGACGCCTCGGGAAACGCCGACCTCGTCGTCATCGGGGCCCGGCGTCGCCCGAGGCACTTCGGGCTCCAGATGGGCCGCGTGGCCCATGGTGTGCTGAACCACTCCGCCTGCCCGGTCGTCATCGTGCCCGAACCGGCGTGATCCCGAACGTGGTAGCTCACATACTCGCCGCGTGGTCGGGAACGTAGGCCGGCAGATCACTGGGCGAGCCCAGTAGTTCGCGCTCGTGGCTCGTGTGCGGCAGCGCCGCCGTCGCCTTGCCCCTCCTCGTCCGACGACCCAGTCCATGACTTCCGGAGTCAACCATGCCCAAGGTCGAACACTTCGACGCCAACCCGCCTTCCGACGAGGAACTGCGCAGTTTGCACGCCCACTGGCGCGCTGCCAACTACCTGGCCGCAGGGCAGATCTACCTCATGGCCAACCCGCTGCTCACCGAGCCCCTGAGGCCGGAGCACATCAAGCCGCGGCTGCTCGGCCACTGGGGGACCTCACCCGGGCTGAACCTCGTGTACACCCATCTCAACCGCGTGGTCAAGGCTCGAGACCTCGACGCGTTGTGCGTATGGGGCCCCGGGCACGGCGGCCCCTCCGTGCTCGCCAACTCGTGGCTGGAGGGCAGCTACAGCGAGACATACCCTGACGTGTCGCGGGACGCCCCGGGCATGGAACGGCTCTTCCGGCAGTTCTCGTTCCCGGGCGGCGTGCCCAGCCATGTCGCTCCGGAGACCCCGGGGTCCATCCATGAGGGCGGTGAGCTCGGCTACTCGCTCTCGCACGCCTACGGCGCCGCCTTCGACAACCCCGGCCTGCTGGTCGCTTGTGTGATCGGTGACGGCGAGGCGGAGACCGGGCCGCTGGCCGCCTCCTGGCACTCCAACAAGTTCCTCGACCCGGTACACGACGGGGCCGTCCTGCCGATCCTGCACCTCAACGGCTACAAGATCGCGAACCCGTCCGTGCTCTCCCGGCTCCCGGAGTCCGAGCTCGACACCCTGCTGCGCGGATACGGTCACGAGCCCCTCCACGTCAGCGGCGACGACCCCATCCAGGTGCACCGGGACATGGCCGCGGCGTTCGACACGGCGTTGGACCGCATTGCGCTGATGCAGCGGTCGGCCCGAGAGGACGGCGTCCCCGGGCGTGTCCACTGGCCGCTGATCGTGCTGCGCACCCCGAAGGGCTGGACCGGACCCGCCGAGGTCGACGGAGAGCCGGTCGAGGGCACCTGGCGTGCGCACCAGGTGCCGCTCGCCGGGGTCCGAGAAAATCCGGAACATCTACGGCAGTTGGAGGCGTGGCTGCGTTCGTACCGGCCCGAGGAGCTGTTCGACGCCGAGGGCCGGCCCGTCGCGGACGTGCTCGCCTGCGTCCCCGACGGTGCACGGCGGCTCGGCTCCAACCCACACGCCAACGGCGGCCTCCTCGTCCGCGACCTGCCGATCCGTTCCATCGACACCTTCGCCGTTCCGGTCGAGAAGCCGGGCACGACGTTGCACGAACCGACGAGGATTCTCGGTGACCTGCTGGAACAGGTCATGAAGGACACCTCCGGACGCCGTGACTTCCGGGTCGTCGGCCCGGACGAGACGGCGTCCAACCGGCTGCAGGCCGTCTTCGCTGCCAGCGGCAAGGCCTGGCAGGCCCAGCACCTGCCGGTGGACGAACACCTCGACCGGCACGGACGGGTGATGGAGATCCTCTCCGAGCACCTGTGCCAGGGCTGGCTGGAGGGCTATCTCCTCACCGGCCGACACGGGCTGTTCTCCTGCTACGAGGCGTTCGTGCACATCGTCGACTCGATGGTCAACCAGCACATCAAATGGCTCAGGACGTCACGGGAGTTGCCGTGGCGCGCCCCCATCGCCTCCCTCAACTACCTGCTGACCTCGCACGTGTGGCGCCAGGACCACAACGGCTTCTCCCACCAGGACCCGGGATTCGTCGACCACGTCCTCAACAAGAGCCCCGAGGTCGTCCGTGTCTACCTGCCGCCGGACGCCAACACGCTGCTGTCCGTCTCCGACCACGCACTGCGCAGCCGCGACTACGTCAATGTGATCGTGGCGGGCAAACAGCCCTGCTTCGACTGGCTGTCCATGGACCAGGCCCGCAACCACTGCGCGCGCGGCGCGGGCATCTGGGACTGGGCGGGCACCGAGAACGGCACCGAACCGGACGTCGTCCTGGCCTGCGCCGGCGACGTCCCCACCCAGGAAGTGCTGGCCGCGGCACAACTGCTGCGGCGCCACCTCCCGCAGCTCTCCGTCCGCGTCGTGAACGTCGTCGACATGACCCGGCTCCTGCCGCGCGAGGAACATCCGCACGGGATGAGCGACTTCGAGTACGACGGACTGTTCACCCGGGACAAGCCGGTGATCTTCGCCTACCACGGCTACCCCTGGCTGATCCACCGCCTCGCCTACCGGCGCGCCGGCCACCGGAACCTGCATGTGCGCGGCTACAAGGAGTCGGGCACCACGACCACGCCGTTCGACATGGTGGTCCGCAACGACCTGGACCGCTACCGGCTGGTCATGGACGTCATCGACCGCGTCCCCGGCCTCGCGGTACGGGCCGCGGCGGTACGCCAGACGATGGCCGACGCGCGCACCCGCCACCACGCCTGGATCCGCGAGCACGGCACCGATCTGCCCGAGGTCGCCGACTGGACCTGGAACGCCTGAACACCCCTGACCCGCGAAGGAGTTCACTGCCATGACTGTACGCGTAGGCATCAACGGCTTCGGCCGTATCGGGCGCGCCTACCTGCGCGCGGCCCTCGACCGCGCCGAGGCGGGCACCCTGGACGTCAAGGTGGTCGCTGTCAACGACATCACCGCGCCCGCCACCCTGGCCCACCTGCTGGAGTACGACTCGACGTTCGGACGCATCGGACGCGAGGTCGTCCACGACGACAGCTCGATCACCGTCGACGGCCGGCGCATCGACGTCACCGCCGAACGCGACCCGGCAGCCCTGCGCTGGTCCGACTACGGCGCCGACATCGTCATCGAGTCCACCGGACACTTCCGGGACCGCGACTCGGCCGCCCTGCACCTGAAGGGCGGCGCCCACTCGGTGCTGCTGTCGGCGCCCGGCAAGGGCGCGGACACCACCATCGTCATGGGCGTCAACGACGACACCTACGACCGAAACAGCCACCGGATCATCTCGGCCGCCTCCTGCACCACCAACTGCGCTGCCCCCATGGTGAAAGTGCTGCACGAGAACTTCGGCATCGAGCGTGGCATGCTGACCACCATCCACGGCTACACCAATGACCAGGCCCTCCTCGACAGCCCGCACAAGGACCTGCGTCGGGCCCGCTCGGCGGCGCTCAGCATCATCCCGACCAGCACGGGCGCCGCCCGCGCCGTCGGCCTGGCGGTGCCGGAGCTGGCGGGCGCACTGGACGGGATCGCCGTCCGGGTGCCGGTGGAGGACGGTTCCCTCACCGACCTCGCCGTGGTCCTGAACCGCGAAGCGACCATGGGCGAGATCAACGAGGCGTTCGCCGTGGCCGCCGAGGGCCCGCTCAATGGCATCCTGCGTGTGTCCAAGGCGCCGATCGTGTCCCGTGACGTCATCGGCGACCCGGCCTCCTGCATCTTCGACCCGGCCCTCACACAGACCAACGGCACCCTCGTCAAGGTCTTCGGCTGGTACGACAACGAGTGGGGTTACACCAACCGGCTGCTCGACCTCACGGCCCTCGTCGCCGACGACTGACCACTCCGGAGGGGACCGGTGCCACCGATCACCGGTCCCCTCCGCATGCCTGGAACGACCAGCGGAGAACCTTGGGCCGACCGGTCCCCGAGCGGCCCCGGACAGCCCCTGGGACCCCTCTCCGATCCGCTGGATGCTCGAAGTGCCGTAAGAGGCCTGGAGGAGATTCCCGATGACGGACGACGTGCTCAATCGATCGCCGGTCCACGCCCTGCTCGCGGACGGCACCACCGTGTGCCTCCGCCCCGCGGCGCCGGTCGACGACGATCAACTGAACGGGTTCTACGAGGAGATGTTCCCGGAGAACCTACAGCTCAGGTTCTCCTCCACGAGCCGCCGCTCGCGCACCGCGGACGCCGCCACCCGCACCATGACCCGCCAGGCCCTGTTCACCCGAGCCGGCATCGCACCGACCCGCTCGGCCGGTGAACTCCTCGAGACCGCATCCCGAGACGCCTGCTGCCGCGTCGGCCCCACAACCCCTATCTGCGCCGCCTGCGCCGAGGAGGAAAAGCCATGAAACACAACAAGGTCGGCACCGTCATGACGACTGACGTCGTCCGGGCCGAGTACGGTACCCCGTTCAAAGAGGTCGCACGCTTGCTGGCCGACCGACGGATCAGCGGGCTGCCGGTCGTCGACGAGGACGACAAGGTGATCGGGGTCGTCTCCGAGACAGACCTGATGGTGCGCCAGGCTGCGACCCCGGACCCCTTCGAGCCTCCGCGTCGTCGGCGGCTCGCGGCGCTCACGCGCAAGGCCCGGCTACAGGCCGCGAAGGCGAGGGCCCGCACTGCCGGACAGCTGATGACGGAACCCGCGGTCACGGTGCACGCCGACGACAGCATCGTCGAGGCCGCCCGGACCATGGCCCAGCGGCGCGTGGAGCGGCTGCCGGTCCTCGACGATGCCGACCGGCTGGTCGGCATCGTCACCCGTCGTGACCTGCTCCAGGTTTTCCTGCGGCCCGACGCGGAGATCCGCGAGCAGGTCGTCCAGCAGGTGCTGACGAACGCCTTGTGGATACCGCCGCGCAGCATCGACGTCTCCGTCACGGAAGGGGTCGTCACCCTCACCGGCCAGATGGAACGCAAGAGCGAGACGGAGATCGCCGTCTCGATGACCCGCCAGATCGACGGTGCGGTCGCCGTGGTCGACAAGCTCACCTATCGGCTGGATGACGCACGGCTGCAGCCCGACGAACAGGCCCTGCACGGCGTGGCCGACGACTGGCTGCGCCGGCTGTGAAAGGAGGCGGACCACCATGACCGCCAAGGTGCTGGTGGCATACGGAACCACGAACAGGTCGACCGCGCGTATAGCCGAGGCCGTCGCGGACGTCCTGCGCAAGGACGGGCTGACTGTGGATGCCCTCCCCGCCCGGTCAGTGAACAGCGTGTCCTCGTACGACGCCGTCGTGGTCGGCGGCGGCCTGTACGCAGGACGCTGGCACAAGGACGCCCGTCGCTTCGTCCGGCGTCACCGTGAGGCTCTCGCCGCACGCCCGCTCTGGCTCTTCAGCAGCGGCCCCCTGGACGCCTCGGCCTCGGAGCGGGACATCCCGCCCGTGTCCGGCGTGAAGAAGGCCATGACGCAGCTGGACGCCCGGGAACACGTCACCTTCGGCGGCTGCCTGGAGGACGGCGCGAAGGGGTTCGTGGCCCGGATGATCCTGCGCTCCGGGAAGGGTGGGGACTTCCGGGACTTCGACCGGATCGAGGAGTGGGCCGCCCGCGTGGCCGGAGAGCTGTCGGGCGGCAAGTAGCGACGAACGGGAGCGGCCTCGGCGCTCGGATTCCCGGGCGCCGAGGCCCTTCTCCATGTCGATCTACGGGCGCGCTGAATTCACGGCTGTCATAGGGTTGTTCGGCCTATGGCGGCCGAGCGGCGGCCGACGTTCGAAGCACGGACAAGTGCCTCGTGCACGCGGCCGGACAGCGCGAACGGCCGAACCGTCCCTGGAGGCTGGGCGCGGTGGGCCCCGGAACATCCGTGCGGATGCCGCGCGCAACCGGCGCCGTCAGGCCGGCGATGTGGCCCGACCGGCCCAAGCCGTCCGCCCACACGGAGTCCACGCTGGACTTGCGGGGCAAATCCTGCGCGGGGGCGGCGTCAGGCTCCAACTGGTCGCCGGGACCTCACAGCCGGAACCGGGCTCCGCAGCCGATCGAGTGGAGTGAGGAGCGCCATGAAAGCCTTCGTGTTCCACGGCGCCGGACAGTCCGCCTGGGAAGAGGCCCCGGACCCGGCCATCAAGGAACCCACCGACGCGATCGTGCGCGTCGGGACCGTCACCATCTGCGGCACGGACCTGCACATCCTCAAGGGCGACGTCCCCGAGGTGCGCCCCGGCACCGTGCTGGGGCACGAGGCCGTCGGTGAGATCGTCGAGACCGGCAGCGACGTCCGCACCGTACGGCCGGGTGACCGGGTCCTGGTCTCCTGCATCAGCGCGTGCGGTCGCTGCGTCTACTGCCGTCAGGGAACGTACGGTCAGTGCCGTGACGGCGGGGGCTGGATCCTCGGCCACCTGATCGACGGCACCCAGGCCGAGTACGTCCGCGTCCCCTACGCCGACCTGTCCGTGCACCCCCTGCCCGCCACCATGGACAGCAAGGATGCCGTCCTGCTGGCCGACATCTTCCCCACCTCGTACGAGGTCGGGGTGCTGAACGGACGTGTGCGTCCCGGAGACACAGTCGTCGTGGTCGGCGCCGGTCCCATCGGTCTGGCTGCGATCGCAACGGCTCGTCTGTTGAGCCCCGAGCGGATCGTCGCCGTGGACCTGGCCGCCGCCCGGCTGGAGGCCGCCCGCAAGCTCGGCGCCGATGCAGTGGCTGACCCAGGGGAGACTCCCGAACAGCTGATCGCCGACCTGACGGACGGGCTCGGAGCGGATGTCGTGATCGAGGCCGTAGGCGTCCCGGAGAGTTTCGAGCTGTGCACTCGCATGGTTCGACCGGGTGGCCACGTCGCCAACGTCGGCGTGCACGGTGCACCGGCCACCCTGCACCTCGAGGACCTGTGGATCAAGAACGTCACCATCACCACCGGCCTGGTCGACACCTACTCCACCCCCACCCTGCTGCGGATGGCCGCTGCCGGACGGCTGCCCACCACGCAGCTGGTGACCCACACCTTCCCGCTCGACCACATGGAGGAGGCGTACGACGTCTTCGCCCGCGCCGCCGACACCGGCGCCCTCAAGGTCGTGCTCGGAGGAGCGCAGCACGAGACCGTCGCCGTGCGCGCGATCTGATCGACGAACGTGACGACCATGCCCGAGCGGACCGGAACCGACACCGCAAGGACTGCGGAGCGGTCGCTGGGCGATCTGGGACACCGGCTCCCCCGTCCGGCGCGCACAACTCGGCCTCACCCGGCACGAGATGACCACCCGGGTATGGCGTCCACCTACCTGAAGCACCTGGCGGAACATCCCGGCGCCGCACCGAACGGGGGCACGACGCTCAGCCTGGCCCCGGCCCTGGAGACCACCGTGTCGGAGCTCGCCGCGGAGCCGACGACTCTGGACGACGATGCGGCGGTCGTACGGACCTACGCCACCTCGGACCTCGTCCACGCGATCGACGGCCAGGTGGTCGCCTTCGAGGCGGACGAGGTCGACGCCGCAGCGCATTCCGGCTGGAGCGTCGTCGTCACGGGGCAGGGCTGTCCAGGAACCGTCCGACCACGAACGGCTGGTGCGGACCGGGCCGCGCTCCCGGGCGCCTCGGCCTCAGGAGGTCTTCGTCCGTATCGAGCGCGAGTTGGTGAACGGTCGCGAATTCGTCGCCGGTCGCACGGTCTACGGGTTGGAGCTCAGGTCCACGCCAACTGGGAGGACAGCCAGGGGGACCCCCGAACACCCGGGCGTCGACCTCACCTTGACCGGCGCCTGGGCGGAGAGCGTGAGGTCGAGTTCGAGCAGACCCTGGTTCCGCGGTGTCTTCACCGCGTCCGCACCGCGCCGTACGACGCGTCACTCTCCCCCGGCCCTGCGCGTGGACCGAACGGCCCTGTCTGAAGGGGCCGTTCGTCGTGTCGGCGGCGCCCTCGACCCCTGCTGTGCGCCGCGACGAAGTACGAGCATCGTTGGTGGAAGCGCACTGACAGAGCGAGCAGCGAAAGGAAGCAGGGCCATGACTCATCACCATCACGTGGCCGTCGGTGTGGACGGCTCACTGATCTCCACCCGGGCGCTGGACCTGGCAGCGGACGAGGCGGCCCGTCGCGGGACCGCGCTGCGCGTGGTCTACGCCGTGTCGGATCGTGACGAAGCGGGACCCGTCCTGGCCGCCGCCTGCGCGCGCGTGCACGGACGGTATCCGACCCTGACCGTGGTGGTCACTGCGGCGGAAGGAGACGCCGTCCGGGAGTTGACGCGGGAGAGTGCCGACGCGGCCCTCACCGTCGTGGGCACCAGGGGACTGGGCGGTTTCGCCGGCCTCGTGCTCGGGGCGGTGAGCCCGCGCCTGGCCGCGCACACGAACGGCCCGCTACTCGTGGTACGGGGAGATCGCGCGCAAGACGTCGACCACCGCGACGTGTTGCTCGGTCTGGAGAGCGACGTCGACACCGCAACGGCTCTCTACGCACTGCAGGAGGCGGAACGGCGTGGTGCGCGGCTCCGGATCCTGCACGCGTGGACGCATCGGCACACGCCCCCCGAACTGCCCTCGGTGATGCCGGCGACGAGCCCGAGCCAGCAGCGGCTGGCTCTCCACGAACGGTCGGAAGAGGCGGTCTCCCGCTTCGCCATCTCCCGGATCCGAGAGGAACACCCTAGCGTGGAGGTCGAGAGTCGAACGGTCCGCACCGCCCCGGCGCACGCACTCGTCGAAGCCACACGGGGTGCCGCCGTCGTCGTCATCGGATCGCGCCGACCGGGTGGCCGCCATGGCGCCCGTCTCGGGCCGGTCGCCCACGCCCTGCTGCACCGCTCACACTGCCCTGTGCTCCTCGTCCCCACCGGGTGACCACCCCCGGTGTCTCCTCGCATCCGCCGGCGCCCGGACGTGGATCAGACCCCGTCCGGGCGGCTGCCTGTCGTGAGCAGAACACCGGTGACCAGGTCCGGCCGAATCCGGACCGCCAGGTCCATGGTCCGGTCCACCCACGGCCGCAACACCGCCTGATAACGGACCAGTTCACCAGGGTCGGTGACCAGGTGGGCGTATCCCGTCACCACCACGCTCCAGCCCAGGTGCGTCTCCGGGTCGATGGCGTCGGTCTCATAGGCGACGACCACACCGGGACCGTCGGTCCGCCGGGTGTACGCGGCCAGGTCGGCGCCCTCATGGGTCCGGATGAGGACGTCGCCGTCGACAAGGACGTGGTTGACAGGGCGGACGGTGGGCAGGGCGTGCCGGGTGAAGACGACCCTCCCCAGGGACACGCTGCCCAGCAGACGCAGCGCCTCGGCGCTGTCGAGTTCGATGCTGCGACGCGGCTCCGCAGCGAAGGGCCAGTGGTTGTCGTGGACCATGACGGCTTCCGTTGGTGGGCGTTCGAGGTAGTGCTCACTACTCGGTCGGCATACGGCGGGAGCGGCACCGCGGGGGAACGGTGCCGCTCGTGCCTTCACTGTTTCCCGGCCTACGGCCCCTTCCAAGGGCCAGTGGTCCCCGGTGGGGGTCCCGTACGACCCTCACGCGTCGACGGGGCACTTCCGCGGCTGCCGCCTCCGCCCGGGGCTCCGCCTCGCCACGGAGGCGGCCCAGCAGTCCTGCGAGCCGTGCCGGCGCGGTGCGCCGCGCGCACCGCCTGGGCTCGCAACCGTTCCCCCAGGCGATCGGCGAGTTGATGCGCGTCGGCTTCACGCGCGTGGACGACGACAAGCCGGCCGTCGATCTCGATCTCCGCCCCGGCCGCCCAAGGCAGCAGGACATGGTGCGCCATGTCCCTCGTGACCGTCACTCGACCGCTGACGGCCTCGAGCCCGGGCCGGGCCAGAGCCGCGTCGACCTTGGACCGGATGTACGAGAGTGCTTCGTCCTCCACGCCACCGTTCGCCCGTATCTGGACGCTGTCGTGGGTGTCGTGGGCGCTGACGTCCCCGTCGGTCATGTGCTCCGCTCCCGTTGGTCGTTCGTCATCGCTGTCCCGTCGGTGTGTCGGGTTCATCGGCTGTCGCTGCCCTTGGCCGACGGCAGTGCCGCCCGGCCCGCTTCCAGACGGGCCACCGGGACCCGGAACGGCGAGCAGGAGACGTAGTCGAGTCCCATGGTGTGGAAGAAGTGGACGGAGTCGGGGTCGCCTCCGTGTTCGCCGCAGACGCCGATCTTCAGGCCGGGTCGCGTGGCGCGGCCCTCGTCGACGGCGATACGGACCAGACGGCCCACGCCGTCGGGGTCGATCGTCTCGAAGGGGGAAACGGGGAAGACACCCTTGTCGAGGTAGGCGGAGAAGAAGGCCGCCTCGACGTCGTCGCGGGAGAAGCCCCAGGTGGTCTGGGTGAGATCGTTCGTACCGAAGGAGAAGAACTCCGCCTCCTCGGCGATGCGGCCCGCGGTGAGCGCGGCGCGGGGCAGTTCGATCATCGTGCCGACCGGGCACCGCACGGGAACACCGGACTCCTCGGACACCTCGGCGAGCGCCCGCGCCACTTCCGTGCGTTCGATACGCAGTTCCTCGACGGCGCCGACAAGCGGCACCATGATCTCGGCCTGCGGTGAGCCCCCGGCGCGTGTGCGGGCCACGACGGCCTCGGCGACGGCCCGCACCTGCATGGCGACCAGGCCCGGGACCACCAGGCCGAGGCGGACGCCTCGCAGGCCGAGCATCGGGTTCTCCTCGTGCATGCGGTTCACCGCTTCGAGCAACTCGGCCTCGTGCGGGTCGGGCTGCTCCCCACGTGCTTGAGTGGCGGCGACGCGTACGGCCAGTTCGGTGCGATCGGGCAGGAACTCGTGCAGCGGCGGGTCCAGAAGACGAATGGTGACCGGCAGGCCGTCCATCGCCGCCAGGATGTCCGTGAAGTCCTGCCGCTGGAGCGGCAGCAGTGCCGCCAGTGCCCGGTCGCGATCGGCGTCGGTGCGGGCAAGGATCATCTCCTCCACCAGCTTGCGGCGCTCACCGAGGAACATGTGCTCGGTCCGGCACAGCCCGATGCCCTGTGCACCGAACCGGCGGGCGCGCCGCGCGTCCTCGGGGGTGTCGGCGTTGGCGCGTACCTCCAACCGTCGTACGGAATCGGCCTGTTCAAGGGCTACGGCGACTGCCGCTGTGACGCCGTCGGTCCGCTCACCGGTCTCCAGGTACCGCATTGCCGGGGAGGCGACCAGCGCAACCGCGCCCGCGTACACCGCTCCGGCGGAGCCATCCACGGAGATGACCGTGCCCTCCTGGACGACGGTGCCGTCGGACGTGGCGAAACACCGGGCCTCAGTGTTCACGGCGAGGTCTTCCGCGCCGCACACGCAGACCTTGCCCATGCCCCGGGCGACGACGGCCGCGTGGCTCGTCTTGCCGCCGCGGCTGGTCAACACAGCCTCGGCGGCGACCATGCCGGGCAAGTCGTCGGGGGTGGTCTCCTGGCGCACGAGCACCACCTTCTCGCCGGTCTCCGCTCGCCGTACCGCCTCGGCGGAGTCGAAGACTGCCGCGCCGACCGCCGCGCCCGGGGAGGCCGGAAGGCCGTGGGCGAGTGGCTCGCCAGTGGCGTCCGCGTCGAATCGCGGGAACATCAGCCGTGCCAGGCCCTCCCCGCTGACGCGGGCCAGCGCCTCCTCCGGCGTGATCTGCCCTTCCTCCACGAGCTCGGCGGCGATGGCGAACGCCGCCTCGGCGGTGCGCTTGCCGACCCTGGTCTGCAGCATCCACAGAGTGCCGCGCTCGATGGTGAACTCGATGTCGCACAGGTCGCGGTAGTGCCGCTCCAGAGTCGCCATGTGGTCACGCAGCTGCCGGTACGACCGCGCGTCGATGTGTTCGAGCTCGGTCAGGGGCACGGTGTTGCGGATGCCGGCGACTACGTCCTCGCCCTGGGCGTTGGCGAGGTAGTCGCCGTACGGGCCGGGCCTGCCGGTGGCCGGGTCGCGGGTGAAGGCGACGCCGCTGCCGGAATCGGCGCCGAAGTTGCCGTACACCATGCGCTGCACGGTGACGGCCGTGCCCAGGTCGTCGGGGATGTGCTCACGCCGGCGGTACAGCCGGGCGCGCTCGCCGTTCCAGGAGCGGAAGACCGCGAGGATCGCGAGGCGCAACTGTTCAGCTGGGGACTGCGGGAATGCCTGGCCCGTCTCGTCGAGGATCAGCTGCTTGTACGTCTCGACCAGGCCTGCCAGGTCGTTCGCATCGAGATACAGGTCGTCGGGGGCTTCGCAGGTCTCCTTGAGCCGGGTCATGGCTTCCTCGAAGCGGGCGGCGTCGACTCCCATGACCGTACTGCCGAACATCTGGACGAGACGGCGATAGGAGTCCCAGGCGAAGCGGTCGCTGCCGGACGTCTTGGCGAGGCCCACCACGGAGTCGTCGTTCAGACCGATGTCCAGGACCGTCTCCATCATGCCCGGCATGGAGAACCGGGCTCCGGATCGGACGGACACCAGCAGCGGGTCGTCCTGCTGCCCCAGTCGGCGTCCGGCGGAGTCCTCCAGGGCGGACAGGTGCCGGGAGACCTCGTCCGCCATGCCCTCCGGCTCGACACCGGACCCGAGGAAAGCGCGGCAGGCGTCGGTGGTCACGGTGAAGCCCGGTGGGACCGGCAGACGTAGCCGGGTCATCTCGGCCAGGTTCGCGCCCTTGCCGCCCAGCAGATCCGCCATGTCGCGGCGGCCCTCGCGGAAGTCGTACACGTAACGGACCATGACGGTGCGCTCCTCGGCTCGGTGGGCTCGGTCGGGCTCTCCTGCGCTCTTCGATCGCGACGCGGCTCCAGCGTCGAACAGGGCCCACGGACAGGGCAGGTGCTGTCGGTCCCCCCGACAGGGCCGAACGGCCCCAACGCATCGTTCTCGGCGGTCCACGTAGGCGCCCGTTCGGCCTTCGTTCACAGCGAGGGCGACCACCGGACCGCCTGCGGCCGGATCGTAAGCCTTACCCTCACGCTCCGTGGCCCGGTAGCGTGAGCAGATACGGGAGCGGTCGGTGTCCGCCCGCCCGGGAGACCGGAGGAGACGCAGGTGGGAAGCCCCGAGGAACCTCAGATGGCGCGCATACGGTTGCCGCAACTGAGGCTGGACGAGCTGCTGGAGGAGCTGCAGGCACGGCTGGACGCGGCCCGCGGCACCAGGGACCGGGTGCACAGTCTGCTGGAAGCCGTTCTCTCCGTCGGCCGCGAGCTGGAGCTGGAGCAGGCGCTGCACAGCATCGTCGAGGCCGCGTCGGTGCTGGTCGATGCGGAGTACGCGGCCCTGGGTGTGATCGGACCCGACGGTACGCGGCTTTCCGCTTTTCACACGGTCGGGGTCAACGAGGAGCAGATCGCCCGGATCGGTCCCTTCCCGCAGGGGCACGGCATCCTGGGGGAGTTGATCCGCCGTCCCGAGCCGCTGCGGCTCGCGAAGCTCTCCGAGCATTCGGCCTCGTACGGCTTCCCACCGGGCCATCCTCCGATGCACACCTTCCTCGGGGTTCCCATCCGGGTGCGCGAGCAGGTCTTCGGCAATCTGTATCTGACCGAGAAGCGGGGCGGGACGCAGTTCGACGAGGAGGACGAGTCGGTGCTGTCGACCCTGGCCGTGGCGGCCGGAGTCGCCATCGACAACGCCCGCCTGTACGAGGAGTCCCGGCTGCGCGAGCGCTGGCTGCAGACCAACGCGGAGATCACCCACAACCTGATGTCCGGCGGCGGGCGGGCCGAGGTGCTCGGGCTCATCGCCGAGCGGGCCGGGGAGATCACCGGCTCGGCGCTGGCCGCGGTCGCGGTGCCCATGGACGACGCCGAGGCGCTCTCCGTGGAGATCGCCGTCGGGCTGGACTCCGAAGCCCACCAGGGGCTCGTGCTGCCCATGGACCGCAGCCTGATGGGGCTGGCCTTCTCCAGCGCGGCCTCCGTCACCAGCACGGACGTCGGCCATGACGACCGGATCTCCCTGGAACCACCAAGATTCGAGGGACTCGGCCCGGCCGTGGCCGTGCCCATCGGCACAGGCGTGGCGGGTGCGCGCGGCGTGCTTCTGCTGGCGCGGGAGTCCGGTCGACCGGCGTTCACGTCGACGGAGACCGAGACCCTGCAGGCCTTCGCCGCACAGGCCGCCATCGCGATGGAACTTGCGGAACGACGACAGGACGCCGAGCAGGTCGCAGTGCTCAAGGACCGCGACCGCATTGCCCGCGATCTGCACGACCTGGCCATCCAGCGATTGTTCGCCACGGGCATGACCCTGCAGAGCGCCGGTCGCTTCATCGAGCACCCCGAGGCCTCTGAGCGCGTCGTGCGCGCGGTGGACGACCTCGACGAGACCATCAAGATCATCAGATCGACGATCTTCGGCCTGCGGGAGCGTGACGGAGCAGTCGGGGCGGGATTGCGTGCCCAGGTCGTGCGGGTCGTCGGTGAGGCCACCCCCGTGCTCGGCTTCGCGCCAAGCGTCCGGATGGAGGGCCTGCTGGACACCGACGTACCGCGGGAGATCGCCGACCATGTCGTCGCCGTCCTCTCCGAGGCCCTCACCAACATCGCGCGGCACGCTCACGCCGGCCGTACCGACATCGTCCTCACATGCGACTCCCACCAGGTCCGTCTCACCGTCGCCGACGACGGCGTGGGCATCCCGCCCGAGGGGCGCCGCAGCGGACTGCGCAATATGGGAGAGCGAGCCCAACAACTGCATGGGAAACTGGAGTTGATCAGCCCTCCCGAGGGCGGCACCACGTTGGTCTGGCGGGTGCCGGTGCCCGCGGAATAGCCGGGCGCCGCGTACCGACCGAGGAGGCGTCTTCGCGGTGCGACTGACCTGGCCGAGGCGCGACGTTCGGAACCTCCCGGGCGGGACGACGTCGCCGGGTCGGCCGGCCACGCGTCAGCGCTTCAGGTGCCCCAGTACGGACCCCACCGCTCGTTCCACGGCCCGGCGCGCCGACTCCGTGTGGTCGATCGTCTCGAAGCCGTGGTGGCCGAGCGGTACGTCGATCACCTCGACATCGGCGTCGCATTCCTTGGCGGCGGCGAGGAACTCCTCGACGGTCGCCGCGATCTCCGCACGCTCCAGTTCCACCCGGGTCAGCACGATCGGCAGCCGGCCGGCGGTGCGCACCTCGACCGCCGGGCGGAACCGGGAGTCGAAGAGCCCCCAATTCGGCAGCGGAGCGAGGATCGGGTAGGTCGCCGCCACACACCGCAACCAGGGCGGCGGCGCCCCCAGCCACTGCGCCGAGAGCGGCCCGCCGGCGGAGAAGAACCACAGCGCCACGCGGTCTTCGTCGACGCGCGGATCGGCCCGTACGAGAGCGACCGCCTCGGCCATGTCCTCGGCGGCCCGCCCGTAGTCGGCGAGATCGTGCAACCGGTGGTCCACCGTCACACCCACGGCACCCTTGCCCGCGATGTACTGGGCGTAGCCGACGAAGCCCGGCCAGTCCCGTGGAGTGGGCCGCACGTCGGGGTGGACCGGGCCGCCGTGGACGAACACCACCGCCGGCCGGGGGCGCTCGTCCTCGGAGAGATCGTCCGGGAGGTGGAGGTCGACCCGTCCCACCCGCTCGCGAGGCCGCTTCGGCACATCGATCAGGAAGGGACGCAGGTGTCCTGGCTGTTCGCTCACCGTCGCGGACACCCGGTGTCCTTCTCCCGCGGCGGCCCGGAGGAGGACGTCCGCCACCTCGTCGGCCCGGGAGAGCATCGGCCAGTGCCCGGTGTCGAGTTCGAAGAAGCTCACCCGGGGGTCGGTCAGCACCTGGAAGCGGGGGTCTCCCAAACCCACCAGGCCCTCGACCATCGCGATGCTCGAACCGTTCGCGACGCACAGGACGCCCGTCGCCGGCAGCGCGGAGACCGCTCCCGACAGTCGGAGCGACTGGGTGAGTGTCCCCGCCGGTTGCGGTACGGCCTTGTCCGTCAGCCGGGTCAGCATCTCGGGCGTGAGTCCTGCGACGCTGCCCCAGCGCTGCCATTCGTCGCGAGACGGTGGCGGTACCTGCCAGGCGTCCTCGGCTGCTGCCGCCGGGCCCGACAGCCGGTCGCGGGTCGCCTCGTCGGGCAGCAGGGCGAGGGCCTGGTCGCCGTCCTGAGGCATACCGGCGTCCAGGTGGACGATCCGCGAGATCCGCTCCGGGCGCCGGTCGGCCGCGCCGAGCACCGGGTGGATGCCATAGCAGTGACCCACCAACACCACTTTCGGCGCGTCCACTTGGTCGATCAGCCGCAGCAGATCGCGGACATGCGTCTCCAGATCCGTGTCGGGTCCCGCCGCAGGGGCCCGCTCCCCCATGCCCGTGAGGGTCACCGGGTACGCCTGGGCCCCCGACTCCCGAAGCCGGTCAGCCACCTCCTGCCATATCCACCTGCCTGTGTGGGCGCCCGCCACCAGGATGAATGCCGTCATCGCCGTCTCCTCGCACTCGGTGGTCCGCGGGGCCTGCCGTACCGGCGCTCCGCGCTCGCCGGTACGGTAGGAACTCCCCCTGAGGGAGGTTCAAGTCGTGTCGCCCGAGCACATGTTGAGCATCGGGGAGCTCGCCGAGCGCGCGGGCGTCACCGTCAAGACCGTCCGCTTCTATTCCGACCGCGGCCTGCTGCCCGAGGGCGCCAGGAGTTCCGGGGGTCACCGCCGCTACGGCCCCGAGGCGCTCGAACGACTGCATCTGATCCGCTCTCTGCGCACCCTCGACCTGCCGGTTCCCGAGGTGGGCCGGGTCCTCGACCAGGAGGACACGTTGGAGGACGTCGTCGCGGGGCGGCTCCGGGAGATCGGCTCGCGGCTGACAGCCCTCCGCTGGCAGGAGGCAGCGCTTCTACTCCTCCAGGACTGTGCCCCCGACGAACGCGCCGAACGTCTGCGGCTGATCGGCTCCGTGGCCGTCCCGCCCAACACCGCCCCGCTGGCGCGGTTCTGGCGACGCTGGCTGCCGCCCAGGCTCCCGGCCCGGCTGGTCTCCGCCATCGTCGAACAGGCGGTCCCACAGCTCCCCGAAGGCCCCACGCCGGCCCAGGTGCTGGCTTTCGCACGCCTGCACGCCTTCGTCAGCGCCCCCTGTCCCGGCAAGGGCCGCCAGGGCCAGCCCGCGGCGCACGGACCGGACGGTGGACGCGCGGCGGTGCTCTACGACGGTCTCGGCGAGGCGTACGAGCTGGCCGCGAAGGAGTTGCGCGCGGACCGGTCACCGCACGAGGGCGAGGCACTCGACTGCTTCGTCTCCGCCTACGCCCGCTCACGCGGTACGCGGGACACTCCCGACTTCCGACACCGGCTCAGCCGGCTGCTGGCC
This sequence comes from Streptomyces sp. NPDC025784, assembly GCF_055558435.1. Taxonomy (NCBI): domain Bacteria; kingdom Bacillati; phylum Actinomycetota; class Actinomycetes; order Kitasatosporales; family Streptomycetaceae; genus Streptomyces; species Streptomyces sp. NPDC025784. Next base: position 46,776 of record NZ_JBVHMN010000006.1, read on the forward strand.
GCCGACCCCCGCATCGACCACTACTGGAACCTCACCGCCGAACTCAACGGCCCTACGCAACCGACCCCGGGTGCCACCCACGACTGGCTGTGCGCAGCGCTGGACAGCTCGACAGCCCACCTGGCGGGCTGAGCCCAGAGGCCGCCGCCTCCGTCCGGTCCGCCGTTGCCCGCCAGATCGGCGTCGCCGCTGTGACGTTCCGACGCATGGCGGGCCAGGTCGCGCGGCGAGGACGTCGATGCGCGACCGCCCCGACTTGGGCACCCCTGCCCCTGCCCCTGCCCCTGCCCCTGCCCCTGGACAGCCTCATCGACCACCTGCTGCACCGCGAGCGCCGCGCGACCTCCAAGGCGCGGCGGAACCAATCGGGACAACAACGAGTGCGCAACGGGTCGGTGGCGAGGCTATGGCCCGCCGCCGATCGCTCTCTACCATCCAGGGAACTGGGGGCTCATGCGCGCTTCCGGACAGGGGGACTGGCATGGGGTCGATCACTGCACGGCCGGTGTTGCGGCGCGTCGTCGCCGCCCTCGCGGTCAGCGTTGCCCTGGCCGCAGCCTCGGGGTGCACGGTGCCCGTCGACGCCGTGGCCGGCATCTCTGTCACCGGCGACGGCCGTCTGCTCGGTGTCATGATGGTCTGCGGACATCACATCGATGGTGCGGCCCTCTACGTGGACGATGCCGACGTCGACAAGACGGTGACGGTCGGTTCGTGGACGGCCCACCGCCCCCTCGGGGCCGGTCTCGCCACGTGGACCCTCGATTCTCCTGCCGTCGGCTGGACCGCGACCAGATCCCTCGCTCCGCTCACCACCAGATCCACTTACACCCTCTACGGCTGGACCAAGGACAACTCGTGGTCATCGAGCAGCGTTTCCTTCACTCTGGCTGAACGGGACCGGCTCACCCCAGGAAAGGTCCGCTACCAGCGGATCTCGGACGACGGCGACGAATCCGCAGTCACCGTCTCCATGGCCGAGTTCAAGGCCAAAGCCTGCCGGGACGTGTGACGCGCCCAGCGCCCTGGCCTCGGGCACCAGATCGTCCAGGTCGCGCGTACAGCGGCGAGTTCCTCGGGCGCCGGTCCCCGTGCGTGCGGGTGGTCCATCGTCAGGTCCAGGTGGTGGACCGTAGCCTCCACAGCCAGGGCGATGGGCAAACGGCACGCTCAGCCAGAAGGGACCGTCTCCCGATGTCTGCTCGGCCCGAGGAGCGGGCGCCGACCAGTGCCGCGGTCACTGGCGGGCGGGGCGGGGCAGGACGTGCGATGGCCTGGCACGCGCTGCAGCACGCCAGCACTGCGCTTGTATGATCACTGCGCGGGAGGTGCTTGAAGCCTCCGCGCGCCGGATCATGCAGACGGCTCCGTCCGGGCGGGAGACATCGCACCGGGGGACGACCGTCCAGGCCGATCGGTCCGCCCGAGTGCGGCGCCACGATTCCTGGAGTTCTCGATGCGCAGACCCGTCCTGCTGGCCACCGCCGCCGCGTTGCTGTGTGCCGGATGCTCCACTGCCGACTCGGACGACGCCGAGGACGCCCGCGCCTCCGCGGCGCCGGCTTCTTCGGCCGCGTACCAAGACGCCGTGCGCAAGGCCGTCGAAACCGTCGGCAAGGGCAGCGCCGGTGTCGACGAGCGGATCGACATCACAGGCGACGGCCGCACATACACGCTCACCGTCACCGGTGACTTCGACTTCGCGGCGGACCGGGGAAGCATCGCGGTCGACTTCCCCGGTGGTGGTATCGACCACAGCGAAGAAGTCTTCGCGGACGGCAAGATCTACGTGAGCGGCACCGCTGGGACCGACGACGGCACCTGGGGAGTCGTCGCCCGCGACAAGGCGGAAGTCCATTACGCCCTGCGGGCTCCCCTCAACGATCCAGAACATGTCCTGCGACAGGTGTCCGCAATACGCAAGGTGTCGAAGGTGGGCTCGGAAACCGTCCGCGGGGCACGTGCCGTGCACTACCGCGGCGTGCTGGGCCACGCCGCCCTCACCCTGCGGATGGCTGACGACGTGCGGGACAAGATGGACCAGGTCCGCACCTCTGTCGGCAGTGACATCCCCGTCTTCGTCGACGCATGGGTCGACGACAAGGGACGGCTCGTGCGCACCCGTATGGCCTTGAACATGTCGGGCTCCGGCGCGACCGCGACCATGGATCTCGCGGACTTCGGTGAGCCGGTGAAGCCGAAAGTCCCGAAGTCCGCTGACACCTACCCGGTCACCGGCGTCAGCGGAGTGCTGCTGGGCTGAGCCGCCCCGTACCCGAGTCCCCGACCCGAGGGACCGTCCCGTGCCGTCGAGTCGGATGCGCTGAGACCGACCTGCGGCCGCGGCCCGGTCCCCGATGCTCTCCGGACGATCCCGCACGAGAAGGGCCGGGCCGCCTCGCGCGGGCCTGGCTAGCCGGGGGCTGGTGACCGTCGAGTGGCGACACGTCCGGGGACGAAGGACCGCCCGAGCACCGCCCGAGCAGTCTTCTCGGCGTCCGTGAACCTGGCACGGCCTGCGTCGGTCAGGGTCACCTCGACGGTCCTGCGGTCTCCGTCACGGCGATCGCGCTCGATCAGTCCGGCCGCCTGCATACCTTTGAGCAGGGCGGACATCCGGTGCCCCGATTCCTGAAGGAACGCGGTCAGCCGGGCCACGGGCACGGGCCGGCCCCCGGCCTCCGCGAGGGCGCCGAGAACAAGGTATTCGTGCAGCGCCAGACCGTGCAGTGTCCTCAACTCGCCGTGCAGGAGACCCAGAGTCCACAGGATCGGCGGAGGCTGCCCTGTGCTGTCCGACGGATCGCAGTCGTCCATGGCCTTCTTCCCAGAGTGGTTCCTCCGGCCGCGAGCCCACGGCCTGACGTTCACAACCAGGTTCCGTACGGCACCGATGGCGGGCCGTGCGGACATGGGGCCCTCGGATCGGGACACGGCGTCGTTCGCGTGCTCCGGTCATGCGGCGCCGACGGGCCCGGAGGGCGGGCATCTGCTCGGCGCATGTCCGGATGTGAGGCTGATGCGGCACGGAGAGCCGGCTGTGCCTGCCCTGCCTGGGTCCTAGCGTCGTCCGTGCGGCGTGGTCACACAGGTCGGTGCGTGAACGAGAACCAGATCTTCGAACACATGACGGGAAGGGCACACATGTGCCAGGACGGCTTTTCCCGAAAATCCCGCGCCCGTGGTCGGCTCCGCCCGCCGCCGCTCGAAGCAGAGGTCAGTCATGCCATCGGCCATCCGGTGAGCAAGGGAGCGGTGCCCAGAGAGGTATTCGTGAGCTGCCCACCGTTCGTCCGCCGGGGGGCACGGCAGTATCGAGGAGGAGCAGCGGAATGAGCCTGCTGGCAGGCATCAACCAGCCCGCGGACCTGAGGAGTCTGAGCCACGGAGATCTGGACCGGCTCGCCAGGGAGATCCGCCACTTCCTGATCCGGCATGTCGCGACCACAGGCGGCCACTTGGGACCGAACCTCGGCGTCGTGGAGCTGACGCTGGCGCTGCACCGGGTCTTCGACTCCCCGCGCGACCGGCTGCTGTGGGATGTCGGGCACCAGACGTACGTCCACAAGATCGTCACGGGGCGGGCCGGTGAGTTCTCCGGCCTGCGGCAGCGCGGCGGGCTCTCCGGATACCCCAGCCGGGAGGAGTCCGCGCACGACCACATCGAGCACTCCCACGCGTCGGCGGCCCTGTCGTACGCCGATGGCATGGCCAAGGCCGGACAGCTCGCCGGGGAGACGGACCGGCACATCGTCGCTGTCGTCGGTGACGGGGCGCTCACCGGCGGACTGGCCTGGGAGGCCCTCAACAACATCGCGGAGGCGCCCGACCGGCCCCTGGTGATCGTCGTCAACGACAACGGGCGTTCGTACGCGCCGACCGTCGGCGGACTCGCGCGGCACCTGGCGGCCCTGCGCGCACACCCCGGCCACGAGCGTCTCCCCGGCCGGGGCAGACATGATCTCGAAGGTGCCGGAACGGCGGGTCGGGCGCTGCACCGCACTCCGCATGCGGCCGACGAAGGCATCGAGGGGCGTCTGCGGGCGGGTACCAGGGAGTCCCACACGGACTCCGTGATGCCGCACCCGCTCTTCGTCGAGCTGGGACTCGAGTACCTCGGGCCCGTCGACGGCCACGACATCGCCGCCCTTGAAGCGACCCTGGTACGGGCCAAGGCCCATGGAGCGCCTGTCGTCGTCCACTGCGTCACACGCAAAGGGCACGGGTACGCGCCTGCCGAGCAGGACGAGGAGGACCATTTGCACGGCATCGGCGTCATCGACCCGAGGACGGGGCGCCCGCTGCGGCCTGCCGGACCGACATGGTCCGCAGTGTTCGGCCGGGAACTGATGGAACTGGCGGAGGTGCACCCGGGTGTCGTGGCCGTCACCGCGGCCATGCCCGGCTCGGTCGGCCTGAACGATTTCGCCGCGCGGTATCCCGCACGGTTCTTCGACGTCGGGATCGCCGAGCAGCATGCGGTCGCCTCGGCCGCCGGGATGGCCATGGCGGGGCTGCACCCGGTCATCGCCCTGTACGGCACCTTCTTGAACCGCGCGCTCGACCAGGTGCTGATGGACCTCGCGCTGCACCGGCTCGGTGCGACCCTCGTTCTGGACCGGTCCGGAGTCACCGGTGACGACGGCCCCAGCCACAACGGGCTGTGGGACCTGGCGATGCTCCAAGCCGTCCCCGGCCTGCGTATCGCGGCTCCCCGCGACGCGCACACACTGCGTGAGCAGCTGCGGCAGGCCGTATCGGTCAACGACGCGCCGACGGTCCTGCGCTACCCGCGCGGCGGGGTCGGTCCGGCGATTCCTGCGGTCGGCAGCGCCGGCACGGTCGACGTACTGCGTGAGACCCCCGAAACCGGCGTCCTGCTGATCGCGGTCGGAGCGATGGCACGCGTCGCCCTCGAAGCGGCAGGGCTGTGCGCCGAGCAGGGCGTGCAGATCACCGTGGTCGACCCAGGGTGGGTCAAGCCGCTTCCCCGCGAGCTGCTCGCGCTCGCTGCGGAACACTCCCTGGTCGTCACGGTCGAGGACGGGGTCCTCAGCGGAGGAGTGGGGGCAGCGGTGGCCCAGGCCCTGCATGCGGCGGACCTCCGGACGCGTGTGCGTGCCCTGGGAGTGTCCGACGGGTTTCCTCCGCAGGCCACACGGGCCGAGATACTCGCGGAAGCGGGCCTGACCGCGCAGGCCATCGCGCAGACCATCGTTGAGGCCGTCGTGACCGCCGTGTCCCCCGGTCCCCGCGCAGCCAGTGCGCCCAAAAGCCACTGAAATGCGTATTCCACTAAAATGGATCTACCGCAAGCGGCCGGAGGGTGCCTCATGGCCAAGCAGATAACCTGCCGCAGCATCTACGAGCAGAGGCCTTCCGAGGACGGGGAGGTCGGCAATCGCGTACTGGTCGACCGGGTCTGGCCGGGAGGCATCCGCCGGCGGGGCGCGCCTGTCGACGAGTGGATGCGGGGCGTCGCCCCGTCCGCCGCGCTGCAGCGCTGGTACGGATACAACCCTCTGCAGTTCGACGAATTCCGCCGCCGCTATCTCCTCGAGCTGGGCGATCAAGGCCACCGGCAGGCGGCGGCCCGACTACGGGACCTGGCAGAGCACAGCAACCTCACCCTGCTGACCGCCACGCGGGACTTGGGCCGGAGCCATGCCCTGGTCCTCGCCGAATGGCTCAGCGATCGGGTCGATCCCGATCACGATGCCTGCGGTCCCGACAGCCGGTCAGAGCCCGGGCGTACCGGTGCCGCTCCCCGACCGCCCGGACACCGCGCAGCCGTCTCCACGGCGGTGGCGAACCTCAACGCGGGGGCGCTCGCCTTCGTCATGGGCACCGGAATCGTCTCCACGGCCTTGTACGTCAACGGCGCCGGCACCGCCTCCGCCGCACTGCTCTGGGTGGCTCTGGCCGGTTTCGTGGTGCTGGTGCCCGCCTACGGCTGGCGGTTGCTGCGCCATCGCGAGCGGTTCGTCGCGGATCTCCTCGGTCCGCGCGGCTTCGCCTTCCTCACCGTGGCCATCTCCGCCAACGTGCTCGCCGCGCGCTTCGTGCCGGACGGGCACACCGCTGTGGCGGGCGCGTTCCTGGCGTTCGGAGCGTTGGGGTGGCTGTTGCTGGACTACGGCATCCCGCTCGGGCTCATCACCACGTCGAAGCGGAGTCCGTCGCTCGACCACGTGAACGGCACCTGGTTCCTGTGGGCGGTGGGGTCGGAGTCGGTGGCGGTGGCGGCGGCCTCGCTCGCCCAGGTGACCCCGGGCCACGTCCTGCCCGTGCTGGCGGTGGTGTGCTGGGCCGTCGGCCTGGTCCAGTACCTGCTGACCGCCGGAATCGTGCTGGCCAGACTGCTGGCCCGGCCGGTGCAGCCGGAAGGCCTCATGACGTCCGTGTGGATCTTCATGGGGGCCGCCGCGATCACCGTGCTCGCCGGCGTGCGGCTGATCTCGCTGCCGTCCGGCGACACGCTGCTGTCGCGTCCGGTCATCGTCGGATCGTCCGTCGTCCTGTGGGCGTTCTCCAGCTGGCTGATCCCGCTCCTGCTGACCCTGGGCCTATGGCGGCACGCGCTGCGCCGGATTCCGCTGCGTTACGGGCTCGACTGGTGGAACCTCGTCTTCCCCATCGGTATGTACGCGGTCACCACCCACGAACTGGGACGCGCGACCGGAACATCGTGGATGACCACCATCGGCCGCTGGGAAGTCTGGGTCGCCGCAGCCGTCTGGGCCGTCGCGTTCGCCGGCATGGTGACTGCCGCGCTCCGGCGCCGCTCCACGCCCAGGCGGGGCGCCGGTGCCGAGTACGGATCCGGTACCGATGCGAGGCAGGCAGCCCGCCCGGAGAGCACGGGCTCGACGCCCACCGGGACCCTTCCGTAGTCGACGGCACTTTCCGGTTCCGTCGCGTGGAGGGAGGGCTCCTGCCCGCATGCGCGAGCTCAGCATCCCCTCATGATCGACCGCCGCCCACGTCACGGCCCGCGGCGCATCGACAGCAGTTTCCGGACGGGTCTCAGCCCCGTGGGGATCCGCGCGTAATGCCCGTACACATGAGCGCCGTATGCACCTACAACTGCCCCGGAGAATACGTACAACCATTCGGCCGCCGCGTTCGTCGTAGAGCGCAGTCGATCAGATCAAGATCAGGTCGCGCACCGTACGCTCTCGACAACGGAGACCCATGCACGCCAGACGTACCACCCTCGCTGCTGCCGTGGCTCTCACGGCAGCAGTCGGCACACCGCTCCTGACCGCCCCCGGGGCGTCGGCGGCCCCCGCCAAGCTGTCCGACGACTTCAACGGCGACGGCTACCGCGACTTCGTCATGCTGGGCGGCACGCACGGCAAGGACGGCCGGGTCACCGTCGTCTACGGCACGTCGTCCGGTCCTGGCACCCGCGTCCAGGTCATCCACCAGGACTCGACGGGCATCCCGGGCGCGGTGGAGGCGGAGGACGGGTGGGGAACCGCCGCCACCACGGCCGACCTCGACCGCGACGGCTACGCCGACCTGGTGGTCTCCTCGCCCGGCGAGGATGTCGGCGACGTGCAGATGCGCGGCGGGCTGACCGTCGTCTGGGGCAGCGCGACGGGCCTCGGCTCGGGCACGGTCTTCAACTCGCCCGTCCCGCAGGAGTACGAGGGCTCGGGTGACGCGTTCGGCGAGGACGTGGTGTCCGGCGACTTCGACGGCGACGGAGACCAGGACCTGGCCGTCACCAGCAACAGCCGGGCGGGCGTGGTCCTCCTGAAGGGCCCCTTCACGCGTGCAGGCGGGAGGAGCGGCTGGGACTCCCTCGGCAACTCCTACGGCCTCCTGTGGGCCCCCAACCTGGTCGCCGGCCGGGTCACCGCCGACGCCGCCACCGACCTGTACATCCTCGGCGCCGACCTCCAGCGCAACACCGACGCGGACCTGCGGGCCTACTTCCACCGCGGGGGCAGCACCTTCACCCAGCAGGCGGGCGCGATACGGGTGCCCGACGACGGTGGCCACCAGGGCGGCGACATCCTCTCGGTCGGCGACTTCGACAAGGACGGCTACGGCGACCTCGCGATTGGCCGCGGCTACGAGACCGGCGACAGCGAACGCGGTTACGTCACCGTCCAGTACGGCGGTTCCAGCGGCCCCGACACCGCCCGCAAGCCGGTCAAGTTCACCCAGAACACCACCGGCGTGCCCGGCTCCTCCGAGAACGAGGACTACTTCGGCTCCGCCATCGCCGCCGGCGACATCAACGGCGACGGATACGCGGACCTCGCCGTCGGCGCCCGCGGCGAGGACCTCGGCACCAAGCGCGACGCCGGCGCGGTCACCGTCCTGTTCGGCCGCTCGGGCGGCCTGTCCGGCACCGGCGCCAAGTCCTACACCCAGGACACCTCCGGCATCACCGGCACCGCCGAGACCCAGGACCAGTTCGGCTCGTTCCTCAAGCTCACCGACTACACCCGCGACGGCCGCGCGGACCTCATGATCGACACCAACGAACAGCTGGGCAACGAGGACCGCTGGGGCCTCGTGCACCTGCTGAAGGGCTCCGGCTCGGGCATCACGACGACCGGCTCGAAGTCGTACTCCGTGACGTCGCTGAAGCTGTCGTACGCGCGACTGGGCGGGCCCTTCGCACGCTGAACCCGCCGACCGCTGAGCAGCGATCCACAGCCAGCCCTCGCCTGCCGGTACCGAACCCGGGGGCGGGGGCTCTGCATCCAGCGCTCCGACCGGGAAGACTCGGGCGGCCGCCGGTGGAAGGAGGACGCCCACAACCCCGCCGGACTATGCCTCGGCGACGCCGGAGGCGTCTACGTCTTCGCGTGCCGTACCTGCCCCGAGCGCCCCGTCGGGCACTGGTTCGGCTGCTCGTGAGTGTCCGGCACGGGCGCGAGTACACACCGCACGGCCAAGGAGAAAGCCGGGGCCTTTGGGTGTTGGTGGACACACCATCACGATCGGCCCACTTCACGGAGCAGGGTGTCCGAGTATCGGCTGCGCTGTACTTACGGCTTGTGCGCGGTGGTGAGGAAGTCCAGGACGAGGGGGCTGGCGTGGGTGCGGAACTCCTCGAAGTAGGCGTGCCGGGCTTCGGGGATCAGGTGGAGTCGGGCATCGGGGATGCGCCCGGTGAGCAGGGGTGCGTTGGCGGTGGGGTTGAGCAGGTCGTCGCTTCCGTGGACGACCAGAGTGGGTGCGCTGATGCCCGGCAGGATGGCCCAGGCGTCGTGCCGGTTGCTGGCCGCGAGGTGGTGGTGCCGGGCGTGGGCAGGCATGCCGGGGTCGCCGAGGGTGTGGTGCGGGCCGGGATGGGAGGCGAGCCATTGGGGGGTGTACATGAGCTCCAGCAGGGCCTGTCGCGCGGCTCCAGGCTGAGGTTGCGCCAGGGCTTGGCGGACGTCGTTGCCCCGTTCGACGCTGTGCGGGCCGCCGGGTGAGGTGCCGCCGAGAACCAGGGCGCCCACTCGGTGGGGGTGGCGGGCCGCGAGCTGCTGGGCCACCCGTCCGCCCATGGACGTGCCGTAGACGTCGGCCCGGTGGATGGCGAGTTCGTCGAGGACGGCGATGACGTCCTGGGCGAACAGTTCGGTGCTGTAGGGGCTGTCGGGCTTGTCGCTGTCGCCGGTGCCGCGGTAGTCGAGCGTGAGGGTGCTGCGAGCGGGATGGAAGTCGGCGCGAACCGTGTCCCACCAGTGGTGGTTGTTGGCCTGGCCCGCCAGCAGGACCAGCGGAGCCCCCTGACCACGGAGTTGATAGGCGATGCGGGTTCCGTCCGGCGCCGTTGCGTGGGTCATCGGCTCGTTGTTCGTGGCCCGGCCCTCAGACACCCGCTGCCACCGCGGCGCCCAGCCCGAGCAGGACGACGCCGGTCGTCACACTGAGCCCTCGCAGGACCGTCGGCCGCGACACCAAGGCGCGCCCTCGGCCGACGGCCCAGGTGAGCAACAGGTACCAAGAGGCACTGACGAGCGCCCACAGAGCTCCCAGGGCGACGGTCGACAGGAACACCGGGCCCTTCGACGTCACGAATTGGGGCAGCACCGAGACGGCGAACACACCGGCCTTCGGGTTGCCTAGGTTGGTACTCAGGCCGGTGAGGTATCCGCCCGCGAAGCCGGTGCGGCGCCCGCCCTCGCGAGGCGGGCGGGTGGAGGCGGCGCTGAGCGCGGTCCGCAGCGTGTTCACCCCGAGGATCATCAGCACGATGCCGCCTGCGATCCGGACCACCGCGTACGCGCGCGGGCTGGTCAGCAGGACAGCGGACAGACCGGACGCAGCGGCCGTGGACCACAGCAGGAAGCCGGTGGCGTTGCCCGCGAGCGTGCCTCGGACTGTGCGCTGCCCGCCGTCCAGAACCTGCCGGATCATCATGGCTTGACTCGCGCCTGGCAGCATCGCCAGCAGCAATGTGGTGACGATGAACACGGACACATGCGTAGGCATGGCGAAGGAACCCTTCCAGGGACTGCGGTCGATGGGTGCACCACCAGGCTTCCTCTCCCGCACTCGTAAGAGAAGTTAAGAGAGAAGGGTGCAGCGTTAGGATTGGTGAATGGTGGTGGACCCGGGACAGCTCCGGCTTCTCGCGTTGATCGAGCGGCACGGCTCCTTGACGGCGGCGGCTCATGCCCTTCGACTCACTCCCGCGGCGGTCACACAACAGGTGGTCAAGGCCGAGCGCGACTGGCAGGTGCCCCTGGTCGTCCGTGGCCCACGTGGAGCGACACTCACCGCGGCCGGTGCGCTGCTCGCCTCCCACGGTCGAACCGTGGAGGAGGCGTCGGACATGGCCGAGGCGCAACTGGCCGCACTGCTCGGCCGCCTCTCCCTACGGCTGCGGATCGGAACGTTCCAGGCGGCTGCCCTGCACCTGCTGCCACCCGCCCTGACGGCGCTGCGGCACCGCCATCCGGACGCCGACGTCTCCGTCGTGGACGTGGTGTCCGGACGCGGAGCGGACGAGATCAGCGCAGGGCACCTGGATCTCGCCATCGTCGCGTCCTGGGGCACGCCGCTCGCGCCACCCCCGCACCTCCGCGCTCACCCGCTCCTGCTGGACCCGATGGTCGTGGTACTCCCCGACGACCACCGGCTGGCCATCGGGCAGCCTGCGGACAGCGAACTGCACCTGGAACAGCTGCGTGCCGAATCGTGGGTTTCCATCCTGGCCGGCCACGCCGCCCGCGAACAGTTCCACAACGCTGCCCGCGAGGCCGGCTTCACTCCCACGGTGCGGTTCGAGACCGAGTCCTACGACGTCGCCCAGGCCCTCGTCGGCACAGGCAGCGCCGTGGCTCTGGTATCGCGCCTGGCCCTGACCCATGCGCCAGGCACCACCCATCGCGAACTGGCCCACCCCAGGCCCTGCCGCCAGCTCTACGCCCTGACCAAGACCGACGCCGGCCTCACACCACTCGCAGACATGCTCATCGACCTCCTACGCGACGTCGCCCGCGACATCACCGCCACCTGGGAGGCTCCCCCGCCAGCAGAACAACGCTCAGCGAACTCACCAGGTCGCCCGGCCTGAGACAACAACTACCACCGCCGACCGGCATCACTCTCGGGCGCCTGCCGCTTCGCGGCATCTCGGGGCGTGCAGTGTTTCCTCGACGGCGACGCACGCACGCCGGCCGACCGGCCGGCCGGCGATCATCGTGTCCCTCAACGCGGTCGCCGGCCTTGTGCACCACCTATGCCGCGTCGCCGGCTTTCGCGACGGCAGGCACCGCGCCGCGCCCGTGGAATGCACCGGTGCACCCTGCCTGGTGGCGCTCACCCGCACCGCTGCCACGGCCCTCGGACCGCTCCTCGGGTCAGCGCCCCTGTCCATCGTCGGCGGTCAGCCGCGCAGGTGCAGCCCGAACCCCGTGCGGCCCGCGGGCTCCAGTCCCTCCTTCAGGTTCAGGGAGGGCATCTCGTAGTCGCCGAAGTTCTGCCGCCGGAACGCGATCGGCTCGGTCGACTCCAGGGTGAGCAGGCGCTGCTCCCACGCCTTGGCGACGTCCGGATAGTCCTCGCCGGTCATCCGGTCGGTTCCGTACAGCACGAACGGGGGCAGCACCTCGATTCCCGGGTAATAGAGGATGCCGTGGTGGATCGGGAACAACAGATCGTCGATGGGGCCGTTGATCCCGCGAGCGGCGTAGTGCGACTCCGGGCCGCCGGCGGTCACCGACAGCAGAGCCTTCCTGCCCGCGAGGGTCCCTTCACCGAAGCGCTCGCCGTACTTGGTGTCGCTGTGCTCGCCGACGCCGTACGCGAAGCGGTAGGTGAACACCCGGTCCACCCAGCCCTTGAGGATCGCGGGCATCGAGTACCACCACAGCGGAAACTGGAAGATGATCGTGTCGGCCCAGAGCAGCTTCTCCTGCTCGGCGAGGACATCCGGGGTGAGCGTCCCGGCCTCGAAGGCCTGGCCCGAGTCCAGGGCGACCTTCAGCGGATTTGAAGCGTGGGAGCCGTAGTCCGCGGCATCCACGACCGCTTTCCAGTTCATCGCGTACAGATCACTCACCCGGACCTCGTGCCCGGCGTTCTCCAACGTGGACACCGCGAAGTCCTTCAGGGAGCTGTTGAGCGACCTCGGCTCCGGGTGGGCGTGGACGATCAGCGTCTTCATGGGAACTCCTTCGGATCGGTTGCCTTCGATCCTGGGCGCTGCGGCGCCCGGCGTTCAGGGGCGCCGCTTCCGTCGGATGGGACTTCCTGGTACTGGCAGGACCACCTTCACGAGCAACGTCGCGGTCATACTGGGGACATGGACGATCTTGCGGGCTTCCTGCGGACCCGGCGTTCCAGGGTCGATCCGGCGGCCGCCGGCATCACCACCGACAGCCGCCGCCGGGTCGAAGGGCTACGCCGCGAAGAGGTAGCGCACCTGTCCGGAGTCAGCGTCGACTACTACGTACGCCTGGAGCAGGGCCGCGCGACCCAGCCCTCCGAGCAAGTCCTCGACGCGCTCGCACGCGTCCTCGACCTCGACGAGACCGAACGCGGGCACCTCTACCGGCTCGCCCGGCAGCGCCGCCGCCGCACGAAGACGCCCGGCGGACGGGTCCGGCCGGAACTCCTGCGTGTTCTCGACCTGGTCCCCGACGCACCCGCGCTGATCATGAACCACCGCCTGGACGTGCTCGCCGGGAACCGGCTTGCCGAGCTCCTCCACGGCAGGCCGATACCGGGCCTCAACACCGCCCGACACATCTTCCTGGAGGAGGCCGCGCGCGGTCTTTACGCGGACTGGGAGACATGCACCCTCGACGTGGTCGGGCACCTGTGCCTGGGCGTCGGCAAATACCCCGAGGACCCTCGACTGGCCTCGCTCATCGGCGAACTGGCCATGGGCAGCGAGCGCTTCCGCCGTCTCTGGGCTCGCGCGGACGTGCGGGCTCGCACGCATGGACGCAAGGCGTACCGGCACCCACTGGTCGGACTGCTCGAACTGCATCAGGAGAACTTCGCACTACCGGACGGGTCAGGCAGAGAGTTGCTGGTGCTGTCCGCGGCCCCCGGCAGCGCCGCCGAGGACGGGCTGCGCCTGCTCTCGGGCCTGGGCACGGACAGCCGCAACACGCATCCCACGGTGAACGCCCCGGTCCGCGATTAGATCGACAACGCCCACCCACCGCCGGGATCGCCTCAACACACCGACGCCCTTCCGGACCGCAGCGGCCTGCTTCTGCGGCAGGTCACACGTTTCCCACCGACGCCCCATGCGCGAGGTGCTCGACGATCCCGGCACAGTCGCGTGCGGCGTAAGTTTCGCGACGGGCCTGGAGGCCCGACGAGGGTCCGTGCCGAACGCCGCCGGCACGGACCCTCTGCCTACCTGCCTCAAGCACCAGCTCTAGCGAGGCATCGTGGCCAGCCACCCTTCGCAGGGCCGGACTTCGAACCCCCGGCTGGGGAAGACGACGTCCATGAAGAAGCTGTGCATTGCCGAATCGCCGTCAGCGCATCCGTCGCGCAGCACTGTCACCTGGTAGCCGCGGTCCGCCGCGTCGTAGCACGTCGCAGCCACCATGGCGCTGGTCGCGACTCCGGCGATCGCCAGGCTGTCGACGCCGGCGGCGCGCAGCACAATGTCAAGGTCTGTGCCGGCGAACGCGCTGGCGCGGCGCTTCAGTACGACGACGTCCTCGTCGGCGACCGCCAGATCGAGCTCGGTTCCGGCCGATCCCTCATGGAAAGTGTCCCCCGCTTCGAAGAACGTCCTGAACAGCGCGTTTCCCGGCGGCAAGTCGGCCCCGTTGCCACGGACGGCAAAGTGCACAAACACAACGAGAGCACCGGCGGCACGAGCACCGGGGAGCAGTTCGGTGATCGGTGGCAGGACGTGCCTGGCGAAGGGATGGCTGCTCGTGATGCCTCGCTGGAGGTCGCCGATGATCAATGCCGTAGTCACAACAAACTCCTGTCCAGCCGCTCCATCCGGCGCCGTGTGGTGAGCAGGACAGCCGGTCCGGCGGCCGTGGTGATGTGATGGCCAACAGTGCGTAGGTGAAGCTTCCTCGCGATCACGATGGTCCCAGTGGAGCAGCGCTCGACGAAGCCGGCTGAAGTTGCTGACAGAGGTGATTCAGAGCAATTCCAGAATCCAGGGTTTCTTCGGTCAGTCCGATGGCCGGTACCCGCCAGAACTGGGTAGCGACTGGCGGGCGGCCCCTCATCCGCGGATGAGGCCGTGCCATGGCGTGCAGCCGACGTGGGCTCCGCTCTGAGGGAGCGGTGGCTACCGGCGGAACGTCCCTGTTCCCTTGCCGTCGAGTGCACTCCAAGCCCTAACCTGACCCTCGGCCACCTCACCTGTGACGGAGCACCTGTATGCGCTATCGCGTCCTCGGCAAGACCGGCATCGAGGTCAGCGCCCACTGCCTCGGCACGATGATGTTCGGTGCCTTCGGCAACGCCGACCACGAAGACAGCGCACGCATCATCCACGCCGCGCTCGACGCCGGCATCAACTTCGTGGACACCGCCGACATGTACTCGGCCGGCGAATGCGAGGAGATCGTCGGCAAGTCGCTCAAGGGCAGGCGCGACGACGTCGTACTGGCCACCAAGGTGCACTTTCCGCTGGCAGAGGGAAGAAACCGCGGCGGAAATTCGCGCCGCTGGATCCTCAAGGCCGTCGAGGGCAGTCTGCGACGCCTGAACACGGACTGGATCGACCTCTACCAGGTGCACCGTCCTGACCACACCACCGACATCGAGGAAACCCTGTCGGTCCTCAGCGACCTGGTGACAGCGGGCAAGATCCGGACCTTCGGCTGCTCCACGTTCCCTGCTGAAGACCTCGTCGAGGCCGACCATGTCGCGGAGCGACGCGGACTGATGCGACTGCGCACGGAGCAGCCGCCGTACTCGATTCTCGCGCGCGGCATCGAACGGTCCGTGCTGCCCACCGCCCAGCGCCTGGGCATGGGAGTGCTGACCTGGTCGCCGCTCGCCTCGGGATTCCTCTCCGGTGCCCTCCGTGAGGGAAAGCCCGTCGATCTCACCGCCGGCCGCGCCAAGCGCACTCCGCACCGCTTCGACCCCGCGCTCCCGGGCAACGCCGCGAAATTCGCCGCCGTCGAGCAACTCGTCACTCTCGCCGAGGAGGTGGGCTGCACCCTTCCGGAACTCGCCGTCGCCTTTCCTCCGGTGCACCCGGCCGTCACATCGGTGATCATCGGTCCGCGCACCATGGACCAGCTCACCTCGCTCCTCAAGGGAGCCGACCTGCAGCTCGACGACGCGGTCCTCGACCGTATCGACGAGATCGTGGCGCCTGGCATCGATCTCTATCAGGCCGACGGTGTCTGGCAGCCGCCGTCACTCACCGATCGCGCGTGGCGCAGGCGTCCCGTTGCGGAGCGGGCAGCCGCGGACTGAGCCGCAGGGTGGTGGTGCCGGTGGCGCCGACCGCAGCGGCTCCCTTGGGTCGGTGAGCCATGGTCAGGGCCTCCGCTCATCGATGCCAAGGTGGTCGAGGACCGTGGGGCCTGGAGGCCGGAACCCACGATGCCATGAGGTCACCGGGGCTTTGGTGTCAGTCGCCTTTCAGCAGTTGGCAGCAGTTCTTCCAGGGCCGCGCGAGTTTCGGCTATCCGCTTCTTCCAGGCCGCGCCGCGGAGGGTGGCGAAGTCTTCCGCGACCACGGGCTCGGCGCCGCTCACGCAGTATGCGTGGACCGAGGATGCGATGTCCTCGGTGAGGAGATGGTCGTAATGGAACGAGCCCTCGAAGCCTGCCCAGGCCACGGCCCTGCCGGCCGCGCACAAGCGACGCAGGGTCTCGCGGGTGTAGGTGGACAGGGTGAGAGAGGTGTCGCGGAAGGTGAGGTCGTACGCCATCAGGCCGAGCGACGCGATCGCTGCCGGCTGCTCCATCAGCATGAAAGGGTGCACCTCGTCGGGCACGAGACCAGCGAGCTGGAAGGCCTCATGGGGCAGCGGTTCGTTGCCCGCGCCGATGACGAACACGGTCACCATGGCGGGACCCATGAGGCAGAGTCCTTCGTGTACCTCGTTCACGGGGATCCCTTCCTGGTGTTCGCGGCCCGGTTTCCTCATCCTCGTACGGAGAATGACACGCGCCCGGACACCCGTACCGCGACCGCCGATGCCGTCGGCGCACGCCACCCCAGAGACCCTGGTGGGTCAACTCTGGACCGGCACCTGCACCACCTGCCACCGACCCCTGTCGACCAACAGAACCAGAACCTGACGAAGCACTGCCAGGAACTGTCCGGCCGATCACTGCTGATGTGCGTTTGGGCCGCTTGTCGAGGCGGCCCTGACGGCGGTCTGGAGCCGATTGCACGGGTCTTGCTGGTGCGTGACCATCATCGGATGGATGCGGATGAGGGCTGGAAGCTGGTGCGGGTTGTGCAGACGTGTTCCGCCTGCCCGTCGCAGTGGGACGCCTGGACGGCAGACGGCCAGTACTTGTATCTCCGTTATCGGCATGGTGAAGGCTGCGTCGAGTGGCATCCTGGCCCCGAGGTCGACACGCCGGAGTCCTGGAACGAGGGCCTCTCGGGGCTCCTCGTCGAATGGGACGACGGCACGGACAGTGGTGTCATCAGCCTTGAGGACTTCCTCGCGGCAGCCGGTTTGGTCTTGGCGCCTGGCGCATCGGTGAGTTGAGGTCGGCGGTCGGTCATGTGCGGAGCCGGGCGCCGAGGGCGGCTGCGATGGCGGTGCCGACCTCGCCGTTGCGCACATGACGGGACGCCGTGGTCGGCACCGGGCGCGGTCCCGCACCCCATCGCGTCGTGCTATGTCACCAGTCGGCCAGGTCCACGAGGAGATCGCAGTGCGGGTCGTCCGGGGCCGGCCGTAGGTACTGCTCTTCGCTGACGAGGGTGGGCAGCGAGGCGACCAGCGCGGTGGGGGGCGTCTCGGTCAGGCGGATGTCGGCACCGAAGATCCCGGGGCGGTCGGGACGCTGCACGTACAGGCGCAGCAGGCCCTCGCCGTGCAGCAGGAAGCCGATGAGGAACGGGTTCTCGTCCTCGCCGGGGTCGTACAGGGCGCGAAGTACGGCGAGTGCCTGGCCCTGTTCAGGCTCCGGTGCCGGGCTGATCTCTTCCGGGCGCAGGCGAACCAGCGTCATCCCCATGACCTCGTCGACATCGCTGCTGCTGTAGATCTGAGGACCGGTCAGGACGGTGCGCAGCAGGCCGGGGATGTCGTACGGAGCCACCGTGTCGTTGGGGATCTCGTACAGGAAGTCCATAGCGTGCTCGTCATCTCCGGCGCGGATGGCGATCCTTACGGCGCCGCGAGCGGGCAGGACACCACGCAGGTAGCAGTACTCGGCGACGGGTGCGTTCAGGTAGTGCAACAGCTGACGGGTGACATCCGCCTGCTGCTCGCGGTCTTCGGGATCTGTCACGGATGCATCAGTCTCCATGATGGTGCCGTCAAAGGTGAGCAGCTCGTCTTCACGCAGGCCGAGTCGAACTCGTGACGAGCCGGAGGGACCCTGCCCTCAACCAGAGCGCCTTGCACATCCACCACGCGCAAAAGCGCCACTCAACGTGCGCCGGAGTGCCCGGAGTTGCCGCCAGATACCGTTGCCTCGTCACCTGTCGTTCGTGGAGGTCACCTGTGTCAGACGAGTCGGAAGAGACCATGCTCACCCACATTCCGCCGGACGGGGTCGCCCCGGGGAACGGTTACAGCCATGTGGTTGTGGGCGAAGGCCGACTGGTCGTCATCTCCGGGCAGGTCGCACTGGACGAACAGGGAAACGTGGTCGGGAAGGGGGACGCCGCCGCCCAGGCCCGTCAGGTCTTCGCGAACCTGCAGCGGTGCCTGGCGGCAGGCGGTGCAAGGTTCGCAGACGTCGCCAAGTTGACCTTCTACGTCACCGACGTCGCCGTACTCCCGGAGGTACGGGCGGCCCGTGACGCGCACATCGACACCGCCCGCCCGCCTGCCAGTACCGCAGTACAGGTGGCCGCCCTGTACCGGCCGGAGCTCATGCTGGAGGTGGAAGCCCTCGCCATCATCCCTTGGTAGCCCGGTGAGCCGGTGGCCGGGCGACTGAACGGGCCGTTCCTGACCTTCGAGTGAACCTGCCGAGGCTGCGGCACCGTTCGATCTGGCGCAAGGGAGGACGGATCCGCGGGCCGGCGGATGTACACCACGAGGCTGCAAACATGTCCTCCGGTGCGAGGCAAGGCCCTATCACGCCGTTCGCTTGGGTTCTCTCGCCCAGCGGGCGGTGTCGGGTCTATTGACGGTGCCCGGTGGCCAGTTCGAGAATGACGCGTCATTCCGCGTTCCGCCGACGTGAGGGGAACCCTCGTGCCCGAAGGTGTGGTCGACAAGCGGGAAATAATCCTGCGCGCCGCGGGCAAGGTATTCGCCGAACGCGGCTACCACGCGACCGGTATCGCCGACATCGCGCGGGAGCTCGGCGCCGGACACGGCACGTTCTACCGCTACTTCAAGAACAAGGAGGACATCGCGCGGAGCGTGGTGTCGCGGGCGCTCGGCCGGATAGCGGACGCGCTGTCCGACGAAGACCCCGGCTCGTCGGAGACCCTGTCGCAGTACCGGGAGCAGGTCAGACGGATCGGCCAAAAGTTGTTCGAACTCGTGGTCGCGGAACCTGAGTTGGGCCGCATTCTGTTCTACGACGCGATAGCCATCGACCGCGCCGATCCCGACCTCGCCGGCCAGGCCATGGAGGCGGCGGCCGCGTACACGGCCGCGTTCATCCGCAACGGCCAGGACCGTGGCTTTCTGCGTCGTGATCTGGACGCCCATGTGGTCGGGCTCGCGGTCAACGGGATGATCGTGACCGGAGCCGTACGCCTGCTGCACGTGCAGGACCCGGCCGGCATGCGTGAGCCGTGGATCCACACGGTGGAAACCCTCATGTTCGACGGCCTCGGCTCCTCCTGAGCCGCAGGCCCGCAAGGACCGTTCATTTTTTCTGCCTTCGAAGCGGAATGACATGTCATTCCGGAATGGAGAGCACGATGGTCCAGGTCGACGTCTTCTGGTCGTACGGCATCGGCGCAAGCTTCGCGACCGCCGCAGCGTACCGGCTCGCCGGCAGGCCCGGTTCGCGCGGCCACCGCGTCCTTCGGTGGTCGGACCCGTATCTCATGGGTACCGTCCTGTACTGCTCGGTGCTGTTCGCGCCCAGCGGCGTATGGCTGCTCTGGGGCTTCCCGGACTGGGAGACGATGCAGGTGGCGCGTGGACACGAAGGGCTGCCCGCCTGGCTGGTCGCCCTGTTCGCGGCGACCAACGTGAGCCAGGCCCTGCTCGGATACTGGGTCGCGGCGCGTCTGACCGCGGCCGGCCGCGTCTATGCCGCCTTCCTCCAGGCCGGAGCGGGCTACCTCGGAATGTTCTTCATCCTCGTCCACGGCTGGGACGGGCGCGGGTACCAGCGGTTCTTCTCGGCCGACCGGAAGACCTTCGCGGCCTGGCCGGAGCACCCGGGCCTCGGGCAGGTCCTGTCGCGTGTCGGCGACTGGCTGTCGTCGCCGGTCGCGCTGACGCTGTACGGGATGGGAGCCGTCCTGGTCCCCGTGATGCTGGGAACGATCGTCTCCTGGCTCCGGTCGGGCGAGCAGGAGCCGGGCAGCGGTGCGGCACCCGGGCACGTCCGCATCGTGCTCGCGGTGCTGGGCGCCGTCTTCGGCGTGGCGCTCGGCAGCGCCGTGGCCTCGAGTGTGCTGATCCACCTGCTGGGCTGGTGGCTCGGTGTGCCCGCAGCGGCGGCCCTCATCGCCCTGGCCGTCGTCCGGCGTGGGACGGGTGCGGCCCACCGCGCCTTCGGGCTGCTGGCCCTGCCCGACGTGCACGGCGACCGCCCGCGGCACGTGCCGTCGGCCGGCTGACGGCGTCGTGCCGGCCATCACCCGGCCGGCTCCTGGACGGCGCACCGAGCCCGGGGCAGCGCTGCGTCATTACGGTCGGACGTCCACACGTGTGCCCGATGGCTCCAGTCGGACGACGATGGCTTTCGAGGTCGGCTGGTTGCTGGCCTCGGCCACGCTCTCCAGCGGCACCAGGACCTGGGTCTCGGGGTAGTACGCGGCGGCGCAGCCCAGCGAGGTCGGATAGGGGACCACCACGAAGCCTTCCGCACGGCGTTCCACGTCGTCGGACCACACGCTCACCAGGTCCACCGACTGTCCTTCGCGAAGACCGAGTTCGGTGAGGTCCGCGGGGTTGACCAGCACGACACGACGGCTGCCGTGGATGCCCCGGTAACGGTCGTTGTTGGTGTACGGAATGGTGTTCCACTGGTCGTGGGAGCGCAAGGTCTGCAGCAGCAGGTGCCCGTCGGGGGCCTGCGGCATGTCCCAGGCGTTGCAGGTGAACATGGCCTTGCCGGTGGCGGTGGCGAAGACGCCCTCGTTGACCGGGTTCGGCAGTCTGATGCCGCCCGGCCGGACCACTCGCCGGTTGAAGTCGTGCAGGCCCGGCACGACGTGTGCGATCCGGTGGCGGATCGTTCCGTAGTCGGTCTCGAACTGCTTCCAGGGGATGTCGGCCTTGCCGTCGAGGGTGTGACGGGCCAGCCGGCACAGGATGGCGATCTCGCTGAGCAGCAGTGTGGAGGCCGGCTCCAGGCGCCCTTGGGAGGTGTGCACCTCACTCATCGAGTTCTCGACGGTGACGAACTGTTCTCCGCACGGCTGGACGTCCCGTTCGGTGCGGCCCAGGGTCGGCAGGATGAGTGCGGTTCGGCCGCAGACCGTGTGGGACCTGTTGAGCTTGGTGGAGATGTGGGCGGTCAGGCGGCATCGCCGCATGGCCTCCTCGGTGACGGTGCTGTCGGGCGCGGCCCGGACGAAGTTGCCGGCGAGGGCGAGGAAGACCTTGATGCGGCCCTCCTGCATGGCCTTGATCGAGTTCACGGAGTCCAGACCGTGGGCGCGTGGCGGGTCGAAGCCGAACACCTGCTGCAGCGAGTCCAGGAAGGAGTCCGGCATCTGCTCCCAGATGCCCATGGTGCGGTCACCCTGCACATTGCTGTGTCCGCGCACCGGACAGGCGCCGGCTCCGGGCCTGCCCAGGTTGCCGCGCAGCATCAGGAAGTTGACGATCTCCCGGACGGTGGGGACACCGTGCCGATGCTGGGTCACGCCCATGGCCCAGCAGACGATGACGCGTTCGCTGCGCAGGACGTCGTCCCGAACGTCCTCGATCTCTTCTCGGGTGAGGCCGGTCGCGGGGAGGATCTGGTCCCAGCCGATGCTGCGGGCGTGTTGGGAGAACTCCTCGAAGCCGCTGGTGCTGGAGCGGATGAAGTCGTGATCGAGCACGCTGTCCGGCCGGGCGTCCTCCGCTTCCAGGAGCAGTCTGTTGAGCGCCTGGAACAGTGCGAGGTCGCCGCCGCTGCGGATGTGGAGGAACCGGTCGGCGATCTGGGTGCCGTGTCCGACGACCCCGCGTGGTTGCTGCGGGTTCTTGAACCGCAGCAGCCCGGCTTCCGGCAGCGTGTTCACCGCGACGATGCGGGCACCGTTGCGCTTGGCCTCCTCCAGGGCGGAGAGCTGCCGCGGATGATTGGTTCCCGGATTCTGCCCCACCAGGAAGATCAGGTCGGCGTGGTGCAGGTCGTCGAGGCTCACCGTTCCCTTGCCCGTGCCCAGGGTCTCGTGCAGCGCGGTGCCGCTGGACTCGTGGCACATGTTGCTGCAGTCGGGCAGGTTGTTGGTGCCGAACGCCCTGGCGAAGAGCTGGAGGACGAAGGCTGCCTCATTGCTGGCCCGGCCCGAGGTGTAGAACACCGCCTCGTCGGGCGAGTCCAGCGCATTCAGCTCATCGGCGATCAGACCAAAGGCGTCGCGCCAGCTGATCGGTTCGTAGTGGTCCGACTCCGCCCGTTTGACCATCGGCTCGGTGAGCCGGCCCTGCTGGTTCAGCCACAGATCCGATTTCCGTCCCAGCTCGGAAACCGGATGCCGGCGGAAGAAGTCGGCGGTGATGCGGCGCGTCGTCGCCTCGTCGTTGATGTGCTTGGCACCGTTCTCGCAGTACTCGTTGCGGTGCCTGTGGCCGGGAGCGGGATCCGCCCAGGCACAGCCGGGGCAGTCGATGCCGTCCACCTGGTTCATGGTCAGCAGCGTCACTCCGGTCCGCCGGACCGACGTCTCCTCGAGGGAGTACTCCAGCGCGTGCCTCACCGCGGGCACTCCCGCGGCCCACGTCTTGGGCTCAGTCACGCTGAGCGCGTCATCCGGCTCATCTCGCGGGGCCTTCTTCATGGGGTGCTGTCTCTCGTTCTCTCGTACGCGGAAACTCTTACCCGACCGGCCACCGCGGGACCCGGCTCCGTGGCGGCTCCGGCTCCACCGGCTGTACGTGTCCGTTGTGAATGGACGCCCGCCAGGCCCCGCTCTCCTCGCCCACGCCCTCGATGTACTCCTTGAAGTGGCGCAGCTCGGCCCGGACGACGCGGCGGGTGACACCGAGGGCATTCGTGGCGGTGTCCGCGAGCCCGGGCCGCGTGGTCTCGATCCACACGGTCACCTCGGTGCGATCCGGTGCCACGGAGCTGAACGACACCCTGCCCCGGAGGCAGGGTCTGCGTTCCAGGCTCTGCCAGACGAGGTGCGAGTCCGGCTGCTGCTCCACGATCTCCGCCTTGAATTCCCTGCGCACCGGGCCGAACCCGATGACCCAATGGGTGACCACGGGATTGATCTGCTCGACCCTCTTCACCACGGACATGAACCGCGGAAAGCTCTTGAACTGGGTCCACTGGTTGTACGCGGTACGCACCGGAACGGCGATCTCGATGACTTCTTCGACGGTTGGCATGGCCCACCTTCTCCAGGCGCTGCTTTCCTCAGTGTCACCGCCCTGCCGGAACGTCGCCATGTGGACGCGCCGGGTCGCCCAGGGCCCACTCGGGCCCGCGTGACCTCCCACGCTCGTGAGCCTTCGAACGGCGGTTCAAGACGGCGAAGCAGCCACGCGCCGGGTTGCCGGGGCAGGGGCCAGGTGACCTGGGCCATGGCCCGGCATGAAACAGGCCCCACGATCACGGCGGGTCACTGCCTCGGCCAAGCCGTCGACGGCAGAGCTGTCAGCGAGGGTCTCGTCAGCGCCTCACCGGCCATCGGCCGGCACCGCGGGCGCCTCCTCGTCGGCCGGCGATCCCAGCCGAGAGGCTCGCAGGCAGGGCCAGGCTGCCACTCCCCCAACCTCCAGCGTGCTCCCCCAGGTGTTCTCGACCTGATTGCGGCACTCTCCACCACCATGCTGCGGAATGGTGCAGTACCGGCGCAGGTGCATCGGGTCGGCCATGGCACGCCGACGCGGCGCACGCCGGCAGGGGTCGGCTCGCGGGTCACGTGCGATGGTCACCCGCTCGGCCAGCGCACGGGACAGGCCGAGTACGGCGGGCTGAGAAGACCGACAAGGCTCTGGTGCCGGTGAGTTGAGATGCGCGCACCCCTCCCACCGGCACCGGAGCAGTCCGTCGCGGACCCTACTTCGTCACCCGATCAGCGGGCACGCTGAAAGAACTCATCGGCTCAGCCGCCGCTCTTGCGCCGGAACGACCGCTGGCTCGCGGCCGGGCCGTGCGCCCCACGGATCTTCGACGCGTTGGGGTTGGCAGCGAGGTCAGCAGCGTCCGCCTGCACAGCGCGCTTGCGCTCCAGGGCTTCCCGGAACTTGCGTTTCAGGTCGTACTGGCCGTCGCTGTCGGGCACAAGGGCGGACGTCTCGGCGTCAGCCGACTCCGAACCTTCTGGTGATGCAGACTCTGCGGTCATCGTGACCTCCTGGGTTCGGGCAGTGGGAGTCACAGCTTGTCATGCCGGGCGTCGGCAAGATCACAGGATGCCGACGGCCGCGGCCGGCACGCACGCGTGGACGAGGTACGAGGGCGCCGGATCCGGCCGCGAAACGCCCCCTACGGCATGCCGTACGCAAGAACCAGGTCAAGATCCCGCACCTCCTCCACGTCGCTCCGCGGTGCCACGGATCGGGCGTGCCCAGCAACAGCACTCACCCTGGGTGCGCGGGGAGGGCGGAGCGCTGGACATGGATGAGGGCGCGCCGCGTTGCAGCCGGCAGCCGCACCGTCCGGACGCCGTACCGCTGGCGGCGCCGGTGAGGTGCCGAGCCGGCGACATGTGCGGCCCCGCCGGCATCAGGAATGCGGCCCTCTCGGCGCTCTCTGGCGGCGAACCGAACCGATCACACGGGTTGGCCCGGTTCGCCGCGGCGAGTTTCGCGGCCGCCTGGCCGCCAGGCGCGTCACAAGCTCTCTGCGTGGGCGCTCATTGGCCGCCGGCTCCTCCTGGAGGCGAGACCGCCCCGTTCCTGGGCGACGGTAAGGACGATCTTGCCCTGGATGTGCCCGCGGGCAGCGCGTTCATGCGCGGCCCGGGCATCCGCCGGCGCGAAGGTGCTGTCGACCTGGACGCGGACCGTGCCCGCATCGAGCAGGCGTCCCAGTTCGGCGAGCTGCGCTCCGTTCGAACGGACCTGGGTGCCCGTGACGGTGACGCCCAGCTTCGCGGGCTCTTCCTCGTCGAATTCGCCGAAGAACACCGGAAACAGGGCGCCGCCGCGCTTGAGGGTGCGCAGGAAGCGGCTGCTGTGGGGGCCGCCGACGGCGTCGAGAACGAGGTCGACGTCGTGCACGAGTTCCTCGGGGTGGCTCTTGGTGTAGTCGATGAACCGGTCGGCGCCGAGCTCGGGGTCGGCGCAGCGCAGGCGCGCCGGCCGATCACTCCCTGGCCGGCCCCTGACGGTCGGTCCCGCCCTCCGTCGTCACCCCTCGTCCCGCTCGGCGTGTCCGGGTCACGCAGGGCGCGTCAACTGCCCAGCCGTCGCGCTTCGTCGCTGGGGAAGCGCGGCTGATAACTACGGGAGACCTCGTGCACCTTGCGCAGTCCGAGGAATCCGAGGACGACCGCGGTCAGGACGGCCGCGGCGCAGGCGACCACGGTCCGCAGGATGTCCCCGGCGCCGGCGGCCTCGCAGACCACCGCGGTCAGCACGCCGGTGACGACGGAGTTGATGACGCCGACGACAACAGGTGAGCCGGACAGCCAGTGCGTCACCCCGATCCGGCGGCGGAAGCTGTAGGTCGTCCAGATTCCCGGCGGGTCGTCATGGTGGCTCGCGATGAAGTACGGCTCGAGTTCCGGCGCGAGCTCGACGTACGCGTGCCGCAGCCGGTTCATGCCGATGATCAGCCAGGTGTCCTCGATGTCCGCCTCGATCAGCCGGAAGTACGTCCCGAATCCGACGAGCAGGACGACCGGCAACACCAGCAGCGCGAACGTCATGAAGCCGGACCCGAACCCGGTCGCGTTGGCCACCAGCGAGAGCGCCACCACCGCGGCCGACAGCACTGTGAGATACGTCCCGGTCCGGCTGAAGATCTCCTGCCACGTCATGCTCCGCGTCGCCAGCAGACTCCAGTGCTCGGCGGCCAGAAACTGCGCATGCGGCGTCCCGGCATCAACACCCTTGAGCTCTTTCATCCCCCGAGTGTGACCTCGTCCGTCCACGACTCCGGAGGGGCCCGCCGGTGATGTCGGCGGCAAGTTCGACGAAGTGCCTGCCATGGGGGAGGCCATCGATCGAGATGCGTCCCCCATGCGGGGCACCGGGACCACGCCACCCGTCCGAGCCCGACGCACCCACTCAGCGCCTTCGCCAACGCAAACTCCATGACGCGGCACACGTCGCCGCTGCGGTTGCCGTACCGGTGTGACGGGCGGGGTGCAGCGGCCCCGCCGGTCCGCTGCGCAACGACGTCGGTCACGGGCCCGAAGGCGGCACTCCCCCCTCGGCGTCGCTGCTCGCCGCACCGGTCAGGATTGCGCCTGCGACGACATCGAAGAGGTGATCGGCGCGTGACGCGAGGGCGCGCTGGTCACCGAGCCAACCGAGCGCCATGACCAGCGCGAACATATCGGCGCCGTCGATGTCGGTCCGCGCCATGCCCGCGTCCTGGGCGCGGGTGAGGAGCCGTGCACCGGCCGCGCGCACAGCGTCGGACGAAGCGTGCAGTGCGGATTCGGTGTCCTCGATGGCGGCCGCCATCAGCACGATCGCGCCCTGATACTCGGTCGTCCATGTGACGCAGTCGCGCAGCCACGAAACGAGAGCAACACCCGGCGAGGTGGACGTCTCGAGCGCGCCCGCCTTGGCGGTCAGCTCCTCGAAGCTCGCGTGGAGCAGGGCATCGAGCAGCGACTCGCGCGTCGGGAAGTGACGCAGCAACGTCGCGAGTCCGACATCGGCCCTGCGCGCGATGTCGCGCAGCGACACCTCGACACCCTGCTCGCCGATGGCGGCGCCCGCCACTGCGAGCAGGTGGTCGCGGTTCTTCCTTGCGTCGGCCCGCATCGGTCCCCTCTTGACTATCCGGATCAGTGGTCCATATATTCGGATCAGTGGTCCGGTTATGTGGACCGCTGATCCGAATAAGCGTATCCCGCACCACCGACGTCGACAAACCCCACACCACCGACGTCAGGAAACAAGGACACCCCCCATGAATCTGAAGCTCGAAGTGATCGTGTTGCCCGTCTCAGACACCGACCGCGCCAAGGCCTTCTACGAGAAGGCCGGATTCCGCCTGGACGTCGACCACACAGCCGGCGAGGACGTCCGGGTCGTGCACTTCACACCGCCCGGTTCCCAGTGCTCGATCATCTTCGGCGAAGGGCTCACCCCCAGCACACCCGGCTCGCTGCAGGGCCTGTACCTCATCACCTCCGACATCGAGGAGGCCCACGCGGAGCTCACCGGCCGCGGCATCGAGGTCAGCGAGATCTTCCACGATGCAGGCGGCCTCTTCCACGGCCACGAGGACGGCGACGTGACCCACCGCGCACCCGGCCAGGAACGACTGGCCGGCCTGCACCCCGAGCGCGCCTCCTACGCCTCCTTCCTCACCTTCAGCGACCCGGACGGCAACGGCTGGGTGCTCCAGGAAGTCACACAACGCCTCCCCGGCCGCTGACACCAACCGTCCAAGCCGCCGCCCGAGGACGGCGACAGGCGGCTCCCGCCCGGACAGCAGTCAGCAGGGTCCAGCGTTCACGCGCTCCGGGCCCAAGACCGGCACCGGATGACCGAAACGGCGAACCCGGCCGACATGGGGCCACAGCCGCCACAGCGCCCGACCCTTTCACGCAAGCAATGAGGAACGAATCAGTGAAGAACGAAACAGACAGCACCGCCGCAATGGTGAACGAGACGACCCGTAGCTACGACGTGATCGTGATCGGCGCGGGGCCGGTCGGCGAGAACGTGGCCGAACGCGCCCGCGCCGCCGGCCTCAGCACCGTGATCATCGAGCGCGAACTCCTCGGCGGAGAATGCTCGTTCTGGGCCTGTGACCCGAGCAAGGCGCTGCTGCGGCCGGTGGTGGCACGTGCCGACGCGAGCCGCATACCCGGTCTCGACCCGGCGGTCGCCGGCCCGCTGGACGTCGAGGCCGTCCTCGCACACCGCGACAAGATGTCCTCTTACTGGAAGGACGAGGACCAGGTCGACTGGCTGAACTCGGTTTCCGTCGACCTCATACGCGGCCACGGCCGTCTGACCGGCCCCAGGCAGGTGGCCGTGCAGACCCCTGAGGGCGACACCGTCATGCTGACCGCCCGGCACGCCGTCGCCGTCTCCACCGGCACCCGCGCGTCCCTGCCCCCCATCCCAGGGCTCGACAGCGTCCGCCCGTGGACCAGCCGCGAGGCCACCAGTGCCGACACGGTGCCCGGCCGCCTCGCCGTCGTGGGAGGCGGTGTGGTCGCCGTCGAGATGGCCACCGCCTGGCAGGCCCTCGGCTCCCAGGTCACCATGCTCGTCCTCGAGAACACGCTCCTGGAACGGATGGAGCCGTTCGCCGGCGAACTCGTCGCCGACCAACTGCGCGAAGCAGGGGTCGACATCCGCTTCAACACCACCGTCACCTCCCTGGCCCGCGAGCAAGGCGAGGACGGCGCAGTGCGGATCATCCTCTCCGACGGCGGGCAGCTGACCGCGGACGAGATCCTGCTGGCGACGGGCCGCGCCCCGCAGACCCGCGACGTCGGCCTGGAGAGCGTCGGCCTCACCCCCGGCGACTGGCTGACCGTCGACGACACCTTCCGCGTCACCGGCGTCGACGGCGGCTGGCTCTACGCCGTCGGCGACGTCAACCGCCGCGCTCTGCTGACCCATCAGGGCAAGTACCAGGCCCGGATCGCCGGCACCGTCATCGGCGCCCGCGCCAACAACGAACCTGTCGACGACGCCCCTTGGGGCCGGCACGCCGCCACCGCCGACCACACGGCCGTACCGCAGGTCGTCTTCACCACACCCGAAATCGCCTCCGTCGGCCTGACCAGCCGCGAGGCCGAACGCAGCGGACGCCGCATCAAGACCGTCGACTACGACCTCGCCCACCTCGCCGGCGCCCACCAGTACGGCGAGGACTACCGCGGCCGGGCCCGCATGCTCGTCGACACCGACCGCAACACCGTCGTCGGCGTCACCTTCGCCGGCCCCGGCGTCGGAGAACTCGTCCACTCCGCCACCATCGCCATCGCCGGCGAAGTACCCCTGGACCGGCTCTGGCACGCCGTCCCCGCCTTCCCCACCCTCGGCGAAATCTGGCTGCGACTGCTGGAGACCCACCGCGGCTGAACACGCCCTCCCCGGCAAAGGGGACGGCCCCAGGCCCTGCGGGTGACCCGGCCGTCCGCCGGCGAGGAACAACCCCTCCTCCCGGCGGCCGGCAGTCCCCTCCGGTCGACGAGCGCGACCCGACGGCACTCACACAGACGGGGCGGGGCCCCAGGACTCCGGCCATCCGGGAGCCCGGGCACGCAAAGCCCACCCCGCCCCTGCTGCGGGCGCGCCGACCGCGCGATCCCGCACTCGGCGCCCCACAGGACGTCCCTGCCTATTCCCGGGCATTCCGGTGATGTCCTTCACCAACCTAATTTATTGTTCAACCACATATCGAGGCGTAGCTTCGGCAGCGCACCAAGTAAGAGCAGGCCCGACGCCACACCCAGACAGCGACGGACCCTGCACGGAGGAAAGACCATGAAGAACCTCACGCGGCGTATCGCCACCGCGAGCGTCTCCGCCGTATTCGCCGCGGGCACACTCCTCGCCACCCACAGCACCGCGGTGGCGTCCACCCTTCCCGACGCCGGACCCACCCCCGCCCGGGTCACCGTGATCGCGGACACGACGACCGCCGGCCCGCGCCCCGTCCACGCCGCGCAGCACCACCCCGACGCCTGGGTACAGGGCCAACTCCTCGCCTTCAACCCCTGGATCCGAGACCAGCTCGCACAGTTCGCCCAGTACGACGGCCCCGGCCACCCGTAAGACCCGACCGGCCCCCACGAGAAGGCGCGTACGCGCCACGCCGCGCCGGGTCAGCACGACATGATCAGGCGCAGGTTCCCACGTACCGGCCGCCGGTGCACGCCGTACACGCACCAGCACGGAACCCCGCGCCACCCCGCGGGAGGCTGTCCCACCCGGTCGGCCTCATGCGTGCACGGGTACCGGCCCACGAGTTCCACGGTGGCTGCCCGTGGACGGCCGGCGTGGGCCGGGGGTGGGTCAGAGCACCGGTTCGGGAAGCTCTCCGGGCTCGACCACGACGACCTCGACACGGGTACAGCCGACCGCTTCCAGCGCACGCCGACGCCGTGCGGCGGACCGCTTGTCGTAGCGGCCGGCGGAGGCCTGCGCCGCACCGTCCGGGTCGGTCCACGTCAGGCTGTAGCGGCGTTTCGTGCTCGTCATGCGGCCATCCTCTCCGACGCCACCGTACGTGGGGGCGTACTTCGACCGGTTCCTGATCCGTTCGACCCAGCAGCTTCACACACCGGGGCGGCACCGGAAAGACCGCGTGCTCCGACCGGCCAGGCGCGACGGACATGTGACGGCCATCCTTGCCCCACGCCAGGGGCGGCGCCTGTCACATCGCTGATCCGTGGGCGGCCGATCAGGCCGGATCAGCGAGCGGCGTCCGACACCATCGACCGGCGAAGCGGCGGCCGGAAGGCCCGGTGCCCGCTCGGCGACCGCGCTGCCCTCGAACGTGCCGCAGACGAGCCGCACGCGGCGCGGCCCGCTCCCCACGCTGCCGCCTTGGCAGGTCTCCCGGGCCGTGAAACGCTTGTTTCAGTGGCATATCCGTCCCGCGTCTGCACATTCATCTCGAACGGGTGAGCCCGGCTGCCTCTCGGAAGCCCTGCGGATCCACGCTCCCGTTCGGGAGTAAGGAACAGCCATGACGACGACCGAGCACGCTCACGACCGCAACGACCAGAGTGACCCCACTTTGTACCGCACTCCGGCGGACGCCGTCTCCGCTCCCCCGGAGAAACTCGCCTACGTCGTCGGTTTCGACCCGACCGCCCAGCGCGCGGACGCGTTGTTCACCGTCGGCACCGACCCCGAATCCCCCGAATACGGCCGGGTGATCTCCCACGCCGAGCTGCCCGGCCTGGGCAACGAGCTGCACCACTTCGGCTGGAACGCCTGCTCGAGCGCGCTGGCGCATGCCGGTCATCAACACGCTACGCGGCGCTACCTCATCGTCCCGGGACTTCGCTCCTCCCGGCTGCACGTCCTCGACACCACCCCCGACCCCGCCCACCCCCGCCTCGTCAAGGTCATAGAGCCCGAGGAGCTGGCGGCCAAGGCCGGATATTCGCGTCCCCACACCATCCACTGCGGCCCCGACGGGGTCTTCATGTCCTGTCTGGGCGGCGCGGACGGCGCCGACGGGCCCGGCGGGGTCGCGCTGCTGGACCACGAGACCTTCGACGTGCTCCGCGCCTGGGAGAGCGACCGCGGACCGCAGCGGCTCGCCTACGACGTCTGGTGGCATCTGCGCCAGAACATCGCCGTGACCAGCGAGTGGGGCACCCCCTCGATGGTCGAGGACGGCCTCGTCCCCGAACTGCTGCTGGGGCGCAAGTACGGCCACTCGCTGCACTTCTGGGAGCTGGACTCCGGCCGGCACCTGCAGCGTGTCGATCTGGGGGACGAGAACCAGATGGTGCTGGAACTGCGTCCCGCCCACGACCCCGAGGCGACGTGGGGCTTCACAGGCACCGTGGTCAGCGTGGAGGACCTCTCGGCGTCGGTGTGGCTGTGGAACCGTGAGGGCGAGGACTTCGTGGTCCGCAAGGTGATCACCATCCCCGCCGAGCCCGCACCGGCGCAGGACCTGCCCCCGGCGCTGCAACCGTTCGGCGCCGTGCCCCCGTTGATCACCGACATCGACCTGTCGGTGGACGACCAGTGGCTGTACGTATCCGCGTGGGGAACCGGCGATCTGCTCCAGTACGACGTGAGCGATCCGTTCCACCCCCGGCAGACCGCCTCCGTGCGTCTGGGCGGGGTCGTCGGCGGACAACCGCATCCGGCCCAGCCGGACACTCCGTTGACCGGCGGAGCACAGATGGTCGAGCTGAGCCGCGACGGGCAGCGCGTGTACCTGACGAACTCCCTGTACGCCGCCTGGGACGCACAGATCTATCCCGCGGGCATCGACCCGTGGATGGTCAAACTCGACGCCGACACCGTGAACGGCGGACTCGGCGTCGACAGCCGGTTCTTCCCCAACACCCCCGATTTCCTGGGCTTGCGCGTACACCAGACACGTCTGCAAGGCGGCGACGCCTCCTCGGATTCGTACTGCTACCGCCGCTGACCACCTGCGCCCTGCCGGCACCGGCGCCAAGGCTGCGAGCGCGTCCGAGATGCCGGGCCCACACGCGAGAACGGCCCACACGCGAGCACAGTCTGCAAGCACTTCCTCTGACTGGCACGGCAGCATCCCTGAACTCCCGCTGCTGCACGCCCACTCCGCGCCCGAGAGCGCCGACTCGTCTACCCGGTCCGGCAGAAATCCGCTTCACGCACCAGAACGTGGTGAGTCCGCCGCGGGAGCGGCCGAGGACCTGGCCGGCCGATTCGCCTGTCCGGGGCCACTTTTGACGAGCCCCAGCGGCGTGCTGGACATGCCCGTGGACCCGTGACGGACGCGACGCTGCCGTCCCCGGACAGTCCCGGACAGTCAGAGGAAGTGCCCGCAGACTGTCGTCACCCGCCGTGCCCCGGCGGGCCTGCCGAAGCTGTCGTTCAAGCGCAAGAAGGAGCAGGTCTCACTTCTTGCAGGGGAAGGTCACCTGCGCGCTGCGGACGCTCTTCTTCTGGTCCGGCAGGTGGAGCGTGACGTACCCGGTCACCGCCTTCGCGTTCTTGGGAGCCGGCACGTCCACGACCTGAAGGACCACCTTCGTGGAGGTGCCCATGCCGAAGGTGAGGGATCCCGGGGAGACCCGGGCTCGGCTGGTGTTCACGGTCCAGTAGTAGCGGACCGTGCCCGGCCCGCTCGCCGTGATCTTTCCGTCGAAGGCCATGGCCACGGGAGTGCCGTTGCACTTGACGGTCTCCCCCGACTTCAGCAGGGTGACCACTTCGACCTTGGTGACCTTCACCGCCTGCTTGCCCCCGCTCGTCCCGGCGGTTCCGGCCTGTGCACCGTAGGCGGGGGCGAGGGCCACCGAGGAGGCGAGGAGCGGGGCTGCGAGGAGCATGAGGTGTCGATGCCGCATCGTGCTGCCTTCCGGATGAGGAAAGCCCCCGATCTCCGTCCCAGGATATCGGCGGCACGCCCGGGCGGCCCGGCCGCCGGGGTCAGCCCCGCGAGAGGTCGACGCCCTGGCCGGACCCGGAACAGTACCGCTCAGCAGCACGACGACTTCGTCGCCCGGACCGCGACCGCCACGACCGTGGCCTCCGAGACCCGCATACTCTCCCTCACTGTTCCCACTGACCACGGACCACGGCCCACGACCCGCGGCCCTGTCGGCCCACGTCGGGAGGAGCGGGCCCGCTTGTATCTGAATGGCCGGTCCCGGTCCCGATCACGGCGATCGTCTGCCACCATGTGCCGGTGCCAACTCGGGGAAGCAAGAAGACAGTTGAGAGGAATCGATCATGTCGACTCTCGGCACAGGAATCAGGCGCGCCATGTCGGCCATCGGGTCGGCCGTGCTGCTCGCCACACCGCTGACCCTCGCGATGCCGGGCACGGCCACCGCCGCTGAGACCGCAGCAGCGACCAGCCTCGACCGGTTCGCGAACTACGAGTACAAGCGATGCATCGAGGAGAACTCCTTCTACAACTTGTGGTCCCAGGACTGCGGGATCGGCTACTCGGACCTGTACTGGCGGTGGACCGGCACCACCAACACGTCCTCGACACTCCAGAACTACACATGGGACCACTGCCTCGACAGCAACTCGGCAGGGGACGTCTACGCCAACGGGTGCAACGGCGGGAACAACCAGCTCTGGCAGGTCATCCAACCCGCGCCGACAAGTGCCGTCATGCTCCGCAACACAGCGACCCGCCTCTGCCTCTACGAGACCTCCGGCGGCCTCTACCGGACGACGGTATGCGACCGCAACGCGCGCACCCAGCGGTGGACCATCGGCTGAACGACCGGTACGCCACGGGGAGTCGGTCGTGGTACATCCGGCCGCCAAGGGAGACCTGTCGGTGGACATCGACATTCATGTCTCCGGCCGGGCCCCGGTCGCACCGCGCATCACAAGGATCGCCTGAGACCTGAAGCTGGCACGCTCATCGGCAGCTCGGGCAGGACGCCGCCCTCGCGCCCGACCGGCTCAGGCCACTTGGAAACAGCTCGCGGAAAGGCCCCGGTTCGAGAACCGGGGCCTGGCCTGTCTGTGCAGAAATCCGGCGAAGCTCGGGCCACCGCGGCGCAACGGATCAGTCGCGTGCGGGCTGCGCCGGGCCGGAGGGTCAGCTTCGAGGAACCAGCTCAGTCCAGGACCGCGACGGCGATCATCTCGGCCAGCTCGGCCGGCATCGACAGGAACGCCGAGTGCCCCGACGGAAGCTGGTAGGACTTGCCGGAGCGAGCCGCCAGTCCTTGCTGGAACTGCAGCGGAAGCGCGTTGTCCAGCTCGCAGACGATGTACCGCGACTCCACATCCTTCCAGGCCGTGGCAGTCAGCGGCTCGCTGAAGGACTTGATGCTCTGCGGCACCAGCCGTTCCGCCGCCCAGACGGCGTCCTCGTCCGTCACCCCGTTGTAGAAGTACTCACGGTGCTCGGGGTTCGGAGGCAACGCACCGGTCTCCCCTGCCGGAAGGGCTCCGCCCGACTGGCCGGCCAGCGAGTCGCCCTCCTCGAGTTGGAATGCCGCCAGGTAGATCAGCCGGGAAACGTTGTCGGCCTTGGCGGCGGCCTCGGTGGCGGGGATACCGCCGTAGGAGTGTGCGACGACTGCCACGGGCCCGTCGATCCCGGCGAGCTTCTCGCGGATCGCCTCGGCATCGTCGTACATCCCTGCCGGGTGCTCGGCCTCGGCCGACGCGCTCGGAAGATCCACCGTGGCGGCGTCCCATCCTCGCACCTCGAGCTCAGCGACGAGCTTTTCCCAGCACCAGGCACCGTGCCAGGCTCCATGAACCAGCAGGATGGTGGGCTGACTGTAGGTGTCAGCAGGCATGCGCCGTCCCCTCGGGTCATTATGTCCTGATGAATACGTGGATTCCCGAAGGGGTCTGCGACAGTCGTCGTCCGGAAAGAGTCACGGAGCAGATGACACGCCGACACAATTGGAGCACCCCTTCAGCAGGTCTTACAGTAGACGGTCATACCGGCGAAGGACATGCTCAGGAATCCGAGATCTATGCTCGCACGTTCCACCCTGTGATCATTGGAGACGTGTCGCGCGCTTCGCCAGTATCAAGTTGCTCAGGTCACACCCGCGGAAATTCCGGCACGAGCGACAAATCCAGGGGCCTGCAGGATCCCGCCGATTCGACGCCGGTGCTTCCGGCGTCGAACCCGCCGCGTGATGTCACTCCACAGTAATCCGTACGACTGATTTGCCGGCCGCCGGCGCCGACTGCCTGGCGATCATTTCAGGCACGTCCAAGAAGTCGTACACGTGACCCATCGGTGTACTGATCGCGCCTCTGTCCACCAGGTCTGCCAGGCGGTCCCATACCACCGCCTCTTCCGCCGCACTGCCGGGAGTGGCAAGAACACCCACGGCCGAGTAATTGCGCAGCAGCATGTCCATGGAGTTCAGGGCCACCGGCTCGCCACTTGCAAGACCGATGAGTACCACCCTCCCGTCGCGGGCGATCGCCTGCAGTGCGGTGAGTGCCGTGGCCCCGCCGACGGGGTCGAAGATGACATCCGCTCCGCGGCCTCCAGTGAGCTCCCCGACACGTGCGGGCAGATCCTCGGTCCGATGGTTCACGCCGTGGTCGGCGCCATGGAGTCTGCAGAAGTCCAGCTTCTCCTGGCTCCCGGCGACTGCGATCACCGTCGCCCCCAGCGCCTTTCCGAGCTGTACGGCGGCTCCGCCGCTGCTGCCGGCGGCACCGAGCACGAGCAGCACCTGGCGGGCTTCGAGGGGTGCGCGGTCGACCAGACCGGCGTACGCGGTGCGGAAGGCGATCGGGAAGCCGCTGGCCTGCTCGGTAGTCATCCGCGCCGGAATCTTGATCGTGGATTCCTCGCGCAGGTACGTGTATTCGGCGTATCCGCCCCACCCGTCGAGGAAACCGGTGATGCCGGTCACCCGATCGCCGACGGAGAACCGCGATCCCGACGGTACCGCGACCACTTCTCCCGCCGCCTCCTCACCGAGACCGAAGGGCGGATTTCCCAGCAGCGGGAAATGACCTGCCGCCATCATTGCGTCCGGGTATCCCGCCCCGGCCGTCCGCACGCGAATCAACACCTGCCCCGGCACGGGCTCGGGCCACGTCATCTGCTGGAGTTCGATGGAGTCGGCCGGTGCACCGAACTTCACGAGACGCCAGGCTCGACCAGAAAACACTTCTCGATCATCCCCTTTGTTCATATCGCCGGCATCAGCATCACACGACGCCGGTACCTTCTTCACCGATCGCTTCCAGGAAGTCAAATATCTGGACGCGCAGACATGATGTTCAGAGTGCCGAGCATGTCGGGGCGATCCACTTACTCCGCCGCTTTCCCTCCACGGGTGACGTGCGTCTCGGTCCTGCGGGAATCAACATTTCCGTTCGTCACAGTGAATGGCGAGTTCACACCAATCACCGATGTGACACCGCGATACAGGTCCCTGTTCACCACGCGGACACGTACGAAAGGCATGCCCGTACGAAGGGGTCGCTGCCGGCCGACGTGACGTCGCACCTTGGGGGCAGTCGAGCGCTGTCCGACGCCGCCGGCGCGGTCACCCTGAGCAGACGCGACAGCAGATCACTGCGCCTGCGCGTCGAACTCGGCGCGCGAGGACCCGATCTCTTCCGCGTGGGCATCGGCCCACCCCGCAAGGTCACGGAGCACATCCAGCAGCGACAGTCCGCGCCCGGTCAGTGCGTAGTCGACCCGCGGCGGCATCGTGGGGTGCACCGTCCGGCTCACCAGCCCGTCACGCTCCAGTGCCCGAAGCGTCGCACTGAGCATCCTCTGGGTGATGGGATCGACCAGCCGCCGCAACTCGTTGAAGCGGTAGGTCGATTCACCCAGCTGGCACACCACGGAGACGCTCCACTTGTCGCCGATCCGTTCCAGGACGCTCCGGATGAGGGGACGGGAATCCTCTCGGCAGTCGGGCGTTCCAGCCCCGGGGACACGGGACTCCCCTGCGGCAGTCGCTGCCATGGTTCCCTCCGGGGTACCTGGGCACCCGAAAGTGCCTTCTTGTTCGACTTCGTCCCCCGTGTGACGCTCGGTGCTGCCTGTACCGAACAACAGGTGAAGCACTTGCGCCTCTCCCCCACTGTATGAGCTCTGCACGAGCATCGGAGGCGCGTGGCGTACTGCCCCCACTGCACGAGGAGAACCATGGCAGAGATCGGCGTCGGCATCATCGGAGCCAGCCTCAACAGCTGGGCGGCGACGGGCCATGTGCCCGCTCTTGATGCCTTGCCCGACTACGAACTGCGTGCGATCAGCACGACCCGGCATGAGTCCGCGGAGGCGGCAGCCAAGAAGTTCGGCGTCCCCGGGGCGTACGACAACCATCACGACCTGATCTCCCGCCCTGACGTGGACCTGGTGGTCGTCGCGGTGAAGGTCAGACACCACCACGCGCTGGTGTCGGCCGCTCTGGAGGCCGGCAAGGCCGTTTACAGCGAGTGGCCGCTCGGCGCCGACCGTGAGGAGGCCGTCGGCCTCGCGGCTCGGGCGCGTGCCGCGGGGGTCCGTACCGCCATCGGCCTGCAGGGGCGTTTCGCTCCATCCGTCCGTCACGCCGCCGACCTGATCGCCGACGGATACGTGGGCAAGGTGCTGAGCACGACGCTCGTCGGCTCGGGCGTGGCCTGGGGCGCAGAGACCGACCGCTCGCACGCCTACATCTTCGACGACACCAGCGGCGCGGCCACTCTCGAGGTGCCCGTCATGCACGCCCTGGACGCGCTGACCTCCGTCGTCGGGGAGTTCGACGAGGTGTCCGCGCACCTGGTCCGTGGCCGTACACAGGTCCGTCTCATGGACGAGGGGATCACGATTCCGGTCACCGCACCCGACCAGGTGTCCGTCACCGGCACACTGCGCAGCGGCGCCGCTGCCTCGGTCTTCTACCGGGGAGCCCATTCACGCGGCGACAACCTGCGCAGGGAGATCAACGGCACTGAAGGCGATCTCGTGCTGACGGCCGCCGGCATCAACGGAAACCTGCAGGTGATCGACCTGGTCCTGGAGGGCGGGCGCGGCAGCGACGCCGCGATCGCACCGATCGACATCCCGGACCGCTACTTCGACGGAGTGCCCCGCCACCTGACGGGACCGGCCCACAACGTCGCACAGGTCTACGCCGCTCTCGCCACCGATCTGC
Organism: Streptomyces sp. NPDC025784; assembly: GCF_055558435.1. Classification (NCBI taxonomy): domain Bacteria; kingdom Bacillati; phylum Actinomycetota; class Actinomycetes; order Kitasatosporales; family Streptomycetaceae; genus Streptomyces; species Streptomyces sp. NPDC025784. Next base: position 85,132 of record NZ_JBVHMN010000006.1, read on the forward strand.
GTGAGGGAAGGGCAACGGTGCCAGGCTTCGATCATGCCGTAGTGCAGCACCGTCTGCTCGACACCATCAAGCGGGCGTCGAAGACGCGCGCCGGTCAGTCGTTCCTCGGCTGACAGTGCCTCGCTGTCACCGACAGAAATCGTGAGGGCCCACACCACTGGTCGGCCCTCACTCGGAGGAACGCCGTCAAGAATTCCGGGGAAGTCGCACACTCCACACGGGAGCCGGCAACGACCGAAACGGGCCGCCGGCGGAACGGCTCAGGGCAACCGGGCCTGCTTGCGGTACCGACCGGGAGCCACACCGGTCACGCGCTTGAACGCGTGACTGAAGGCACTCTCCGAGCGGTACCCATATTGAGTCGCGAGTGAGGCGAGCGTGCGGTTTCCGGTGCGAAGTTCCCGTGCCGCGGACCGGATTCGCCAGTTGGCGAGGTACTCGAGGGGAGGCGTGCCGACGAGTTCGCTGAAGCGTGCCGCGAAGTGCGAACGAGACATGCCTGATTTTGCGGCCAGTTCGGCCACCGTCCACAGATGGGCGGGATACTCGTGTATGAGGGAAAGCGTTGTGCCGACGGCTGGATCGGCCAGAGCGGTGAGCCATGCCCGGCCACTCGAACCCTGAGCGGCGACATAGCTGCGGAGCACCTGCACAAGGACGATGTGCGCCAGCCGCTCGACGATCAGGGCGCTGCCGATCCCTGGGTTGGCTGTCTCCTGGCGCAACATGTCCAGTGCGGAACGGACGGCACCGGCCTCGCCCGTGTCCGCAGGAACGTGCACGAGTGGCGGCAGCACGTCGAGAAGGACCGCCGCGTTGGCGGTGTCGAGGTGGAACCCGCAGCCCACAACGACCCCGTCCGGTGGGCTGTCTGACGTCCCGACACGGACGCTGCCACCCTCGATGAAGCCCACGAAGACGTCACTGCTGGGCTGAGCGGGGACCGTGGGATCGCTGGAGAGCCGGTACGGGCGGCCGTTGCCCAGCAGATAGCAGTCGCCCGCCACAGCCCGGATGGGCGGGGCGCCTTCGGTCTCCACCCAGCACTCGCCTTCGAGGACGGCGCCCAGCTTGATGTGCTGGTATCCGGCGAAAGAGATCGCCCATGCGCCGACTGCTTCCAGTCGCGCGAAATTCGCGCTGCGCATGTCCAGAAGGGCAAGAACATCGTTGAGGGGATCCATCGGCTCCCTTATCAGAGTGCGGCAGAGCCTCGTCGGCGAGACTGCGAACCGGGTGAACTGTGAGGATGAAACAGGATAGGCCAGTAGCGAGTCCCGATGATCCGAGGCAGGATGCGTGAACAGGCTGCCTCGCGACCGAAGGGCCCCGGTCGGCGCGAAGGGCCGACAGAAAACACAGCCCAAAATGATACTGCTCGAATTCTTACGAGGAGTGTTCCTCCGCGCAATGCGCGAGGCTCCTCGATGCGTGCGCCATCGTCCTAGATCACCGAATGGAAAGCCACACAACGACCTCACTAGCGTCTTCCAGGGCTCTCGAGTGACACATCGGCGGACGCAGTGGTGGTTCTGTGGGTCCTGACCCCCAGAAGGTGGAGCGCACCGCGGAGCGTCTGGCCGGGACACCGGAAGTCGTCCCGTTGGACATCACCGACGAGGACTCGATCGCCGGACTCTCCCAACGAGCCGGCGCCTTCGACCACCTGGTCTCCACCGCCTCCATACCAGCCACCGGTCCGCTCGCCGAGCTGGAACTCGAGGCTGTGCAACGCGCCTTCGCGGCCAGGTGACCGGTTCCCCGGTTGCTGGCCACGCACACGGTGGGCCAGGTGCGGGAGGGCGGCTCGTTGACGTTCACGCCAGCGCGCCGTTGGTGGTTGCCATCACGGTACGCCCGGGAGCTGGACGCCATGCGGCGAAGCCGGACGCCGAGAGCAGCCCGGCGCGACGCGTAGGAACGGTCGAGGACCTGGTGCAGGCCGTGCTGTTCTCCATGACCAACCCGTACGTGACCGGCACGGTGCTGCACATTGACGGCGGCGCCCGACTCGCCTCAGAGGAACGGACCGCGCCGCCGTGCGCCCCACGCCCCGACGGTCCTGCATCCCTTGGAGCACTGTCGGACGAGACCACGCCAGCGATCGTCCCCGGCCGGCTCGCCCGCACGGCGAGACGCGGTAGCCGGAGGTGGCTTGGGAGTACAGGCGACCGCCCAGGGCGAGTAGCTCGTAGACAGACGCCATCGCGTGGACGTGTCGACAGGGCGAAAGGCATCATGAAGAACCTTCCGGAAGAGCAGCGGGCCCGCCAGGACAAGTCAGCCGTCGCGGGCGAGCTGCGTCAGGTGCTCGTTGCGTCATTTGCTGCGCTCGACAAGGCGGCGAGGGGAGTCCGTACCGGCCACCGTCGTCAAGGCCGAGCCCCGTTCGCGAGCGGCCGCCTGGCGCGTCGGGGCCTTGACGAATCTGGGCAATCCCAAGATCGCAATGTTCTTCACGAGCGTCTTCGCGGCGATCCTCCACGGCGGTGGCTGCGGCGGCTCCTCGCCGACCACGCCTTGCGCGCACATCGACCGGACCGTGATTGCCTCCTCGATCAGAGACGGACTAGTCTGTCTGATTAAGGGAGGACCGATCATGGCAACCAAGATCCGCAAGACGAAGTCCGAGGAGAGGATCCTCGCGGCTGCGGCGGACCTGTTCTACGCCCATGGCCTTCGCGGTGTGGGCATCGATCAGGTCATCGAGGTGTCCGGGGTCGCGAAGTCCACCCTCTACGCGCACTTCCGCACCAAGGAACAGCTGGTGGCGGAGTACCTCCGCAGGACCGACGTCTCATGGCTGGCACAGCTGTCCGCGGCGGCCGAACGCGCGGGAGACGATCCGCGCGAGCAGCTGGTGGGTCTGTTCGACGCACTCACCGACGCTTTCGACCGCCACGGCTTCTTCGGTTGCCCGTTCGTGAGCGCGGCAGTGGAGGCCGAAGCCGGTTCGGAGGCGCATGCCGTGACCGAAGAGCACTCGGCGCACCGGCAGGACTGGCTGACGGAGCTCGCGGCACGCGCCGGAGCCGCAGACGCCCCGAGTCTGGCCCGGCACATCGGCCTCCTCATCGATGGCGCTCTGACATCGGGTCGGCTGCTGCAGGACCGAGCCGTCGTGGCCGAGGCCAAGACGGCGGCGAAGCTGCTGGTGGCCGTGCACGTCGCGGCAACCGTCTGATCCTTTCGCGTCCGCTCGGCCCGCGATCGCGGTGACCGACGACCCTCGCCCGGACTGCAGGTTGAAGGTCCTGGCCAGGGGCGGGCGCACACGTTCCGGACCAGGCCGCCGAACGGCCGCGCGTCACGGACACCGTGACACGGAGCCGAACCGGCACCCGAGCGCCGCCCGCACGGTCGCAGTGCACCACAGCCCGGTTGCGTTGCACCGAAGGCGCCAGGCGCGCCCGACCCCACACAAGGGCGCGGGGCGATCGCTTCCCTCTGCCTGACCGCGTTCAAGGAGGGCGGGGCGATTGCCCCTCTCCGCCCGTGGGCGCGGACCGATCCCCTCGCTGCGCCCGGCCGCGCCTCGACCGCCCCGCGGGCACAGGTCCTCCGTAGAGGCCGTTCCCCGCAGCGCCCTGGACCGCGATCGCCTGCCCGGAACGGCCCGCGGGTCCGCAGCGGCACCTCGCGAGCCCTGCCTGCGCATGTCGCGGCCACCGTCCACGTCATTCACCGGCCGATGGGGGCCGTAGTCAGAGCTCACTTGCCTCCCTTAATCGAACGAACTAGTCTGTCTGATTAAGGGAGCCGGCGGCCATGCCGGACCTGCCGACACCTGGTTCAACAACGCACATCTGAAGGTGACACCATGCGTGCAGTAGTCCTGGAAGAGTTCGGCGCCCCCATGGTGCTGAAGGAGATCGCGAAGCCCATGGCCGGTCCCGGCCAGGTGCTGGTGCGAATCGAGGCAAGCGGCGTCAACCCTCTCGACATCAAGATCGCTGCCGGCCAGGCCGCGCACGCCGAGCGCACGCCCCCTGCGGTGCTCGGTCTGGACATGGCCGGCGTGGTGGAGGAGGTCGGCCTGGGCGTCAGCGAGTTCGCCCCGGGCGACGAGGTCTACGGAATGACCGGCGGCGTAGGCGACCTGCAGGGCTCGCTGGCCCAGTACGCGGCGGTCGACGCCCGCCTGCTGGCCCACAAGCCGAAGTCCGTCGACATGCGCCAGGCGGCCGCACTTCCTCTGGTGACCATCACGGCATGGGAGGGCCTCATCGACAGGGCGCAGGTCAGCGCCGGCCAGAAGGTCCTGATCCACGGCGGCGCGGGTGGTGTCGGGCACGTGGGTATCCAGATAGCGCACGCGCGTGGCGCCGAGGTCTTCGGTACCGACGCACCGCACCGCCTCAAGGCCGTCGAAGCGCTAGGAGCGACCGCCATCGACTACACCGCCGAGACACCGGACCAGTACGTCGCCCGCCTCACCGACGGTGAGGGCTTCGACGTCGTCTACGACACCGTCGGCGGTCCGGTCCTCGACGCTTCCTTCGCCATCGCGCGGACCTACACCGGCCACGTGCTGAGCTCTCTGGGCTGGGGAACCCACAGCATCGCCCCGTTGTCCTTCCGCGGTGCGACCTACTCCGGCGTCTTCACCCTCGCCCCCATGCTGACCGGCCGCGGCCGCGAGCACCACGGCGAGATCCTGCGCAACATCGCCGGCCTGGTGGACACGGACAAGCTCAGGCCGACGCTGGACCCCCGCCACTTCTCCCTCGCCGACATCACGGACGCGCACACGGCCGTGGCGGACGGAAGCGCCACGGGCAAGATCGTCGTCAGCATCGACCACTAGGCTCGGATCGAAGGCGCCGACCGGGTTGCTCAAGAAGCCCGCGTGCCGGCCTCGCGGTGGGGCTGGATGAAGTCCTGCGCACCGCGGGCCTTGAAACCCCGGTGTGCTGCATGAACTCCATCGCCAGCCAGACGTCGCACCCTCAAGGACACTCGACGACGACCCGCCCGGAGCTCCCGCAGGCGGCTCGACCGTGCGAGCCGGCGGGATGGGGACCGGCCCCACGACGTGCGGATGTTGCGCGGTCGGCGCGCCGCACCCGCACACTGTCAACGGCTCCAAGCGCAGCCGGTGATGACGGAGCGTGCAGATTCCTCGCCGGTGGACCGAGGCGCGACGGGAGCAGGCCAGGTCCTCCGGCGCGGCAGTGCGGAACAGCTCCGCCGGAGGCCCGGCCGCGGCCAGCAGGCGTGGGCAAGGCCAGCGATCTGTGGCGCGCTGCCGGAACCCGAAAGCCTCAAGGAGCGATGACCAGTCGGCGGATCAGCCCGTCCTCGAGGGTGAAGGCGTAGCGGAGTTCGATCGTGTTGCCGGGGAAGTTGCCGTCGAGTCGCTGGGTGACGGTCCAACGGTCCGGTGCGTCCTCGACAGCCCCCACATAGGTGGTCGTGTACGTGTACTCCGAGGCTGCGCGGTTGAGCCACTGCTCTATGGCAGGCAGACCGTCATACGTCTTCCCGTCGTCGGTGACCTGGGCGTTCGGTGTCATGAGTGCCGCCGACGCCGAGGCATCGCCCGCGTTGTGCACAGTGAGATAGCGACGGATCACCTCGGGCAGGCCGTCGCGGTCCACCGGCGCGGAGGAGAGGGTTTCGGTCATGATTGCCTCGCTTTTCATGGGTTCGCAGCGTTGGAGGGTTCAGACGGTGGGGACCGTACCGCCGTCGATCACGTGCTCGGCGCCGACGATCGCCGACGCACGGTCGGAGACGAGGAAGTTCACCAACTCTGCAACCTCCTCCGGCTGGTTGGGGCGGCCCAGGGGGATGCCACCGAGGGAATCCATCAGGGAAGCCAGGGCGGAGTCGCGGTCGCCGGTGCGTTCGGCGATGCGGTCGATGAGGTGGTCTGCCGCCTCTGTGCGAATGAAGCCGGGGGAGACGGTGTTGACGCGTACGCCGTGCGGTGCGACCTGCTTGGCGAGGCCCTTGCTGTACGTGGTCAGCGCACCCTTGGCCGCCGCGTAGGCCAGGGTGCCGTCCCAGAGGGGCATGCTCCGCTGGATGGAGGACACATGGACGACAGCTCCGTGCCCCTGCGCGAGCATGCCGGGGATGAGCGCCCGGTCCAGCCGGACCGCGGCAAGAAGGTTCCAGTTGAGCTCCTGCTGCCACACCGCTTCGGTCAGGACCTGGAAGCCACCGGACGGCGCGGCAGAGCCGCCCAGTGTGTGCACCAGGATGTCCACGCCGCCGAGTCGCCGTTGCGTCTCGGCCGCGACCAGTTCGCTGCCCTCGGGCGTGGTCAGGTCGGCACCGATGAACTCCTCCTGCGGGAGGTCGGCGGGCCGAGTTCGGGCCGTGACGACAACCGTCGCGCCCGCGGCGCGGAGGCGGGCCGCGATCGCCGCCCCCGTCCCCTTGCTTCCGCCGGTGACCAGGGCGCGGCGGCCGTCGAGTGAGGCGTCGATGACTGAGGGCATGGCGCATGTCCGTTCCGGGGCACACCTGTGGCACACCCCTAGTTACTGCTAAAATAGAACCTAGTCACTTTCACTTTAGCAGTAACCCGAGGGAGTCATTCCATGGCGAGCCGGATCAGACTTGAGGACCACGAGTGCCCGCTGTCGACGACTGCGCAGCACGTCGGCGAGTGGTGGACCCTGCTGATCCTGCACGACGCCTTCGACGGCTACACACGGTTCGACCAGTTCCAGCAGAGCCTCGACATCTCCACGAGCATGCTGACCGCGCGACTGAAGGCACTGGTGGCCGACGGCCTGCTGGAGCGGCGGCCATACCAGACCAACCCCCTGCGGCACGAGTACGTCCTCACGGAGCGAGGACGCTCGCTGCGCCCTGTGATCGTCGCCCTGGCGGCCTGGGGCAACCAGAACCTCACGCCGGAGCAGCGGTCGATGATCCTGGTCGACGCCGAAACCGGCGAGGAGGTCGAACCGGTCGTCATCGACGCGCACACCGGTCGCCGGCTGGACGACAGCGAGGCATTCGTCTTCACCGCGGGGCGCGCGGCCAGCCCGGCGATGCGCACCCGCTACACAGAGCTCGGACGCAGCCGGCCCCAGCCGTCGGCGAAGCAACAGACCTGAATCCCGGCAGTGCACCTGTGACCGGCCCGGCAAGGGACCCACAGCATCGAGCGGCTCGGCCGGAATAGGGAGATGCCTGGCTTCGCGAGCAAGCCCCGCCGGCAGGCCGGCGCTGTGGCGTCCCCGCCCAGCACGCCTGCTGCCCCGGCGCACACCGCGAGCACTCTCGTGTGGGACCTACCCACGACGTTCGCCGGGCGCGGACCAGGCGCTTCGCAGTCCTGCGTGAAGGGGCACGAACGGAAGCGCGGCCAGATCCTCAAGCGCCTGCGACCGCCGCCGTGGTGTCAGCTCCGGGGTCGGGCCGCGGGTCCCGGCAGGACGATGACCTCTGTCGGGGAGAGCGCCGCGTGCTCGTCGGAGCACTCGACCACGACACGTACCGGGGCGCCGCAGTCGCTGTGCTGGATGTCGAGCACCGGTCCCTCGGGATCCGCGACGTGTGTCTCGCCCCACTGTCGGAGCGCCACGAGGACGGGCCACAGATCCCGGCCCTTGGGGGTCAGGCGGTATTCGTGCCGGGTGCGGCTGCCCTGCTCCTGGTACGGCACGGTCTTCAGGATCCCGGCCTCGACCAGCTTGCGGAGCCGGCCGGCCAGGACCGCCTCCGAGAGTCCCACATGGCGGCGGAAGTCGTCGAAGCGACGGACCCCGTTGAAGGCGTCACGCAGGATCAGCAGCGTCCACTTCTCGCCGATCAGGTCGAGGGTGCGCTGGACCGTGCAGTTCTCTGTGCTGATCTCCAGCCACTTCATGCCGTCATCGTAGGCAAGCCACCTGGCTTTGTCATTGACAGTCAGCATCCTTTCGAGCTAGCTTCGCAAAATAAAGCCAGAGGAGGTAGCACAGCCGCATGGAACGGTCTCGCACATACGACTGGGAAGACCCCACCCTCTCGGCGGCCGCCGTCGGGCAGGGCTCGGGGCTGGAGTTCCTCCGGGAGATCCTCGCCGGACGTGTGCCCTCGCCCCCGGTCGCCGCGACGCTGGGCGTCGCCCTCGAAGAGGTGGACCACGGACGAGCGGTGTTCTCGCTGGTGCCCGGCGAGGAGCACTACAACCCCATCGGCAGCGTGCACGGCGGGATCTACGCGACGATGCTCGACTCGGCGGCGGGCTGCGCGGTCCAGTCCACCCTGCCGCAGGGCATGGGCTACACGTCGCTCGACCTCACGGTGAAGTTCCTCCGCCCCATCACGGTCGACACCGGCAAGATCCGCGCCGTCGGCAGCGTCCTCAGCAGCGGCCGACGTACCGCACTCGCCGAGGCCCAACTGCTGGACGGATCGGATCGCCTTCTCGCGCACGCCACCAGCACGTGCATGGTCTTCCCGCTGCCGACCGCCTGACCCGCACTCCCCCAGCGCACACACCCGACACGGAGGCGACGTGACCCGCGACCGCACCATTCGGCTCGACAGGCCGTCCGCATCCGGCCCCGCCGGGAGGATCCGCCTCGACCGCGCGGGTGCGCTGGTCACCCTCACCATCGACCGGCCCGACAAGGCCAACGCCCTGACCGTTGCCATGTACCGCGCTCTGGCCGACGCCGTCGCCGAAGCGGATGCCGACCCGGGCGTACGGGCCATCGTGCTCACCGGTGCGGGCCAGGACTTCTGCTCCGGGAACGACCTCGACGACTTCCGCGCCCACCCCGGCACGGCCCTGACCCTCCGCTCCCCCGTCCTCGAGTTCCACAAGGCCATACGGCGCAGCCACACCGTTCTCGTCGCGGCCGTGGACGGGGCCGCGGCCGGAAGCGGCGCCACCGCACTCTTGCACTTCGACCTCGTCTACGCGACCCGTCGCAGCCATCTGCAGTACGCGTTCGTCGACCAGGGCGTCGTACCGGACGCCGCCGCCAGCCTCCTGCTCCCGCAGCGTCTCGGGCCCCAGCGTGCCGCCCAGCTCCTGCTGCTGGGCGAACGTGTCTCCGCCGCACAGGCCGCACAACTCGGCCTGGTCTCCGAGGTGTTCGAGAGCCGCGAGCATCTCGACACCCGCGTCGCCGAGCAGGTGGCCACCCTGCTGGCCGCGCCCGAGGCGGCACTCAGAGCCACGCGCGCACTGCTGAGGCCCACCGGGGCCGACCCGCTGCTGCGCATGTCGGCCGAAACCGCGACCTCCGCTCGACTGCTGGGCACGACGAACACGGCCGCGCGCATCGCCTCCCGCGCAGGCGGCCCGTCGTCCGCTCGCTAGGGAGCAGGTCTCCTGGGACGCGGGTGGTCGAGCGTCGACGCTCGGCTGAACGGATGGTGCGGAAGTCCTCCAAGGTGACGGCTCGTGCGGAAGCCCTTCGTGATGACCGTGTCGAACCCGCGCGCGACCTGGGCATGGGCTGACACTCTGGGGAGTCCAGTCGTCGTCAACGCGTCCTGCGTCGCCGACAGTTCAGCCCTGTCTCAGGAGGTCGTCATGCCCCAGCCCTCCCTCCTCGCCGCCCTGGCGGCCGCTCTGCGCAGTGGTGCGATCGAAGTCGTCGACCTCACCTCCCCGCTGTCGTCGTCCACTCCGGTGATCCAACTGCCCGCCGAGTTCGGTCAGACGGCGGTGTTCGAACTGGAGGAGATCAGCAGGTACGACGACCGGGGTCCGGCCTGGTACTGGAACAACTTCCGCAGCGGCGAGCACACCGGCACGCATTTCGACGCGCCGGTGCACTGGGTGACCGGGAAGGAGGGTGCGGACGTCGCGTCGGTGCCGGCACGTCGGCTGATCGCACCCGCGGCGGTGCTGGACTTCTCCGCCGCGGCCGCCAAGGACCCCGACTTCCTCGTCGAGGTGGACCACATCAAGGCCTGGGAGGCGGACAACGGACCCTTGCCGGACGGCGGTTGGATGTTGCTCCGCACCGGTTGGGACGCCCGCTCGCACTCCCAGGAGGCGTTCGTCAACGCCGACGAGAACGGCCCGCACACCCCCGGTCTGTCGCCGGACTGTGCCCGGTGGGTGGCGGAGGAGTCGCCGGTGATCGGCCTCGGCGTCGAGACGGTGGGTACCGACGCCGGGCGTGCGCACTCCTTCGACCCGGCCTTCCCCTGCCACTCGTACCTCATGGGCAGCGACAAGTACGGGCTGACCCAGTTGCAGAACCTGTCGGCCCTGCCCGCGACCGGTGCTGTCGTCATCGCGGGTCCCCTGCCGATCGTCACGGGCTCCGGAGCTCCCGCACGGGTGCTGGCTCTGGTGGAGCGCTGATGAAGGTCGCGGAGGCCGTGGGCCGGGCGGTGGCCGCGGCCGGGGTCGACCATGTGTTCGGTGTGGTCGGTTCGGGCAACTTCCATCTGACCAATGCCATGGTCGCGGCGGGCTGTCGGTTCGTCGCCGCTCGTCACGAGTGCGGTGCGGCGACCATGGCCGACGCCTACGCGCGGACGAGCGGCACAGTGGCCGCGCTCAGCGTGCACCAGGGCCCCGGCCTGACGAACGCCATGACCGGCATCGCCGAGGCGGCCAAGAGCCGTACACCACTTGTCGTGCTGGCCGCCGAGGTGACGGAACCGAGGTCCAACTTCTACGTCGACCAGGAGGCGCTCGCGCAGGCGGTGGGCGCTGTCACGGCGCGCGTGACGTCGGCGGAGGACGCGGTCGCACAGGCCGCCGCCGCGGTGCGACGAGCCGCGCACGAGCGGCGCACCGTGGTGCTCAACCTTCCGCTGGCGGTGCAGGCCCTGGAAGCAGCCGACAACGCGCTGTCCTCGATCGCCCCGCCGCCCCGAAGGACCGCGGTCGCGCCGGCGGCGGACGACGTGGCCGCGCTGGTGGAGGCGCTCGGACGGGCGCGACAGCCCGTCTTCGTGGCCGGCCGGGGCTCCCGCGCGCCCGGCTGCCGTGACGCCCTCGCGGCACTCGCCGAGCGCTACGGCGCACTGCTGGCGACCTCGGCCGTCGCCCGCGGACTCTTCCACGGCAACCCGTGGTCGCTCGACGTGTCCGGGGGCTTCTCGTCGCCCGTGGCGGCCGAGTTGATCGGGTCCGCGGACCTGATCGTGGGGTGGGGCTGCGCACTGAACATGTGGACGATGCGGCACGGTCGGCTGATCGGCCCGGACGCCACCGTCGTGCAGGTCGACGACGACGCGGACGCGCTCGGCGTACACCGGAAGGTGCAGCTCGGCATCGTCGGCGATGTGGAGCTCACGGCGCGGCGCGCGCTCGACCTCACGTCGGGCGGCGCATCGCGACAGGGCTACCGGACCGCCGACGTCGAGGCGGCCATCGGCGCACGGATCCGGTGGCGGGACGTGCCGTACGACGACGAAGGCGGCCGCGAGCGGATCGACCCTCGGACGCTGAGCATCGCGCTCGACGACATCCTCCCCGCCGAGCGCGTGATCGGCGTGGACTCCGGCAACTTCATGGGCTACCCGACCATGTATCTGTCGGTGCCGGACCACAACGGCCTGTGCTTCACCCAGGCGTTCCAGTCGATCGGTCTGGGGCTGGCGACCGCGATCGGTGCCGCGCTGGCCCAGCCGGAACGGCTGCCCGTGGCCGCACTCGGCGACGGAGGAGCGCTGATGAGCGCCGTGGAACTGGACACTGTACGTCGGCTCGGGCTTCCGATGGTGGTCCTGGTGTACAACGACGACGCGTACGGAGCGGAGGTGCATCACTTCGGGCCGGACGAGCATCCGCTCGACACGGTCAGGTTCCCGCCGACCGACATCGCCGCCGTGGCGCGAGGGTACGGCTTCGAGGCGGTGACCGTGCGTTCCCCCGCGGACCTGAAGGCCGTCGAGGACTGGGTCGGCGGGCCACGCTCCGTGCCCCTGCTCATCGACGCCAAGGTGGTCAGTGACCGTGGAGCATGGTGGTTGGAGGAGGCGTTCCGCGGCCACTGACCTTCGCTGAGGTGGCTGGGGGCAGCCTCAATGGACAGCGCGAGTGCCGCCCGCGTGCCGGCATATCCACGACCTGAAGGAGCCGCGCCTCCCAGCCGGCAGATCATGCGCAGATCGCCGGCCTTCTCACGGCACTGGTTCGCCGACGCGCGCAAGAGGGCGGCAACGAACTACATCGGCGTTGCCGCCCAGGCTGCCCATCGAAGGCAAGAAGTCGGCCCGGCATCATCATGGCCCGAGCCTACGACCGCAATGGGCGGTCTCCGGCCCTGCCGAAATCGCTCGAGTCACCTACGAGGCGACGGTGCTGGTCACAGCCGTGAATGAGTGGCTGTGACCAGCACCATGACAACGGTCCTCAGACGACGTCGAAATCGTTGCCCACGGGGTGACAATGCCGGTGAGGATGGCGGAGCCGACGCGCGCTCCAAGCACTCCTAACAGAAGGAGCTTTGACGCGTGAGCGTCGGTCTGCGGGTGCTGCATGATGGCCGTGATCGTCATGGGTTGCGCCGGAGGGCTCGTGTTTGAGGACAGCGGGGTGGACCTGATCCACATGGTCGACGGAGGCAGCAGCGTCCGGCTGCGGGTACCTGGGCCGGCACAGGCCAGGGGCGACTCCGTACAACGACTATCTCGACGCCCAGACTGTCGTCACAAGTCGCTTCGCCAGCGGGCGCCTTGAGATGCGCCTGTCACCCGAGGATCTGGACGACTGGTCCTCAGCCTTGGGCGAGCTGGCGGCCGGCAGGAACATTCGCTGGCTGCGCGGTACGGAGATTCGGATTGAGATCGACCGCCATTTCTCGGTGCCCGTGCCGATCATCACGGTGAAGGACGACAACGAGTCGATCTCTTCTGTCCGTGTCTGGCTGAACGTGGGGCACGGCTGGGTCGACGACCTGCGCAAGCAGTACGAGCAAGTCCGAAGGACCTGGCCGAACGAGGTAGTGAGATCGCCGCGGTCAAGGAACTTCTGGCAGTGAACGGGCACGCAGACGCCAGCAGATCAGAGAACAGTCGAGGCCGAGGAGGGCTTCGTGGACGTCGTCGTCTTTGCCACCGGCCAAATGTGACCGCCAGTGGGATGCCGGTGGCTTCAGTGATCAGATGGTGTTTGCCGCCCGCTCCGCCTCGGCCGACAGGACTTCATCCCGTCTTGGAACCCACCGGATCGTCAGTTCCGGACCGGTCCAACCACTTCGAACAACACTCTGTCAGGAATTCTCACAGGTCCGTGATGGCCATCCAAAGGTCCACGTCGGAGATCATCAGCCGGCCCGGTCGCTGCGCGGCCGTGTCCGGGACAACCGCCCGTACCACGGGCTGCTCCCCCTTTTCGACGGTCACCTTCGTGCCGTCGAACTTTGGTGACTTGGCGGCGACGACCGAACGCAGTTTGGCCGCGGCACGGTTGGCGATCGCCTCGTCCTTGACGACCAGACACAACACCTCGGTGTTCTTGGCGGCGGCAGAAGCCTGCTGGCCGAGGGCGGACAGTCGTACCGGCCTGGTGAGGGTGAGTGGATTGAAGTCGGCCCGGTAGGAGTCGCCCAGGCACTCGGCAGCGCGCTGATACTCGTTCTTGTCGGCCAGGGAGACGCCGCCCTTCGGGTTGACGGCGGACATGGGTGTGCCGCCCTGTGAGGAGTAGGAGATCTCGTCCTTCGAGACCTGGAACGAGGCACCTGTGTGACCGGGGCGCGTCCAGGAATCGTCGTCTTTGTTCTGCTTGTAGCCGTTCGACTTCAGCGAGGTGGTGATGGCCGCCGCGTCGAACGAGCCCTCCCAGTGGCCCGCGTTCTTGGTGTCGACAGCGGTGTCGATCTGGGTGACTTTCAGGTGCTGCCCCCACGGCCCGGGCTCGTACGCGTTCAGCAGGCTGCTGCCCGGCTGACCGACGGAGGCGAACCGCTTCTCGTCGCCCTTGCTCAGCTCACGCACCTTTTCGGCATCGAGGTAGGTCACCTGGTTCGTGCTGTTGTCCTCCGCCAGAGTGCCCAGACCCTCCAGCACCCCGGAACTGCTGTCGCCATGACCGGAGTCGGACGAACAGCCGGTACCAGCAGCCAGAAGAACGGCAAGTGCGGTGGCACCGAGTACAGATCTGCGCGCTGTTGTGGGCATGACGAGGAAGCTTAGCGGCGTGCTGCGGGTCCGATCCGGCCGCCTCTCGCCCGTTGGGCTCAGCCAGTCGCAGCGGGTGGGTCGTGCCGAGTTCCTGCATGGCGGTGGAGGGCGGCCCGCCATCGGAGCGCTCCGGACGGGCTGCCAGGGAGTCATGGAGCTCACTCGGGTCGCGGGACGGTGAGGGCCTCCTGCAGAAGGGAGTACGGCGGGTCGGTGATGAGGTAGAAGTGGTTCCCGGTGACGCTGACTTCCCGGACGGGCATCGTGCTCAGGGCGCTCCACGGGCGGAGGTCCGCGTCGTCGTCCTGGCCGCCGACGATGGTGGTGACGGGACACTTCAGCAGCGGCTCGGGTGCCATCTCGTAGCGGTGAAACATGCGGCCGTCGGCCATCAGGTACGGCATGACCACCTCCTGAAAGATCGGGTCGGCCGCCATCTCCGCGTCGGTACCGCCCATCCTGACCAGATCCGCGAGCAGTTGGTCGGGATCTTCCTCGGGCCCGGAGAGGTCGGGCAGCGGGGCGTCCCGGGAGCCCGAGGCAAACAGGTGCTCGAGGTGGATGCCCCGGCTCTGCAGCGCGCGTGCCGTCTCCAGGGCTATGGGAGCTCCCAGGCTGTGCCCGAAGAATGCGATCGGGACATCTGCCAGCGGTTCCACGGCATCGGCGATGTCCGTGGCGAGCCGGACGAGGTCGTGCGGAGGCTCCTCGTCGAACCGTTCGGCACGCCCCGGGTACTGAACGGCGTGCACCTCCACCTCGGTCAGCGACTGGCCCCAGGCGCGATAGAAGGCGGCCGACCCCCCGGCGTGCGGGAAGCACACCAGACGGATACGTGCGTCGGGCCGAGCGGTGTCGCACACGAGCCAGCGCGAAGAGTACGTGGTCACTGGCCGGCTCCCTTGCGTGCGCGCTGCTGACGAAGTCTGGCCGTACGGGCTCTGCGGGCGGTCTCGGCGGAGCCGGACGGCCCCGTGTCCTCTCCCTGCTCGCGGCCGGCGCGGATGAGCGTGGCCTGTGCCGACACGGTGGTCTCCTGGAACAGGGAGACGATCGACGGCCGCAGCCCGCAAAGCCGCTCCAGTGCGTCCTGCAACTTGAACATGGACAGCGAATGGCCGCCGAGGTCGAAGAAGTTGACGTCCAGCGGCACCGTGGCCACGCCGAGCACCTCCGACCACGCGGCCGTCACCTGGGCGGTGAGCGGATCGCCGGCGGCGGGCGCGGAGACGGGCCGGGGGCTGGGTGGCTCCGTGGCGAGCGTCCGCAGCAGCGCGCGGTCGAGCTTGCCGTTGAGGTTGCGCGGCAACTCCGGCAGCACCCGCAGTTCGCCGGGCACCATCACCGACGGCAGTTTCTCCGCGAGGGCGCGGCGCAGCGCGACGGGGTCTGCGTCCTTCGACGAGGCGACGAAGCCGATCAGGCCCGTTCCCTGTGCGTCGGGCAGGACGACCGCCTCCTGAACGCCTGCCAGCAGGCGCAGCGTCGACTCGACCGCACCGGGCTCCACGCGGTGGCCGCGGACCTTGATCTGGTCGTCCTTACGGCCGATGAAGTCCAGCCGGTGCTCCGCGTTCCAGCGCACGATGTCACCGGTCCGGTACATGCGTGCGCCGGGTTCGGCGGCGAAGGGGTCGTCGAGGAAGACCCTCGCCGTGGCCTCGGGACGGCCGAAGTAGCCGCGTGTCACTCCGGCCCCGCCGATGAACAACTCGCCTTCCGTGCCCGGCGGTACGGGATGGAGTTCGTCGTCGAGTACGTAGAGGCGGGCGCCGGGGACAGGGCCGCCGATGGTGACCGGTTCGGCACCGGTGAAGCGGTGGAAGGCGGCCCACACGGTCGCCTCGGTGGGGCCGTACTCGTTGACGAGATCCACTGTGGCGGAGTGCACCGCGAAGTGCCGGTCGGCGAGTGTCTGCGGCAGGGCCTCGCCCGCAACGATCACCTGCCGCAGCGATGCCAGTGGCGTGGTCCCGGCGCGTTCGGCGGCGTCGAGCAGCAGCCCGTACAGCGTGGGCACGCACAGGGTGCGGTCCACCTGGTGGCGGCTGACGAGGGAGACCAGCTGTTCGGCGTCACGCAGTTCGTCCGCGGTCGCCACGACCAGGCAGCCGCCCGCGTGGAGCGTTCCCCATATACCGGCGACCGACGAGTCGAAGGCCAGCGGGGACAGCAGGAGGAAGGTGGGGGTCTCCGGGTAGACCATGAGGCGGGCCTGCGTGGACGCAGCGAGATTGTGGTGCTCGACGATGACGCCCTTGGGCTCGCCGGTGCTGCCCGAGGTGTAGATGAGGTAGGCCGGATCCGCTGGGCCGGGGGTGGCGGCGAAGGAGTCGGAGTCGGCGGGCGCGTCGTCCGGGATGTTCGCGACCGTCACGACGGGCACCTGGGAACCGGCTGTCCGAGGCTGCGTGTGGTCCGTCGTCACGACGGCCTTCACCTGCGCGTCGTGAAGGATCGTGGCGCGCCGGGCATCCGGCTGGGCCAGATCGATGGGCACATAGGCGGCGCCCGCGCCGAGGATGCCGAGCACGGCCCCGATCATCGCGGTTGAGGGCTCGGCGAGGAGGGCGACCCGGTCTCCGGCACCGATCCCGGCTGCGGCGAGGCGGTGGGACAACTGCCGGGCCCCGGAGATCAGTTCGCCGTAGGTGACAGCGATGTCACCGCAGCGCACGGCGACCGCTGCGGGACGGTCGGCAGCCAGCCGGGCCACCACTTCGTGGGCGGGAACGAACGGGACTTCTGGCAGTGGGTCGCCAACTGTCGAGGCGGTCGCCTCCGGTATCGCTCCGGCGCTGTCCTTCGTCCTGGACGGAGCGGATTTCACCTGTTGTAAGGCCGACATGAAGAAGAACTCCCCAAATCTGTCAACGGGATCCCCGGAGCCGGTTCGCAGTTCATGCGCGACGGCCGGGTTCTCCACCACTACGTCAACGAACTCCTGTTATGAGTTCGCTCATTGCTCGGTTCGGATTCGAGAAGGAATGTGGGGTCGTTGTCGTCGCAAGTGACCACGCCGTGGTGGGGTGATCATAGGAGGGCGGATTGTCCGACGCAACCGACATGGACAGGAGGCGAGTTGGTTGTCTCGTTTGGAAGCCGGTTGGGTGTTTCGCGTCATGCGCTTTAGAGAAAGCGGAGTTGTGGAATCAGCGTCACCGCGCTCCTTTGGGCTCGTACTCGCTTCAACGACAAAAGGCTCCTGATGAGCAGGCGGATCGTGCAAGCGTTTCTGCTCGTCAAGAGGCGTGAGTCGACGCTGCGTCCTCTTCGCCACGGATCCGGCGGACCACCGCGATATGCCCGCTCAGCGTCCGCCGGGCCAGCATCTCGCGCACCGGGACGCGGATCCCGAACTCGCTGTTCACCCTTCGGATGAGCCGGGTGATCAGCAGGGAGTCGCCGCCCTGGGCGAAGAAGTCGGCGTCCGCCGGGACAGCGTCATGACCGAGCAGCTCCGCCCAGATCCGGGTCACTGCCTCCGTCGAGTCGACCGGGGCCGGGCCCTCGGGTACCGGCTGCTCCGGCAGCGGCGCGGAGGCCGGGGAACGGCTGGGATCCGACGCGGGCGGGGCAAGCGCTTCCGGCGCCACCGAGGAAGGTCCCGCGAAGGGGTAACCGGGCAGCCTGGTCCTGCGGCCCTCGCCGGTCACCTCGGCCGGTGCGACCGGCTGCCCCAGGGTCCACAGGGCGCCGACGCCACTGAGCACTGAGGACCCCGGCGCGTCCTTGACCTGGTCCAGGGCGACCGCGGGGATCCCGGCCGCCTCCGCCATCGGTGAGAGGGGACGCCCGGGACCGATCTCCACGGCCAGGGCGCCCGGCACGTGCGCGGCCAGCGAGTCGAGGGCGGCACCGAACAGCACGGGCTGCCTGACCTGCGTGACAAACATGTCGCGCGCAAGTCCGGTCCCGGCCACGACGACCTGGCCGGAGACGTTGAGTGCGATCGGCAGGGTGGACGGCCGGAGTTCGATCCGGGCCATCGCCTCGGCGAGCGCGGGCAGCGCGGGCTCGATCAGCCGGGAGTGGCCCGCGTGGCTGTAGCGCAGGCGCCGCACGAAGAAGGTGTCCCCGAGGCGCCGCAGGTATGCGTCCACCTCTTCGACCGGCCCGCCGAGAACGCAGGAGTCCGGGCCGTTGACCGCGGCCACGTCGAGCTTGAGACCCCACTTCTCGGCGAGCGCCAGGGCCTGCTGCACGTCCGCCCCGATGGCCAGCATCGCGCCCTCGGGACAGTCCTGCATGGCCCGGCCGCGCGCCGCGATGAAGGCGGCCGCGTCCTGAAGGCCGAAGACTCCGGCGACAGCGGCAGCGGTGATCTCGCCGGAGCTGTGTCCGCAGACCGCGGCGGGCCGGACCCCCAGGTCCTGGAGTGCGGTCGCCGCCGCGTAGCCGACGGCGAAGAGGGCCGGCTGCGCCAGTGCGGGCCGGTTCAGCTCGTCTGCGGGGAAGTCCGGGTCGTACAGCGCCTGCCGGATGCACTCCGCCGGCGGGGAGGCGAAGGCCGCGAGGCATTGGTCGAGCGCCCGGCGGAACCCGGGAAGTGCGGTGAACGGCTCGGCCATGCCCGGGCGTTGGGCGCCTCCGCCGGGGAAGAGGAAGACCACCGGGGCGGAGCCCGTCGCCGGCGCGGTGCCCCGGGACACCCCGGACCGGGCGGCGAGGCGTTCGGCGACCTCGGCACTCGTCCGGCCGGTGATCGCAAGACGTTCGCTCAGGGCCGGGCGGCCATGGGCCAGGGTGCCGCAGACTTCGGTGAGGTCCGGGTCGTGGGACTTGAGGTGGGCGGCCAGATCGTCGGCCATGCGGTCCAGTGCGTCAGGGTCCGCCGCAGACAGGAGAACCAGGCGCTCGCGCGGGGCCTGCTCATCCGGGGCGGCCGGTTCGCGCGGCGGCGCCTGCTCGATGACGACATGGGCGTTGGTGCCGCCGATCCCGAACGCGCTCACCCCGGCGCGCCGCGGCAGCTCCCCGGTCCACGGAACGGCCTCGGCGGGTATGTACAGCGGCCAGTTCTCGGTCTCGAGGAGCGGATTGTGCTCGGTGAACCCCGCGACGGGCGGGATCATGCCGCTGCGCACCACGAACAGTGCTCTGATCAGCGCGGCGACCCCCGCGGCAGCGTCGAGATGACCGACGCTGGCCTTCAGGGCACCGACCGCCACACTGCCCGGCCGGGCTCCGGCCCGACGCAACGCGGTGCCGGCTGCCGCCCACTCGATCGGATCGCCGATCCGGGTGCCGGTGCCATGGGCTTCCAGATAGCCGATGGACCCGCCGTCGACGTCGGCCGCGCTCAGCGCGGCTCCGATGACTCGCTCCTGTCCCGCGGAGGACGGCGCGTAGTAACCGGCCTTGATGTGCCCGTCGTTGTTGATCGCGGTGCCCAGGATGACCCCGTAGGGCTCAGGGTCGTCCTCGGTGATGTCCGACAGCCGGCGCAGTACCACGGCGCCCGCACCGGACCCGGCGATCACCCCGTCCGCGTGCCGGTCGAAGGCCCGGCAGGCGCCCGCGGCGGACAGCACACCGCCCGGCGTGTGCAGGTAGCCCGCCTGGGGGTAGCCGAACCCGGCCCCCACCACGAGGGCCTGGTCACAGTCGCCGCTGAGGAGGGCCTGCACGGCCAGATGGACGGCCACCAGCGAGGAGGAGCACGCCGTCTGCACGGCGAAGGCCGGTCCGGTCAGCCCGAGTTTGTACGCGACGCGGCTCGCCATGAAGTCCGGCTCGGTACCGTGGATCAGATCGTCGAGGAGCCCCGGATCGGTGTGTCCGCCGCGGACCATCGCGCGCATGTAGCCGCTGCCCGTCATGGACGCGTAGACGCTGGTCACCGCGATGTCGTCGCGGGGCGGTACTCCCGCGTCAGCAAGCGCGTTCCACGCCACCTCCAGCATCCAGCGATGCTGCGGGTCCATCAGCTCGGCCTCGCGCCCACGGATCTGGAAGAAGTCGTGGTCGAAGCGGTCCCAGTCGTCGAGATGACCACGTACGGGCACGTAATCCGGGTCGGCGGCCAACGCGGCAGGCACTCCGGCGGCGAGCAACTCCTCCTGCGTGTACCGCTTGCTGTGCACGCTTCCGTGGAGCTGGGAATCCCACCAGGCGTCGAGGTCACGGGGGCCGGGGAGCCGCGCTGCCATGCCGGTGACCGCGATATCTAAGGAGCGATCTCGACTCGTCATAACGTCCCCCATCATCTTGTTGGAAACGGGATGTTGCATCCGGTGTCGCGCTGATGGCACGTGAAATGAGCGGTCGTCGGTGGTTCCTCGTACCGCGCTGCGATCATGACACAGACCGCCCTCCGTGAACGAGGTGTCGTCCGCCGTCACATTCGTGACGAAAGGTGGCCTCAACACCCTTTACAGGCAAGGAGGCTGGCAAAAGACCGTCAACGCATGGCACCGTCATACGCTCCTGATGTTGTACTCCGAACCCCTCAACGTCTCGGATTCCGAAGGGAGTCGACGTGCTGCAGTCGAATGCCGCGCGGGCCGCAGTTGGCACCAGGGAATTATCAGGAGAAGGACTTCATGAGGTCTTCTCCGCACAGGCACGCGCTCAGCCGTGGCGCACAGCCCTCATAGCTCCGGACGCCCGGGTCTCATACCGCGAATTGGATGCCCGCGCCGAGGAATTGGCCCGCCGGCTTGCCGCCGCCGGTGTCGAACAGGGTCATCTCGTGCCGATTCTGCTGCCGCGCTCCGTCGACCTGGTCGCCACGCTGCTGGCCGTTCTCAAGCTCGGCGCCGCCTACGCGCTGCTCGATCCGGACTGGCCGCCGACCCGTCTCACGACGGTGGTCGACCAACTCCGCCCGCCTCTCGTCGTCGCCCGGCAGGGCGTGGTGAGCGAGCTGTCCGCCCCGCTGTGGACAGCGGCCGAAGACGGTACGGGGGAGAGCCCCGCCCGCCCCACGGTGGCGGTACGCGGATCCGACGCGTGCTCCGTGTTCTTCACCTCGGGCACCACGGGACGGCCCAAAGGGGTCGTCACCCCGCACCGGGCGACAGCGCGGCTCTTCCGGGAGGGCACCTTCGCGCGTTTCGACCGGGACACGGTCATCCCCCTCGCGGCGGCCCTGCCGTGGGACGCGTTCTCCCTCGAACTGTGGGCCGCGCTGTACAACGGCGGCACCTGCGTCCTGATCGACGAACCGTTCCTGACGGCCGAGGCCCTGCGCGCGACGGTCGCCGCCCATGGAGTGAACACGGCATGGCTGACCAGCAGCCTGTTCAACCTGATCGTCGATGAGGACCTGACGGCGCTGAACGGCCTGTCCCAGCTCATCATCGGCGGTGAGCGCCTGTCGGGACGGCACGTCGCCCGCTTCCTCGACCGGTTCCCCGACACGGCCCTGATCAACGGCTACGGACCGGTCGAGAGCACCGTGTTCGCCACCACGCACCGCATCACCGCCGCGGACTGCACCCGGGACGGCGGCATCCCGCTGGGCCGGCCGGTGCCCGGCACCTCCGTCCTCGTCCTGAACGACGGCCGCCCCTGCGCGACCGGGGAGCTGGGTGAGATCTGTGTCGCGGGTGACGGTCTGGCCCACGGCTACCTCGGCGAACCGGCCCTCACCGCCGAGAAGTTCACGGAGGTGAACATCGACGGAGTGCAGGTCCGGGTGTACCGTACGGGCGATCTGGGCACGCGGGACGAACACGGGGTCATCGAGTTCCGCGGGCGGATCGACCGGCAGGTGAAGATCCGGGGCAATCGCGTCGAACCGGCCGAGGTGGAGCGCCAGATCCAGCACCTGGTGCCCTACGTTGCCGACTGCCGAGTGATCCCGCGCTGGAACGACCTCGGCAGCGTCTTCGAGCTGTTGGCCTTCTGCATTCCGACCCGGTCCGGCGGCACACCGCCGGACGTATCGGCGATCCTCGCCGAGCACCTGCCCGCGTACCAGCGTCCCGTCGCCGTCGCCTTCGTCGACACCTTCCCGCTGACCGGCACCGGCAAGCTGGACGACCGGGCCCTGCTGGCCGACGTGCCCGAGGCGCCTGCCCAGCACCACCACGGCCCCATCGACGACCCGCTCGTCCGCCTGGTCGCCGAGGAGTTCGCCGCCGTGCTGGGCAGCCGGGCCGTGCCACCCCGCATACCCTTCTTCGAGCTGGGTGGCTCCTCGCTGCAGGCCGCCCGCGCCTGCACGCGAATCGGCAGGAGGGCGGGACAGCCGGTACCACTGCCGGTGTTGTACGAGCACTCATCAGCCGAAAGTCTGGGAGCGTGGCTCAAGTCGGCGCAGGGCACGAACGCCGTACCCGCACCCACCGGCGAAATCCCGCTGACCTCCATGGAACTGGTCTTTCTCACACGTCATCTGACAGCTCCTCAGGACCGTTCGGGATACTGCCTGATGACCTGGCATCTGGACGGCCGGCTCGACCAGGACGCCTTGGAGGCGGCCATCGCCGCCGTCCACGAACGGCACGAGGTACTGCGTACGGCCTTCCACGTGGATCCCCGGCCGCACGCCGAGGTCACGGACATTCCCGCCCCACCCCTGGAGCTCGTGGACGCCCGGCCGAGCGTGGACGAAGCGGTCGGCGCATTGCGGCAGCTCTTCGACGAGCCCCTCGAACCCCAGGACGCCGACCTGTGGCGCACCGCGCTGGTGCCGCTGACCGAGACGCGCGGCTGGCTGTTCGGTCTGCTGGTCCACCACATCGCCTTCGACGGCCGGTCGGAATCCGTCCTGGCGCGTGACCTGTCCGATGCCTACGCCGGACGTGAGCCGCGCACCGTCCCGCCCACCCTGGCCGAGCGGGCCCGGCTGACAGCGGCGGCCACCGCCCTGACGGACGAGGCGGGGCGGACGGAGCGCATACGGGAGGAGCTCCGGGACGTACCCCAGATCCACTGGCCCGAACAGCCCGGCGCTGGACAAGTCGGAACCGGACACCTCGATGTGACCGTGCGCGCGGCCGAAACGGCACGACTCGACGCGCAGGGCGCGGCGCTCGGGGTGAGCCGATTCGTGGTGCTTCTCTCGGCATGGGCGGACACCTTGGCCGAGGTCTGCCGGCAGCAGGACTTCGCGGTCGGCGTACCCGTCGCCGAGCGCGCCGTCCCCGGACTGGAGCAGACCATCGGCTGCCTGATCAACATGGTGCCGGTGCGCCTGCGCGGCGACGCGGTGGGCCACGGCGAGGAGGGCATCCGAGAGATCGGACGACTGGTCCACCAGGCCTTCAGCCGCAGCGATGTCCCCTTCACGGACATCGCGCAGGGCATCGGACCGGCGACGCCCGGGCGGCCGCCGGTGTTCCAGTCCCTCTTCGCCCTCCAGGACAACCCTCCGCCCGGGCTCGACCTGCCCGGCGTCCTCTCCACGCACCTGCGCCAGCCGTACGCCGCCCTCCCCCTTGAGCTGCACCTCGAGGTGTGGCCGGACGCGGACGGCGCACTCGACGCGGTCCTCTCGTTCCGGCGCGACACCGTCGCCGAGGCCACCGCCCTGAACCTGCTCAAGGGTTTCCATGACCGTCTTGCCCTGATCGCCGCGGGAGCTGCGTCGTGACCGTATCCACGTACACCCCGGCCGACGTACTCGACCCGGAGCTGCACGCCTCAGGGGAGGTGCACCGGCTGTGGCGCTGGATGAGACAGCACGCCCCCGTCCACTGGCACGAACCAGGCGCCCTGCCGGGCTTCTGGTCCCTCACCCGGTACGAGGACGTCCGCCACGCGTACCAGAACCCGGCCGTCTTCAGTTCGGCGCAGGGCGTCCTGCTGCGGCCGACGGAGCTGGGCGTCGATCCCGGCAGCGGTCGGACCATGGCCCTGACCGATCCACCCCGGCACCGCGCCCTGCGCGGGCAGGTGTCCGACCGGTTCACCGAACGCTGCGCCCGCTCCCTGGCGGACGAGATGCGCGCCGAGATCCGCTCGGTGGTGACGCGCGCCGTCGAGAACGGCACCTGCGATGTGGTCCACGACATCGGAGCCCGGCTCTCCAGCTACAACATCTCCCGACTGCTCGGTGTGCCGCCGAAGGATCGCGAGCAGCTGCTGACGTGGAGCACAGAGGCGTTCGAGTCCGGCAAACCCCTCACCAGCCACGTCGCGTTGATGCGCTATTTCATCGACATGATGTACGCGCGGATGGAGAGGCCCGCGGACGACGTGATGAGTATGTTCGTCGACAACGAGGTGCAGGGCGACCTGCTGACCGAGACCGAGATCCTGCTGAGCTGCGAGAACCTCGTCGGAGCGTCGGAAAACGCGGGTCTGTCCATGGCTGCGGGGATCCTCGCCCTCGCCCAGCATCCGCAGCAGTGGCAACAGCTGGGGCGGGAACGGGACGGCGAACTCGTCAGGACCGCGGTGGAGGAGGTGCTGCGGTGGACGAGCAGCGCCACGCACAGCATGCGAACAGCGACAACGGCCACGGTCGTCCAAGGGCGGCGCATCGCCGCCGGGGACCGGGTCGTGCTGTGGATCCCCTCGGCCAACCGGGACGAGTCGGTGTTCGCGGACCCCGACCGGTTCCACCTCGGTCGACAGCCCAATCGCCATCTGGCCCTGGGGACGGGCGAGCACGTCTGCATCGGGAGCACCATGGCCCGCCACCAGATGCGGATGCTCCTGGAGACACTCGCGGAGCTGGTCGCCGTCATCGAACCGGACGGAGACGTGCAGCCGCTGCATTCGATCACGGTGAACGGACCGGCGCACGCCCCCGTGCGGCTGGTCGCCCGCTGAGTCAGGCCTTCGCGTTCTGCGCAGGCTCGGGCTGCGTCTGCCCGGCGCCCTGCCTGCTTTGCGCCCACCGGACGGCGAAGGGAGTCGCAAGACCCGTCAACGCGAACAGGGCCCCCACGACATACCACCCAGGGCGGCCCCAGGTGATGCAGAGCGAGATGAGCAGCACCGGTCCAAGGGCATCGGCCAGCCCTGCTCCGAGACCGAACACGCCCAGGTACTGGCCGGTGGCATGCCGCGGCGCGAGGGCGAAGGACACCTCGAACCCCGCGGCGGAGTACCACAGTTCCCCGATCGTGTGGATCACTGCGGCAGTGAGGAGCAGCGCCGCCGCAGCCCACCCCGGTATGCCCGCGGCCAGCGAGATCAGCGCGCAGGAGAGGAGAAAGGTCATGCCTGCCCGGCGGTAGGCGTTTCCGCCGGCCGCCGGGGAATCGACGCTGCGGCTCGCTCGCACCTGGAAGGCGATGACGATGAAGGTGCTGGTGAGAATCGTGCCTGAGATGAGCCAGTGCGGGGCGGTGGTGGCACCGACGAGCCAGAGCGGGATGCCCACGGTGAGCACCTTGAACTGGACGGCCATCATGCCGTCAAGGGCGGTGAGCAGCAGGTAAGGACGGTCACGCAGGGCGGTCCAGCGCGGGCCGGCGACGGCGGGGACCGGTGCGACCGGCGGAAGGAGGAGCAGGATCACCGCGGCGACCACGAAGGCGACCGCGTTGCCGATGACCATGAGCTGATAGGCGGTGAGCGTGCCGACCTGAACCACCCAGCCCGCCAGCACGGCACCGAGAGAGATGCCGAGGTTGGTCACCGCACGCAGAAACGCCCGGAACTCCTGCGGCCGGTCCCCTCCGTAATGCCGGATGAGCGGCGAACGGGCGGCGACTCCGGCCGTCCTCGCCCCGGCAGCCGCGCAGACCGCGAGCACGAACGCCCCAAAGCTGTCCGCCAGTACGAAGCCGGCCGTCGCCAGTGCCTGGACGGCAAGGGTCGCCGCATAGACGCCGCGCGCCCCGTATCGGTCCGCCAGATGGCCGACGGTCACCCCCAGGGTCAGCGCGACGATCCCGGCTATGCCGAGCCCGAGTCCCACCTTGTCCGCCGAAAGGTGCACCGCCTGGGTGAAGTACAGCACCCCGGCCGTCAGATAGAGGCCGTAGCCAATGGTGTAGACGAAGTTCACGGTCGCGAGAACGCGCTGCGGCCCGGTGTCCGGAATCAGGCGGGGCATGCAAAACTCCACGTCACAGGTGGGAATCCAGTGCCCGGCAAGCTTGTTGTGCGCTGCGTGCAATATCAAGGGTGTCGCCTTGGCCGTACAGCCTCGACGGCACCCTGATCTTGCGCGGGTATCCCTGTCCCGCTCATCTCGGCGCTGCACATAGTCATCGAGCGACTCTGTCCGCCAAGGACCACCAACGCTGACTGCTCGCTATCCAACACCGGCACCGCTGCTCGACCCCGGCGCCTTCTGGCCAGCGGGCGGAGAACGGGAGAGGGCCTCTTCGAGGGTGCCTTCTGGGTGACTGCACGCTCTGCCCGGGCTCAGCCGTTGGCCCGGGCACGACGTGCTCCCCCCGTCCGAGGCGGAGAGCGGGAAGGCGCCGTTTCTCCAGGTCCGGGTTGCAGAAGCGTCGGCAGGCTGACGGTCAGGCTCGGATCATTGGCCTCGTTGCTGTGGTGATCTTCGAGGACGGCGGGTGCGAGTGGGCGATCTGCTGTTCGGAGGGTTGTGCGCCTCGGATTCCTGGATCGGCAGCGTTGCGCCTCGTGTGACCGCGTGGACACTCATATCGTGATCCGCATGGCTCCCCGCCCCTGGTTGTCAGGGACTTGGAGATTCCCGTGCTCTCCAGGACCCTGACCCGGCAGGGCGGCGCCCCGATGCCACTGGTGGCACCTGTCCAGATGGTCGGGGGCGTTCTCGACCGTCACGATGCTCTCAAGTAGGCGTTCGGCCCAGGCCGCGTCAGCCGTCATCCTCTCGACATCGCCTCCCGGATCAGCGGCTCGAACTCCCGTCGCACGTAGGCATCGAACGGCTCCGTCAGCGCACCGTCAATCACTCGCCGCACCCCGTGCTGTGCCGCGAACTCCTTGATCGCCGCACGGGAGTCCGGCTCCACGCCCCTGCCGACGGTCAGCACCACGAACTTCTCGGTCTCCAACAGCTCACGGGCCTCCTCGTCGGTGCTCACTCCCACCGCGTCGAAGCCATCCGCGCACAGGGTGGCCGGCACCTCCGTCACCCTGGCGGGCATCCTTCCCAGCACCAGCGTCTTCATGGCCGTTCCTCTCCAGTACGTCGGCATCGACGCCCTCGAACTTAGAAACTCAACCGGACTTGAGGCCAACCCCAACTCGCGCCTGGCAGCCGCACGATCCAGACCGGGACAAGTCGTAGTTGTCGGTTTGCTGAGGCCTGGTTACACGGAGGTTGGTCTTCTGCTCGATTCGTCGGCGGTCAGACCATCGTGGGCGCCGTGGGGGGCGACAGCCGTGCGACGGCGGGACGGAGCCCGCGTTCAACCCGGGCGGGACTTCGCCGGACCGCATACCTGCAGGCCAAGCACCGTGGCGTCACCAGAGCTGCCCTGCCAGGGTGGGTGTCATGACGTCGGCCCGGTCACGCGACCTTGTCTCTGGTCGGGGAGACAATGAGGGCCGACCGGTCGGGAACCAGAAGAGTGACGCTAAGACCCTCTATCGAAGCGAGGCTCGGCGTCCGTGGTGTAGCCGGGTCGCCAGGTCGACCTGACTGCAACGCCAGCCGTTGCCGTTCTTCGGTCCCTGATCTCTCTGATGTCACCCGGGGACGCGTCAGGGCCTGCCGACGCGTGCTGACTTCAGGCCACCGAAAAGCACGGGACAGGACAAGACCCACCACAGACGGGACTCCCGGGGCCGTCGGTGCGCATCCCGCTCTCGGGCGGTTCGATCAATTCGGCACGAAACGAACCTCCAGGTGACCGTCGTGCGCGGTGCGACACTCGAAGTGCGGCTGCGGGGCGGTCGCGGGACCTCGGACGTTCTCGCCGTCGGCGAGCCGGAAGCGGCTGCCGTGCAAGGGGCACTCGATACAGCCGTCGACAATCTCGCCCGAGTGAAGCGAGCCGTCCATATGACTGCACCGGTCGGCCAGCACGTAACAACGACCGTCGTCCTGGCGTACAGCCAGAACCGGCGTCTCCCCCACCATGCGCCGCACCGGTTCGCCTGCCGGTATCTCTTCCAACGGGCCCACGTCGTACCAGTCCGCCTCCACGACGAGGGGCACGGCCGCCGCGTGATTGACTCCGGCGGCCTGCCGGTACGCGAGGTGACCGCCCAGGACACCGCCCGCGCTGGCGACGGCTAGGCCCCCGAATCCCAGCACGCGGCCCAGCATGGGACGTCCGGTGTAGCGCGCGGTGAGGGATCCCGCGTACACCGCGACAGCCGCAAGATTGACCGCCGCGTGAACGAGGCCAGTGCGCGCAAGCCGTGGCGGCTGATCGGCCCAGTCCACCCAGCCGGCCGCGGCGGCAGGCGGGGCGGCGAGCAGGCCCGCTGCCACCATGCGCCGCGCCGCCCGGCTCTCGCCCGGCAGCAGGTCGAGGATTGCGGCTGCCGTCCAGGTGCCGATCGGCACCTGGACCAACACCGGGTGCAGTGCGTGCCCCAGCCAGCGCCCGTGGAGGACGTCCCGGGCGCCACCCAGTGGAACGGCCTGGACCACGCTGCGCACACCGTTTGCGACCCCGTCGAGCCACGCTTGCCGGTCGACGGCATCCAGCAAACTGGGCAGCACATGGGTCTTCGCTTTGATATCGGACATACCGTTCGAGTGAGCGAGGCGGCCCAAGATAAACGTCGGCTGGTGAGCGCCCCTCGGCCATGGGCGCGCCTGCCAGCGCATGCGCGCGGCCCGGCCCAGCAGCCATATCGCATGCTTCTGAAGTGGCTTTCCCCTTCTGGCGCAACCGTCGAGCCCAGCGCATCCAGTTGGACCGTCAGCTCCGGCTCGTATGGCCCGTCGCACCCCGGGCACTGCGAGCCGTCTGAGCGCGGCGCGGAAAGCTCGATGACGGTGCCCAGCGTTGTGGGCACCGCTGGTGCTTGGCCAGACGACGGCTCACGCTGATCCTGCCCGTGCACCTGCGGTCCGCTCCACCGTTGCTCGCTGTGTCCTCCCGGTGACGGCTGGCCAGCGGGTTCGCTGCAGTCTTCACGGGCGGCTGGTGGCCTTCCCTACGCCCCCCGTTGGAGGACGGGGGCAGCCGAGTCTCTGCTTCAATCCGTGGGTTCGTCAGGGACAGGCTGGTCGGAGGCCTCGCCCATCTGCTGGGCGGCTCCCTGCCGGTCGGTACCGTCCTCGTGACCGGCTTGTGCATCGCCCACCGTTGTCTCGCCCGACGAATCCGTCTCGGCGCCATCACCGTCATCGCGCTGTTGGTCGGGCATGTCCCTGGGGACAGGCTCGGAATCGCTTTCTGGCCTTGCATTATGTCGGTCCGCCATGGCCATCTCCCGTCGTATGTTGCATGCGGGCAGAACTCTGGAGCTTTTCTGTGATCCGCCGGTCAACACCTCCTGGACGGCGCTGTCAACTCCGCGAGGTCTCGGCTGCGGCATCCTGCCACCACGAGTTCCCTCCCCCGCAGTCCTTGACCGTGCTTTGCCGCGTTGTGCAGACAGACGATGAGGCTCGGGCTTGTGATTCATTGCCTTAGACCGTGTCCTACGTGGTGAGCTTGAGGAGGCGCTTGTAGCAGCAGAGTGCTGCGGCGAGTCCGAGGAAGGTCAGGTAGTTGGCGGGTTGGCGTTCGTAGCGTGGGTTGAGTCTGCGGTAGCCGGACAGCCAGGAGATCGTCCGCTCTATGACCCATCTGCGGCGCCCTAATCGTTCGCTGTTCTCGACTCCCTTGCGTGCGATGCGGGCGCCGATGTGTTTGCCCCAGAGCCATTTGCGCAGGTGGGGGATGTCGTAGGCCTTGTCGGCGTGGAGTCGTCGGGGTTTGAAGTGGCGGCCTCGGTGGGGGTCGTGTTTCGTTTGGAGACCGGCGATCATGGGCTTCAGGCCTTGGCTGTCGTGGACGTTGGCGGCCGAGAGGCCGATGACGAGGGGCAGTCCGTTCGCGTCCGACAGGATGTGCATCTTGGAACCCGGCCTGCCTCGGTCCACGGGGCTCGGACCTGTGTGTTCGCCCCTTCTTTAGCCTGCACATGAGCCGAGTCGAGGACCACCCGGGAGACGTCCACGAGGCCAGCGTCGTCGAGCTGGTGCAGGACCGCTTCGTGGAGCCGTCCCCAGACACCGGCTCTGGGCCAGATCAGGAACCTGCGGTGCGCGGTCGACTTCGAGATTCCGAAGCAGGGCGGCAACGCCCGCCGGGCACAGCCGCTGACCAGCACGTAGATGATCGCCGCGAACAGCGTCTCATCAGGCGTGTTCTGCTTCCCGCCACCTTGCGGCCGGACCCGATACTCCGGAATCAACGGCCGGGCGATCTCCCATAAGCCGTCTGGAACAATCCAACTCCACGTACCCCGCCCCATACACAGCCCAACGGCCAACAGCCATGTAGGACACGGTCTTAGCTGTGGGCACCCGGTCGGCGAGGCAGAGTGAGACCAGCGCCGGGACGTAAGCATCCCCGCAAATGGATGCTGTCCTCACCTCGCGTCATGTGACGGGAGCGTCTCCGCCCTTCGCGATGGGCGGAGGGCGAGAGGCAGGTGCGCTGTGGCTCCGCGCACGCCTTCAGCTGCGAGATGGACCGGAGTCGCCGAGCTCGTACGCCCGTGGTCATCCGCACAGCTTTCAACAGCTGCCTGGGCCGTGCGGCGCCGCCCAGCTCGGGCAGCGGCCGTTCATCCAGCGCCAGAGACGCCGCAAGGACCGGCGAGAGACCATCGCTGGTGGCCATTCCACACCACCCAGAACCGTCTTTCGGGACGCCGCCCGCAGGATCCTGACCGGGCAGTCTAGGAATCTGCAGCATCGGCGACGTCCACGGGCGGAAGTGGAGCGCCCCCTTCGGAACTCGCTGCCGCTACAGCCGCGGCCAGTTGCTGTTGCATGTGCTCGGAGAGCGGATGGCCGTCGACCGAGCCGAGTACGCCTTCGGCTACCTGGTAGAGCTTGGTGTTGGTGCGCTGCGACACCCTGACGAGAACGCTCCAGGCGTCCTCGGGGCTCAGCTGGAAGGATGCCATCAGTACACCCCGGGCCAGATCGATCACTGGCCTGGTGATCATCGCTCGCCGCAGTTGTTCGACTTCGGCGCGCAAGTCCGTGCTCGCCCTGTGGCTGCGGCTCAAGGAGGCGGGACGGCTACTCGCAGGCGGGTGCAGGGGCCGACCGTCCCCCTGTGCGGCTTGTGAATGCACGCGGGTGAACAAAGACCGGGTGCCCGTCATGGTGAGCAGCCTTTCTATCCCCGGGCCGGCGGTCTGGAGAACGAGTGTCTTGCCGTGAGCCGAGGCCTGCTGTCGCAGCTGCAGCAGGACTCTCAGGCCGGAGCAGTCGCAAAAGCTGACGGCGCTGAGATCGAGGTCGACGCCAGTGGTGGAGCGCTTCAGCGCTTCACGCAGGGCCAGGCGGAGAGTGTCCTCGGTGTCGAGGTCGATCTCTCCGTGCGCCACGAACACCGTTCGGTCACCCACGGCGTACGTCACCGTTTCCAGCCAAGGGTGCGGGGCGGCGACACCTCCGGCGACGCGCCGAGGGTGAGCGTGATCCGGCATGGCAGCCTCTCTTGGGGTTTCACCGGCTTCCGCATCCAGATTCACCCTCCGTCTCCATGCACGTCAAGAGATACATGAAAAATTTTTCACCCTTTTGATTGCCGGAATCCTGGGCCCTATGCTGTACCGATGGGTGACGTACCAGAGCCACACATCGGGTGGACTTTCCTCACCAACTACGCCCGCGTACTGGTGGCGATCGCCGACGACCACAACGTGCGCATCCGCGACATCGCTGCACGTTGCAGGCTCACGGAACGGGCGGTCCAGAAGATCATCGCGGACCTGGAGCAGGACGGCTATCTCACCCACACCCGGCAGGGACGTTCCAACGTGTATCGCATCGAGCCGGGCACCGTTCTGAGGCATCCGGCAGAAAACGGGCTGAACGTGGCAGACCTCCTCCGTCTCCTCGCCCAGCACGACAGCGCCTCTCGGCAACTGTAGGAATGCCGTGACGTGGCCTCCGCCGGCCCCAAAGCCAGTCGGAGCATCCGTGACGGCAGCTCAAGCGGCGAGGTCACGAGCGCGGACCTGTCCTGACCATTCACCGATCGAGGCGACCAGGACAGTGGTTTCGAAACGGACCGCGAGTCCGTCGAACCGGGTGGCGACCGCCCGGCTGCACTCCGAACCCGGAGGCCGGCAGCGCATGATGTGACGCAGGTCCTTCCGTCGCTCCAGGTGGCTTCCTACGCCGCTGTGTCACGAGCGGGGCCGCGCGGCTCCGCACGCCAGCGACTCCGGCTGGCGCTCTTGGGTCGACGAAATCGTCGTCAGCCGGGCAGCCTGCTTCCTGGCCGACACAACCCTGGCTGAACGCGGCCGCCAGGCTCTCACCCTCACGGAGCACGAAACCGAAACGGGCGGCCTGCAGCGGCTGATCCACCGCGGCGACCGGGACACCCAGTCCGCCGCCCTGCTCCGACACCCCGATCTACTCGAAGACATAGCCAGCCTGCACCGGTCGCAACTCATGGACGTGCTCACCGGCGACACGGCCCGGAACCGGTGACCGCGAAGGACCGGAGTCGCCGTCGGCATCCACTGCCGACTCCCACTCAACCGAGTGTGAAGGCTCGCGGACCTCTCCTGAGACCCTGACAGGGCGAAACGCCCAAGTCCGCCCAGAAGGGCCCTGAGACGGGCACGCCCGCGGAGGTGTGCCACCCTGCCGCTGCCGGCCCCAACTCACCGAGCCCACTCCCGCGGTGATCACCGCAGAGCGAATTCCTCCGACCGCTCAGTCTCGCCGGGACCACACCTCGGGCCCGCCGCCGTACCACTCGATGACCGACAACTCGGCCACATCAACCTCGTCAAGACCTTTCCAGCCCTCACACTGCAGCAAGTGTGTCAATCCACTCAGACTGTGCACTGTGCCGAGGAGCACTCCACCTACCCACACCTGCCGACCTTCGCCCCTCATGGGCGGGGAAACAACCACGGAAGGCTCGGTCATGCCCACAGCCTGCCACCTGGCGTGCTCACGCCCAGCCAGCGTCTGTCCATGAGCCGACTTCAACGGATCGCTGCCCCGCTCTCCGCCTGACTCCTTCATTGCCCAGTCCCGTTCACGAGCCGAGACGAGCCTGCAGCAGGGCCTTTCCCACCTCAGCACCCTTCTTGCTGTCGGCTTGGGCCTTGCGGAACAACTCTGCCAGTTCGGCGTCATCGTCACGCTCCGCATCCGCGATGAAAGTCTCCAGCCGCAGAGCGTTCTCGAGGCACGCCTCGACGTACCAGAGCAGGTTGTAGTCCTTGTCCTTCGTACCAGTGATGCCACCGGTCTCCGTCGTGCTCGTCATGTCTTCTCACTCCCGCGGACAGAGGCACCAAGGCGTGCCTCGATCGTTCCGACGTCGCACGAGTGCCCATGCGTGATCCGGTCAACCGCATGACCCACCGTCTCGGCGGCGGTGTCCTCAAAGGGCCGCGGTGCCGTCAGCGAGCCGGCGGCAACGCACCAGGCCCGGACGTGGACGGACGGCATTGCGCAGCAGCGGGTCAGACAGTGAACGCGCTCGGGCGGCGTCGTAGTCGGGGGCAGCGCGGGCGAAGGGGCGCATCGCCACCCACCCGACCATTTACGCGCATAGACTCGTGTTTGCTGAACGGCAATGCCGACCACTTCCCACAACCTTGCCGCACACCGCCGTGGGTGAACTTACGGCACATTTAGAAGTACGAGCATATGCTCCTTATGTCTGCACGCAAGCAGGACCGGTCGCACCATCGCGCCCGGAATCCCCCCAGAGGTTGCGCGGCCACAGGTGCCCGGTTCGGCGACATTCAGCCGCCAACACCTGCACACCCAGGCCGACGAGGCCGACATACCCGAGGGTCGGGCAACCTTCGCCCTGACGCGCACACGGATCCGCACCCACGAGATTCAGCCGCGGCAGAGCCGCCCGACCCACGCGCACGCAGGCCAGGCGAGGCGACATCCGTTCCGCGCCACCACCTTGACGGGTGACACGGGCGTGCGCACCTCATTTCAAACCTAGTTATTTGCGAAAGGAAATCTGGTGAATACCTCTCCCACGGAGTCCGCCGATCAGAATGCCGCCGGCACCGAATCGGCGCAGGCCCGCCGCGGTTTCTCGCGGCGGGCGTTCGTCGGTGGCGCGGCCGCCGCGGCCGCAGGCGTGTCGCTGGTCGGGGCATCCGCGATCCCCGCCGCAGCCCATCCTGTCCCGCGGACGACGGCGCAGGGCTTCGGGTCGGTATCGACGGCTCCGCGGCTGCCTGCCGGGTTCACGAAGACGTTCAAGAGCCGCTTCGTCCGGGCGAACGGGATCCGCCAGCACGTCGTGGTCGGCGGTGACGGACCGCCGCTGCTGCTGGTCCACGGCTGGCCGCAGAACTGGTACGCCTGGCGTCTGCTCATGCCGGCACTCGCCAAGAAGTTCACGGTCATCGTGCCCGATCAGCGGGGCATCGGCCTGACCGAGAAGCCGGCCGCCGGCTACGACACCAAGACCCTGGCCAACGACCTCGTCGCCCTGATGCGGGCGCTGGGCCACGAGCGGTTCGCCGTCGTCGGCCACGACACAGGCCTGATCATCAGCTACGCCCTGGCCGCCGACCACCCCGAACGGGTCGCCCGCCTCGCCGTCGCCGAGGTCCCCGGCCCGCCCGGCGCCGGCCCCTCTCCGGAGTTGTTCATCGAGGAGAAGTACAACAACAAGCTCTGGCACATCCCGTTCAACCGGGTCAACCACGAGATCACGGAGAAGCTGGTCAGGGGGCGCGAGGACCTCTTCTTCGGCTACGAATTCGACATCCAGGGCGGCAGCAAGCAGCCGGAGTACGCCCGCGAGTACTACGTCCGCCTCTTCTCCAACCCCGAGGCGCTGCGCGCCGGGTTCGGGCTCTACCGCGCCTGGGACACCATCGTCGCGCAGAACAAGAAGCGCGCCGAGACGAAGCTTCCGATGCCCGTCCTGGCCGTCGGCGGCGCCGAGAGCTGGGGGCCGGGCGTCGGTGAGGGCTTCAAGCCCCTCACCACCTCGCTCCAGACGGTGGTCGTTCCCGGCGCCGGCCACTGGATCGCCGAGCAGGCTCCCGAAGCCATGCTCGACGCGCTCGGCGCCTTCCTCGCCCCGTACCGCATGGGCCGCTGATCCCACTTGGCGGGGCCGCACCACTCCGCAGCCCCGCCATCGGGCGGCCGGGCCCCGGCACTCACACGCCGCGGCCCGGCCGCCGGACCACGCTCTTGCCCTCGCCATCCTGAAAGGCGCACGTCATGTTCGGCAAACTCGGAGCACCCGAAATCCTGCTCGTCCTCGTCGTGCTCATCATGCTCTTCGGCGCTGAGCGCCTTCCCGGCATGGCTCGCTCCCTCGGCCAGTCCCTGCGGATCCTCAAAAGCGAAACCAATGCCATGCGCGACCGTGATGCAGAAGAAGACGCCACGACCGCCGCCGCGTCCGCACCCGAGATCGTGGAGG
The DNA here is from genome assembly GCF_055558435.1 of Streptomyces sp. NPDC025784. Classification (NCBI taxonomy): domain Bacteria; kingdom Bacillati; phylum Actinomycetota; class Actinomycetes; order Kitasatosporales; family Streptomycetaceae; genus Streptomyces; species Streptomyces sp. NPDC025784. Next base: position 120,600 of record NZ_JBVHMN010000006.1, read on the forward strand.
GCAAACCGCTCGCAGCCTCGACGGCATCCACGCCCAAGATCGTTTCCAGCTCGCACTGACCGACAGCAGGAGGCGAGATAATCCGGCAGGGGGTACGGCTCCGCGGGCCCCGACGAGTCGCCCTGGAATCCTGGGCCTTCACCCGGCTCGCAGATTTCATCGTCTGCAAGACCCGCAGGGCCGACGTGCCCGTGGTCTGCTTCGATCCCGCCCACACTCACAGCAGTGCTGCGAGTGTGGCCACACCGACAAGAACCGGGCAAACCAGGCCCACTTCAGCTGCCGAAAATGCGGTCGTTGCGCACGTCGGCCGTGGGGGTGTCCGAGCGGAGGAGGTCACGTCACCACCGGTGGCGCCCTGCCTCCGAACCCGGTCCTTCACGGCCGGGTCAATTCGACTTGGTGTCGTCGCCGCACTTCGGCTCGGCGAGCCTGTCCTGCCGGGCCGTTCGCTTCGGCTGGGACGACTGGGTGCCGTCCTTGGCGACCGGCTGGAAGTAGCGGTCCAGCGCCCAGTCGGCCACCTGGGTACCGGCCCGGCAGCCGACCACATCTGCCGTACGGGAGTGGACGCCGCCCCACACACGGGCGTCGACGACGTCCCGGTTGAGGTCGTCGGCGGACCCGTAGAACCGCGTAGTACCGGTGACCTCGGAGGGGACGTAGAGGTCGATGTGCGAGGTGCCGAGGACACCGGTCAGGGCGCGTGCCACGGCAGCGGTGACGGTCGTGTGGCCGGCGATGTAGTCGGGGTGCGGTGGGGTGAGGAGCAGCGGCTCCCAAGCCGGATCCGGCGTGGTCGCGGGGTTGCCGTCGGTGTCGGCGAGGCGGATGGCGGTGATCGGCCGCCAGGTGCCGTAGTGGAGCTTGGCGTCCCAGGCGGTGACGACGGCGTCGGTCGCCGACGCGTTCACCGCGGCGAACAGCTGGGCCGTCTCGGCGATGCCGAGCCGGTGCCGGGCGGCGTGGTCCCGTACGGCTGTCTGGACCTGTGCGACCAGGTTGCCGCTGAAGAAGAGGGCGGTCTCGGTCTGCTGGGCGCTCCTGCCCGAGCCGGTCTTCGCGCCCATGGTCTTCAGCTCTTGGACATCCTCGGCGTAAGCGGTCGAGGAAAGGGCGGGTGGTGCGCCGGGGCGGAACTGCTGGGGGGAGGCGAGCAGGAGCGGGCGGAGCCTGGCGAGCCAGGTGTCGATGAAGGGCTGGAACCCGGGCGGGGTGGGCCGCCAGACCCCTGGTGCCGGGGAAGCGGTGAACGGAACGTCCGCAAACCGGCCGTCCCCTTCACGTAGTTTGATGATGCGGGCCGCGGCGCGCTTTCCGTAGTCCACGCCCTGGTCTCTGGCATGACCGGCCGGCAGAGCGGCGAGCGAGTCCGCGTAGGCGGTGTCGAGCTGGTCCTTGAACGCCGGGAAGTAGGTGAGCAGCACGTCGTGGGCCGCAGTGGCGGCAGCCGCCGCGGAGGATGCCTTGGCCGGACCGCGCTCGTGCCATTTGTACAGGGCGTAGCCGCCTTCGATCCCCACCACGGCGTTGTACACGGCGACGGAGACGAATCCCTCCCAGATCGCCACCTGCCCGGAGGGACGGGGGCCGAGGCTGGTCTTGATCGTGTCGGTGGCGATGGCGTTCCACTCGCGAACCACGGCTGCCGGGTCCGCGGCGGTCCGGGCGTCCGCGTCGGCGGGACTTGTCGCGGCGGTGAGCGTCACGAGGGCGGTGGCTGCGACGCCGCAGACGAATGCCCGGAGACTCGAACGCGGAGGAACGGGAAGAGGGGGCTCTTGATGCACAGCGTGCTCCCTAGAGTCGAGTGCCCAAGGCTTAGCAACGGTCCACTGGGTGAGCAAGACAACTCGCCGCGAACCGGGCAGGCCTGGGACGTCCTCTGCCGTCTCACCGCCCGCCAGGAGGAAGCACGGCCGGACGGACCCAGCACTATCGGCCTGCGCCTTCTCGGCTCCAGAGGACACGGCACAAGTGATCACCCTGTCGCGGGTGATGTCGTGATCCTGCTCGCGGTGCTCCAGCTCGCCGCGAGCGCGGTCGCCGCACGGTCGGCCCATTTGTGCGGCAGTCGTCGAGTCTCTCCTCATGGCCACGGCCCTCGTCACGCAACTCCGACGCCGGCGACGGCTCCTCTCCACGGACCGCCACACCGGCTGAGCAGCGGAGGCGTGGCGCCGACCAATACAGGGCTCGGCATAGGTCATCGAGCCGCACGGCCGGCGACAGCGCCACGCGCCGACCACCGTCGGCCCCTTGCATCGATGGGTAGGGTCGGCGAATGACCAGTCGCAGCGGCGACCGCGTCGCAGACGTCCGCTCCGTCGTGGCTGCGCACATGCCCGACTACCAGGTCGACTCCGTTGTTCAACTCGGTGAGGGCCTGGACAACTTGGCCTACGAGGTCAACGGCGAGCTGATCGTGCGCTTCAGCAAGGAACCCGACCTGGCACGGCGGACCGCCCGGCTGGACCACGAGGTCCGCGTGCTCACCGCCGTCGCCGACGTTGCGCCCTTGCCCGTCCCCGAACCGACCTTCACGGTCGCGGAAGAGGGTTGTCTGGCCTACTTCAAGCTCCCCGGCACGCCGCTGTTGGACATGCCTCGGCACCAGCGACTGGCCCACGGCACGTCGATCGCCACCGTGCTCGGCGAGCTGCTCGCTGCGCTTCATGCTGTCCCGATCGACCGGATGGCCGATCTGGCGCCAACCGACGATCAGCCGCTGGCCGAATGGCGACGTGAGGCCGCGGAGGACTATCTGACGGTGGCCGGGCAGGTGCCGGCGGCACACCGTGCCGGCGTCGAGACGTTCCTGAACGCCCCGCCGCCGCAAGGTGGTTGGGCCCCGGTGTTCTCCCACAACGATCTGGGGATCGAACACGTTCTCATCGACCCGGTCGCATGGACGGTGACCGGCATCATCGACTGGAGCGATGCCGCCGCCGTCGACCCGGCCTACGACTTCGGGCTCCTCCACCGTGATCTCGGTCCCGCCGCCACCCGCGCCGCCATCAGAAACTATCGAACCGACGCCGACAACGCCGCGGCGCTCACCGAGCGCGCCGTGTTCTATGCCAGGTGCAGCGTCTTCGAGGACCTGGCCTACGGCATCGGGACGGGACGAGAAAAGTACGTCGCCAAGAGCCTGACCGCGATGGAGTGGCTGTTTCGGACCTGACCTGAGTTTCGACGTCCGGGACCGTGCAGCAGGGCTGCCGTGGCGCACCGAGAGACTGCCCTCCGTGGACACCGAAGTGTTCTGGGGCGTGCTCGATGCCGCGAAGGAGTCCACCATGGCTCCGGAGATCCGAGCCGGCAGGGCAGTCCCGATCGCAGCGAGCAGGCCCAGCGCGGCCCAAGGTTGAGCCCCCCACTCAACCCGCCTCGGGCCAAGAAGTCTTGAATCGGAGGCCGTCGAGTTCGACCAGTGAGCCGCCCGGTCCCCGTGAGAAGAAGCGCGGCGAGCTCGTGGCCTCGATGACCTTTCGCATCGCTGCCTCCTGCTCTGCGGGGTCAGGCGCATGCGGGTCCCGTACATGGAAGCCGTGGATGACCTCGGCGGGCCGGTCGCCTGCCCAGTAGGACTGCTCGAAGGAGAGGGGCTCGCCGATGTTCTCCATGATCCCGCTGCCCGGGGACAGACTCAGTGAGCGCACCAGGCAGCCGTCCTCTCAGACGGCCAACGCGAGCCAGTCGACGACGCTGTGCATCGCGTGCAGGACCAGCCGCCGACCGGCGCTCGCCGCAACCAGGTGCTCCGGGAACCGAGACGGGAAGTCGATCACCACCCGTTGGTCACCGATGACCTCCACGCCCGGCCAACTGGCCGCGTAGGCCGTGCCCCTCGGGGGTACACACCCTCCCAGAGTTCCCTGCCCTCGCTCGGTGCGATCTCCCAGCCCGGATACAGTCCCCGCATCATCGCGGACGTCCGTGCCGGGTCGGCCGTCCCCACCTGCCGCAGCAGGCTCGGCACGTCGCCGTCCGCGTACACGAGCAGTCCCGTCTTGGCTCCCACATCCCCTCCCCAGAGTTGTGTGCCTGACGACGGTCGGGCCGTAGCCGCCCGCACTGACAACGGACGGAACGACTCGAGACCACACGCCCCGCGCCCGACCGCCCGAGGGCAGGACGACTTGTCGGAGGCCCCCGATGCCGGGGGGGCTTCCCCGACATCAGCGGTTACGAGCGGGGCAACTACGGGACGCTGCGCATGGTTCAAGGGTGGCTCCGCGCAAGGCTTCTGGGCCATTCACGCTCAGTTCGCACGACGGCTCCCCACGACACCCCTCTGCCACCCGACTGCGAAGAGGGCCTTGGCAGAGATCTACAATGCTGAGGATCGAGAGCAGGCAGCCTGCTGCAGCGTTCGCCCAGCAGTACGGCGCGAAGTTTCCCAGAGCGGTCATCAAGATCACTGACAATGAGGACGAGTTGCTGGCGCCGCACGACTTCCCGGCCGACCGGGTCCACCTGCGGACCACCAACCCTCTTGAGTCCGCCTCCCTCGACGTCCGGCTGCGGAGCAAAGCCGTCGAAGAAGCGCGCCGTGGAAAGGCCGCCTTGGCCATGGCGTTCAAGCTCGTGGAATCCGCCCGGAATCGGTGGTGCGCGGTGAACGCGCGCCACCTTGTCGTCCTGGTCCGGGCCGGTGCCCGGTTCGAATACGGCCACCCGACCGAACCCTCCCCGGCGGTGGCGGTATGACGCGGCCGAGCCACGGGATGCTGCACCATGTCGAGATCTGGGTGCCCGATCTCGACCGGGCCGTCGCCTCTTTCGGATGGCTCCTGGAAGCCCTTGGCTACACGCCGTTCCAGAGCTGGAACAACGGCCGCAGCTGGCGACTCGGAGTTACTTACCTGGTCGTCGAGCAGTCCCCTGCCCTCACCTCTTGCCAGCACGACCGGTGCCGGCCCGGACTGAACCATCTGGCGTTCCACGTCGAGGACCACAACACCGTGGAGGCGCTGGCCTCCGAAGCCCAGCGGCACGGCTGGAGCCTGATGTTCCCGGACCGTCACCCGCACGCCGGCGGCGAACGGACCTACGCCGCCTACCTGGAGAACACCGACGGCTTCGAAGTCGAACTCGTCACCATCCACCCACCCGAACCAGACTGACGACAAGCATCCAAGATGGGGACCAGAGAACAACTCCCGCCCACCTCACGGAGGTTCGAGGCCGAAGCAGTGAAATGGGCGCACACGCCTGACTGCGGCTTCACAGTGAGACTTCCGACTCCACAACCTAGGTCCAGAGATTCCTGGGCTCTGCGATTCCCAGCGGGCTGCAGCGGAGGCAAAGGTCACCGTGCGCGCAGCTTCTCGAGGGTGTTACGGCCTACACCGCCCGCGCTTGCGACGAGGCCGAGGACGACGTGACCGGCAGGCGTAGGCCTGGCTCCCATTGTTTGTGACCGGGCAAGGTCGCATGCGCATCCGCCCCCCGCAACGGGGGCGCGGGTGTCCGACGGCGCCCCCTGATGTCGCGGGAAGAGCAGGAAGGGGACTCGATGAACCCAACCCGGTCATTAGGAGCATATACCCCTAATGGAAAATGACGCAAGGGCTTCCCCCCCTCGCGGAAGGCGACGGGCGGTCGCGGCCACCGACGAGTCAAGGTGATCCTTGGCGTACGAGAAGACGACGGTCCCGCACGATCGACAGATCCGGGCTCTGGGACACCCACGGCCGCCGACTCGGGGAACAATGACCTTCCCGGAATCCATCGGCCGCCGGAATCGACGATATCCAGGCTTGATCGGCTGCCAGTTGACAAGACCGAGAAGAAAGATTGGGTTCTATACAGCAAGCCGCCCCTCCTCCATCGACGTGCCGCAATTCGCACAGACAGAATAGTCGTGTCGGACGTTCTCCATGGGAGCCACCTTTGAGTCGACGAGAAAACTGAGGAAAGTATCAGGCGATCCTTGGATTCATGGCGCCCAAGCCATGCTTACGGCATGGTCGCTGGTCAAGGGCGGTGCGCATAGCCGCTCTTCCGGGGTACCTCATGAGTCAATTGCGCATCGCCGAGGCCGCCTTTTCATGTCACTGAATGACGTGACTTGACGGATGAGCCGCGTGTGGAAAAATGGGGCGTATCTCGCCTCGAGAATCTTGAGGCATCACCGCGCGCGCCGAGTTCAGAATTACCGTGTCATGGCGAGCGGCAAGAAAGAACCACAGCCGACGCTGCATATCATTGATGGTGATCTCTGGGGCCCCTCCGAGGTCACACCGGTTTGAAGAGCCGCTGAAGAAGTATGCCTCCAGGGGACGCGCCCACTGCATGTGGCCTGGCCATGCGAACCGACAAGCTCGCCACCGCCTACCAGGCGGTACTACACCTCGCCGCGATCCTCATGCGGACCCGGCGATGACCGCCGACAGCCAGGACAGTGGCCGACCGCCAAGGCCCGTCCGGCTCACGGCCCGAGGCGAGAAGGTCATCGGCCCCATCCAGTCCCGTCGGATGAGGGTGATCCGGGACGGCAGGGGTGACACAGGGTCGCGAGCCCTCCTACGGGACCAGTTCTCGAACAGTCCCTCGGTCGTCTCGACCGCGGACACCACCACGGTCACCTTCAGTTCCCCGTCGCTCCATGTGTGCCACAGGGCCCACACCTCTAGCCTGGGCCGGCATTGACTCCGTGCGTCGGCCCCGGAGCGGATGAAAAGACGTTGGCAGGCCGCTGCCGGGCTGCGACGATGCCCCTGTTTCCAGACGGAGGGCAGTTGTTCGTTTTCGTGTGTGCGGGGTGCGGCTCCGAGCTGACCGCCCCGTTGTCCCGGGTCGCACTGCCGGTCCATGCCCATCAGCGGTTCGGGAACGGACTTCAGCTCCCGGTGCTCATGGAGTCGGGGACGTTCGCCGTGGAGCCGGAGCCGTGGGGACCCCCGTGGCGCAGGTGGCGCGAGATCCATCCGGACGAAGCGGCGGCCCGTGGCATCTACGCACCGGTAGAGGTCCTGTCCGACGGCGCGCCCGGCGCGGTAGTCATCGCGCCCGGCGACACCCGTGGCACCGTCCTGATCCCGGACAAGCGCGGCGGTGCCTGCTGCGGCCTCGCCGAGGCGGACGGCCCCAACATGGCGTGCGAGGCGTGCGGCCTTCCGGTGGCCAGCCGGATCGACGACTGCTCGTCCTGGCAGGCGATGTGGCTCGCCCCGGACGCCGTGTGCCGCATGCCCGCCGCGGGCCGCGACGCCGCACCGCTCACCTGGGCGGAGCTGATGACGCAGGGGAAGGGCACGCCTCCGTTCGAGCCGATCACCAGGTGGGGTTCACCGCCGGGGTCGGACCTCTCGTGGTCTTGGAGCCCGCAGTGGGTGGCGGCAGCGGGCAGCGCGCTCGCACACCTGGTGGTGGCCTCCGAGGGCCGGCCGATGACCGTCCCGAACGGCCTGGCACAGGAGGTGTTCCAACCCACTCTCGACGCCCTCCTGCCGGCCGGACCGCCGACGCGGCGCGCCGTCCTGGCCGGACCCGGACTGCCCGCGCCCGACATGGACGCCGACATCCTCCTCGTGCCGTCCCATCCGCAGACCGGGCAGACCTGGGCCCCGGCCCACCTGGCCACCTCGGTCCGTCCGGTGCCGCTCCCGTTCGGAGTGTGGTTCCGGCTGGTCGTCCCCGAGCCGCACCTGCCCGTTCCCACATCAGGTCCCATGGCCGACGGCGTCCTGAGGGACGACCCGCCCACTCCGCGTCCCCGCCACGCGTTCCAGGTCGACGCGCATGTCTTCAGACGCACCCTGGCCCGGTTGCCGGCCGTCCGCAGCCCGTGGCTCCGCGAAACCCTCCGCAGCCTCACGCACCACATGCATATCCGCCTCGTTTGACGCATCGGCAGAAGACGGCACACCTGGTTCGACCTGGCATCGGGATCGAACAGCGCCGGGCAGCGGCGCCTCCGAAGTGGCCTGCATCCGCCGTCCGTTCACGTGAAGACGATGCCGCCACACGGGCCTCCGCCCGTCCGCGAGGGGACGGCCGCCTCGGTCACGAAGTCGTAACCCGGGACAACCTTGCGGGAAACGGCGTTGTCTTCAACGCCATGAAGATTTCTTTCCTGATTCACAATGCCTACGGAATCGGAGGCACGATCACCACCACCTTCAACCTCGCCCAGGCGCTGGCCGAGAGGCACACCGTGGAGATCATTTCGGTGTTACGGCACCGGGAGCGCCCGAACCTCGCGCTGGACCCCCGGGTGTCCCTGCGGCCGCTGGTGGACCTGAGGCAGGAGGAGGAGCACCCCCTGCATCGCGTGCCGGCGCGGGTGTTCCCTGCCGCCGAGTACCGCTATCGGCAGTACAGCGAGCTGACCGATCGGCGCATCGGCGAGTGTCTGGCAACCATCGACGCCGACGTGGTCGTCGGCACACGGCCCGGGCTGAATGTGCACTTGGCGCGCCAGGCGCCGGATCAGGTCGTCCGCATCGGGCAGGAGCACCTCACCCTCGACAATCACTCACCGCGGCTGCGCACGGCACTCCGTCGTGCCTACCGTCGGCTCGACGCGCTCACCACGGTCACACAGGCGGACGCTGCGGCCTACCGGCGCAAGATGTGGTTGCCCGGAGTCCGCGTGGAGGCACTGCCCAACAGTGTCCCCGACCCTGAGCTGCCGGCCGCTGACGGCGCCGCGAAGGTGGTGGTCGCAGCAGGCAGGCTGGTCCCGGTGAAACGCTACGACCTGCTCATCGAGGCGTTCGCCCTGGTGGTCGCCGAGCACCCGGACTGGCAGTTGCGCATATACGGCAAGGGGGAAGAGCACGCGCGGCTGAGGCGGATCATCGCGGACCTCGACCTGTGCGACAACGTTTACCTGATGGGGGCGACCGCGCGCATGGAAGCGGAATGGGTGAAGGGCTCGATCGGCGCCGCGGCATCCAACTTCGAACCGTTCGGCATGACCATCGTCGAGGCCATGCGATGCGGACTGCCCGTGGTCAGCACGGACTGCGCGTACGGTCCCGGGGAGATCATCGAGAACGGAGTCGACGGCCGGCTCGTGCCGGTCGGCGACCGTGACCGGCTGGGCGCTGCCCTGCTGGAACTCGTACGTGACGACGAGCGTCGGCGCCGCATGGGCCGTTCAGCCATCGACAACGCGCGTCGTTTCGCCCCCGGCCCCGTGGTGGACCAGGCCGAGCGGCTCTTCACCGAGGCACACGCCGCCCGACAGGCCGGACGGTCTGTGGCGCCCGACCGCAACGGCGTACGCCGGAGCCTGGTCGGCCGGGGTTTCGCCGTCAAAGACGCCGTCCACGCAGCAGGCGGCAGAGCCGTAGGTGTCATACCGAGGGGGCAGCGATGAACGCGGTCAACAGCACTGAACCGTGGGCCGACTGCACAATTGCCGCAGACGGCCGGATCACGTTCGTCGCACGGCTGGCCCCGGAAGCACGCCCTCAGCTGCTGCTGCGGCTGAGGCCCAAGAAGGGGCAGCCGGAGACGACTTGCCACCTCCTCGACCTGGAACCCGCCGACGACGGCCGTCGATCGGCTGTCCTGCACACCCGTCCGGTGCTCACCGAAGGACGGTGGGACGTGTTTCTGCTCCAGGAGCCCGGCGGCGAACGCCAGAAGCTGCGCCCCGGCCCGAGGGACCTGCGGGCTCTCGTGGACGGACACGTCCGCGACTGGTCGTCGCCGGTCGCCGTCAGGGTTCCGTACGTCACCAAGGACGGACACCTCGCCGTACGGGCCTGGCTGCGGACGGTCCACGCCGAGGCCGACCGCGTCAGGACGACGGCCCAGTCCATGACCGTCACGGCCCGCCTGCACGGAACGTCCTTCAGCGACCGCCCAGTTGTGCGTCTGCGCCTCCGTGGCACCAGCACCGTCCGGGATCTCGACCCCCAGGTCGAGAACGACCGGCGAACCTTCTCCTTCACCACCGGCTGGGCGGAACTCGCCGACCAGGCAGGTGACGGCGGCGTCTGGGACCTCTTCGTCCGACCGGCAGCAGGGGCGCCACTCACACGGATCGGCCGCCTCCTCGATGACGTGGCGGACCGCAAGGAAATCTTCGTCTACCCGGCCGTCCCAGTGGGCACAGCGCTCGTCCGCCCCTACTACACGGTGGACAACGACTTGTCCCTGGAGGTGACACAGACCGATCCGGCACGCGGTACATGAGCAGATCGAGCTCTTCCCCGGATGCTGAGTGGGGGGCTGTGTTCAACAATCCGTCGCCGCACGTGTGGGGAACAGGCAGCGGGGTCGGACCGGGGCCTCGCGGGGCCTGCTCAGTGTCCGCCCCGGTTCTCCACGCAGGGCCCGGACGGGTCGGGTTCGGCAAAGGCGCCGTACACCTCGGTCGCCACACCCTTCGGCGTGATCTCGGCGGAAACGCAGGCCTTGCCGGTGTGGAAGGAGAACCACACCCGCTCGTACTGAGGCCACCCGGAACTGATCGCGAGCCCGTTGTCGTCGCCGCAACCCCACTTGGCCATGACGGACCGTACATCCTTCTCGGCAAACCGCTTGTTCTTGCGCAGCGTCTCGAGAGCCGGACGGATCAGACGCACGCTGGCCTCCCCGGCCGCCCGGTTCTCGGGGGCGAGCTCCCCGGACATGCGGTACGCGTGGTTCTCGTCGTAGTGCGGATTCTCCGGGACTGCGCTGCTGCCCGGGGACGTCGCCCCGGCCCGCGACGGTGATGCCGCAGGCGGGCTGTCGGTGACTCCCTCGGCACATTCGGGCCTTCGTGTGAGGGACGGCGAGGGCTCGGCGGCAGCCGACCCCAACCCGTCGTCGTCCGCCGAGGGTTCGGCCCGCACTCCACAGGCCGTGATGAGCACGGCCGAGGCGAACACGACGATGGACAGCATGCGGCGATTCGACATGCCCTGATCATCACCCACGCGCATGACAACTGGTACATCACCGACCGACCACGACCCGCCTTGTGCGGAGCCACCCGGCGTGCCCCCGGACAGCGGGCCCCACCTGAAGCAGGTGTACGGCGCCCGGACCGAGATGCCATCCAGCAGACGGTGACCTGCATTACCACCGGCTGCCTGCTGGTGGAGAAAAGTCCCTCGGGAACGGCCCACCGGTCCTGGACAGCCCGATACTCAACCGACAGACGGGATCGCCCGGTTGTCAGTGCCGCCTTCCATACTGATCTCCATGGAGATCACCAAGCAGACACTTGCCGACGGCTGGCAGCGGACGGTCACACGACACCCCCTGCTCGACGACGCCGCACTGCCACCCGTGACGCTCTCGGACGACGAGTTCGAGGCGAGGGCCGAGCGCGCCGAGGAGGCGGAGGACGGCAGTCTCTGCCTGCTCCTGGACGAGGACGGCACACTGCGCGGCCGTCGCGGTCCCTACCGGGAGGTCTTCGCCACCCGCGACCTCGACCAGGCGCTGTATCTGATCGCCGAGTCCGCGCTACGCCACCACGGTGGCAGCCTCGAGGAGGTGGCCGAGGGGCTGAACCGTATCGATCCGGCGTGGGGCAGACGGTTCCGCAGTGGTGGCCTTGACGACACGGGGACCGTCGAGACGTGTGGACGCGACCCGTTGGAGGGGCTCGCCTGGATAGCCGGGTCCTGGCGTGAACAGGACCCGTACACGCAGCTGGCCTTCTTCCGCGCGGCACCCGGACGAACCGTCGACGCCGAGCAACTGGCCCTGCTGTATGGGGCCGATCCCGAACAGGTCGCGGCCGGTACCCGCCTGAAGGACCTGCAAGCAGACGGCCGTGCCTACTGGGACCGCCAGTGGGAGAGCTGCTGCTTCGGGCAGGCGGGCGGGTGGACGTTCCTCCTGCACCACGACACGCCGCCGGGCTCCTTTGCCGACAAGGAGGCGTACGCGGCGCTCGGGATCAAGGAGAGCGTCTGGCTGACCGCCACCTCCGCGAAGGCCATCTACACCTTCGACTACATGCGCGACGGCCGCCGCGTCGACGACGACTGGGGTGTGCTGGAGCTGATCTGGTACGAGCGCGGCCATGCCCCGTACCTGCGGGGTGGCGAGCTGGACTTCCTCAACCGTGCCGTACGCCGGGCCGAGTTGGACCACCCCGAGATGACCAGCACGTTCGAGCTGTACTTCCACGCCCTGGAACAGTCCCTGGGCCTGCGACTGCCGCGCGAGGACTTCGCGGAGGGTGAGGTGCGAGCCGCTTACTGGGCCGAGGGATGACGGCGTCTGCAGGCTGAGCCCGTCACGAGGACCGGCGGAGAGGAGCGGGCGGGGCAAAGGTGTGCCCCACCCGCTTGAGCGGCGGGGTCAGAAGGGCTTGGTCGGCAGGTACTTGCCGTCCAGGGTGATCACGGCGCGCTCGCCGCCCTCGGGGTCGGCGACCTTCTTGACGTCCAGCTTGAAGTTGATGGCACTGATGATGCCGTCGCCGAACTGCTCGTGGACCAGTGCCTTCAGCGTGGTGCCGTAGACCTGGATCATCTCGTAGAAACGGTAGATGGTCGGGTCGGTGGGAATGCCTCCGGGAATGGAACCGCGCGTCGGAATCGCCTGCAGCTGCAGCGCCGCGTCCTGGTCCAGGCTCAGTAGCTCTGCGACTGCTTCGGCGGACTGCTTGGGCAGAGCATGCTGGCCGAGCACGGCAGCGGTCACATAGGCCACCGACAGGCCGGCGGCGTCGGCGATCTGCTGCCAGGTGACGTCCTTGCGGTCCTTGGCTTCGACCGCGGTGTTGGCCAGGGCCTGACGGGCGGCGGGGTCGAACTGAACGTATGTCATGGCGGACATTCCTTTCGAGGGGATCGCCCTGCGCGAGAACGGGCAGGGGTGGTTCGGGGGTTGCGCTGTGTGCGCGGAAGGCGGGGCAGGCCGGGGCCCGTCAGACCGCCTGTGCTGGGGCGTCGGGTGCGTCGACGTCATCGATGCGTCCGGTCGCGATGTCGAAGACCCAGCCGTGCAGTGCCACCTCGCCGTGGGTGAGGGCGCGGGCGATCGAGGGGTGGGTGGAGAGGTTCGCCAGTTGCGCGATCACGTTGCTGTGCACCAGCGCTGCAACGTCCTGCGTGGCGCAGCGGACCCGGGCGGCGTCGGCGTGCCGAAGCCAGGCGGCTGTCGCCGGCGTAGAACTCAGGTCCCGCCCTTCGGCCAGGGCGGTCATGGCACCGCATCCCGAGTGTCCGCACACCACGACGTCCGAGACGCCGAGGACGTCCACCGCGTACTCGATGCTCGCCGCGACCCCGTCGACGCTGAGGCCGTGCGCCGGCACGAGGTTGCCTGCGGTGCGGATGACGAACAGTTCCCCCGGCTCGCTTCCCGTGATCAGCTCGGGCACGACGCGCGCGTCCGAGCAGCTGATGAACAGGGTGTGGGGGGCGTGGGCAGTTGTCAGGCGGGCAAACAAGTCCGCCTTTTCGGGGAAGACGTCCCGCTGGAATCGAGTGACGCCGCCGGTGAGGTCATGCATGGCCTGGGCCTTTCGACTGGTCCTACCGAATCTGTCGGCCCCTTGGCCGCGCGAAATCCACCATGCCCTGCCAGCCCCTATAGTGTCCAAGACCTATCAACCATAAAACCTATAGATGTCATCTATAGTTAATTCATGACTCTGGAACTGCGCCATCTGCGCTACCTGCTGGCTGTGGCGGAGCACGGCAGTTTCACTCGCGCGGCCGACGATCTGCATATCTCCCAGCCCACACTGTCCCAGCAGATCAAGCAGCTGGAGCGCAGCCTGGGGGTTCAGTTGCTGGACCGTTCGGGTCGGACGGTCCAGCTGACCGACGTCGGGGAGGTGTACCGGCACTATGCCCGGCAGGCCATGCGCTCACTGACGGCTGCCCAGCGTGCCGTGCACGACGTTCAGGACCTTTCCCGCGGCGAACTGCGTCTGGCGGTCACCCCCACATTCATCGGCTATTTCGTCGGACCGATGACCGCCGAATTCCATACCCGACACCCAGGCATTTCCTTGTCCCTCACCGAGATGACCCAGGACCGTATGGAAGTGGCCCTGCTCGCCGACGACATCGACCTCGGTATCGCCTTCGAGGCGACCCATCAGCAGGGAATCCACGCCACGCGCATCTTCACCGAGAGCCTGAGTCTCGTGGTGGGCCCCGACCATCCCCGGGACCGGAAACCCGAGGCGCCGGCGGTGCAGGATCTGGCCGCGCTGCGGCTCGCTCTCCTCAGCCCCGACTTCGCCACCCGTAGCCACATCGACGCCTACTTCGAACGGCACCGCGTCAGCCCGCGCATCGCGATCGAGGCGAACTCCATCCAGGCGCTGATCGAGATCGTCCAACGCACGACGCTGGCCACCGTGCTGCCCGACGCTGTCACCGACGACCACCCTCAGCTCGACACGGTCCCCCTGACCCCGCCCCTGCCCAAGCGCACCGTGGTGCTTCTCCGACGGCAGGGCGGCTACCAGAGCGCCGCATCCCAAGCCTTTGCCGACCTCACGCACCACCTCGTTGAGGCCCGCGGCTACGCCTCACCGCCGCCGGGGACCAGATGACATGGCGCGATGCGTTCCCCGTGCCCGCCGGCTCCCGGATGGTGGCGGCCGCCCACAGGGAGCGGGGTGGTGTCGGGGCTGTCAGCAAGGCGGAGGACGCTCGGCGTGTCACAGATGTGGGCCGTGTCTGGTCTTCATCGTGAGACAAGTCCTGCGAGCCAGGAGCAGACGAACTCCATCACTGCCGAACGGGTGGCCGGCACAGCGGTCCGGAAGACGGTGACCAGGTGATCGTCCGTTCCAGGCAGGCTTTAGGAGGAGTGGCACATGTCAGACAACCCAGTGCACGAGCCCGCCCACGAGGGGCACCAGGGCTTGCCGCCCGAAATCACCGTACTGCAGGAGGTCACTCCGCCCTTCTTTCCCGAAGGCGGCTCGGGAATGACCATCCTCGTCGAGTGGCCTCCCGGTCACCCCGGGGCTGCTCCGCATCGCCACTCCGGTCCCGCTTTCGGCTACGTGGTGGAGGGCGCGGTCCGGTTCGAGCTCGAGGGTGAACCGGAGCGTGTGATCAAGGCCGGCGAGACGTTCTGGGAGCCGGGCGGCGACGTGATCCACTACCAGGACGGCAACGCCCTGACGGACGCCCCGACCAAGTTCCTCGTGACCATGGTGTGCGCGCCGGGTCAGCCGATGCTCAAGTTCGTCGACGAGCAGGAGCTGAAGGAGCGGGCGCATCTGCGTGCCCCGCGTCCCGCCGAAGACTGACTCGCGAGTTCGACACGGGTGGCGAGCCCGGAATCCTGATTCCGGCGCCGGGCCTCGCCCACCAGATTGAGGGGTCGTCGAAGAGATGCAGTTCGTCCTCCCCGGGCGCCTGGAAGAGCTCCACATACTCCTCGAGCAACTCGCGAGTGACCGGGACAGTCCCCGGCCCACTCTCCAGGCTGCGAGCCTCAAGACGGCGGCACAGCTCACCGATCGACGCAGCAAGGTAGTGCAGTTCGACAGGAACCCCCAGTGCGCGTGCCGCCAGACGCTTCTCATCCCGCTCGGAACGCCCCCAGAAGCCGAACTCCAAGATCACCGTCTGCCCGAGCCTCAGCAAGTCCTGGGCATGTTCCCAGAACCGCCCCTCAAGCCGGGCACGTGTTCGCTCGTCGAAGAGATCGACACCGAGGTCCGCCAGCCATTCGTCCGGGCACAGGCGCACCGCCGGGATCTCTCTCGCCAGGCGTTTGGCCAAAGTCGTCTTCCCGGAGCCCGGAAGCCCGCACAGCAAGATCAGCCCGGCCTCGGGACCAGCACCCATCAGGCCCCTCCAAGTCACCGCAGCAAGGTCATTCCGGCATGCTCGCGCAACCGCCCCCGCAACGGAAACGAATTCCGCCGAGTCGGTCCGCGAATTGCCTGACCAACAGCTGAAAGGCGGGGCCAGAACTCGTTCCCTGAGCCCAGGCCCGAGATCGCCAAGTGAGGACCGAAAAAGCTCGGTGGCGCGAAGAGGACGCGGAGCCACGCCAGTTGATCGAACCCAGAGGGTGGGACCGTGGACGCGTCATGTCGGGCGGCACCGACGACGGCAGATCCATTCTGGATTCAACGCACCCGCCGCAGAAAGGGTTCGGTCGCGCCCTGCGAAAGAGGCAACTGTCGAAGCGGCACCAGCGCGGCGCCGCCCCGGGTACGCTCCGCGGCATGACTCCGTACCGTGGCACGGTGATCCTCGAACTCCCCGACGGTGAGCGGCTGGCCGGTGCCTCGGACCTCGCCCGGGACGGCAGCAGTTCGTGGGGCGGGAGTCTGATCTTCCCGTCCAAGGTGCACAGCCCGCAGTTGCTGAACCTGACCGCAGGCCGCCTGTGGATCCACGGCCGTGAAGGCGAGTTCGTGCGGCCGGACACGTCGGACTGGGTGAACTCCCCCACCGGGCACGTCCGCATACGCATCCTCGGAGACGGGGAGGCACCGTTCTGGCCGAGCAGGAGGAAGTGACCGGCTGCCAGGGTCCGGACATGCTCCTCACGCAGCTCCCCGGCACGGACGCCTCATGGCGCCCCTGGAACTGACACGCACGAAGGTTGGCGACCCTCAAGACCCCTTCCAGAGGCCTTGGTAAAGCCGCCTGCTGACATGCCTTCGGTGGGCCACAGAATCTTCCCGGCGAGGCCATGGCTGAGCTGAAGCAACCGAAGAGTGCAAGGCGTGGCGCCGACGTCTTCGTACCTTGCCGGGCCGAAGTCAGTAATGTGGCAGAGCACCGGATACGCCCGCTTCAGCTCTGCGGAGAAGGGCCAAGCTACCCGTGGTCGCCGAGCTGTTCGTAGCGTCATCGGAATGATCATGAGGAAGTACTCCCGCTCACCGGCCCGGATCTTCATCGGATGCCCGCACGGCGAGCTGAACACACCCCGATGAACCTCCTCGGGACTGCTGTCGCCCGGCGCCTTGTCAGTGCGGCGCGGACGCCTGTATAACGTTGTAAAGATCACGTACGGAGAGTCGGAGCGCGCACACGACGGTGACGCCGACGACCTCGTACCCGCACCGACCGGACCGGTCGGGACGCTGAAAAGGGGAATGCCGTGAGGGTCAGCCTCAAGGACGTTGCCGCGCACGCGGGGGTCTCCATCAAGACCGTCTCCAATGTGGTGAACAACTTCCAGCACGTCACCCCCGCCATGCGCGAGCGTGTCCAACGATCCATCGACGCGCTCGGCTACCGGCCCAACCTGGCGGCCCGACATCTGCGCAAGGGCCGTACGGGCATCATCGCGCTCGCGCTGCCCGAACTCGGCAACCCCTACTTCGCCGAACTCGCGGCCGCCGTCATCGACGCCGCCGCCGCGCACGAGTACATCGTGCTGCTGGACCACACCGGAGGGCACCGCGAACAGGAGGTCCTGGTCAGCCAGGGCTTCCGGGCCAGGGTCATCGACGGTCTCATCCTCAGTCCCATCGAGCTGGAGGCCGAGGACCTGCACGACCGGGCGGAGAGCGTCCCGCTGGTGCTGCTCGGCGAACGCGACTACGACCTGCCGTACGACCACATCGCCATCGACAACGTCGCCGCCGCCCGTGCCGCCGTCCGGCATCTGATCGGACTCGGACGCCGGGAGGTGGCGTTCATCGGCGCCCGGCGCGGCCGCAGCGAGACTGCTCAGCTGCGTGTCCGCGGCTGGCGCGAGGAACTGACGGCCGCCGGTCTGCCGGCCGACGACGGGCTCGTCGCGGCCACCGACGGATGGGGCCACGCGGACGGCGCCGACGCCATGCGTCGCATCCTGGAGTCCGGACGACGTCCCGACGCCGTCTTCGCCTACAACGACCCCATGGCCATCGGCGCGATGCGTGCGCTCTTCGACTGGGGGCTGCGCGTTCCTGAGGACACCGCGGTCGTCGGCTTCGACGACGTGGTCGAGGGGCGTTTCGGCGCGGTGACGCTCACCTCCGTGTCGCCGGACAAGGAAG
Source organism: Streptomyces sp. NPDC025784 (assembly GCF_055558435.1). Lineage (NCBI taxonomy): Bacteria > Bacillati > Actinomycetota > Actinomycetes > Kitasatosporales > Streptomycetaceae > Streptomyces > Streptomyces sp. NPDC025784. The sequence continues at coordinate 138,493 of NZ_JBVHMN010000006.1, forward strand.
CCATCGGCCGGCTGGCGGTCGAGTCGGTGCTGGCACGGCTCGGCGGCGACGAGGTTTCCGAACCGCACCGCGTCTGGGCGGAGTACCGCCTGGTGGAACGCGAGAGCACTCTGGGGCGGGCGGCGGGCGTCCGCGGCCCGATGTGATCCCACGGACCGCGCGAGTGTGAATCCAGGGGCCCGTTCGGGCCTCCTGGGACGGTCTGACATGCGTGGCGTTCCGACGTGCCCGGCCCGTGGCTTCCGCGTCCCATCCCACCCGACGGCCCGCCCAGGGCCGCCGGTGCACCGTGCACCTTTGGTCCGACTCGTCTGACGCCTCATCAAAAAGCCCAGTGCAGCGCGTGTTGTCATCCGGCATGCCTGCGGAACCGGCTCTGGTGCCGAGTGTGACGCGTCCGGACGACGCTGCCGTCGTCGAGGAACCCGGTCACTTTGCCGAACTGCCGGGCCTCTGAACACATTTGCTGATGCGTGTTCCTTTGCTCAGTCCGCGCCCCGTCGCCGTCTCGTCGGCTGCGGCGGAGGAACAAGGCAGTTCGCGGTCTGCCGCGCACGCTGCGCGCACAGGGGGTTTACAGAGTCCTTCCAACGATGTAAAAACTCTGTGCGGCGGGCCGAACGCCCTTTCCCGCCAGGGGAGAAGCACGACTCAGCTGGACCATGCTCGACCTCTGCCTACTCACATCTCCCCAGTGCCCTTTCAGCGTCACCCGGATCGGGGTCACCATGCAGCGCACTACTCACCGTCGTCTCATCGCCCGTCCCGTGGTCGTCTCCCTGGCCGCAGCCGTGGCGTTGACCGCCACCTCCTGCGCCAAGTCGGAGGACGACGGAGCGAACGACACCACCTCCTCGGCCGCCGCCGACTCCGCGCAGAAGGTCGCCGAGCCCAAGCCGGGCAGCAAGACCTGCACCATCGACGCGTTCGGCGGGAAGAAGCTGGACCTCAAGAACGCCACCGTCGGCTTCTCCCAGTCGGAGAAGGAAGCGAACCCCTTCCGTATCGCCGAGACGCAGTCCATCAAGGACGAGGCCAAGAAGCGGGGCGTCAAGCTGCTGACGGCCAACGCCCAGTCGCAGTTCTCCAAGCAGATCAGCGACGTCCAGGATCTCCTGGCCAAGGGCGCCGACCTCCTGGTCATCGCCCCGCTCAACTCCGACGGCTGGGAGCCGGTGTTCAAGGCCGCCGCGGCCAAGAAGGTCCCCATCGTCACCATCGACCGCAAGATCAACGCCGCGGCCTGCAAGGACTACGTGTCCTTCATCGCCTCCGACTTCGTCGAGCAGGGCAAGCGTGCCGCCGACCAGATGATCGAAGCGACGGGCGGCAAGGGCGAGGTCGCCATCCTGCTCGGCGCGGCCGGCAACAACGTCACCACCGAGCGCACCAAGGGCTTCAAGGACCAGATCGCCGAGAAGGCACCCGGTCTGAAGGTGGTCTTCGAGCAGACCGGTGACTTCGCACGGGAGAAGGGCCAGCAGGTCACCGAGCAGCTCATCCAGTCCAAGCCCGGCATCAAGGGAATCTATGCCGAGAACGACGAGATGGGCCTGGGCGCGGTCGCCGCACTGAAGGGTGCCGGCAAGAAGCCCGGCGCCGTCAAGATCGTCACGGTGGACGGCACCCGCAATGCCGTCAAGGGCATCGTGGACGGCTGGATCAGCGGCGTCATCGAATCCAACCCGCGCTTCGGGCCGCTGGCCTTCCAGACGCTGGACAGCTTCACCCAGGGCGACGAAGTGGCGCAGGACGTCATCATCGAGGACGGCGCCTACGCCCCGGACAACGCGAAGACCGACATCGGCAAGGCCTACTGATCCTCCCTCAGGGGCCCGCTCCTCGCGGGCCCCTCCGTCCTCCCCCACTCCTCGCATCGCATCCTGGAGGAACAGGTGGCACCCCCCGCCGAAGTGCTCGCCGTCCGCGGGCTGAGCAAGACCTTCCCCGGCGTCAGGGCTCTGGACGACGTGGACCTGACCCTGCACGCAGGTGAGGTCCATGCCCTGATCGGCGAGAACGGCGCCGGAAAGTCGACCCTCATCAAACTCCTCACCGGCGTGTACCGACCCGATGCCGGTGACGTCGTGTTCCAGGGCCGTACGGTCTCCTTCGCGACCCCGCTGGAGGCCCAGAAGGCCGGGATCTCGACCATCTACCAAGAGGTCAACCTCATCCCGCTGCTCAGTGTGGCCCGCAACCTCTTCCTGGGCCGCGAGCCACGCAATCGGTTCGGCGTGCTGGACATGGCCCGCATGAACCGGGAGGCCGAGGAGACCCTGAGCACCTACGGCGTGCGCGTGGACGTCCGCCGGCCGCTGCGCACCCTCGGGGTCGGCGCCCAGCAGATGGTCGCCCTGGCCCGTGCCGTCGCCACGGACGCGCGGATCGTCATCATGGACGAGCCGACCTCCTCCCTCGAACCGCGCGAGGTCGAGACCCTGTTCTCGGTGATCCGGCGGCTGCGGGACGCGGGCATCGCCGTCGTCTACGTCAGCCACCGCCTCGACGAGCTGTACGCCGTGTGCAGCACCGTCACCGTGCTGCGCGACGGCCGACGTGTCCATCACGGCCCGCTGGCCGACCTCGACCGGCTCTCCCTGGTGTCGACCATGCTGGGCCGTGACCTGGGCGAGGTCCGCGAGGAGGGCCTGACCAAGTTCACCGGCGACCACGCGGCGGCCGACGCCGAACCCGTCCTCGCCGCCGCCGACTTGACGGTGCCGCACAAACTGCACGGTGTCTCCCTGAGCGTGCGTCCCGGAGAGGTCGTCGGCCTGGGCGGACTGCTCGGCTCCGGGCGCACCGAAACCGCCAAGGCCATCGCCGGCGCCCTGCCCCTGCGCTCGGGCGGCGTCACGGTGGCCGGGGCGCCGCTGCGCACGGGATCGACGCCGGCCGCCCTGCGCGCGGGCATCAGCCTGCTGCCCGAGGACCGCAAGAGCGAGGGCATCGTGCCCGGCCTGTCGGTGCGCGAGAACATCGTGCTCGCCGTACTGCCCCGCCTCTCCCGCTTCGGCCTGGTCTCCGAGTCCCGTGTCGACAGCATCGTGGACACGTTCATCGAACGGCTGCGCATCAAGGCCTCCTCGCCGCAGCAGAAGGTCGGCGAACTCTCCGGCGGCAACCAGCAGAAGGTGCTGCTCGCCCGGTGGCTCGCGATGAACCCCAAGGTGCTGCTGCTCGACGAGCCCACCCGCGGCATCGACGTGGGAGCCAAGGCAGAGGTGCAGAAACTCGTCGACGAACTGGCCGCCGACGGCCTGGGCGTCCTGCTCATCTCCTCCGACCTGGAGGAACTCATCGAAGGGTCCGACCGCGTGGTCGTACTGAAGGACGGCTCCGTCGTCGGCGAGCTGGCCGGCGACGACGTCACGGAAGAAAAGCTGATGCGCACCATCGCCGGCAACGGCCCCGCGCAGGACACGGTCAAGGAGGCGGCCGTCGATGGCTGAAGCCACCCTCCGCACCCTCCCGCTGGACAAGGCCCGCATACTTCACTGGCTCCAGCGCTACGGCGTCTACGCCGGCGTGGCGGCACTCCTCGTCGTCAACGCCCTCATCACTCCCTACTTCCTGACCGTCGAGAACTTCCGCACCCAGGCCGTCCAGGTCGCCCCCGTCATCATCGTCGCCCTCGGCATGGCTCTGGTCATCGGCACCGAGGGCGTGGACCTGTCGGTCGGCGCGGTGATGGCGCTGGCGGCCTCCGTGACGGCCCTCTACCTCGGCTACGGCCTGCTGCCCGCACTGCTGGTGGTCGCCCTGTTCGCCGCCGCGGTCGGACTGGCCAACGGCGCCCTGGTCGCCTTCGTCGGGGTACAGCCGATCGTCGCCACCCTGGCCCTGATGGTCGGCGGCCGAGGACTGGCCCTGGTGCTGCTGCCGCAGCTCAAGGACCTGCAGAATCCCACCCTTGCCTCGCTGGGCTCCGGCGACCTCCTCGGCTTCCCCTACCTGATCCTCATCGCCGCCGCCCTGGCTCTGCTGCTGGCCTTCGTGATGCGTCGCACCACCTTCGGACGCCAGCTCCTGGCCATCGGTGACAGCCGCCCCGCCGCACAGCTCTCCGGTCTGCCCGTCCGCCGCGTGCTGATCATCGTCTACGTCGTCAGCGCGCTCCTCGCCGCGGTCGCGGGCGTACTCGCCACGGCCCGTCTGCAGGCCAGTGACCCCACCTCGCTGGGCAACCTGATGGAACTGTCCGCGATCACCGCGGTCGTGGTCGGCGGCACCCCGCTGACCGGCGGCCGCGTCAACATCGCCGGCACCGTGGCCGGAGCCGTCCTCATCCAGCTCCTCACCGCCACCCTCATCAAGCACGATCTGCCGCCCTCCTGGACCCAGATCGCCCAGGCCATCGTGATCGTCGCCGCCGTCTACGCGGCTCGGGGACGGGGGAAGCGTTGACCACCACGAATGCGGACGCGCCCGTGACCACCGTGAGCATCGAACCGCCCCAGGACGCCCACCCGGTGGGCTCCGCCCGCTCCGAGCGCCTCAGCGCCCTCGTCCAGCAGCACGGCGCCCTGGCCGTCCTGCTGATCGTCTCCCTGGTGGCGTCGCTGTCCTTCGACTCCTTCGCCACCGGCGACAACATCAGCAATATGGCGACCAGTTCGGCCTTCCTGGCGATCGTCGCCCTCGGCATGACCTTCGTGATCATCACGGGCGGGATCGACCTGTCCGTCGGCTCCCAGTTCGCCCTCGGCGGCGTCCTGGCCGCCTGGGGATCACGCCACGGCACCCTGGTGGCCCTGCTGCTGCCGCTCGCCGTGTGCGGGCTGATCGGCGTCGTCAACGGCCTCCTCATCGCCCGCTCCCGCCTCGCGCCCTTCATCGTCACGCTCGCCGCCATGCTGGGTGCGCGCGGACTGATGCTGGCGCTCACCGACGAGGGCGCCGACACCTACCTCATCGGCAAGGGTTCCTTCCTCGCCGAACTCGGCCAGGGCACCACCCTCGGCCTCGGAAACCCGGTGTGGATCGCACTCGCCCTGTTCGCCGGCGGAGCGGTCGTCCTGCGCCGCACCCGCTTCGGGCAACACGTCTACGCGGTCGGCGGCAACGAGGACGCCGCCGCGCTGATGGGCGCCCCCGTGGCCCGTACGAAGATCCTCGTCTACGCCCTGTCTGGCCTGCTGGCCGGACTGGCCGGCGCCCTCAACGCCGCCTGGCTCGCCTCCGGCGTCACCATCCTCGGCAGTGGCATGGAACTGGACGCCATCTCCGCCGTCGTCATCGGAGGCACCCTGCTGACCGGCGGGCTGGGCTACGTCAGCGGCTCGCTCGTCGGGGTGCTGCTGCTGAAGGTGATCCAGAACGTCATCAACCAGATCGGCTCGCTCGACTCCTCCTACCAGCAGGTCGTCAGCGGCGCCTTCCTCGCGGTGGTCGTGATCGCACAGACCTGGCTCGGGCGCCGCCGGCAACTGATGTGACAAGCCCCGGACCCGGCGGCGGAGCTCCAACGACCCGGCCGCCGGGTCCGGTTCCAGACGGCCGGGTCTCCCTCGGCCGTCCTTTCACGCATGCCTCTCCCCACTCCACGAGTCAAGGAGGCACGATGCGTCGACTACCCGCGGGCCGAAGGCCACTCGTCTGGCTGAGACAACGAGCACGGTGAGCAACCATCGCGCCCACCGCGCTCACCCCCGCCGAACCGCCTCTTTCACCGAACACATCCGGGTCCCGTTCGTCGCCGAGTCCGCGCTCTGCGGCATCAGCGCACGGTCGCCCAGGGTGACAAGTGCCGGCACAAGCGCACCTTCCCCGTCCCGAGGGCATGGAAGGGCCGTCGCATGAGCTCGACTTCGGCGCCGGCGACACGCGTACGACGGCGTGGGCCAACGCGCAGAAGACCGGAGCCGCACACACAGCGGCGGCAGCCACCTCAAGACGTCGTTTCTCTTGGCGGACGAGCGCCAGGCATCATGGTCGTCGGCAGGGGCCACTGTGCGAGAGGACGAGTGCGGCAGATGTCAGGAGGCGGACAGGCGGCTTTGACGGAGCTGTGGCAGCAGCATTGGCCCAACTGTCCTCCGGTCGGCCACAAGCTCCGCGACCCTTACCGGAATGTCTGGGTGCGCTTCCACAGCCTGCCGGAGTCGAGGCGATACCCAGAGGACGAGAGCGAGTACGCCGTCGTCTTGGAGCGGTACAACATGGTCCTCGATGAGTTGTTCTCCGGTGGGGACGTGTATGTGATCACACCGGTCTGGGCGACCGAAGCCGAGGTTCCGCCGTTCCAGTCTGACGCCTGCTATTGGCAGAGTCTGCTGGTGCAGGACGATCCCGACCCGGAGTTCCGCACCTACTGCCACCTCTTCGCCGCCCGCCGGCCCTGGCGACATGGCTGCCTCGACGAGCTACTCCGTGACATTGCTGACGACAAGGTGGCGGGAGTCCTCGTCACCGACACTCAGATGCGTCGGATCCACCACCCCTACGACGGCGGCGCCGACGTATTCCTCACCACCCCCGAGGAGCGCGATCGGACGCGCGACAGGCATGCCGACTGGCTTTCCAGCCATCCGTCGGGTCTCTGACGGATCGGGATCACCACCCTGCCCACGTTGCAGGCATCGGGTACTCGACCGACGGAAGCAGATGCGCAGAGCCGCTGTGCCGACGAAGGCGAGGAAGGGCTCGGCGTTGCGCTCGTAACGGCGGTGGAGTCGACGGCCGCCGGACAGCCAGGACACGGCCCTCTCGACTACCCACCGGTGGCGGCCGAGCCGCTGCCTGGACTCGACACCCTTGCGGGCGATGCGGTGGCGGATACCGCGTTCGCGGAGCAGTGTCCGCGGCACACCAAGGACGGGTTGTGGACCCCCGCATGGCCCCGCACAGCGGTGGTCCCGGTGGCGTGAGGTCTCCCTCCCGCCACCGGGACCACGTTCATGGGCGCTGCCGGCTACGGCTTCTCCTCGCGGTAGAGGTCGCTCACCTCCTCGGCGGTCAGAGCCCGGTCGACGGCGTGGACCTCGTCCACCGCGCCGTTCCAGAAGTCGACGTTCGAGCCGTCCCAGTGGGCACGGCCGACGGTCAGCGGGCCGGTGCTCGGGAAGGCGGCGCCGCCGGTGGCCGTCGCCGCGAGCTTTCCGTCGAGGTACAGCCGGATCTCGTTGGTGCCGGCGTCGCGTACGCCGACGAGGTGGTACCAGCGGCCGGTCTCCGCGGCGACGGCCACCTGGGCGCGGCGCTCACCGGGTGTGCTGAAGGCGAAGTTGCCGTGACCGTACTGCAGGTAGAACGAGTTGGCCGTTGCACGAGAGTCCTGGCTGACCGCGGTGGCGTAGTTGCCGGGGAGGCCGTCGAGCCGGACCCAGGCGGACACCGAGTAGCTGCCGCTGGTGTCGAGCACTGGGCCCGAGGTCTCCGCGTACTGCTTCTGGCCGTCGAGCTTCAGGGCACTGCCGCTGACGCCGTCGGTCCAGGAAGCGCCCTCGCGCAGGGTGAGGGGGGTTCCGTTGGGACCGGTGTCCTTGGCCGTGGTGCCGGTGCCCTCGTCGAGGCTCCAGTGCCCGCCGCCCTTCAGTTCCTTCTGGCCCGCCGCGGCGCCGGCGGCGATGACCTTGAGGTTGATCTTCCGTACCTCGGCGGCGTCCATCTTGATGTCGCGCCGGTCGTACGTGTAGAGGCCGTTGAGCTCGTTCTCCAGATCGGTGATCTGTGTGTACACCGAGCCGGAGAGTTCGGCGCCGGCCTGCTCGAGGTAGAACTTCTCGGTGTTCTCCACGTACTTGCGGGTCAGCTCCGCCTTGGTGGTGACACCGCTGTAGATCACCGTGGGGGCTCCCGGCCACATGTGGCCCGGGGACCGTAGCGTGAAGCCGCCGTGCTCGCCGTCCATGGCGGCCCGCTTGTCGTCGGGGAAGGGCGGGTCATCGTTGTTGTAGTCGTGGTGGTCGATGATGTCGCCCTTGCCCGAGTCACCCTTGGAATTGCAGCAGTTGACACCGCTGTGGGTGTTGACGACACGGGTGGGGTCGGCTGCCTCGACCGCCTCGGCGATCCGGCCGGTCTCCTCGCGGTTCCACTCGCCCCAGCCCTCGTTGAAGACGATCCAGCCGATCACGGAAGGCGAGTTGTGGTGCTGGCTGACCATCTCCCGGCCCTGGTCGACGAACGCCTTCTGACCCGTCTCGTTGGTGATGTTGCCGGAGACGAAGTCCTGCCAGACGAGCAGGCCGAGCTTGTCGGCGTGGTAGAACCACCGCGCCGGCTCCACCTTGATGTGCTTGCGGACCGCGTTGAAGCCGAGCTTCTTGTGCGCCTTGAGGTCGAAGGCCAGGGCGTCGTCGCTGGGCGCGGTGTAGAGACCGTCGGGCCAGAAGCCCTGGTCGAGGGTGGCGAGGGAGAAGATCGGCTTATGGTTGAGGACGAGCTTGTTGAAGCCGCCCACCTTCTCGATGCCGACCTTCCGCATACCGAAGTAGCTGCGGACCTTGTCGCTCGACCTGCCGTCGGTCAGGGTGACGTCGAGGTCGTACAGGTACGGGTCGTCCGGGCTCCACAGATGTTGCTTCGCCACGGGCAGGGTGAGCTGCTTGTCCGCCGCCCCGCTGACCTTGCCGACGACCTGGCCGCGGGCGTCACGGGCGACGGCCTCCACACGGGCGGAGGGGGAGGCGCCTGCGGCGTCGACCTTCACCGCCAGGGTGCCGGTGTCGATGTCGGGCGTGGTGACAACGTTTTCGATCGAGGCGGGAGCCACGGGCTCCATCCACACGGTCTGCCAGATACCTGAGCTCTGTGTGTAGAAGATGCCGCCCGGGTTCGTGGACTGCTTGCCCATGGGCTGGTCCGCGCCACCGGTGTCGGTGACGGCGACCACGATCTCCTGCTTGCCGGTGCCCTTCAGGGCGTCGGTGATGTCGGCACTGAAGGCGTTGTAGCCGCCGGTGTGGTCGGCGACCTTCGTGCCGTTGACGTAGACGCGGGCCTGGTAGTCGACGGCGCCGAAGTTGAGCTTGAGCCGGTTGGAGCGGTCGCTCTTGCCCACCTTCCAGCTCTCGGGCACATCGATGAGCCGTCGGTAGAACATGTGGTCCTCGTGCCGCTCGAGCCCGGAGAGCTGCGACTCGACCGGGTACGGCACGGTGATCTTCTCGTCGAGGTTCTTGCCGAAGACCGGCTGTTCGCCGGCCTTGGCGCCGCTGAACTGCCAAGGCCCGTTGAGGTTCTGCCACTTGGACCGCTTCTGCTGCGGGCGCGGGTACTCGGGCAGCGGGTGATTCTTGTCCACCTCGTCGCCCCACTTGGTGGTGAGGCGGTGGGTGGAGTCGTTCTCCGCGTAGCGGATGACCTTCGGGACGGCCTTGCCGCCCGTCGTCAGACCGCCCTCACCGTCGTAGGAGACCCGGACCAACTGGTTCTTCTGGATGGGCTCCGAGAGGTTGACGTAGAGAGAGGAGGAGTCCCCGGGGACGGAGGTGACCGAATCGATCGGCATGGCGGTCGTGTCGGCCTCGACCTTCAGATGGTCCTTGACCGACGGGAGGCCGCCCACCCTGCCCTCGAAACGGGCACGCAGCCGCCGCCCGTTCTCGGCGACGGTCGGCTCCACCGGGAAGACCTCGAAGTCGGCCGGCGGGGTGAACGCGGACATCGGCACGACCTGCTTGGCGAGCGTCGGCGTCGACCAGCGCAGGTACATGTTGGCGCCGCCGGTGTCCTGGAACAGTTCCAGGCGGAACGTGTGCTTCTCACCAGCGGTCAGTCGGACGGGCTGGCTGGTCTGTTCCCGGTCCCAGTCACCCACCCAGTGGTCGATGACGGGCTTGTCGTCGATGAAGAGCCGGAAGCCGTTGTCGCCGATGGCGTAGAAGGTGTAGTCACCCGTGGCCGGCGCCTCTATCTGGCCCGTCCAGCGGGCGGTGGTGTGCTCGGTCTTCCCGGTCAACTCCTTGAAGGTGTCGGTCAGACCGGAGAAGTTGATCTGCGGGTCGAGTGTCGTCCCACCGAGTTCGGCGAAGTCCCGGGCGCCGGGGGCCGACATGCTGAAGTACTCGCCCTTGAGACCATGCGTCTGGACGGCGGCCTGTTCGGCGGCGAGTGCGGAGGCACTGCCCGTCGACTCTGCGGCTGCCGCGGCGGGCAGCAATCCGCTCGGGGGCAGCACCAGGGCCGCGGTGGCGAGCAGCGCCAGCACTCTGGCTCTGGGGCGGGTGTCGTGTCGTGTCATCGAACCTTTCCTCGTACAGAGGCCGTGACCGCGTCCGACCGCCGGGGCAGGGTCGCGTGCTCCTGTGAGGGAGCCCGCAGGGAGAAGCTGCACACCGGCTGAGGCACGTTCGGCGAGGCGGCCTTTTCAACGTTGGAAACCCTCTGCCAGCGGTATGACAGCACGCCCTCAGGAGGCTGTCCAGACCTCTCGCAGCACTTCGTCTCCAGACGCCACGGCGAGCAGGTGCCCGGAGCCCTCGAAGTCGTCCGATACGGCAGACGCCTTGTCGAGGAGGCCTTACGCCCGTCAAAGCGCCTCGCCAACCCACTAGTTGGGGCAGGCCGCGCCCGGTCGGCTGCGCGCTGTCGAATGCGCGAACGACCGTGCGAGCAGGTGTTCCCGACCGGGAACGCCGGACCGCGCCGGCACCGGCGGCCTACAGCGTCCCGGCACCCGCCGCACCCGAGCTGAGCACCGTTGACCGTCAGTGGGAACAATCCTCGTAGCGGGCCGCGGAGTTGCTCGATTCTCGGTGGCCGGACTCACCCTGCCTGCAGGGCACCATCGGCGAGACACCGGCGAAGCGCACTGGCACTCGGCCTCGCGTCATCGTGGCAGTCCCGGCGTCGCGAGCAGGTCTGCGCTCCGGCCCCGGCCGTCCTCGATCTGCTGGATTTCAGCCATGCGTCTGAGGACAACGCGCCTGCCTCCCGTACTATCGCTGGAACCGAGGTGTGCGGTAGCAACATTCACTGCCCGCACCGCAGCAGGCTGAACAGCACACGATGAGACTTCACATGCACCGCGCCCCTGCCGTCCGTCGGCCGCGGCGCCCGGAAGGGGTGTGAGCATCATGGCCGAAACCACCACCGTGACCACCGAGTTGACCTCGCAGTACAGCGCGCAGGTGGCCGGGGACCTTGAGCGGAATCTCAAGGAACAGGAACGTATTGTCGGTGAGATCGAGGCGTTGCAGGCGCAGTTGAGTGCTCTGCAGCACGACCAGAGCGTCCTGGAGAACGTACAGCAGGCCCTGGGCGTGCCGGCGCCGCTCGCCGAGTCTGCCCCTGAGGCCGCCGCAGCAGTGCCCGCTCCTCGCAAGAAGACGGCGACAGCATCGGGCACAGGCAGGAAGCCGCGGGCGGCGAAGAAGTCCGTGGACACGCCGCGAGGGAAGAGCAGCAAGAAGGGAGGGGGCAAGGCGCCGGCCGCGCCGTCGTCCCTCCCCAAGCTCGTCGACCTCGTCCGCGCACACCTGGCGGACAGCGGTGAGCCCCGCTCCGCCGCTGAAGTCGCCACCGCGCTGGGACAGCAGCACCCCGAGCGTGCCATCAAGAACACGGTCGTGCGCACCACGCTCGAAGGGCTGGTGGCCAAGAATCGAGCCCAGCGTAGCAAGCAGGGCTCATCGGTCTTCTACACCGCCCCGGAGGGCTCAGAGTCGGCCCGGGAGACGCCGGCCACGCAGCAGTCCGCTTGAGCGCTGACGCCTCACCCGTTCAGTGCGGTCGGACCGCACCAGGCACGCTGCTGCCGCGCGCGGCGACACCCGGCGCGCCGTAGCGGCGGCCCTGGTCGACTCGGGCGCCACGTGCGGATTTCGAGGTGAAGGCTGTCGGCCTCCGCACGCATGCGTCGGGGTTTCCACCAGCCATCGGTGCACGGCCGCGGTGACGTCTTCGCCAGTGGCGTCGACGCGGCGGGCGAGGTCCGCGGCGTCGAAGCCGCAGGTGGTGTCGGAGCCGTGGCAGCGTTCCTCGGCGTGGTCGGCGCGCTGGACGACCTCGCGGCGGATGCCCGGCGAGTCGGCACCAAGTCCGGCACGCCATGGGACGCAGGACCGGCTCCTCAGGCCGGCGGACCCCCGAACAGCGCCCTCACCGCCTCCGCCAGCGAGGTCGCGGGCCTGGCGAGAACCCGCCGGAGGTCGTCCGTCTGCCGTTCCAGCGCGCCGGAGCGCACCTGGTCCTCGATCCAGCCCTGGGCGCCTGGCAGACGCTCTTGCCGTTCGTGCGCAGTGACCGATGTGCCGGCGGTGACCCGGGTCAAGGTCTCGGTCGGCCGCGGGTAGGTCCACAGCGCGCCGGTGAAGTCGTAGGCATGGCCGGCGTGGTGGTCCTCGGTCAGGACGCGTGCTGCGGCCGCGGCGAGATCGTCACGCGCGGCGGTGTTGAGTCCGCGCCCGCCGGTTCCGTCGGCCAGTTCCCCGGTCTGGAGAACCTCCTTCAAGCCCGGCTTCAGGAACGCGCCGCCGTCGAACGGGTGGCGCCGTATCGAGGCCGGGCTTTCGGCGTCATGGAGACAGCTCCGTCGGTCCCGCCGGCGATCGGTGTGCGCCGTACGGCCCGTCGCCACGTGCTGATGGGCAGCTGCTCGTGGGAGAGGTGCTCGGCTCGAAAGGTGCCATATGCACCTACAAGACGAGAGCCTTCGCACAGGGCGGGATGACCGTCGTTCGCGTGGGGGCGAACGACGGGTCCCATGTCGAGGCCGCGGTGCGACATGCGCCCGTCGGTGAGGTCGGTGGGGTGCGGCCCGTGCAGGCGCTGCCGCGGACGGCGGCTGCGCGCCGTGCCCGATCGGCGCGCGGCAGCCGCCACGGCCCGCCACCGTTGCCGACCTCGGGCGACGCGCCGAGCGTGCTTCCGGCGGTAGCGCCCAGGCAGCGTCACTACGGCTCCCGGTCTTCGCGGATCCGCCATGTCTTGGTGTTCCCGCCAACCTGGAAGCCGATCCGTTCCCCAACCGTTCGGTCGGTCCCACACTGGCGTCCTCGGCGACGATGCCGGATCGATGAAAGGCCCTTGACGATGCCCATATTCAACGACGGGATCTCCGAGACCGAAGTGCCGATCGACTCGGCGGTGACGACCGATGTCGTGGTCGTCGGTTCCGGCCCCGCGGGTGCGTCCGCCGCGCTGCTGCTGTCGACTCTCGGCGTCGACACCATCATGATCACGAAGTACCGGTGGACGGCCAACACTCCCCGCGCGCACATCACCAACCAGCGGGCCATGGAGGTCTTTCGCGATCTCGGCATCGAGGACCAGGTCCTGGCGGACGCCACCGAGCACGGCCTGGTCGGTGACACGGTGTTCTGCACCAGCATCGCCGGTGAGGAGATCGGGCGGATCCACACCTGGGGCACCCGGCCCGACCGGGAGGCCGACTACCGCCTCGCGTCTCCCTGTCTGACCGTCGACATCCCGCAGTCCTATCTGGAGCCGATCCTGGTGCGCAACGCGACCCAGCGCGGCGCCCAGACCAGGTTCTCCACCGAGTACCTGTCCCACACCCAGGACGCGGACGGCGTCACCGTGGAGGTGCTGGACCGGCTCACCGGCCAGGAATACAGCATCCGCGCGAAGTACCTGATCGGCGCGGACGGGGCCCGCTCCAAGGTCGCCGCGGACATCGATCTGCCGTTCGACGGCGCGATGGACATCGCCGGCTCGATGAACATCACGTTCAAGGCCGACATCACCCGCCTCGTCGCCCACCGGCCGTCCGTCCTGTACTGGGTCATCCAGCCGGGCTCCAACGTGGGCGGTATCGGTGCCGGTCTGGTGCGCATGGTGCGCCCGTGGAACGAGTGGCTGATCGTGTGGGGCTACGACATCTCGGAGGAACCCCCGGTCGTCGACGACGAGGCCGCCGCGCAGATCGTCCGCAATCTTCTCGGTGTCCCGGATCTCGAGGTGGAGATCACCGGCACGAGCCTGTGGGGCAACAACGAGATGTACGCGACCCGGCTTCAGCAGGGCCGGGTGTTCTGCGCGGGCGACGCCGTCCACCGGCACCCGCCGAGCAACGGCCTGGGGTCCAACACCTCCGTCCAGGACTCCTACAACCTCGCATGGAAGATCGCGGCGGTGCTCAAGGGGCATGCGGACCCTTCCCTGTTGGAGACCTACAGCGCCGAGCGGGCGCCGGTCGCGGAGCGCATCGTCAAGCGGGCCAACAAGTCCAGCCGCGAATTCATCGACATCTTCAAGGCGTTGGGTGTCCTCGATGCGACGAGTGAGGCGGAGATGACGGCCGCCATCGAGGAGCGCAAGGCCAACACCCCGGCGGGAGCCGCCAAGCGGGCTGCCCTGGTACGGGCGATGGAGCTGAAGAACTACGAGTTCAACGCTCACGGTGTCGAGCTCGGCCAGCACTACACGTCGGCTGCAGTCGTCGCCGAGGGTGCCGAACTGCCTCCCTCTGCACGCGATGCCGATCTCTACTACGAGATGTCGACCGTCCCCGGGGCGCACCTGCCGCACGCCTGGGTGGGCGACAGCGCGCACCGCAAGGCACTCATGGACCTGGCGCCCTACGACCGCTGGACCCTTTTGACGGGTATCGCGGGAGAGGCGTGGCAGGACGCGGCCGAGAAGGTCGGCAAGGACCTCGGCATCCCGCTGGACGCCGTCGTCATCGGCCCGGGCCGCGAGGTCACCGACCTGTACTACGACTGGGCCAAGCTGCGCGAGATCAGCGAGAGTGGTGTCCTGCTGGTGCGGCCCGACAAGCACATCGCCTGGCGCGCGATGGAGCTGCCCGAGAGTCCTGAGGACGCGCTGCGCACCGCCCTGCTCTCGATCCTGGGGAGGGACTGACCCGTGCAGTTCGTACACGACACATTGGCGCAGCGGGTGAGATTCGCCTCCGGCGCCGCGGCGGAGGGGCTCGCCGCCGAAGTCGCCGCGCTCGGCGCGCGGCGGGTGATGGTGATCGCGGGGGCGTCCGAGGAGAAACTGGCCGAGCGCATCACCGCCGGCCTGCCCGTGGCCCACCGGCACCACGAGGTCGTCATGCACGTCCCCGTGGAGGTGGCGCACAGGGCGCGAGCCGCTGCCGTCGAGCGGGACGTCGACGCCCTGGTCAGCGTGGGCGGCGGTTCGACCACCGGTCTGGCCAAGGCGGTCGCACTGACCACAGGGCTGCCGATCGTCGCCGTGCCCACCACCTATGCGGGCTCGGAGGCCACTGCCGTGTGGGGGATGACCGAGAACTCGGTCAAGACCACCGGCTCGGATCCGAAGGTCCTGCCGCGCACGATCGTCTACGACGCCGCGCTCACCCTCAGCCTGCCCGTCGAACTGAGCGTCGCCTCGGGTCTGAACGCCCTGGCGCACTGCGTGGACTCCCTGTGGGCCCCCCGGGCCGACCCGATCAATCAGGCTCTGGCCATCGAGGGCGCCTGGGCCCTGCGCGTCGGCCTGCCTCTGGTCGCCGCGGAACCGGATGCGATGGGGGGCCGGGAGAAGGCCCTGTACGGCGCGTACCTGTCCGCGGCCGCATTCGCGTCGGCGGGCTCGGGTCTGCACCACAAGATCTGCCATGTGCTGGGCGGCATGTTCAACCTGCCTCACGCCCAGACCCACGCCGTCGTCCTGCCCTACGTCCTCGCCTTCAACGCTCCCGGCGTCCCGGGCGCCGAGCGGCGTCTGGCAGCGGCCCTCGACGCTCCCAGCGCGAGCGAGGGGCTGGCGCGGCTGTGCGACCGGCTGCGCGCCCCGCGCTCGCTGCGCGATCTCGGGATGCCTGCCGACGGCATCGCCGAAGCCGCCCAGGCCGTCGTGGCGGCCGCCCCGGCCGGCAACCCCCGGCCGGTCACCCTCGACGCGATCACCGACCTCGTCCGAAGCGCCTGGGAAGGAACCGATGCCCCATGACCCCCGACCTCACCACCCCTGGTGCCCCGGTCCCGGCTGAGCAGCAGGAGCGGGAAGCCGCGATCACCCGCGAGGTGCTCGAGTCCTTCGACGGCTGCACCGATCCTCGGCTGCGCGAGATCATGCGGTCCCTGGTCCACCACCTGCACGACTTCGTGCGGGAGGTCCGTCTCACCGAGCGGGAATGGAACGCGGGGATCGAGTTCCTGACCCGCACCGGTCACATCACCGACGAGCGTCGCCAGGAGTTCATCCTGCTGTCGGACGTGCTCGGCGCCTCCATGCAGACGGTCGCCGTCAACAACACGGCGCACGGCGACGCCACCGAGGCCACCGTCTTCGGGCCCTTCTTCGTCGAGAACAGTCCAGAGATCGATCTCGGCGGAGACCTCGCCTTCGGCGCGCCCGGACAGCCCTGCTGGGTGGAAGGCACCGTCACCGACACCACCGGGAAGCCGGTCACCGGAGCGCGGATCGAGGTGTGGGAGGCGGACGAGGACGGCTTCTACGACACGCAGTACGGCGACGAGAGGATCGCGGCGCGGGCACATCTGTTCACCGACGCCGATGGCCGCTACCGCTTCTGGGGGCTGACGCCGACGCCCTACGCCATTCCCCACGACGGTCCGGTCGGCGGGCTGCTGGCGGCGACCGGCCGTTCACCCATGCGTGCCTCGCACCTGCACTTCATGGTCAGCGCTCCCGCCCTGCGCACCCTGGTCACGCACATCTTCGTCAGCGGTGACGAACTCCTTCGCAGCGACGCCGTGTTCGGGGTGAAGGAGTCGCTTGTGAAGGACTTCCAGGTGCAGCCGCCGGGTACGCCCGCGCCGGACGGGCGCGACCTGAGCGACCGTTCGTGGTCGAAGGTCCGCTTCGACATCGTCCTGGCGCCCGAGGGGAGTTGACGGGGCTGTGCTGCGTCAGGGCTGTGCGCGGGCCTGACGCAGCACATCGGTGGCGCGCAGCCCGAATCGCTGCTTGAACCGGTGGGAGAAGTGGGTGGCCGATCCGAACCCGCAGCGCGCGGCGGCTTCGGTCACGGTCGTCACTCCGCCCTGCTGCAGCAGCGTTCGGGCACGCTCGAGGCGGCGGTGGAGCAGGTACTGCGGCACGGTCGTGCCGCCCGAGGAGAAGACCCGTGACAGGTGGCGCTCGCTGATCCCGACGCCGCGGGCGATGCGGGCCGCCGAGAGACCCGGGTCGGTCAGATGCTCGTCGATGTATGCCTTGGCGACGGTCAGGTGGACTGCGGTGAGGGACGCTGTTCGACCGGTCACCATGGAGGCGAGCAGGTCCAGCAGGACGTCCTCGTCCACGTCGGCGGAGCTTTCCGGGCGCAGTGCCTGGGCGGCGAGCGTGGCCAGCGTCCTGGTCTGGACGACGGCGTCGTCGCCGATGACCAGCGGTCGCGCCAGAGACACCGGCCCTCCGAGCTCGTGCCAGACCTCGTGGGGGATCTTGATCGCGAGTTCCTCGAGGCCGTGCGAGAAGCCGCGCATGAAGGGCTGGTCGGCGTCGCAGACGAGCATCTGCCCGGGGTGCAGCAGGTGGACTCCGTCGTCGTGGTAGAAGAACGCGTCGCCGGCCAGGGTCAGGTAGCAGGCCACGGCTGCGGACGGGACACGGCGGATCTCCGCCTGGGGCCGTTCGACGACGTGCGGGCTGCCGAGCACGCGTGCCACATGCGCCCGGGGGAGCTGCAGGTTGATCTCCGTGGCGTTCAGGGCCGTGTCCTGAAGGGCGCGGCAGCGCAGGCCGATGAGGGCCGTGGCGTTGTGCTCTTCCCACAAGGCGATGCGTTGTGCCTCGGGAAGGCCGACGGTGCTGAAGCGCACCGGGGCGTCTGTCGTCCCGCTCGTCATTTCTCCAGAGTAGGGGT
Organism: Streptomyces sp. NPDC025784; assembly: GCF_055558435.1. Classification (NCBI taxonomy): domain Bacteria; kingdom Bacillati; phylum Actinomycetota; class Actinomycetes; order Kitasatosporales; family Streptomycetaceae; genus Streptomyces; species Streptomyces sp. NPDC025784. The sequence goes on from NZ_JBVHMN010000006.1 coordinate 156,209, forward strand.
AGCGGCCGCGCTCTCCGGGTGTTCCAGATCGTGGGCGCATCGTCTGATCACGGAGGAGACCTGGTCGGTCGCGGGGGTGCTGCCCCGGGCGCGGCGGGCGAGCACCAGGTCGACGGATTCGTTCTCGGTGATCGGCACGTACGCGACGCTGCTGAGGCTGAGGCTCTGGACCGACGCGGGGACGAGGGCGACGCCGTGACCGGCGGCCACGAAGACGACGAGCGTGGCCGTCTCGCCGACCTCCATCAGTGAGGGGGGCTGGAAGCCTGCACGTCGGCAGGCGGCCAGGACCTGGTCGTACATGGAGGAGCGGGAGCGAGAGGGGTGGATGACGAAGGGCTCGTCGGCCAGCTCTTCGAGCGCGATGCGTCGTCGGCCCGCCAGTGGATGGTGGGAGGGCAGCACGGCCACCAGGGATTCGGAGCGCAGGAGCGTGGTGCGGATGTCCTCGTGCTCGACCGCGCCGCGAAGGACCGCGAGGTCGTAGGTGCCGGCGAGCAGGCCGTCGACCAGGTCGGGGGTGAGGAGCTCGCCCCGCAGATCCATGGTGACGTCGGGCATTCGGGCGCGTACGGTGCGTGCCACTTGGGGTAGCAGGTCGTAGGTGGCCGTGCCGATGAAGCCGATGGAAACGCGGCCGACGTAGCCGGTGGCCAGCTCCGTCATGTGACGTCGGGCCTGTGCGGCCTGCGCGGTCAGGGAGCGTGCGTACTCGACGAAGTGCTGACCGGCTTCGGTGAGCGCGACGTGCCGGGTGGAGCGGGTGAACAGCGCGGTCCCCAGCTCCTTCTCCAACTGCTTGATCTGCTGGGAGAGGGCCGGCTGTGCCACGTGCAGGCGAGCGGCCGCGCGGCCGAAGTGGCATTCCTCGGCCAACGCCAGGAAGTAGCGGATCTGCCGTAGCTCCATGACCCGATTCTATAAGACTTCTTTATCAATCGATCGCGATTAGGTCTTGGACGGGCCCTCCGGCGGGCTCCTACGGTGACGGTGTGAACGACAGCTATCTCTATTCGGCGGCGCGGACCCCCTTCGGCCGGTACTCGGGCGCTCTCGCCCATGTCCGGCCCGACGACCTCGCCGCACACATCATCAACGGAACTCTGGCCAGGACTCCGGCCCTGGATCCGCAAGAGATCGGCGACGTCGTCTGGGGCAACGCCAACGGCGCCGGTGAGGACAACCGCAATGTCGGCAGGATGGCCGTCCTCCTCGCCGGACTCCCCACCTCGGTGCCCGCCACGACCGTCAATCGCCTGTGCGGATCGTCCCTGGACGCCGCCCTCATCGCCTCACGCGCCATCGAGAGCGGCGACACGGACATCGTCCTGACGGGCGGCGTGGAATCCATGACCCGCGCTCCCTGGGTGCTGCCCAAGCCCGAGCGCGCGTACCCGGTCGGAAACACCACGGCGGTGTCGACCACGCTCGGATGGCGCTTGGTCAACGAGCGCATGCCGAAGGAGTGGACGGTCTCCCTGGGCGAGGCCAACGAGCAGCTGGCCGACCGCTTCATGATCTCCCGCGAGCGCCAGGACGCATTCGCCCTCCGCTCCCACCGTCTCGCCGACGAGGCCTGGAACGCCGGCTTCTACGACGACCTGGTCGTCCCCGTCCCGCAGGAAGACGGCACCGCTCTCCAGCGGGACGAGGGAATCCGCCCCGGAACCAGCATGGAGAAGCTCGCCGCACTCAAGCCGGCCTTCCGCACCGACGGCCTCATCACGGCCGGCAACGCCTCCCCGCTCAACGACGGCGCCTCGGCCGTGCTCATCGGCTCGGAGGCCGCCGCGGTCCGTATCGGCAGCGATCCCCTCGCCCGCATCGCAGGCCGCGGCGTCTCCGCACTGGACCCGCAGATGTTCGGCTTCGCCCCCGTCGAGGCAGCGAACCGGGCCCTGAAACGCGCCGGCATCTCCTGGTCCGACGTCGCCGCCGTCGAACTCAACGAGGCCTACGCGGTGCAGGCACTGGCCTGCGTGGACGCCTGGGACATCGATCCGCAGATCGTCAACGCGAAGGGCGGCGCCATCGCCCTCGGCCACCCCCTGGGCGCTTCCGGCGGCAGGCTGCTGGGCACCCTCTCCCGCCGTCTGCAGGAGTCCGGGCAGCGGTGGGGCGTCGCCGCCATCTGCATCGGCGTCGGCCAGGCACTGGCTGTCGTACTGGAGAACGTCACCGGGAACAGCCGATGACCACGCAGTTGTACACCGACGCGGACGAGGCGGTCGCCGGCATCCAGGACGGCTCGACCGTGCTCGTCGGAGGCTTCGGCATGGCCGGCATGCCCGTCTCCCTGATCGACGCCCTCATACGGCAGGGGGCCACCGACCTCACCGTCGTCTCCAACAACGCCGGCAACGGCGACACCGGCCTGGCCGCGCTGCTCGCCAAGGGACGGGTCCGCAAGGTGATCTGCTCCTTCCCCCGCCAGGCCGACTCGTGGGTGTTCGACAATCTCTACCGGGCAGGAAAGATCGAACTCGAGGTCGTCCCCCAGGGAAATCTCGCGGAACGCCTCAGGGCGGCCGGAGCCGGCATCGGCGCCTTCTTCTGCCCCACCGGCGCCGGCACACTGCTCGCCGAGGGCAAGGAGGTGCGCGAGATCGACGGCCGCACCCATGTGCTGGAGTACCCCATCAGCGGAGACGTCGCGCTGATCGGCGCCCACCGGGCCGACCGTATGGGCAACCTCGTCTACCGCAAGACCGCCCGGAACTTCGGCCCCGTCATGGCCACCGCGGCCGCCACGGTCATCGCCCAGGTCCAGGAGGTCGTCGAGACCGGAGCGATCGACCCCGAGACCGTCGTCACACCCGGCATCTACGTCGACCGAGTCGTCCAGGTGGTTGATCACGCATGAGCCAGACACCTTCACACACGCCCGGACAGGGCCCGCTGAGCAAGCACGACATCGCGGCGCTGATCGCCCGCGACATCCCGCACGGTTCCTACGTCAATCTCGGCATCGGCCAGCCCACCCTGGTCGCCGACCACCTCTCCCCCACCTCCGGCGTCGTCCTCCACACCGAGAACGGCATGCTGAACATGGGACCCGCCGCCCGGGAGGACCAGGTCGATCCGGACCTGACCAACGCCGGCAAGGTTCCCGTCACCGAACTGCCGGGCGCCGCCTACTTCCACCACGCCGACTCCTTCGCGATGATGCGCGGCGGCCACCTGGACATCTGCGTACTCGGTGCGTTCCAGGTCTCCGCGCAAGGCGACCTGGCCAACTGGCACACCGGGGCACCCGACGCCATCCCCGCGGTGGGCGGAGCCATGGACCTGGCCATCGGCGCGAAGAAGGTCTTCGTGATGATGAACCTGTTCACCCGTGACGGAACGCCCAAGCTGGTGTCCGAGTGCAGCTACCCGCTCACCGGGCTCGGCTGCGTGAACCGCATCTACACGGACCTGGCGGTGTTCGACATCACCGCGGACGGTGTGAGCGTGCGGCAGACCTTCGGCGTCGACGTGCACGAACTCAGCGATCGTCTGGGCCTGCCGTTGCTGACCGCGTCGGCGGGGCAGCCTGCCTGACAGCGGCGACAGGAGGCCTTGCGGCGTGTCGCGATCACATGCATCAGGTACCGCATCGCACCACTCGACAAGGCCTCCCGGCACTCTGTGGACGTACTGCCGGCGTGGGCGGCAGCACACCTGCCCGCCATCGAACGCGTCCGCGACGCGTTCGACACACGGAGAGCGCCCGAGCACGAGGTGGGGTGTTACTCCGGAGATGCTCCGCTGCCGTAGAAGCGCCCTCGGTCGCACAGGGCGTCGATCTCGGCGTTGTCCTCCTGGCTCAGTTGTGCGTCCAGCGCGACACTGATGACGCGTCGGGCGCGGGCCAATCGCCCAGCGACATCCCAGTCGGCGATGAACTTGCCGACGGTGTACTCATCGGCAGTTCCGGATGCCTGGCGGGATCCGAGTCGATCGAGGGATACGACGAACTCGTTCAAGTCCTGCAGTACTTCGACGGCTTCATTGAGGGGTATGCGAATCCCTCGGGATGACGTGTCCATCAGCCGATTCAACTCCAGAGCTGCACGTTCAGCCGCAGCAGGGTTCCGGTCAGCGATCCAGCGCGGGCAGGTGCGCCAGGCCGGTGTCGAGCATGATGCGGTCAACGGTCTCGTGCAGGGCGCTGTCGGCGCCGATGACGGTCTCGATACCGCCGGGCAGCAGATCGCGCGCCCGGTACCAATCGCTCAGCTGCGTCTCGCTGACGTCGTCGGCGATCGGCTTGGTGGCGTGCCGGGCCAGGGTTTCGCCGAACGATACGTCCAGGTAGTAGGCACGGGTCGGACCGCGGTGGTCGGCGCACAGTTGGGCGAGCATGTCGCCGTAGCGGTCGGCGTAGAGGATGCCTTCGACCACGACGTGGAATCCAGCATCCAGAGCGTAGCGGGCCGTCAGGCCGATCAGGCCGATGTTCGCCGCACCGGGCCGGTCCCGTTCACGCAGCACGATGCGTCGGAGGTTGTCCTGGCCGACCACGGCCAGACCGCGGCCGAACCGCTCGCGCAGACCGGCCGCGACGGACGACTTTCCCGAGGCGCTATTGCCGCGCAGCACGACCAGCCGGGTCTCTTCGGTGCCCACCATCACGGCGGTCACGCTACCGACGGCCGGTGGCAGCGCGAGGGCATTCCGGGACGGCGCCGACATCGACGCCCAGAGGGGTGGCGTCTGCTCAGTTCTTCGAGGCTGCTGCCATGGCGGACGACGCGATGCCGCTCGGGCAGGGTGTCGTTCGGATCATTCCGGGTCCGCGGGCGCCTGACCCGGACTGATCCGAACGACACCCTGCCCGGTCGTCCTTCTCACGGACGAGGGCCGATGCCTGAAAATCCTGCTCGGAGGGTAAGAGCCGCATCCGTGGGCACGATGCGTCCAAGCGCGTCGACGAGGACGCTGGGCTCATCAGCCATGAGGAGGGGTCATGAACCGTCAGATCCGGATTCGCGTCAACCGCCGGCCCGCCGCTCCGCGCGAGATGCCGATCGACCGCAGGACGCCGTCGGGACGTGTGCTGCCGTACTGACTCATCCCTGGTGATTTCCCGCACTGATCGGCTCGTGTCGACTCAGCCGTGCCGGCACCTTCACACCGACTCGCGCACCAGTGGTCGTGCGACCCCTCACGACTGTCGGACGACGAGGAGGAACACCCGGGCGACCGCATACGGCTGATCCACACCCCGAAGGCTCCTGACCGAACTCCGCCTCCGGTGCCGAACCACCTGGAGGCGCCAACTCGCCATCGTCCGTGGCGCAGTGGCGACGGGACACGCGCGCCGAGCGAGGCCACGCGGTGCGGGAGTATGGCGATTTCGCCCCGTTCGAGCGAGGTCTCACCGCGTTCACAGGTGGCCTTTGTGAACGGCGGGGGAAATCATGCCCTCTTCCAGGGCAACCCCGTCCCGCTCGGGTGAGTCGAACTGTGCGGCGTGGAGAGGATCTTGAGCCTCGTCACGCCGCACTCCTCTGTCTCCACGACTTCCGGAGCCGATGTGTCCTCCCCGTCTCGTCCCTCCCGTACGCGCACTCTCGCGACGGCCATCGCTGTCGTCCTTGCCGCCGGAGCCCTGCCGGCACTGGCCTCCGCGGCGAGTGCCGCTCCCCGGCGCGCCGCCCACGAGTTGCGCGCCGCCCACGAGTTGCGCGCCGACTTCAATGGCGACGGCTACGAGGACCTGGCCGTCGGCGCGCCGTATGCCACCGTGGGGGGCAAGGCCCGCGCGGGCTATGCGGCCGTGTTGTACGGGTCCGCTTCGGGGCTTTCGGCGAAGAAGGTGTACTCGCAGGCGTCCGCGGGCATCCCCGGCGCGGTCGAGGAGGGCGACCTGTTCGGCAGCCGGCTCACCACGGCTGACCTGGACGGCGACGGGTACGCCGATCTGCTCGTCGATTCCGGGAACGAGCGCTGGAGTCAGGACGGCATCGGCCGGCAGGGCAGCCGCACGGTGCTGTGGGGCGGTTCGAAGGGCGTCGGCTCCGGCACGCTGCTGCCCGCCGAGGGCACCGGTATCGGGCAGGCGTATCGGACCGTGGCCGGTGACTTCGACGGCGACGGGCACCAGGACCTGGCGCACAACGGCCGTGTGCTGTTCGGCCCGTTCGGGCGCGACGGCCGCCCGGCGAACACGCAGGAGGGCGCGGCCTTCAGCGACGGCGACCTGAACACGGTCGCTGCGGCGGTCGGGGACACCGACGGCGACGGTGTCGACGACATCGTGACGCTGGCACGGACGTACGACCCGGACGACGAGGGAAACTACGGCACCTACGTGTACTACGCGCGGGGCGGCCGCGACGGACTACGGGCCCCCGTGCGGCTGTCGGACCTGACCGGGCCGCCCGCCGACACCGTGGCGCTCGGCGATCTCAACGGTGACCACCGGGCAGATCTCGTCGTCGGCGGAGCGTACCTGCGGATCGTCCACTCCGGCCCGCGGGGCCTCGTCTCCGGCGCTCCCCAGGTGATCACCCAGGACACGCCGGGGGTACCGGGCAGCCAGGAGGCCGGGGACGGGTTCGGCCGGTCGGTTTCTGTCCGTGACGTCGACGGCGACGGCTGCGGGGACATCGTCGCGGGCATCCCGTACGAGGACTTCGGCCGGGTGCGGAACGCGGGCACTTTCGCGGTCGTACCGGGCGGCCGTTCGGGGGCGACCGGCGCCGGCACCAAGGTGTTCAGCCAGGACAGCACGGACGTGCCGGGGACCGCCGAGTCGGGGGACGCCTTCGGTTCCACCACCCACCTGGTGGACGGCAATGGCGACGGCAGGGCCGAGCCGGTGGTCGGTGCGTCCGGGGAGGACGCCGGCGCGGGCGCGTTCTGGGTGTTCCCGGGACGAACGACCGCCCGAGGCTCCTTCGCGGTCACCGCCCGGACCCTCGGCACGGTCGCGACGGGCGCCGGGCTCGGTTCCGCGCTCCCCGACTGAACTGCCCCTCGCCCCTCCCACCACGTCAGGACAGCCATGATGTCTTCCTCGCGCCGTTCGGTCCGTTCCCGCCGCATGAGACTGGCCATCGCCACCGGGGTCGCCCTGACCGCCGGTCTCCTGTGGGTCCCCGCCGCCCGGGCGAGCACGTCCCCCACCACAGCCAGCAGCCGCCCTCCGCACGACGACTTCAACGGCGACGGCTACCCCGACCTCGCGATCGGCGCCCCCGGCACCGCCCTGGGCTCCCAGCAGAAGGCCGGCGCGATCACCGTGCTGTACGGCGCGTCGAGCGGCATGTCCACCTCCCGCAAGCAGTCGCTGACCTGGTCGCAGCGCACCGGCACGACCGACCCGAAGCAGAGTTACGGCAGCGCGCTGCAGAGCGCCGACCTGGACGGGGACGGCTACGCCGATCTGGTGTCCCTGGTGGGCGGCTACATCACCACCGGCGGTGGCACCCGCGCGTCCGGCCACTGGGTGACGGTGAACTGGGGCGGACACAAGGGTCTGTCCGCCACGCCGACGCTGCTGACGGCCACCACCGTCAGCGGCTACACCCTCGGCGACGCGGACGGCGACCATCACCCCGACCTGATCACCTGGGGTGCCCCGGTCGACCACCCCGAGCAGCAGATCTCCGTCGAGAAGGGGCCGTTCACCCGGGCCGGCGGGGGCGGGGAGGTCAGCACCCTGGACATCGCGTCCACGGACTCCATCCACCCGACGCTCGTCATCGCCGGCGACGTCAACGGCGACGGGATCGCCGACCTCGCCGTCGGCACCAGTTCCTCCGAGGAGTCGGACTCGCGCGGGGTGGCTGTGCTGCTCGGCTCCAAGAGCGGATTCGGCCGTCCGACCTGGCTCAGGGACGGCGTCGGCCGGATCGGCGGGGAGGACCTGGCGACAGGCGACCTGAACAGGGACGGTTACGGCGACATCGTCGTCGGTCACTCCTTCGACGGTTACGACAGCGACGTCGAGCTGCCCACCGAGGGCGGTGCGGTGATCGTCGTCTACGGTGGCCCGCAGGGCCTGTCCACGACCCGCAAGCCCGTATGGATCAACCAGGACACCCCCGGGGTACCGGGCGTGGGCGAATACGGCGACGGCATGGGCACGGGCGTGTCCATCGGTGACACCAACGGCGACGGCTACCCGGACGTGGCGACCGGTCTGCCCAACGAGGATTTCGACGGGATCACCAACGCCGGCAGCGTGCTGGTACTGCGCGGCAGCGCGATCGGGCTGACCGGCACCGGCGCCAAGGTGTTCAGCCAGAACACCACTGGAGTGCCCGGCACCGCCGAGAAGGGCGACCGGTTCGGCCTCTCGACCGCGCTGGTGGACGCCAATGCCGACCACAAGGCCGGGCTGGTCGTCGGCGACCCGGACGAGAACGCCTCCAACGGTTCGGTGTGGGTCTTCTCGACGGGCTCCGGCGGGATCATCGCGAACGGGTCGTTCTCGTTCGGGGCCGCCACGGCCGGACTGCCCAACCATCAGGCCGAGTTCGGCGAGTCGCTGGACTGACCCGTCGTACGGGCGCAGGTTCGGGGCGCGCAGCCGGGCCGGTCGGCCGGCGCGTGACTCGAAAGCCGTGCGTAGCCCAGGCGATTGCATCCGCGGCCGATGGCGGTCGCGCGGCGATCGATTCGGGAAGGCACCCTCCGTGGAACGCTACGACGTTGATCAGATGCTTGAGCTGGCGCTGACCCGGCTGAGGGTGCTGGCGGACATCAACTCCGCCCTGGCCGAGACCATGGATGCGAGCGAGGGGCTGCGTCGGGTCTGCGAGATTCTGGCGCGCCGCGTCGGGGACTGGTGTGCCTTCGACGTGCTGGCGGGCGATGAGGAGGTGCATCGCATCTGCGCGACGCGGACCGAGACCGCCTCCACATTGCTGACGGAGGAACGAACCACTCTGCCGGAGACTGCCACCGGTCCACTGGCCCGCGTCCTGCGCGGCGCGGGCCCGCTGCTCCTGACCCGTGCCGATCTTCAGAATTCCGCTCCCCATCGCGACCCGTGGGACACCGCCGAGGAGCTGGGATACGCGCGACAGGACGCGGTCAGCGCCATCATCGCCCCGCTCTGGGCCCGTCGGGAGGTGCTCGGCGCCCTGACCATCACTCGATGCGGCGATCGTCCGCTGCTCGTCGCCGACGACGTGCGGCTCGTCGACGACATCGTCCACCGTGTCGGCCTCGCCATCGACAATGCCCGTCTGCACCGGGAGACCCAGCACATCGCCGAGCGCCTGCAACGCTCGCTGCTGCCTCCCCTGCCTCATGGCGGCGCCCTGACCATGGCCGCCCGCTACGCCACCTCCTCCAGCGGCGCGCAGGTCGGCGGGGACTGGTACGACAGCTTCCTGCTGCCCAACGGCGACACCACCCTGATCATCGGTGACGTGACCGGCCACGATCTCCAGGCGGCCGTCACCATGAGCAAGCTGCGCAACATGCTCCGCGGCATCGCCTGCGACCGCCAGGAACCTCCCCACAAGATCCTTCAACGCCTGGACGTCGCTCAGCACGCCCTGTACCCCGCAGCCACGGCCACGTGCCTCTACGCCCTCATCCACGGTCCCGAAACCGGCCCGTGGGAACTCGAACACTCCAGTGCCGGCCACCCCGCTCCCCTGCTCGTCACCAGGGACGGCGACACCCGCTACCTGGACGGCGGCCACGGACACATGCTCGGCGCCTGCACCGACCTGCCCCGCACCAGCGCGACCGTGCCCCTTCCCGCCCAGTCCACTGTTCTCCTCTACACCGACGGGCTCATCGAACGCCGCGGCGAGTCCATCGACCGCGGCTTCACCCGCCTGCGCCAACACGCCGCAGCCCTCGCCCGCGAAACCCCGGACACCTTCTGCGCGGAACTCCTCACCGGTCTTGCCTCCGACAACACCGACGACGTCGCCCTGCTCGCTCTGCGCCTGCCACCGGACGACCACTCCCCCACGACGGCGTCCCACGGGAGCTGACGGTTCACGTGAACGCCATGCCGTGAGACGGCGCGACGGCGTCGCCCCCTCCGTTCCCCCTCTTGCCCCACCTATCGATATTCGATAGATTTCTATCGCAACTCGTTGGAAGGGTGGGTCATGGGAAAGCTGACCGTGCGTGCGCTGCGCGCCGTGCTCGTGGTGGTGCTCGCCGGCACCGTGCTCGTACAGGCATTGATGGTGTGGACGTTGGTCAGTGGGAGCGACCCGGAGGACGGGTCGCTCCCACTGACCCCGTTGCGCGTGATCACGATCCTGGGCATGGTGTCGGCCCAGGTCGCCGTGGTCAGCGTATGGAAGCTCGTGGCGATGGTGCGACGCGGAACCGTGTTCTCCCACGCCGCCTTCCGGTACGTGGACCGCGTGATCGGCGCGATCGTGGCGGCCGCCCTCCTGTGGTTCGCGGTCACGGCCGTCAACGCGCCGGGCCAGCGCGACGACCCGGGCGTCACCGTCATCATGGGCGGGATCGGCGTGGCCATCCTGGGGGTCGCGCTCATCGTGCACGTGCTGCGGATGCTGCTCACCCAGGCCGTCGCACGCGACGTCGAAGCGGCGCAGATGCAGGCCGAGTTGGACGAGGTGATCTGATGCCCATCGCCGTCGACATCGACGTGATGCTGGCCAAACGCAAGATGTCCGTGGGCGAGCTCGCGGACCGCGTGGGGATCACGCCCGCCAACCTGGCGGTGCTCAAGAACGGCCGCGCCAAGGCGGTGCGCTTCGCGACGCTCGCCGCGCTCTGCGAGGTGCTCGAGTGCCAGCCGGGCGACCTGCTGCGCTGGGAGGCCGAGAACGTCGCGGGCGCATGAACCGTCCCCACCTGCGCGTCATCGCCGATCCCGCCCGCCTTCGACCAACTCCGTGAGTGTCCCGGGCGGTTCCGCCGGGCCCGAAGTGTGGCGCCGGGGGGGGGGGGCCCCCCCCGCGGGGGGGGGGGGCCCCCCCCCCCGGGCGGGCGGGTGTCAGTCGGCGAAGACGGTGCGGGTCTCGAGGTAGGCGTTGAGGCCGTGGATGCCGAACTCGCGGCCGAGGCCGGACATCTTGAAGCCGCCGAACGGCCTGGTGGGGTCGTCGACGATCTCGTTGATCATCACTCGCCCGGCGAGTATCCGATCGGCGACCGCGCGGGCGCGCGCCTTGTTCTCGCCGTAGACGTAGGCGTGCAGGCCGTATTCGACATCGTTGGCGATGACGACGGCTTCTTCGTCGTCGCGATAGCTGATGACGGACAGGACGGGACCGAAGATCTCTTCCTGGGCGATGGCCATGTCGTTGGTGACACCGCCGAAGACGGTGGGCTTCACATAGTTGCCCGCCTCATGACCCTCGGGCTTGCCCTCGCCACCGACCAGGATCTCGGCGCCTTCCTCGATGCCCTTGCGGATGTAGCTCTGAACCCGTTCGTAGTGTCCCTGCGACACCATCGGCTGGACGACCGTGTCGGGTGCCTGCGGATCGCCGATCGTCAGGGCCTCGATCCCGGCCTTGATGGCGGTCTTGGCCTCCTCCAGTCGGCTTTCGGGCACGAGGATGCGGGTTCCGGCGATGCATGCCTGACCGGTGTTGAGCAGGCATCTTCTGGACGTCGGGGCTGTGGGTGAAGGTGTTGCCGACGACCGGGCCGATACCGTTGACCACGTTGATGACGCCGGGCGGCAGGTCGGCCTTCTCGATGCACTCCATGAGGATCTGCGTCTGGAGTGTGCTCAGTTCGCTGGGCTTGACGACGACGCAGCCGGCGGCGAGTGCGGAGGCGGTCTTCCCTGCGATGAACCAGGGGTTGCCGTTCCAGGGGGTGATGAGACCCGCCACGCCGAGCGGCACCTTGGTGACGGTGGCGTTGCCGTACCTCTCCTCGAAGTTGCCCGGCTTGAGGACGTCCTGAGCCAGGAGGAAGAAGTCACGGGCCTGACCGTTGATGTAGCGGGCGAAGAAGGCGGGGGCGCCGTACTCGGCGACGGTCGTCGCGACCAGCTCGTCCATACGCTCGGTCAGGGCGTCCGCGTTGCGCTGCAGGTACCCCTTGCGTTCCTCCAGGGTGGTCGCGGACCAGGCAGGGAAGGCCGCCTTGGCCGCGGCGATGGCCCGCTCGGTGTCGACCTCGTCACCGATGCGGTGAGCGCGGCGCCCAGGGGAAGTGTCGGTCGGCGGGGCGGGCTGGTCAGACCGTGAGGACGAGGCGTCCCGGGACCTCGCGCGCCTCCAGGCGGCGGTGTGCCTCCGCGGCCTGGGACAGGGGCAGTTCGTCCACATGCAGCGTCAGTTCTCCGCGGGCGAGGAGGCCGACGACCTTTTCGGCGGCGGGCCGGGCGGCATCGGGGTGGGCCGCGAGGTAGGGGCCCGCCGCGAAGCCGAGCATGGCCGCGTTTCGATGCCACAGGTCGTCGCCGGTGAGCGGGGTGTCGGGGGTCCGGGCGGCATGGCCCACCACGAGGATGCGGCCGAGCTGGGACAGGACGTCCAGGCTGGCCGTACGTACGTCGCCACCGACCGGGTCGACGACTACGTCGGCCGGCCTGCCGTCCAGATCCTTGACGAACTGATCGCTGGTGAACACCTCGTCCAGACCCAGATGTTCCGTGTCCTTGATGCGGGCCCGCGAAGAGACGGTGCCGAACACGCGGGAGGCGCCCAGCGACCGGGCGACCGCGGGGAAGGTGGCGGCCAGACCGCCGGCCACGCCGTGCACCAGCACGCTCTCGCCCTTCTGGAGATGCGCGACCCGGGTGAGGGCCAGATAGGCGGTGGTGGCGTTGGGCAAGGCCGAGACGGCCTGCGCGGGGTCCACCCCGGAACCCTTGAGGGAGACGGTCATGGCCACGTCGGCCAGGGTCACCGAGGCATAGCCGCCCAGGCTCATCTGCGTCAGGGTGACCACCGGTTCACCGACCTGGAACCCGGTCACCCCCGGACCCAGCGCGCGGACGGTCCCTGCGGCCTCCAGACCGGGCACGAGAGGCGGCTGCGGCATGCCGGGCCGTCCGGCGAGGTCCCCGCGGCGGAAGAACACGTCCACCAGGCCCACCGCTGCGTGGGTGGTGTCGATGGTGAGCCGGCCCGGGCCGGGCCGGGGCTCGGGAAGCTCCGTCTCGGTGAGCACCTGCGGCCCGCCGAATTCATTGATGGTGATCGCACGCATGGTGCACTCCGTACTTCGTCGTTTCCGTACGGCCGTCACTGCGGATCTTTCACGGTCCGGACGGCCGTCGCCCCGCAAGAGGAAACATCCCTGGCACCTCTGCGGTGGCGACACCGGAAAAGTAACGCAAGCATGTTGCGTTGTCAACGCAACGGCCTTGCGTTGTGAGAGCGGGGGTCACCCACCTGCAACGCACGCCGATTGCGTTAACGTATTGGGCATGACAAAGCCCGGCTTCCAGCGCGCCTACTCCTCCGAGCACAAGGCGCAGCGAGCCGCCGACCTGATGGAGGCGGCCCGGGCCCTCGCCGCCCGCGACGGCGTACGCGGGGTCACCCTCACCGCGATCGCCCAGCACGCGGGCGTCCACGTCTCGGCCGTACGCCGCTATTACGCCTCTCGCGAGGAGATCCTGCTCAACCTCGCCGAAGAGGGGTATGAGGACTGGTCACGGGCCGTCACGGCGGAGCTGTCCCGCCACAGCGACATAAGCTGCGCGGAGCTGACACGCACGCTGGTCGCGCCTCTCACCGAGCGTCCCCTGTTCTGCGACCTGCTCACCCATGTCACCCTGAGCCTCGAACGCGAGGTCACCTACGAACGCGTCCGCACCTTCAAACGCGCCGCCGGCAACGCCGTGGCGGCCGTCACCGGCGCCATCAGCACGGCAAGCACTCTCGACCGCGACCAGGCCCAGGAACTCGTCGTCGCCACCATCGCCCTGACCGCGCCGCTGTGGCAGGCCGGACACCCGGGGGAAAACCTCGCCCGGCTGTACCGGGAGGAACCCGCCGTCGCGCACGTCGGCATCGACTTCGAACCCGCCCTCACCCGCCTCCTCACCGCCCTCTGCGACGGCCTCACCCACAACGAAGGCTGAGCCGGCCCTTCACCACCCACCCGGACCCGCCGGACACCCCGCGGGCCGGGCGAGCCCTCTCGGCGAGAATCCGGCGGCCGCCACGCTCGTGGGCACCGCGTCCGTGACCCGTCGCGCCGGCCGCCGAACCCCGGGCTCCTCCCCCGCGTTCCCGCCGCCCCGCGGCCTGCCGAAGCGACTGCACGATCACCACCAAGGCGTCGGCATGCCTCGAAACGCGCGCGTTCGGGCACGTTTCCGGCGCCATTGTCGTCTACAGTTCAGTAGACGGTCTACTTCCTTGTAGTCGGTCGTGTCGCCCTGTTCGACCTGATCGGGTCGTCCGCAGGAAAGGATTTCGACCGTATGGCCACACCGGCCCCGGCCTCCGCACACGGACCGGGCGACACACGCCTCCGACTGGTCGTCCCCCTCGCGGGCCACAACATCACAGGAGCCTTCACCACCGGGTTGCTGATCATGTCGGTGACCCTGAGGGCTCCGCGCCGAGCGACGGCGGTGCGGCCGGCCATGGGCACGCGTCGGCCCCGGTGGCTGCCCGGATCGTTCATCGCGGGCACGACTCCCCGCCCGGCCGAGGGAGACCGCCGTGCGCTCCAAGATCCTGATCGTTGAGGACGACCACGCGCTGCGGGACGCGCTGCGCCGCGGGCTGTCCGACGACTTCGATCCCGTGCTCGCCCCCGACGGGGCGATGGCCCTGCGGCTGGCGACCCCTGCCGTCTCGGCTGCAGTCCTGGACATCGGACTGCCCGACGCAGACGGCCGGGACGTGTGCCAGGCCATGCGAGCCAACGGCTTCCCGGGCCCCGTGATCTTCCTGACCGCCCGCCACCAGCTCACCGACCGGCTGTCCGGGTTCTCCGCCGGGGGCGACGACTACCTGCCCAAGCCCTTCCACCTCGCCGAACTGGCTGCCCGGCTGAGAGCCGCGCTGAAAAGATCCGTTCCACGGTCCATGGCCGTGACCGGTGACCTGGTCCTGGATGCCGTGGACCACACCGTGACGGCTCACGGCGCGCCGGTCGCCTTGTCCCCGACCGAATTCCGGGTCCTGGCCACGCTCGTCGCCGCGGACGGTGCGATCGTGCGCCGTATCGACCTGGTCCGGGCCGGCTGGCCGGACGGCGCACAGGTCAGTGACAACACCCTGGACCAGTACCTGACCCGGCTGCGCCGCAAGCTGCGCGAGGCAGGCAGCGGCCTGAGCCTCGGCACCGCCCGCGGGATCGGACACCGTCTGTCATGAGCGGACCCTTGCGCCGTCCGGTCCCCCGCACCCTGCGTGGCCGTCTCTCCCTCGTGGCACTGACCACCGCCGCGCTGCTGATGACGGTCCTGACCGTGGTGTTCAACGTGGTGATGGACCGGCACCTGCAACACCAGGCGGACAGCGAACTGCACACCCGGGCGGACGCGGTGGCCGCCACCGTCGACACCAGCGGCAGCCGGGTGCGGGTCCTGGAGGCCGCCGACGACCGGCTCCTCGACTCGAACGTATGGGTCTACGCGAGCGGGCGGCTGCTGGAGAAGCCGCCCGCTGCCTCGGCCGACAATCTCCTGACCGAGGCCGCGGACCGGCTGGCCGCGCAACGCCAGTACGCCTGCGCGACGGTCCAGGACCGTCAGCCCGTCCGGCTGTGCGCCCTGACCGTGGCCGGCCACCATGCTGCCGCCGTCGTCACCGCCCTGGACCTCGGCCCGTACCGGAGTTCCGCCGACACTCTGCTGCTGGGCTCCCTGGTCCTGGACGCCGTGATGCTCGGCTGTACGTACGTGCTCACCCGTCTGTCCGTCGGCCGGGCCCTGCGCCCCGTACGGACCATGACCGACCAGGCCGCCCAGTGGAGCGCCGTGGGCTCGGACGATCGTTTCGGCGCCGCGCACCAACCGGTCGAACTCACCGATCTGGGCGCCTCACTGGACGCACTCCTGGACCGCATACGCACCGTACTGCGGCACGAGCAGCAGCTGACCGGGGAGTTGTCCCACGAGCTGCGCACCCCGCTCACCCGGATCGTCATCGAGCTCGACTGGCTACGGGCCCGGCCCCGCTCCGCCGTGGAGGTCCGCGCGGCCCATACGGTGATGGCCGAGGCCGCACAGTCCATGCGCACGATCTGCGACACGCTGCTCGACGACGCCCGCCAGAGTGCCCTGAACCCGGCGACGGTTCCCGGCACCACCGACGTCGTACCCGTCCTGCGGCGCCTGCTCCAGGACGCGGAGGCTCCATGGCGGCTGAAGACCACGTTGGAGACCGAGGATCCGGTTCCGCGGGTGGCGGTCGCGCCCGCTCTGCTCGAACGGATCCTCAGTCCCTTGCTGGCCAATGCCGCCCGCTACGCCGAGTCCACCGTGACCGTGTCCGCGCGGACCTTGCCCGGCGCAGTGGCCATCGACGTCGTCGACGACGGTCCGGGCGTGCCGGAGGCGTTCGTCGGCGAGCTGTTCCGGCCTGGGCACCGTGCCGACGCCGATGACGGACACGACGGGGCGGGGCTGGGACTTCCGCTCGCGCGGCGCCTGGCCCGTGCCGTCGGCGGCGAGGTCATGTACGACGCCACCTACGCGTCCGGGGCCAGATTCACGGTCAGCCTGCCCGGCGGCGGCTGACCTGCCCCCGTTCCGTGGCCGACGCGGCGCTGCCCCTGCGCTCCTGCGCCTGGGCAAAGACCACCAGGCCGAACAGGACGGCAACGAGTACGGCCGACGAACCCTCGGTACCGAGGTCAAGACCGCCCTTGGCAACTGGCTTCGTGAGAAAGTCTCCCGCCGTCGCACCGAGAGGACGGGTGAGGACGAAGGCAATCCAGAACAGAAGCACATTCGGCACCGTGGGCACCTTCGTCAGCGCGAGGAGCAGCGCGAGTACGCCGGTCACGAGCAGCGCGCCCCCTGCGTAGCCGAGGCCGGAGCTGTCGGACAGGAAGTCGCCCATCGAGGTGCCGAGCGTGTTGGACACCAGGATCGCGGACCAGAACAGGGCCTCGCCGCGGAAACTGACGATGTCACGGATCTGGAACGTCATCCCGCTCAGTTTCCAGGCGAAGAAGACGGCCAGGAGGATCGAGATCAGGACGGCTGCTCCGGCCGGGTAGCCCAGGCCGAGGCCCTGCGGGCCCCAGCCGAGCGAAGTGGTGCCGCCGGACAGGTATCTGGCGCTGGCGTCACGGTTCATGAAGTCGGACATCGTGGTGCCGGCCATGCTGGTCGACAGGATCACGGTCCAGTAGAAGAACGGGTTGTAGCGGCGAGACCGCAGCTGAACGACCAGCGTCACCACAAAGATCGCGAACAGTGCGATCGTGGTGAGGAAGTAGCCGAGTCTCAGGGTCTGCGCGAAGAGGTCGCCCGCTGTCTCGCCGAGCGTCGTCGCGGCGATCTTCATGATCCAGAATGCCAGTGTGACCTCTGGCAACTTCTTCATCACCGCAGTGGTCGACATGCTCGCCGCGTCGGCGCCGTTGAGAACCTCTGGTTTCTCCACGTGATGCTCCTGATCGTGCCGAACGACAGAGCGCCCGCCCAGAGACACGGGCGAGCGCTCCGCTCGGATGAGCCGACCGCGGAGAGCAGCCGGCATGTCGACCGTGGCACAGCAAGCCTGAACGCGGCCTGAATGCCTGCCGGAGACTCAGGCCACCTGCCGGGCTCCCGCCTCCCGACCGGTGACGTCCCTGCGGGAAACGGCCAGGTACGCCACCAGTGCGAGGATCACTGCCAGGAACAGCACGCTGGTCACCACGGTGCCCAAGCCCAGGCCTCCGCCCGCGGACGGCTGGGACAGGTAGTCACCGATCGAGGCACCGAGCGGGCGGGTCAGGATGTAGGCGATCCAGAAACTCCACACCGCGTGGAGGCCCAGCGCGAAGTGCGCGACGGTCACAGCGGCGATCGCCAGGGCGAAGAGCACCGCGGACAGCCAGTAGCCGAGATCCATGCGCTCGGAGACCAGGTCACCGGCCGCCGTACCCAGAGCGAACGTGAACAGGACGGCGAGCCAGTAGAAGGCCTCACGGTTGGTGGTGTCGATGTGATGGATGGACAGCGTCCGTTCACGTCGGTACCAGACCGCGAAGACCACCGCGAGGATCACGGCGAACACCGTGGTACTGGTCTCCAGGGGCACGCCCATGTTGTCGGTGAGGTTGTCGCTGATCAACGTACCGACGACGCTGATCAGGGCAACGGCCGCCCAGTACACGCCCGCCCGGTAGGCCTTCCTACGGAACTGGACGACCAGGACCACCGCCACAACCGCGCTCATCAGCACCGACACACCCGTCAGGCCCAGTCCGGCCTTCTCGGCCAACAGGTCTGCCGCGGTCTCTCCGACCGTCGTGCACAGTACTTTGATCACCCAGAAGTAGACCGTGACCTCGGGCGCCTTGTTCCAACGCAGTCGCTGACCGGAAGACCGGGCAACCGGGCTTCCCGCCCCGGCTGTTGCCGAGGAATTCGACGTCTCATATGTCATGGGGCGTGACCGTGCCACCGCGCACCTGAACGCATCCTGACTGCTGCCGAGCGCCGTGTCCCAGCCGTCTCCATTCCACACGGCACACGTAGGCAGCACGGTGATCGCGCACAGGACGATGTCCGGGCGCACCCACTCCGCGTCTGTCATAGGGCTGCCTCCGCTCCCCCATCGTCTACAGTGAAGTAGACCGACTACTGTCTTGTAGACACAGACGCGCGCGGAGCGAATACGCCATAGAGCGTTCCGGTCCGTCTGCCCCCTACCGGCATCACGAAGAGGCTCGTCCATGACGCTCGCACACCAAGCCGCATCTCAGGTGCACCTCGCCGTGAACCTTCTCGACGCGCAGTCGTTGCTCGCCGCCTTCGGCACCCTCGGCATCGCCGTCGTCCTCTTCGCCGAGACCGGTCTCCTCATCGGCTTCTTCCTGCCGGGCGACTCGCTGCTGTTCACCGCCGGGCTGCTGTGCGCAGGCTCGGCGACGCAGCCCGGTCACCTGTCTCTGCCCTGGGTCCTCGTCGCCGCGGCGACCGGAGCCCTCGCAGGCGCACAGACCGGATACCTGCTGGGCCGTAAGGCAGGCCCGGCGTTCCTGGCCCGCGCGAAGTCCCGCAAGATCAAGGAAGGCGCCGACCGCGCCGGGGACATCCTCCACCGGTACGGTCACGCCAAGGCGATCGTGCTGGCCCGGTTCCTGCCGATCGTGCGCACCGTGCTGAACCCCCTGGCCGGCATCCTGGCCGTCCCGGTACGCACCTTCACCCTGGCGCAGGTTTTCGGGGGGCTGGCGTGGACGGTCGGCCTGGTCCTCGCCGGTTACGGCCTGGGCGCCTCGGTGCCCAACGTCGACCGCTACCTCCTGCCCATCATCGCCGTGATCGTCGTGGTCTCGCTCGTGCCGATCGGCCTCGAACTCATCCGCTCCCGCCAGGCCCGAGAGACCGGCGACAGTGCGTGAAGCCCTCTCTGAAGCCACCTCACGTCAGACTCCGCTCGCCGGTCTGCCACTGACCGGGCGCGAGATCATGCGAATCCAGTTGGGCGCCTCGAGCACATCAAACTCACTGGCGTCGACCCCACCGATCCGGCTCATCGCCACTTGCTCCGGACCGCGGCGACCGGGTCGCCGACGCTGCCGATGTCAGCAACACACGTCCTTTGCAACCGAGTTGAGCAGCCAGTCACAACTGTCGCGCCCCACTGGTAACGCGCACCACCTGGCCAGCACAATCACCTCATGGACGCAGGACTTGCAGGACTCCTCGGTGGCGTCATCGGCGCCGCCGTAGGCGCAGTCGGCGCTACGGCATCCGCGTGGATCACCGGAAGGAAAGCGGAGCAACAGGCCAAGATCCAGTCCGAGACGCAGTTGGGGCAAGCCCGCCTTCAATTGGATGCTGAACGGACTCGCGGACTTCGCGAATCGCGCAAGAGTGCCTACCTGGCCTTTGCCGAGGGCTGGAGTCAAGTACATGGGACATTGGCCGAGGCAGCCATCAAACTCGGAGGCATCGCGGCAAGCGACCCTCCCGAAGAACGCGAAGAGCGCCGTCAGGCAGCACGCCGCCTCTGGAATGAAGCACGTGCACTGCACCGCCACCTCAACCGTCTTCTGCACGTCATTTATGTCGAAGGCCCCAGCCGGACGGCCGGCGCGGCGCCGACGGCAAGCGGCGCCCAGGCCGAGGCACAGGCGGCAAGTGGCGCCCTGGCGGCAGCGCAGGCGGCGAGTGGCGCCTTGGCGTCGGATTTCAGCGCGGTCATGGACTGGTTGCACGCGGTTGACCATGGGACAGAAACGCCACAGCACGGGGCGGAGTCGGAACGAGCGCACGGCGAGGCATACGGCAAGCTCCTGGAGTTCCTCTATGCCGCCGCGGATGCCGTCATGCAGGACACGTCAGACATCCGGGAGCCGTGAGCCGAGGACGTCAGACACACTTCCGGTGCTCGACTGCTCCGTCGGCCTTCCACCCGAGAAGGCGCAACCTGCCGCTGCTCTGGAGGAGTTCGTCCCGAAGGATGAGCCGGCACAGACGCTCGTCGGTCACATTCGGGATTGATCCTGCCGCGGCCACGGGTCCCCCTCGCACAACAGCGGAACCTGATCCACCGTGGAGCAGGAGCATAGGCCGAGCGCTCAGGCGCCGCGACTCGGTCCGTTCGAGCCCGCCATGACGGAGGGGGAAACGGAGCGTGTTCGGTGAACGCACCGCGTCACGGTTGCCGGGTCTGTAGGCTTTGCGGCGCAATTGCTGGCCTCTTCCTGTATGGGCTAGGACACCGTGGACACTGCAACACTGCTGCTGCTCGGCGCCGCAGGCGGAGCGGTGCGCGGGATCATGCACGCCTACGACTGCATGACCGAATGGCTCAGTGGGCGTCAGCAGTACCGGCTGGCGCCCGACCCTGGCGCGGAAGGACCGCCCTCGTTCAAGGCCTTCTACGACGTGGGGGGCGAGTCCATCGCAGCTGTGGTACATGCCCTGCTGGGAGCTCTGGTGGCTGGGCTGCTGGGGACATCGGGACAGGTCAGCGGCGGCTTCGCAGTGTTTGCCGCAGGCGCTTCGGCTCCTTTGGTCCTCGTCCAGCTCAAGAACTCCCGTCTGGCCGGGGCGGTCCTGGGGGAAGGCGCTGCCCCGGAAGCCGCGAACGCCACGCTGCCGACGGACACAACGGCCGGCGCTCCGACCCTGGCCAACACACCACGGACCACGTCGGCGCAGCGCACCGCCGACACGCCCACTCCGCCGTCGGCCAACAGCCCGCAGCCGTCGCGTTCTTCCCCGTCGCCGGGCAGTGCGCGCGGGACGGCCACGGACCAGGACGGCACCGGATGAGCCGGCCCAGGCTGCTGCGCCGGGCCGCCGCGGCCACCCTCGGCGCCACCCTGCATCCCGCCCGAACCACCGTCCTGACACCGGCCCTTGAGCTCTCTCTCGCCCGCCGGGTCACAGCCGCCGTCATCGGCATCCGCTCTTACCAGCCCGTCGGCACCTCCCCCAAACCGTCGAGGCGTTGGGAAGTCCGCCGCCCCGCCCACGAGGCCCTGCGCCTGTCCACCGTCACAGCACGCACACCGCACGCCGAGAAGGGCACGGCCCCCGACGATCGGCCACCGCACCAACGCGGCCCACGACCGGACCCATCGGCTCGGGTGACCGTCATTTTCGATCCCGCATCACCCGTCGTTATCGGGACGAGCGGTACCCCATCTCATCAGCGTGAGCAACGGCCGCGCCACATCTTGGCGCTGGCCGCGGTGGCCGCCGTCCTCGCCATCGCCTTCACCGCATTCGGCTACCAGCTGCGCCCTCTTCTCCACCAGCAGACAGCCTCACACTCGGTAGGCAGCGACGACCCGACCCCCACTCCCGTGGTGAGCGGTGTCGTGCCAGCGGGCTACCTCGGCAGCTGGACGGCCACCATCACCGACGCCGTCGGCAAGAACACCAGATCACTTGTCATCAAACAGGGCCGCGTCGGCGACGACGTACTGATCCTCGTCGCCGACGGACCCACCACCGGCGACACCTACCACTGCGTGTTCACAGCCCCTCTGTCCGCCGCACCCAGCAACGGCGACCGCCTTGAACTCGGCCCGAGCACCCTCACCTCCGGCACTCCGGCGGCCTCCTGCTCGCCGGGCAAGGCCTCGACCCTGACCCTCACAAGCGACAAAGCCCTGCGCCGCACCAGCGACAACGGGGACACCATCACTTATACCCGCAGCCGATGACCCACGCCCATGGCCTTCCCTGCCCCATCCAGGCAGACCAGGAGTGCGTCCGCCGCGGGATTTGGGGGCGGCTTCGGTGCTTCGCCGGTGTGACGGGGTCGCGGCCACGAGGCCCTGGGGTCGGTGCGAGGCTCGTCACGTCGGTGTCCCGGTCGACAGCCGTGAGCCGTTTCATGGGCCGATTGCCGGGGCCGTTGATCGAAGTCATTCAGTTGTCGCTCGGTCCGCTCACAGTGAGAGCATGCGCTCCTGGGACTCCCTGACCATCGCTGAACAGACGCTCATGCGTCGAGCAATATCGGAGTACTCCCTGGCCGAGGTGGTGCAGAACTACGGTGTGGCACTGCGCTGGACCGGTGTGGTCGGTGCCGCCGAGGCCAGCGGCATGCTCACGGGCGCGTTCGGGATCTGGGAGGATCCGCCGGACGACCTGGACATTCACGAACGCCTTGCCTGGGTGGACCGGCAACTCGCCCCGCTGCTGCCCTTCGTCCGCGAAGGCTGGATCGAGGTCCAGCACTACCCCGACGAAGACAGCGACGCCTTCACGGTGATGTCCCTCGACGAGATGCGCGCCGCCCTCTGCGACCCCGACGTCCGCTACGAGGGCGACGAATGGGGCGTCGGCGTCGGATGCATTTTCACCTACGCTGGGCTGGCGGTTTGGCGAGGCGGCTGGAGCAGCGCATGGGGACGCCGCCTCACCCTCGACTGACTCTTGTCTTCCCCGGCCGCAGGGCGACGACCACCACAAGAATGCCCCCGCCGGCCTCCACCGATATGCATCCAGGCCATCGGAGCGCCCGCGGGCAGCCGGGATGCAGAAGCTTCCGCGTGGCCGAATACGGTCCCCTGGTCAGGCTCAAGATCGCCTCTGGTGGCCCCACGGGTCCCGGAGCTATCCTCTGCCCCTCGTTTCAAAGAGGGGGCTGGATGCGCACGGGGGCACTGTCGGCGGCCAGATCGGGTGTCACCGCCATGGTGGGGGCATGCGCGCTGGTATTGGGCGTCAGCGGATGCGGCACGCATGAGGATTCGGGCGGCCCGGCCCGGACCGCACGGGCAAAGGCATCCGCCCATGCCGCTCGTACCTTGAGTACGGCGGACCTCAAAGCCCTCACCTTCCACGACGGCGAAGTGCCGCAGGCGTGGGAGGGTGCGATCGATGTCACGGTCCGCGACGACACTGCCGATACCGACGCCTTCCCTCCCGTCTCGGATCCGGACTGCCAGCGAATACTCGACATCAGCCGCGGCGAGAACGCACCCGCCGTCGTGGACCAGATCTTCAACTGGAAAGGCGACATATATCCGGGAGGCTCCACGCTCGCTGCCTACAAGGGTGAGGACGCCGAGCACGCCTTCGGCCGGCTCCGCGACGGGCTGAAGTCGTGCACATCCTTCACCGGGACCGGCTTCGTAGGGAAGTATCACTCGAAACTGACCCCCGGCAGCCCGCCCCACGTAGGCGACCAAGCCGTGAGCTTCCGCATCGAAAACCCCATCGACGGCCGGGTACGCACCGATCAGTACGTCGTAGTCCGAGTGGGTAGCACCATGGCGACATTCTCCGCAGTGAACGTGAACCGACCGGCGTCCTTCCCGTTCGAGTTGATAGAGAAGCAGGTCACTCGCCTGCGGAATGCCCAGCGCACCTGAGTGTTCCGCCGACGGCCTTCCGGCCGCCTCTTCGAGGAGCCTCCACACCGGGGCGTCGTCCGGGTTTGGGCGCCGGCGCCGTCGGTCTCCCGATAGGCGCGCGAGTGCGCCGAGGGTGCGGGCCTCGCCGAGTCGGTGGCCGATCGCACGGTGCACGGCAAGGGCTGCCGGCCGAGCTCGACAGCTGCGCCGTATGCCTTCATCGACATAGCGGCACCTCCGGCCCTGGTGACGGTCGCGACATCGCACAACCCGCACAGCCAGGAGGGGCCCGAGCCACTGAAGCGAAGCCGGCAGCCATCGCGTGCGTCACAGGAGCCGCGTCCAGGTCTCGGCGGTGGTGACCGCCGTTCGGCATCAACCTGGTGGCGACGCCGGGCCGCCGGCCACCATCCCCGCAGCCGGTCACGGCAGTCTCGCGCACACCTCGGCGAACCTCCGCGTGAACACCGACCACGCCGCGACCGCCGCGCCCTCCTCGGCCACGGCCTCCTCGTGCAGCCGGTCCCTGTCGAAGCCCTGACGGGCCAGCTGCTCCCGGTCCCAACCGGCGATCCGCTCGGCCTCCGCCTCCGGGTGGAACTGCACACCCCAGGCACCCGCCCCGACCCTGAACGCCTGGTAACGGCAGGCCGCGCTGGACGCCAACCAGGAGGCACCCGGCGGGAGTTCGGAGATCGCGTCGACGTGCCGCTCGATGGCCGGAACGGTCGCGCCGAGCCCGTACAACAGCGGATCGTCGGCGGCTTCGGGACGCAGCCGGATCTGCGTGCTCCCGAACTCGGGCTGCCCGTGACGCGCCCGTACGCTGCCGCCCGCGACCTGTGCGAGCAATTGGCCACCGAGGCAGATACCGAGGACGGGCGTGCCGTCGCCCAGCGCCTGCGCGACGAGGCGGCGGGTGGCGGGGAGCCACGGCGCGCGCTCGTCGTCGTCCGGGAGGAAGCCGCCGCCGAGCACGAGAAGCGGCCTGCCGTCGAGAGTCCGGGGCAGGGCCTCCCCCTCGTAGGGACGCAGCACTTCCAGGCCGATTCCCGCCTGACCCAGCCAGGCCCCGACTCGGCCAGGACCGCCGCTCCTGGTGTTCTGTACGACCACGGCGGTCGGCGGGCCCGGTGCGTGCGGCGAGCTCGTCATGGCCTTAGCTCCCTGCTCGGCATCTGCGTGCGCTGCGTCGTTCTCCACGGTGATCCAGGCAGCAGATCAGGGTGCGACGCCTGACGTCAACGGTCCATCCGCCGCCCTGCTCTGAGGGTCATGTCCCGCCTCGCGGCCGGGCAGGGATGCGAGGTTGACATCCTCAAGGAGATCTTCTGGCGCCCGATCCCCCAGTGCCCCCGACGGGCCCGTCCTCGCGGGTCTCGGAGTCTGCGCCCAGGTTCGAGCAGCTGCCTCGGCCCGGTCACAGCTCGGCGCGCCAGTCCCGCTCCGGATCCGCTGCGTCCCATACGCTGCGGAGACGTCCAAGCTGATGTCCCTGATATCGCGTGCATGGCCGCACGGCGGCGGCTCTTCGCGTCGGGCCGGATGGCTCAGCCGCCGGGTGCAGGAAAGGGTGTGACATGAAGTCCCCAGCCGTGCAACTGCGGGAGATCACCGACGACAACCGGGACGCCGTCCGTGCCCTCCGCGTCCGAAGCCGCCAGAAGCAGTTCGTCGCATCCGTGTCCAAGTCGCTCAAGGAGGCGGCGAAGAAGCCGGAGACCAATCCCTGGTACCGCGCCATGTACGTCGGCGACGAGCCGGTCGGCTTCGTGATGCTGTCGTGGAAGCCGCCGGCCGGTCCTTATCAAGGGCGACACTTCATCTGGCGCCTCCTCGTCGACAAGCGGCACCAGCGGCGAGGGATCGGCCGGGAGACGCTCACCCAGATCGCCGCCCTGGTGCGCGCCGACGGCGCCACCGAGCTGCTGACCAGCTACGATCCCGGCGAGGGCGAACCGTGGCCCTTCTACAAGAAGTTCGGGTTCGAGCCCACCGGGGAGATCGACGACGGCGAGATCGTCCTGCGGCTCGTCTTTCCCTCCCCATGAGCACATCCGGCGGACGGTCTCGCGGCTGTCGCACGACCAAGGCTCGCCCCGCACCGGTGCTGTCCGTCCCTCCTGACACACTGCTCCCATGGACACCACGCCCGAGCACATCAGCTCCCGGACCGCCGCCGCATGGACGGTCGCGCTCGCGGTCCTCGGGGGATTCACCGGCCTCGCCTGGGGCGGGCCGTTCCTCGCCGTCACCTGCGGCCTTTCCCTGGGAGGCGGCGCCGCCGTGGGAACGGCCCTGTCCCGCCGTCGCATCGTGGCAACCATGCGCGAAGGCCAGGGGAAGGCCGCCGCCCTCGGGTACGCGGACGGCATCGCCGACATGATGGTGCTGGGGATATCCGCGTACAGCGCCTCCGTCTTTCCGCTCTCCGGTCCCGACGCGGTGGACGCCGCCGAGCGCAGGGCGCGACGCAAGGCCGCCTACCAACTCACGGCCGCCGACGGGCTTCCCCACCACATTCGCGAGGCCGCGGCCGCCGCGCTCAAAGCGATCGACGAGCGGCACGACCGCGACACCCAGTCCGCGATCGAGGACCTCATGAAGGCGGTCCAGGAGCAGCGCCGCGGCACCTGACACAGCACGAGCGGGACGGTGATCCCTCCACACCTCACCCGGTCCGGCCGTCCGCCGTACAGCGTGACCGGCAGGGGCGCACAGTCCCTCCGGGCCGGGGATGCGTCTCCCCGGCCGGCGCTGCGGCTGTCGACCGCGCCGGCTGTCCGATTCTGTGGCAGGTGTTGCACGGCGGGGCCGTCGACGTGATGCGTATCACCGTGGGGGTCCTTCGGGTTGGGCATGCGCGATCATGACCGGATGGACGCTCGTTTCCTTGGTATCCCTGAGCTGGTCGAAACCCCGTCCGTGGCGGTCGTCGTCGACGTCATGCGCGCCTTCACCGTGGCGGCCTGGGCGTTTGCCCAGGGAGCGGAAAGGATCGTTCTTGCCGAGTCGCTGGACGAAGCACTGGCGCTCAAGGCTCGACACCCGGATTGGGTGGCGCTCAAGGACGGTCCGCCCGCGCGCGGGTTCGACGCCGTCAACTCGCCTGGCCTGCTGAGGTCCGTCGACCTCGGCGGGCGGACCGTTGTGCAGAAGACCACGGCCGGAACGGTCGGCGCCCTCGCGGTCAAGGAGGCGTCGCTGGTGCTGTGCGCCGGCTTCGTGGTGGCGGAGGCGACGGCTCGTGTCCTGCGGACACGCCGCGGTGACAGTGTCACGTTCGTGGTCACCGGCGAGGACGGGCAGGCCGATGAAGATCTGGCGTGTGCTCAGTACATCGCTCGGAGGGCCACGGAAGCTGCCACGCCTGCAGCTGAGTACCTTCGCCGCGCCGCCGACTCGCGCGCCGCTGCCGAGCTGACGGAGGGTGTGCGTCAAGGGGTCCATCCCGATGACGTCGCACTCTGCCTCGAGCTCGACCGGTTTCCCTTCGCCATGGTGGCGGCGCTGGACGACTCGCTCATGGTTCTGCGCCGATGCTCCGTGCCTTCGCTGGTCGACGAGGCTCCGATCTGATCGTCGGTGAGGTCTCGACGAGCCGGACGTCACGGATGTCGAGCAGTTCTGCGAGCGGGCTCTCGGGCGGTGCTCGTGTCGTCTTCGTCGGGACCTGTCCTGATACCCCTGAAAGCCAGTGACCGTATCTCCCGGCCCCGAGCGAGGAACTTGTCCCACTCTCTGCGGGCTGTGGACCCGGCGATGTCGGACATCAGGTGGA
Source organism: Streptomyces sp. NPDC025784 (assembly GCF_055558435.1). NCBI lineage: Bacteria > Bacillati > Actinomycetota > Actinomycetes > Kitasatosporales > Streptomycetaceae > Streptomyces > Streptomyces sp. NPDC025784. The sequence goes on from NZ_JBVHMN010000006.1 coordinate 183,846, forward strand.
AGCCACAGTTTCGGCAAGCTTCTGGAATTCACCGAGGTCGTAGTTGGCGAGGACCGAGTCCAGATTGGTGACTGCTCCGAGGCGCTCGACGAATCCCTTCGGGTCGTACTCGACCTGCAGGGTCACGCGGCTCGAGGAGTCACTCAGGCGGTGGAACGTCACGACGCCCGCGTGGTGGACGCCCTCGGTGGTGTGCCAGGCGATCCTCTCCCCGGGGATCACCTCGGTCAGTTCGGCGACGAAGTTCTTGTCCGCTCCCGGCACGGACAGCTGCCAGGCGAAGCGGCGTTCGTCCAAGGGCTCCACCAGGCGGACGTGACTCAGGAAGGACGGCCACCTGGTCACGTCGCTCCACAGATCCCACGTAACGGACACGGGGGCTTGGATGTCGACGGTCTCCACGAGGGAAGCGGACACGCTGTACCTCTCTCTCGTCCTCGGCTCGGCGCCGGTCAGCGCCGAATCAGTCAGACCCGGTTACCCCCGCACCTCCGCCCCACACAGCGCTGTCGCAGCCGCCCGTGCTCCACAACGGTCTCCTGGTGCGAGGCCCGGTCGATCTCGCCCTGCACCGTGACCGCTCGACAGCCTGGAGCTGCTGGACGACGCGACGGTGGAGCCACACGTTGTACCAGTGGCGCGGCGCTTGACCCTCACGTGGCGTGATGCCGCATGGTCGGTGTCGTGGAAGAACACCTGACCGTGGGACGCGTGGCCGAGCTGGCCGGCGTGAGCGTCCGCACGTTGCATCACTACGACGAGATCGGACTCGCGCGGCCATCAGCGCGGACCGCGGCCGGATACCGGGCCTACTCGGCGGACGACTTGGAGCGACTGCGGGAGGTGCTCGCCTACCGGCGGCTGGGCTTCGGATTGCGCGAGATCGCGGATCTGGTCGACGACCCGGCCACCGACGCGGTCGCGCGCCTGCACCGGCTGCGCGGTCTGCTGCTGGAGCAGCGCGACCGCGCAGCCGCCATGGTGACGGCCATAGACAGGGAACTGGAGGCACGGGCAATGGGGATCAGGACGACGCCGGAGGAGCAACTGAAGGTGTTCGGGGCACAGTTGTACGAGGCCATCGGGTCCGCCTACCCTGCGACGCGACGTACCGAGCCGCGGATCGCCGCGAGGGTCTGGGACGCACTCGGGGACGCACGGACGGTACTGAACGTGGGTGCGGGCACCGGCTCCTACGAACCCCCGGACCGCGAGGTGACCGCGGTGGAGCCGTCGGCGGTCATGCGGGCGCAACGTCCCGCGGGGGCGGCGCCGTGCGTGGCCGCCGCCGCGGAGAGCCTCCCGTTCGAGGACCGGTCCTTCGACGCGGCGATGGCCTTCAGCACCGTTCATCACTGGCAGGATCCGATCGCCGGGCTGCGCGAGATGCGGCGCGTGGCCCGCCGCGTCGTGGTGTTCACGCACGACTCGAGTGACATCGGATGGCGTCAGCGGTTCTGGCTCTCCCGCGACTACCTGCCAGAGGTCGCCGACCTCGTCGCCGGCCGCCCCTCGGTGGACCAGCTGGCCCGCGCGATCGGGGCTCGCATCGAACCGGTGCTCATCCCGTGGGACTGCGCCGACGGCTTCTTCGAGGCGTACTGGCGCCGACCCGAGGCGTACCTGGACGAACATGTGCGCCGCGCGGTTTCGGTATGGACCAGGGTCGGGCCCAAGGCGGAGCAGCGGGCGGTGGACAGGCTCCGGGACGACCTGTCCTCAGGCCGGTGGGCCGAGCGCAACCGCGACCTCGTCGATCTCGACGCGGCGGAGCTCGGCCTCCGCCTGCTCGTAGCCTGAACCGTCGTACGCGAGAACGCCGTAAGCGGGCCGACCCGCCGGAAACAGCGGACGAGCGGCCACCTCGGACCACCGGCCGCCGAGCCGCGCCCGATCGGGCTGAGCCGGCTCCACCGTGGCGGCCCTTCGAGTGCGTCGACCATGGTGGAGAGCACAATGGGATTCGCCTTCGTCGTCCTCGTGGACAGGAGTGGAATGCAGCCCCGGCAGTATGAAGAAGTGACTGGCGCCGCAGAGCTTGCGGCACGGCTGCGGCACGTCTACTGGATCGGTGGCGGGAGCGGTGCAGGCAAGTCGACGACGGCCCGCCGGCTTGCCGACCGTTACGGTTGGCGCTTCTACGCGACCGATGACGTGATGCACGATCACGCGGGGCGGACCACCTCCGAGGAGGCCCCCTTCTTGCACCGGTTCATCGACATGAGCATGGACGAGCGATGGGTGAACCGCTCTCCGGAGGTCATGCTCGAGACGTTCCACTGGTTCCGGGGGGAGGGTTTCGGTCTGATCATCGAAGATCTCCTTCTTCTGCCGCGGGAGCCGTGCGTCATCGTCGAGGGATTCCGGCTGCTCCCGCACCTCGTGAAGCCTCTGCTTGCTGCCCCTGAGCACGCCGTCTGGCTCCTCCCCACCCCCGATTTCCGCCAGGCCGCCATCCTGAGTCGGTCGGCACCGGGAGACGGGTTCCTGCGGAGGACCAGCGATCCCGCGCGGGCCGGCCGCAACATCGCCGAACGCGATCGCATGTTCGCACAACGCCTCCGGGACGAAACCGAGCGCCTTCAACTCCGCACTGTTCAGGTCGACATCACGATGTCGGAAGATGATCTCGCCGAGCAGGTGACCACAGCGTTCCGGCTCTGACATCAGCCGGCACACCGAGCGGGCCGACGGGTCGGTGCCGCTGCCTCCATCAGTCGTCCCGGGCCGCCGCCCGCCGACGGGCGTGCGATACGTTGCGGCCATGACTGAGCTCGGACCCAGCACCTGGCCACCTGTCCCGATCAGGACCGGGCGGCTCGTGCTCCGCGAGTCCGAGGCCCGGGACCGTACAGCGTTCATCGAGCTGTTCGCCTCGCCGGAGGTGGGCACCTACATCGGAGGCGCTCGATCGCGTGACGAGCTCGAGCGCGCGGTGCCCGAGATGCCTGGACGGCGCCCCGGCCTTTTCGTGGTCGATCTCGACGGGGCGATGACCGGCATGATCACGCTCGACCGACGCGACGCGGAGCGGCCGGGCCACGTCCGACCGGATGGTGGGGAGGCCGAGCTCGGCTACATGTTCCTGCCGCAGGCGTGGGGATACGGGTACGCCGCTGAGGCGTGCGCGGCGGCACTCGACTGGTTCGGCGGCGCATTTCCCGGTGAGCCGGTGGTGCTCTGCACCCAGACCGCCAACGACCGCGCGATGCGCCTCGCGGCGAAGCTGGGTTTCACCGAGGTGGAGCGGTTCGAGGAGTACGGCGCCGAGCAGTGGTTCGGCGTGCGGTCTGCCGATCCAGCCGGCCCCGATGACGCCCGGACATCAGCGGCCGGGTAGTTCGGGGACGTCAGCGGCCTTGGTGCAGGGCCGGAAGTCGATCCGCATCGTACGTGGCAACAGGGTGGCTCACCCCTTGCTGGCTCACCGCTTGCTCACTCACCCCGCAGCACAACGGGGCCCGGCGATGCGCCGAGCCCCGTTGTCTGCCTTTGGCTACGTCTTGTCAGCCGCGGACGATGTTCTCGGCCTGGGGGCCCTTCTGGCCCTGGGCGACGTCGAAGGTGACCTTCTCACCCTCGACGAGCTCGCGGAAACCGTTCCCGGCGATGTTGGAGTAGTGGGCGAAGACGTCCGGGCCGCCGCCGTCCTGCTCGATGAATCCGAAGCCCTTCTCGGCGTTGAACCACTTCACGGTACCGCTGGCCATGCTGCTGTCCTTCGATATAGCCGGAATGCCCGGCTGGTCTATGAAAAGAGGCTGCCCGCGAGCGAGCAACACCCCGTGTCTGTTCTACACCACCCGCTGCTCGTCATAACAGCAGGTCCATGTCTCAGGTTGAAGCGATCGCTGGTCAGGGGCAGGAAAGAGAGTCTTCTGCGCGGCTCACGCGGTCCCCCGGGACCCTGCGCGCCGACCCGCGGCCTGCCCGCCCCGGGTCCTTGCGGCACGACATCACGGGCGCGAGTCGCACAGGGACGGCCATCCTCGGCGATGGTCGCGCTGCCTCGTCGCCTGTCGAAGTGGTCGGAGAGGCAAGGGATTCAGCGGACTTCTGTCAGGTTCTGGCAACTAGTGGGCACTTGGGACGTGAGAAGGCAGCGCGCTCCTACCGTGTCTGCGACGGCGGGCGGGCATCCGCCCGGCCGAGCGATGGAGGGGAGCAGACCGTGGCCAGTGTGGAAGTTTCGCTCAAAGAGCTGATGACGGCCGTCGAGGGATCGGTGGGGGCCGCCGTTGTGGATTACAGCAGCGGGATGGCGCTGGGAACCCTGGGCGGAGGAGCCGACCTCGACCTGATGGTGGCAGCGGCCGGAAACACCGACGTGATCCGAGCGGAGGTGCGGGCCATGGAGCAGGTGGGCCTCGGCGGGCAGATCGAGGACATCCTCATCACTCTTGGGCACCAGTACCACCTCATCCGGCTGGTGACCGGGCGGGACGGCAACGGCCTGTTCCTGTACTTGGTGCTGGACAGGGCCAGGTCCAATCTGGCCATGGCCAGGCATCAGCTCAAGAACGTGGAGCAACAGCTCGCTGTGTGACGTAGTTTTTCGCGTGCCCGCGATGTGAAGAGTTCTGCAACTCTCCATATCCGCATTCCGCCATTTCGCGGATCCGGGCGGTGTACAGGTGCACGATCGGTTGTGCGGGGCGGGACACGCGAGTCTCCCGCCCCTCCCCGGCAGCCCCTCTCGGGGTCCTCGCTGACGCGCAGGGAGCGTATGTCTTGCAAGTTCCCCTCTATCAGGCCAAGGCCGAGTTCTTCCGGATGCTGGGGCATCCGGTGCGCATCAGAGTGCTGGAGCTGCTGCAACACGGTCCCGTCTCCGTCAGAGACCTGCTCGCCGACATCGACATCGAGCCGTCCAGCCTCTCCCAGCAACTGGCGGTCCTGCGCAGGTCGGGCATCGTCGTTTCGATCCGTGACGGAAGCACGGTCAGCTACGCGCTCGCCGGCGGTGACGTCGCCGAGCTGCTGAGAGCCGCCCGGCGCATCCTGACGGAGCTGTTGGCGGGACAGAACGAACTCCTCGCCGAGCTCCGTCAGGCCGAGCCGCCCTCCGCCGTGCCGTCCAACAGCGGCTGACGGGCAGCCGCTCTTCTCCCCAATGCCGAGGTGGTCCATCCAGCGCCGGGCCGAGTGCTCCGCCGTCTCGTCTCGCACTCGATCCGGTCATCCGTGAGGCCGCTCCGCTACCCGGCGCCCTCCGGGCCACCCGCAAAGGACTGCCTGACGGTCGTTCAGGATTCAGGTGCGCTCGGCGAGAAGCACAGACCTCGCGGGCAAAGAGCCAGGCTCGACCGACGGACGTCCACGCAGCACAGCGAGTCGGTGACGTAGGAACACACCCGCCCGCGCCGCTCGCCTGAGGGCATGTCCGCGCAAGGCCACGGGTCATCGGGTCTGCGGGCGCCATTCGAAGAGCAGGATGGTCAGGTCGTCCCGCAGCTGGTTGCGCTGGTGATCGAGGATGGCGTGAATGAGCAGTCGCAGCACCTCGGCCGGGCGCTCTCCGGCCGCGTGGGAGCGGATGATGAAGTCGGTGAAACGCTCCAGGCCGAACTCCGCACCGTCCGCGTCGCGAGCCTCCACGACACCGTCGGTGTAGAGCAGGACGCAATCGCCCGGTTCCAGGGTCGTCTCGTGGACCTGCCGGCCTGCTGGGGCGAATGGGCCGGCCAGGCCGATCGGCGGCTGTGCGGGGCTGTCCAGCGCCCCGGCGAGCACCCGCTCGGCACGGATCAACAGCGGTGGCGGGTGACCGCAATTGACCCAGCGCAGCACTCCGGTCTCGGCATCGAGCCGACACAGCACGCCGGTGCAGAACTGGTCGGGCAGCCACTGGGCGAGCGCCTGGTCGACGGAGCCGACGACGTCGGCCAGGTGGCCACCGCCGCGGCGGGCGTTGCGCGCCGCCGCCATGGCGACCGACGTGGTCAGGCCGGCGGTCAGATCGTGCCCCATGGCGTCGAGGATCATGGTGTGCAGGACGTTCTTGACCACCGAGTGGTCGAAGGCGTCGCCGGCGACGTCGTACGCCGGTTCCATGGCCGCCGTCGAGACGCACCTGGCGCTGCCGATGGTGCGGGGCGGCAGGAAGGCCCGCAGCATCTCGGCGGGCAACTGCATGGTCGCGGTGCGGGTACGGGCGGCGAGCCAATCGCTGTAGGCGCGTTTGGAGGTGATCAGCATGGCGAGCAGATGGGCCAGCATCCGGATGCGACGCATCCGTATCCCGTCGAGCGAGGCGGTTCGCACCGCCAGCACGCCCAGCCGCTCCGCACCGTCGACCAGGGGCATCCAGAGGATCAAGCCGTCGTCGGCCTCGGCCACCCGCGGGGAGACCGTACGGTACGCCCAGCCCGCCGACGAGAGGTCCACCGGCAGCGGATCCAAAGCCTCGTCGAGTGGGATGAGCAGCCGTTGCTGCAGGTCGACGAGGTAGATCAGCGCGGTGTCCAGGCCGAGGGACGAGGCGCACCGGTTCGCCAGGGCGGGCAGTTCGACCGGCAGGGCCGTCTGCGCCTCGACGATCAGCTCTTCCAGCCGATTCTCGTCGATGGCGGTGTCGGGACCGGAGAACGCGTGCGGCGGATCCGACACGGGGATCACCCCTTCCATGCCCAGTCTCACATCGACCCCGGCCTTTCTCACGTCAGGCAAGCTCGGGACGAGGCCGAGAACGGTCGGCCGAGCTCGACCAGGTCCACCTCATGCACCAGCCATGTGATCGGTCGGTCCGGTGTCCTCCCGCTCTCCCGCAGCACACGCGCATGTCCCCGTACCGTCGGGACGGCTGGTTCCTCGCTCCTGGGTCTCCACCCTCGACCAGCGCCTCCAGGCGGACGACACCCGCCTGACCCACGTCTTCCAAAGCCCCGGTCAGACGGTGCAACCGTTCGGCGCACTCGTATGTCTGATCTTCAGGACACGAGTTGAGGAGAGGCATGGCCGACCGCTGGGACGTGACCCCTGTGGGCCCGGGCACCGCGCCCGAGAAGTGGTTGCTGCGCGTCGGTGTCCTGGGCCTCCTCCTTGCGGCCCCGGGCGCGGCGGTGGGTTACTTCGAAGGTTTTGACGACGGCACGGAGGCCGGAGACTTCGCCTGGCTCATGATCTTCTTTGGCGGTCTGCTGATGGGTGTCACGGCATGGGTCGGTGTGCTGCGTCGGCTGGATCCCGAGTCGAGGAGGGAGCGTCGCCGCAGGACCGCCGTCCGCCGTTCCCGTGAGGAACCCCTGGCTGCCGCGGAGCTCACGCGTGAGTCGCTCCTCGAAGCGGCCGTACGCTCCAGAGAGACGCCTGTACAGCCGCAGCCGCCCGCGCCCGTGACCGACAGCCGGGGGCGGTTGGTCTGGTGGCGCAACCGCGACCTGCTCACCGCTTTCGCCCTTCCCTCCATAGCCGTCTGGACCGTCGTCATGGCGCTTGTCGGGTTCGGCGGCGTGCTGCACATCCTCGGCGGGACCGGCCGCGGGTGGTTCTTCCTCGTGGCCTCGGCCGTCGGCCTGGTGGCCCTCGTGTTCGAAGCACGGCTCGCCCGCGGTCTCGCCCGCCTGGCCACCAGCGAGCAGGTACGCCCGATGCGATGGCTGCTGCTGCGCGAACCGGACGCGGGTGAGGCCTACTTGCTGCTGTACCAAGCCGACGACGATCCGGACGAGGCTGCGCCGATGCTTCTTCGGCTCGCGAATAAGCGGCACGCACGACGCCTCCCTCCGACAGGCGTCGCGGACGTTCACGGCCTGCTCTCTTCCGTCACCGTGCTCGTGCCGTGGATCGACGGCTCACCTGTGTGGACCCGCCATCCCGTGACCACCCTCGACCTGACGACCGGACCCAGAACCGGTCGAAGTTCCTAGAGTTCTGCCGCTACTTGCGCTCCTTGCACCCTGTCACGGTGCGGATCGCCATCGTCTGCGACAACTGTGAGGATCATGGTGTGCCGCAGGGGGCCGGAGCCTGACCCGTGCGACAACTGGCCGCAGTTGCCTTGGAGTAGAACTGTCGGCCCTGGCCTCCTGCGGTGCGTACTGCCGCCGGTCCGGTGAACGTGTCTCGATAGGGGCTTTGCTGCACAAAGCACCGTCACAGTTCTGACCGTCCACCGGACCGGTGTCAGCCACCAGACCCAGTCCAAGGAGCCTCGTGACCGTCACCAGCATGCCCCACGCGACGCTGTCAGCGCAGAGGGACCCGGGCCGGACCGAGCAGGCCGAGGACGTGATCCTGGGGGTGGACACTCACAAAGATGTCCACGTGGCCGCTGTCATCACGGTCTTGGGTGCCTCGCTCGCTCACCAGGAGTTCCCGGCCAGCGCCGTCGGCTATCGACAGCTACTCGCCTGGGCACGGTCGTTCGGCGTCCTGCGTCGGGCCGGTGTCGAGTGCACCGGGTCCTTCGGAGCCGCGCTGGCCAAGATGCTTCGTCGGGAAGGCCTTGACGTCATCGAGGTCAATCAGCCCGACCGCGCCACCCGGCGCAAGCGCGGCAAGACCGATGCCATCGACGCGGACGCGGCTGCCCGCTCGGTACTGTCCGGACGCGCCACCACCGTGCCGAAGACCGCGGACGGTCCCTCAGCGGACATGCGGGTCCTGCGGCTGGCCAAGGAATCGGCGGTCAAGGCCCGTACCCAGGCGCTCAACCAGCTCAAGGCCGTCCTCATCTCCATCGACCCGGACCTGCGCGAACTGCTCACCGGCCTGAGCAACCCGGCCCTGGTTGCCACCTGCGCGGTCCTTGATCCCGATGGCCGAGGCGAGGGCGTGTTCACGATGCGTCTGCTCGCCCGCAGGGTTCAGCACCTGTCCGACGAGGTCAAGGAACTCACCCGGCGCACCACCAGGGCCGTGCGCGCTTGCCGGCCCCGGATGCTGGACCTCGTCGGTGTCGGACCCGACAGCGCCGCGGTCCTCCTCATCGCCGCAGGTGACAACCCTGACAGGCTCGCCGACGAAGCCTCCTTCGCCGCGTTGTGCGGCGTCAGCCCGGTCGAGCAGTCCTCGGGCAAGACACAACGGCGGCGGCTGAACCGCGGTGGCCACCGCCAGGCCAACGCCGCCCTCTACCGCATTGTGCAGACCCGCATACGCTGGGACGAACGTACCCAGACCTACCTGCAGCGACGCACCGCCGAGGGCATGTCCAAGCGCGAGATCATCCGATGCCTCAAGCGGTACGTCGCCCGCGAGCTCTACCGGCACATCCAGCCCCGGGCGACCAGCCAGGTCCCTTCTGCGGCTTGACGAAACATAGGGGCTTCTACTCTCCACACCGGACAACGAAACGCTGCCAGCGGGTCGCGACGTGGGCAGAAGCAAACAATGTTGAGATCGCCTACACCCCGACGAACGCCTCCTGGCTCAACCGCATCGAAGCCCAGTTCACCGCCCTGCGCTACTTCACCCTCGACGGCACCGATCACCCCAGCCACAAGGAGCAAGGCAGCATGATCCGCCGCTACATCATCTGGCGGAACAAGCACGCCCAGGACAAGCGGCTAAGCGAAATCGTCACCCGAGCCAACATTGCCTGAACCGAGCCACGAGCAAACAGCCGCGACTGCCCCCGCGTTTTCCGAGGCCACCAGCCGATCGTCGGCCTCGACCAGGAAGGGCGGCTGACCGCCCGGACCGGTATCGAGCTGGACGCGATCCGGGACTGTCTTGTCACCCAGGAAGTACACGTTGTCGTCGTCACCGGCGTGGGTGACCGCCAGACGTTGGATGATCAACCCGGGCACATCATGACGTATCTGTGCGAAAACCTGATCGACCGGCCCGCCGGTCAGATCGCCCGGCCCCCACGGTCGGGTCCGACCCAAAGCTCTCCCCATGACCGCGAGTATGGCAGTGCCGGCCCAACGCAGCAGGGCAAACGTTGCTTGATGCGGCACTAGACCGTATCGGTGGACTCCACCGTTTGCCGGGCTCACCAGCATGCCGCCGGAGCAAGAAAAGGGGGCGCCAGGCCAGACCGAGCCCGACGATCACGGACTCGGACGCTCCCGAGGCGGACTGAGCACGAAGGTCCACCTGGCCGGCCGCTGGCCCTGTGCATCACCGCAGGCCAGGCAGGTGATGCACCAGCCTTCGAAGCCGTCATGGCCAGGATCCGCGTTCCGCGAAGCGGGGCCGGAAGACCGAGGACCCGACCGGATGCCGTGCTGGCGGACGGCGCGTACTCAACCCGCGCGATCCGGAGCCACCTTCGCCGACGTGGAATCCGCGCTGTCATCCCCCAGCCCTCCGACCAGGTCGGCCACCGTTTGCGGCGAGGCCGCGGCGGAGGCCGTCCGCCTGCTTTCGATGCCGAGGCATACAAGCAGCGGAACACGGTCGAGCGCTGCACCAACCGACTCAAGCAGTGGCGGCCTGGCCATGCGAACGGACAAGATCGCCAGCGCCTACCAGGCCGCACTCCACCTCGCCGCCACCCTCATCTGGGCCCGGCCATGGGCCGCTGCCTCAGCGATCGATGACCCAATGCGCGTTCTCCGGCCACGACCCCGCGCTGACAATGTGCTCCACGAGCCTGAACGCTTCGCCTACGGGCACGGTGTCGAGGTCCGGGTACTCGTCGTTCTGTCCGTTGGACAAAACGAATCCCTCGCTCGATCCTTCGGCCCCTGGATCCACGGCATGCGCGCCGGGATCGCCCTCCCCGTCGAGCAGCATCACCATCGCCCGCTCGGTGTTCGTCAGGAAGGTCAGCGATCGTCCGGACGAACTCGTCAGCCACGTCTCGAGCAGCCCTCTGGCAATCCTGGCCCGAAGCGTCTCCAGCACCCCCTCGGACGACACAGGGACGGCGCTTCTGTCATCGATCACCCAGGACTCGACCATGAGCACGACGATCTCACGGACGGATCCAAGAGACAGTCCCTAAGGCGCGTCGACGAAGAAGCTGTCGTGGCGCAGCAGGAACTCCCGCAGCTCCTCGCCGCCGCGCAGCGCCACCTCGCCGATCTTCTCGAAGTACTCCTCGCGGGGTGCGCCGGGCGTGAAGAGCAGAAGCATCGACGCCGGCTCGTCGGCCTCGTTGTGGAAGGCGTGCAGGCCGCCGGGCGGCACGTAGAGGAAGTCGCCGGGACGGGCGGTGATCCATTGGTCGCCGTTGAAGAGGTTCACCGCCCCGGAGAGGATGAAGAACGACTCCGAGATCGACCGGTGGAAGTGGGTGCTGGGGCCAGGGGAGGCCGGGCCCAGATCGACCCGGTACAGGCCGAACTCGCCGCCCGTGGATGTGTGGGTGGCGAGGTAATGGGTGCGGTTGCCCGTGGGTGCGGTGATGTCGGGCGAGGTGTCCGCGGGGCGGAACAGAGCGGTGATCTCGCCCTGTTCTCCGAGGTAGCGGGGCTCCGGGTAGGACATGATCGGTCGTCGCCTCCTTCGCTCTCGGTCGAGACACGACATGGATCCAGCCTGCCTCGCTGGGGGCGGCGGGGCCTCCCGGGGCCCGCGGGGCGCGGGCGTGCTGCTACGGGTGGTCGGCGCTGATGCCGAGGAGGGCGACGGCGTTGGTGTCGAGGATCGCGCGGGCCTGTTCGGGTGGGAGTCCGGCGTGTTCGACGTAGCTGACGGCGGTGCGGAAGAGATCCCCCGCTTCGTAGGGGAAGTCCGTCCCGAGGACGATCCGGTCCGTCCCGAAGGACTCCACGGCGGTGCGCAGGGCCGGGGTGTGCCCGTGTCCGACGCTGTCGTACCAGAGGCGGCGCGCGGCGGCGGACGGTTTCTCGGGGGTGTCGGGTGCTTCCCAGGCGTACTGGTTGTCCGCGCGCTGGAGCAGCATCGGCAGGGTGCCGCCGAGGTGTGAGGCGAGGATCCGCAGGCGCGGGTAGCGGCTCGGGACACCGGCGAGGATCAAGTGCATGATCGCCACCGTGTCCTCGATCGGCGCCCCGATCGACCAGGTGAGCCGGTGCTCGGAGATCAACGGTGTTCCGGCGCCGCAGCCCGCGGCGTGGATGTACAGGACGGCGCCGCGGCGGTCGAGTTCGGCGAAGATCGGCTCGAAGGCCGGGTCGGCGACGGAACGGTGCAGTACAGACGTGGTGGTGCAGACCCCGGCCATGCCCAACTCGTCCAGCGCGCGGTCGAGTTCCTGCAGAGCCAGGCCGGTGTGGGCAGGGGCAGGGACGCGAAGGCAAGGAACCGGTCCGGCCACCGGCGTACGACGTCGGCGTACTCGTCGTTGATGAACCGCGCGGCGTGCAGCGCCTGTTCGGAGTCGGCGAAGTGGGGCGACTGCGGAGCGGCGGAGATCACCTGATGCGTCACCCCGGCCGAGTCCATGAGTTCCGTACGGGCCTGGATCTCGTCCTCGCCCAGCCCGGCACCGAAGCCGCGCTGTGCCGCGGTGTCGGTCTTGCCGTGCCGTCGAGCAGGTCGAGATAGTCCTCGGTCCAGACGTACACGTGCGCGTCGACCCTCATGGCCACCTCCGTCACTCGGTTCGACCAGTCTCGAATTCCGGGCCGCGCGGCGCCAACGCAACTGCGCGGGAGTGGACACCGGGGCCCTGTGCGAGGCTGCGCTCAGGGCGTCGGTGAGTTTCGCGCGCCTTCGGTCTGCGCAGGTCAGAGGGATGCCGCACTCGAGCGCGCGGGTGGAGGACCCGCGGAATTGGTTCGGCCTGTCACGCCTGAAAAGGGCCGGACAGATCTGGTACGACGTCCTCACGGGTGGCGAACTCACGGAGCTGGCGTTGTTCTCCGACTTCGCCACCTTGACGATGCGTGCCGCACGCGAACGATACGGCCACGGCGAAGAACCTCAAGCGGTCTACAAGGCCTGGGAACAGGTCGGCGTACGGGCATTGTGAACCAGAACCGATCGGACCGACCGGTGGTGCTGCTCCAGCAGGCGACCTTGGCGGAAGCGGGCAGGAGCAGCCACGAGGTTCAGTCGGCGGCCAGCAGATGGGCCGGAGCGATCTGGGAGAGTTTCCGGATGGGCACCGTCAGGGCGGCACTGACCAGTGCGGTGGCGGCCAGCGTGGCCAGGAGTGCGGCGCCGGTGATCGCGAGGAGGTGTCCCTGCAGTACGCCCTGCCCGAGCACCACCACTGCCGCCAGGCCCAGCGCGGCGCCGGACAGGCCGCCCAGCAGAGCCAGTCCGATGCCCTCGCAGAGGGTCAGCAGGGCGAGTTCGCGGTTGGTCCAGCCGGTTGCCCGCAGTACGGCCAGATCGGCCGCGCGTTCGCGTTGCGAGAGGACCAGTACGTCGACGGCTCCCGCGGAGCCGAGCACCAGTGACAAGGCGACGCTGAGGTAGTCGGCGGTCCGGGCCTGTGCCACGACGGCGTTGCCGAGCAGCGACCCTGCCACTTCGCCCTGGAAGGCGAGGGTCAGGGCGAGGAGCACCGTGAAGGCGGCCACTCCGAGCGCCAGGCCCGCCGCGCCGAGCAGGGTACGGCCTCGCATCCGCAGGAGGTTGAGCAGGGCCAGGCCGGCCACCGAGTGCACCGGGCGGGCCCGGCGGACCGCCGTCACCGGAGGCCGGACGGCCTGCATGGGGCCCAGCCGGGTGGCGCGCCAGGCCGGGATCAGGCCTGCGGCCGTGGCCAGCAGCAGCGCCACCGGGAGGACCAGGAGGGATCTGGCGCCGGCGTCGGGCTGGCCCAGCAGTCTGCCGAGCACGTACGCCAGCAGCGCCCCCGCGGCCCCCGCCGCGAGCCCGATCGCGGCCAGTTCGCCCAGGACCAGGCGGAGTACTTCCGCGCCGCTCCAGCCCACGCAGCGCAGCGTGCCGATCTCGGTGCGGCGGGAGCGTACCGAGGCCAGCGCCGCCTGGCCGAGGAACAGCGCGCAGACGACCAGGACCAGTGTGAACAGGATGGCGCTCTTGGTGTCGACCGCCTTGAGGATCCGCAGTGCCACGCCTTTGCTCACCCAGCGCTCCGTCACATGCGCCGTGGTGCTCAGCGCGACGGTCTGGGGGGTGGGCGAGCTGCCCACCGTCACGTCGACCTGGAGCTCGGGGTAGGCGGTACGGATCTTGCCGGCCACGGCGTTGACGCGTGCGCGGGAGGCGGCGTCGACGCCGGTCACTCCGGCCACCCGGAGCCTGATCGCGCTGACGGGTGCCGTGTCCTGGAGGTTCGGGGTCCGGCGGCTCTTGGTCAGCGCGGTGACGGAGTCCATCGTCGTCAGCATCGTGGGAGGTGGGGTCAGGTAGCCGCCCAGGTTGCGGTCGGGCCGCAGTGACGTGTCGTTCAGCGTCGTGCGGGTCGCCTTGTCGGCGCCGGTGACCTGAGGGGACTGGTACGTCTCCAGCGGGGCCTCGGTCAGGGGCGAGAAGCCGGGCAGTTTGCCGGTGTCGAAGCGGCCGACGACGTGGAACAGCGGGTTCGGCAGGCGGCCGTAGTCGAGTTTCTCGCACACTCCCAAGCCGTTGCAGAAGGTGGAGGGGTGGCTGGTCACCTTCCGGTACTGCGGGCCCGTGTTCTCCTCGGGGACGTCCGCCACCGGTTGCTGGTTCAGGTTGGTCACCCACAGGCCGGGTTTCTGCGGCGGCCGCGGCTGTACGGTGAGGTCGCCGCCGGATGTGCGACGGTAGGTCACGGGGCCGACGGTCCAGTAGTCGGTGGCGTCGACCCCGTAGGTGGGCACCGCCTTCTCGTAGCCCCGGCTCAGGTCGACGGCGACACGGCCCACGGGTGTGCCGCGCAGGTTCTTGACGAAGCCGGCCGCGGTCGGATTGCCCAGTCGTGAAGGCAGCTCGGCCGGGTCCCCGGTGTCGAGTCGCTCGACGGTGGCGGTGATCTTCCCAGCGGTCAGCGGGCGGCTGCTGAGCACCACCGGTACGAACGTCTCCCTCTGGCCGTTCGGGTTCTTCGAGGGCGGCACCACCTGCGGCCTGTCCTGTTCGGTGAGCATCCGGCCCGAGGTGACGGTGCGGCGCAGGCCCACCAGCCGGTCCTCGGCCCGCGGGTCGACGGCGGAGAGCAGCACCGGGTAGGCGACCGGGATGTCGATGGTGGCCTTGCCCTGCCCCGACTGGCAGTTCATCCGCGAGTGCAGGTCGGGGTCGAACGCCGACCTGTCGCTGAGGTCCTCGGCGATGATGCTCTCCATCATCGGCAGTTCGAGGTTCCAGCGGGTCTTTTCCGTCTTGTCCCCGTTGAAGTAGAAGCACACGTTGTACTTCCCGTTCATCACGTACTGCCGCGTGCTCTTGTCGATCGCGCCCTTCTCCAGGGTGTCGGACTCGAAGACGTCGTGCTTCCCCGAGCTGAGCGGGCTGCGGGTGAGGTAGACGTACTGGTCGGCGGCGCGATAGGTGCTCAAGCCCGCGGTGAGCGTCGGGGCGATGCGCAGGATCTGCCGGGAGGCCTTGCCGTCGAGGAAGCGGGACACGTCGACGGAGACCGTGTTGTGCACCATCAGGTAGCCGATGTTGGCGACCGGCGCGGCCACGTCGACTCCGCTCATACGCTGGATGCGCCGGTACTGCTCCATGGTGATGCCGCCGAAGGTGCCGGACAGGAAATTGGGCGCGACCAGGCCGCTTCGGCGCTCCACGTCCGTCTGCGCGTTCGGCGGGCGCACCAGCACGTCGTACGCGGACCGGGCGTTCTTCCGTACCGTGCCCACGGTGCTCGCCTGGCTCGTGTGCACGGTCGAGGTCAGCAGAGTGAAGCTGGTCGCCGCCACCAGGATCCCTGCGGCCAGCGCCAGCGCGCGCCCACGCCGCCGCCGGAGCTGCCCGATGATCATTGCTATCACGGGCACAGACCCCCCAGCCGGTCGAGCACGTCGCCGGATGCGGTGATCCGCTGGTCCGAGGTGATCCTGCCGTCCTGCAGGCGCACCACCCGGTCGCCGTTCGCGGCGACTTCCGGGTCGTGGGTGGCGATGAGCATCGTCATGCCGTAGCGCTCCCGCAGGGACATCAGCAGGTCGATGATCTCCCGGCCGATGACGCTGTCGAGGTTGCCCGTGGGCTCGTCGGCCAGGAGCAGCCCCGGCCGGTTGATCAATGCGCGTGCCACGGCGACGCGTTGCTGCTGACCGCCCGACAGTTCCGCAGGCAGCGCGTCGGCCCGCCCGCCCAGGCCGACCGCTTCCAGCAGTTCCATGCCGCGCTCACGCCGGTCGAAGTCGACCTTGCGAGGGAGCACGGGGGCCAGCACGTTGTCCAGCACGGTCAGTGCGGGCAGCAGGTGAAAGCGCTGGAAGACGAACCCGATGCGCCGCCGGTGGCCGTCCAGGTCCCGAGGGCGCAGTTCCTTTCCGTCGATCTCGACGCTGCCGTCGTCGGGCCGGTCCATCCCGCCGGTCACATGCAGGACCGTGGACTTGCCGGCTCCGGACGGACCGGTCAGCATCACCGCCTCCCCGGGCGCGACCTCCAAGTCGACCTCGTCCAGGGCGATCAGGCCGGGATATCGCCGGCTCACCCCTCGCAACGCCACGCTCACAGCCATGGAAACAGCCCCCACTCCCCTACATTGCCGCAATGCAACGGTACATTGTCACAATGCAGGAGGGACGTATATGCCGCTACACCACGCCGTGCTCGCGCTCCTGACGCAGCGACCGAGTCACGGCTACGAGCTCAAGGCCCAGTTCGAGGAGACCATCGGGCCACAGTGGGGTGGCCTCAACATCGGGCACCTGTACCAGATTCTCGAACGGCTCGTCCGGGACGGATATGTCACGCGCTCACAAGTCGCGCAGCCCGACCGCCCCGACAAGAACCTGTACACGCTGACACCCGCCGGGAACGTCGAAGTACGCGCCTGGGCGACCACCGCCTCGGTCCGCACCGGCGGCTTCCGCGACGAGGTCTTCCTGAAACTCCTCGGAGCCGTCGCTCTGGGCAGCGAGGCGTTGGGCACCCTGATCGAGACCCAGCGGCAGACGTACTTGTCGGAACTCGCGGGCCTCGCGCAGCAGCGCAGGGCGCACGCCGGCGAACCACTGGTCGCCCTGCTGGTCGACGCCGCCGTCGCGCACACCAAGGCCGATCTCGGGCTGCTCGACAGCGCCGAACGGCACCTGACCCCACTCGCGGCGGCACAGGGCCGTCAGGCACCGCAGCAACCCCCGGCGCCGGACCACGGCCGGGAAGACATCACCGGAGCCGACACTGACCACGCCCGGGAGAGGGGGCCTTGGTCGGACTCCGCGTAGGCGGCGGCCACCAAGTCACCTGCCACAGGCGCGAGACACGCGCCGCACTGCCTGGGCGAGACTCGGCTTTCGTCACGATCGTGGTGGCGTACGAAGGCGACCTCACGGTACGCAGCGACCTTCTGGTCGACACATCACGCGTCGGGTCGGGCTCGGTCGGCCTTCATGGCCGAGCGCGCCCGGAGAAGGGATCCCTCACCGTGCCTCGCGCAGCTGAAGGAGATACGCCGCGGTCAGCGCAACGGCCCGGTCCTCGTCGTGCGACAGCTCCACGAGGGCACGTGACGCCGTGATCCCCGGGATGTCCGCCAGCGCCTGGGTCAGCCGTCCCCGTGCAGGCGCCGCAGTGGCGTCGTCGGCGAGGCGGTCGACGAGCCCGGTCGCGATCTGATCCGCCGTCACGGTGTCGCCCGCCAGGGCGCTCAGCGCATCGGCCGCATCGGTGTCGTTCCTTCCTTCCACGATCATGTCGATGAGCGTCGGGACGACATCGGCCACGCCCCGCGTCCCGAGCGCCAGAGCCGCATGTCCGCGAACCACGCCGTCGGGGTTCGCGAGGGCGTCACGCAGCCGCGCGGTGGCCTGGTCACCGGGCATCTCGGCGAGGGATCGGACGGCACGTTCCCGCACTGCGGCCACCGGTGAGCCCAGGCCCTCCGCGAGCAGTTCCGTGCCGCCCTCGCCCGATCGCGCCAGTGCCCACCGGAGGGCCCCGGCGACGTTCGGCTCCGTCTCGCTCAGCGTCGCCTCGACCAGCGCCGCCACCGGCACCGGAACCTCGTCGACCGAGGAAAGCGCCGCGCGTTGGCGCGCGTCGGGGCTCTTCGACTCAAGCGCCTGGAGAAGCGCGACGACCTGGAGGACGTCCTCCCAGCCGGCGGGTTCCGCGGCGTCGATCCGACGGAGTCGCGTGAGCAGTTCGGTCTCCGCCGCGAGGCGTTCGCGCGTCTGACGGATGAGGTCGTCGACGAGCGCCGAGGGCGCGAAGCCGGGGTCGTCGAGCGCACGCCCGATGTCACGCAACGACAGCCCCAGCGACCGCAGGCTCTCGATGTGGAAGATCCGCCGGATGTCCTCACCGGAGTACTCCCGATAGCCGGAGCCCGTACGACCCGAAGGCCGTACCAGGCCGAGCGACTCGTAGTGCCGGAGCATCCGGGCACTGACCCCGGACCGTCGCGCCACCTCACCGATCAACACTTCCTATTGTCCCTCCTGGTCGGAGTCGCCGAGGGCCAGGATGCGCTTCGCCTCCTCGATCGCGAACTCGAATCCGGCATCCGGGTCGCGCAGCAGCCGCTCGGTAGCGAGCCCGTGTGCGCGCACGCCGGGGTCGGGGACCGTCGCCGCGGAACGCAGAGCGGGCAGGACGACGTCTCCCAACGCGACCAGCGCACGGCTGAGGCTCAGCTGTGTCTCGCGCTCACCGCGCCCGAGCTGCGCCGCCAGGCCCGCGGCCAAGGCCGACTCCTCGCCTTGCGGGACGAGCACGACCGCGGCCCGCCAGGCGCTCCGCGCCACCTCGTCGTCGGCGTCGGACAGGAGCGCCGGTGTGATCGACGGCCACGCCTGCCGGTCCCCGATCTTGGACAGCGTGTGCAGCGCCTGGCTCCGTGCCTGCGCACGCTCCGAGCGGACTTCATGGAGCAGCCCGGGGAGCGTGATGGACACCGGGTGTCGGGTGAGGGCCCAGGTCAGCATGTCGCGGACGAAGAACTCCGGCTCGGTTCCGCATCGCTCGATGAGCTTGCCGACGAAGCGCGGGTCAGGCGTCGTACCGGCCTCCAGAGCCGCTCGCAGTCGTACGGACGACCGGCCGTCCTCCAGCGCTTGGAGCGCTCGTCCCGCCTCCGCGTCCTGTCTCGTCATGGCCATCGGGACCACCTCCTTGGCGAGTACTGAAGGCCTTGTCACCGTGTCAAGGTCAAACGGGACCCGCTCGCTTCGCGATCACCGGGCACCTGTGCTGTGTACCGGGCGTCTTCGTACGGCGCTGCGCATCGCGCAGATGCCGGCCACGAGGCCGGCGCGCGGCGCACCGCCCGGACGGAAGGTTCAGGCGGCGCGGTAGAGCGCGACGGGATCGGCGGGTGCCGTGTCGCGGGCCACGGTCGCCTGCACGAGGCGCGCGGTGTGGTCGGTGGCTGCGACGTGCGAGCGGTTCCGCGCGAAGACGACGAGGCGCAGCACCGCGAATCGCGCGACACCGGCGAGCGCGGAGGCCGACAGGTAGACGACCTGCTCAAGCAACGCGCCCGGTTCCACGACGAGTTGCTGCAGGACGAACATCGCCACGCAGGTCACCGCGTAGGCGGCTGCCGCGGATCCGGCGGACTGCGCATGCTGGCGCCAGGTCGCGCCCACACCCGCGCCGAAGGTGAAGCGGGCGTGCAGCTCGGTGGCGAGGAGCGTGGAAACCACGGTGATCAGGGCATTGGCCAGGCCCCACGGAATCCAGGAAGCGAGGGCCGCCACGGCGAAGCTGGAGGCGACACCCACTCCGCCGCCGCAGACCACGAAGCGGGCGAAGGCGGTGACGTTGCCGGGTTCCCCCGGCTGCCGTCTCTGCACTGTGTCCATGGTCCGCCCCCTTTGATCGCCCACCCCATGAAACGCGCGGTCCGCGGCCCGTAAGGCCTTCGAGCACGCATTTTCCGACATAGGAAACGCTACGTTGCATTCATATTTTGGGCAATCGATTTATTGCGCAGGATCGACGTACCAGCCGGTCAGAGAGGAATAATCGTTGCGATGGTTTGGCTTTAACGCAACGTCCGGATCTTGATTCCATTGCAATGGATTGGAGGTGAACGCTATGACGGAGGTGCCGTTCGGCCTGCGGGCGCACGCCGGCCCTGGAAGCCACGACCGAGGCGGGACCGCAGCAGTGCCGGATCCTCGACCACGTGGCGAGACTGCCCGCGGACCCCTTGAGCAGCCATGCCGTCTCGCAGCACGTGCAGGCCTCTCCCACCACCTACGGAATCCGCCAGGACTCAGCTGCGGGGCCAGTCCTGACCGGACGTCACCTCGCGTGCGATGCGACGCCACTGAGCCTGCCCGCCGGGCAGAGGCCAGGCCCACGTGGGCTGCGCCGCCGTATCGAGACCGCGGAGGCGGCGGGCGAGTTGCGGGCCGGCGATGGTGGCGCCGTCCGGGACGGCAGGGCCTTGGACGGCGCGGAGCTCGACGAAGCGAGCCAGTTCGCGCTCGTAGAAGCCGACGGCGTCATCGATGCGCAGGGCGAGGTCATAGCGCGGCACCGATCGATGCAGGTGCAGCAGCGGGGGCTCGACGGACTCGGCGATCGCCGCGGCGAGCCGTGCGTGACCGTCCAGGATCAAGTGGCAGTCGAGGCCACTGACCCACCACAACAAGACGGGTGGGAGAACCCCTTCACGGGCCTGCTTGCGGTACGCCTCGACCCGACTGTCGCCAGGATCGGGTACGGGCCGCAGCGGGAGAACCTCCCACGAGCCCGAGTGGACGGACCAGTCGATGTATCCGTCCGGATGGCCCTCCACGAGCATCGAGCTCCAGTACTCGGCAGTCGAAGCGTCAGCGTGACGCCGGCGCCGGAGCGGACTCCGGGCCGAGAGCATCCATCGACCCTCGTGCAACGGGCTGCCGGACGAGTCGATGAGGTGCTGCGCCAAGCGGTGAGCCCACCGTTCCGGGCTGCCCGCCAGGCCACGCGCCACGTCGGCGCGCAGCGGCGGAATGCACGACCGGTACTCGTCGGTGCGCCAGAAGTCCACGCCCTGGAAGTGGCCGTCGACATCGGCGAGCAGCACGGGCCGCGACTGCTGGGAGATCAGCAGCGGCGACCCGGCACTGAGCACGCACAGTCCCGGCAGGCGGCGATCCTCCAGGTCCAGGGACAGGCCCATCCATGCGCCGTCGTCCCGTGCGACATTGCTGCGCTGCATGTCGAGAGCGTAGACGGCCAATGCAGGGGAGACGCGGCGGACCGGGAGCGCGATGACGAGAGGGACGGGGGCGGGCCCGGCCGGTTTCGATCCTGCGCAGGGCCCCCAGGAAACCCTGTCACGGTCGCCACTTCCGCCACGCCGCGGCCGCCACCTCCACCGCGCTTCGGCGACCGCACGCTCGACGCGGCAGCCCGCCGAACCGCTCGCCGCACGCCAAGCTCCCGCTTCCGCCCCTGCCCCCGCTCCGACGGCGTCACGAGGAGCTTGCTCCCGCAACCGTGATACTAATACCGGTATAAGAATTGGGTAGGCGTGCTTCGAGGGAGTCGGACACATGGTGGAGATCAAGACCGATGCCGCATTGGATGCGATGCGGGAAGCCGGGCGCGTGGTGGCCCGCGCGCTGGCCGCGGTGCGTGACGCAGCCGGCGTGGGGGTGTCCCTGCGAGAACTGGACGAAGCGGCCCGGTCGGTACTGGACGAGGCCGGGGCCGGCTCGCCCTTTCTCGGATACCGGCCGTCCTTCGCCCCGGTCGCGTTCCCGGCCGTGATCTGCACCTCCGTCAATGACGCCGTGTCGCACGGCATCCCCACCGGCTACCGGCTGCGCGACGGCGACCTGGTGAGCATCGACTGCGGCGCGCAACTCGACGGCTGGGCGGGGGACGCGGCCATCACCTTCACCGTCGGAACGCCACGCCCCGGCGACCTCGATCTGATCGACGCCACGCAGCGAGCCCTCGACGCCGGCATCGCCGCCGCCCAGGTGGGCAGTCGCATCGGGGACATCTCCCACGCCGTCGACACGGTCGCCCGCAAGGCGGGCTGCGGCATGCCGGCCGACTTCGGCGGCCACGGCATCGGGCGCCGCATGCACGAAGACCCTCATGTCCCCAACCGCGGCCGCCCCGGCCGTGGTTTCCCCCTCCGCCACGGCCTCGTCCTCGCCATCGAGCCCATGTTCATGGCCGGCGGGCAGAACACCTACCGCACCGATACCGATGGCTGGACCCTGCGCACGACCGACGGCAGCAGGGCCGCACACATCGAACACACCGTCGCCATCACCGACCACGGCCCTCGCATCCTGACCCTGCCCTGAGGTTCCCCCGGACGCCGCCGGATCCGGGACCGGTCTCGACGGCGCGCGCACTGCTGCAACTGGCCGCAGTGGAGCCACCCTTGGTGCGACACGACGTTGCCCGGCGAGTGCCCTGCGCCCTGGGGCCGACTCGGCCCGGGTACGACAGCCGGCTCCGCCCCGGTGTTGCGATCCCCGCATCTCGGGTGGTCCACCGGACGAGTCTGGGGTGAGTGTCAGGTCCATCATGCCTGTTCGGCGGGTGTTTCGGTAGGACGGAGAGCACGTCCGTCCGGGCTTGTCGCAGAGGGCGGACGGCCCGCAAACTCGTCGTCATCCACATTCCGGCGTCCGTGCCGGCATCCGTCCTCGGCTGCCGGTGCGTTCGCCGTGCTGTCTCGTCGTGCGACGGGCGCGTCGGGAGCATGGGAACAGAGGGGGATCGTTGGATCAGGACATGGTCGTGCTGGCGAGGGTCAAGCTGCTCAGCGCCAACCGACGGGTGGTACGCGGCGCGGAGGGGCTGTGGGTGTACCGCCTTCTCACACAGGTCGAGCCGGAGGTGTACGGATCGAAGTTGGCGTACGTCCTGGTGGAGGCCAGCACCTCGCCCCTGGTGCGGGACCTGCCGGAGCAACGGCTGGCTCTGCTGGATGAGGCGGTGAAGGTGGCGACGGCCCTCAGCGCGGCGAATCCCTACCGGGCGAAGATGCTGGCGCGGGCACTGGCCGCGCGGCAGCGGGAGTCGGAGAGCCGTCCGGTGACGTAACGGGCCGACAGGGGCTCCGGGTGGCCCTGGTTCTTCCCACGTCTGGTCCAGCGAGAGCTGGGCCAGACACCTTCCTGCCTCTGCCTGCCTGGCAACGGTCCACTGGCGGCGCCCACCGCACCGATGACCGATGGGCCGGTCAAAACCCGGTGCATCCACGTCAGTTGAGGGGCTCGGCGAGGCCCCTCCCCCGTTGCCGCTACGGCTCACATCACGGCTTCCGCCGGCGAGCGGTGAACTTTGAACTCACTGATGACAAAGTATGGACGCGCTCCGCAAAAGACCCCTACCGTATCGACACAACCGCACCAGTACCGCACTCTCTGCGCGCCGCCCGCGCAGAGGGAAAGCTCGACCGGAGTGCGACCCGACGGCCTCCGGTCCGACTGGAGGTCCGATGCATCGACGGTTGTTCTCACGCGCCCGAAGACGGCTCACTCCGCTGCTTCTGGGCAGTTTCCTTGTCGGAGGTGTGTGGGCAGCGCCTACGACCGCCGCCGCCGGCGCCGACATCCCGCCCCAGGAACCGGGAGTGACCCTGCGGGTCTTCGACACCCAGGTTCCGCTCAGCAAGTTGTGCACACTCAAGCCGGGCCAGACACCCAACGTCGACAAGCTGATGCCGACCGTGGACTGGTCGACAACCGGTGACTTCGGCGGCTTCGCCGACAACTTCACGGCCGAGGCCTCCGGCTACCTCGTCGTGCCCAGCGACGGAACGTACGACTTCCGTCTCAGCAGTGATGACGGCTCACGGCTGATCGTCGACGACCGGACGGTCATCGAGCACGACGGACTCCACGCGGCCGAGCCCAAGGACGGATCCGTCCAACTCGGCGCCGGATCACACCCGTTCCGCATCGACTACTTCGAAGCCGGCGGAGAACAGCGCCTTGCGCTCGCCTGGAAGCCGCCGGGTGCGAACGACTTCACCACCGTGCCGAGCGAGGCGCTGAGCACCGACAGCGGAGTCGTCCGGGTCACCGCACCGGGCCGCAAGGAGTGCGAATCGGGGGCGGACAGCCCCGGCGACGGCCTGCCCCTGACCGAGGTACGTCCCGACCTCGACCTCACCGACCTGCGCCCGGACGGCTTCGACCCTCAAGTCACCGGCATGGACTGGCTGCCCGACGGCCGCCTGGCGATCTCCACCTGGGGTGGTTCCCAGACCACGGCGGGCGAGGTGTACCTCCTGGACCACGTCACCGGAAAGACGAGTCGCGACAAGGTGACCGTGAAGAAGGTGGCGAGCGGACTGCGTGAACCGATGGGCATCAAGTACGTCGACGGTTCGCTGTACGTGTCGCAGAAGCATGAGCTGACCCAACTGGTCGACAGCAATGGTGACTTCGTCACCGACGAGTACCGCAGGATCGCCACATGGCCCTACGGCGGCAACTTCCACGAGTTCGCCTTCGGCCTGCTCTACCGTGACGGCTACTTCTACGTGAACCTCTCCGTCGCCATCAACTACGGCGGGGCGACCACGACTCCGCAGCCGGCCCCCGGTCGGGGCACCACGTACAAGATCAACAAGAAGACGGGGGACATTCACCCGGTCGCAGGTGGCCTGCGCACCCCGAACGGCATCGGCTGGGGTCCCGGCGGCGACATCTTCACCACCGACAACCAAGGCGGCTGGCTGCCCGCTTCGAAGCTCGTCCACATCAAGCAGGACCGCTTCTTCAACCACTACACCGAGCCCCAGGGCCCCTTCGACGACCGCTCCGTCACCCAGCCGGTGCTGTGGCTGCCGCAGAACGAGATCGCCAACTCCCCCAGCACACCGCTCTATCTGGCCAAGGGCCGGTACGCCGGGCAGATGCTCTTCGGTGACGTCACCTACGGCGGGCTTCAGCGCGCCTACCTGGAAAAGGTGAAGGGCCAGTACCAGGGCGCCGTGTTCCGCTACACACAGGGACTCGAAGCCGGCGTCAACCGCATCACCATGGGCCCCGACGGCGCCATCTACGCGGGCGGGCTCGGTGCCGACGGCAACTGGGGCCAGGAAGGGAAACTGAAGTTCGGCCTGCAGAAACTGACGCCCAACGGTGGCAACACGTTCGACATCAAGGAAATGCGCGCCGTGGACGGCGGCTTCGATCTGGAGTACACCCAACCGCTGTCACGGAGCACCGCGGAGAAGCTGGCCTCCCACTACCAGGCCGAGCAGTGGCGTTACACCCCCACGTCGGACTACGGAGGGCCGAAGATCGCAGAGGAGCGGCTCGGTATCCGCTCGGCAACACTCGACGACGACGGTCGCACGGTCCACCTCCAGGTCGACGGCCTCAAGCCCGGCCGCGTCGTGCACGTCCGCTCCCCACGCCCCTTCGCATCCGCCTCGGGTGAGGCACTGTGGAGCACGGAGGCCTGGTACACCCTCAATGCCCTGCCGGGAAAGCAACCGCCGCCCGCCACGCTGTATGAAGCCGAGGAGGCGCGGCTGACCGGGACGGCGGGAATCAACACCGACCACACCGGCTACTCGGGCAGCGGCTTCGTCGATCGCTACAACACCGAGGGCAAGGGCGCCACGACCTTCGACGTCACCGTGCCCGAGGCCGGCGAGTACGACGTGAACCTGCGCTACTCCAACGGCCCCAACCCCTACCAGGGCACCAAGTCACTCTCGTTGTACGCCAACGGGCAGAAGCTGAGGCAGACGAAGCTCGCCTCGACCGGCACCTGGGACGCCTGGTCGACGCAGACCGAGCGGGTCATGCTCGGCAAGGGGAAGAACACCATCGCGTACCGCTTCGACTCCGGCGACGCCGGCCACGTGAACCTGGACCTGATCACCGTGCGCCCGCACGGCACCCGGGTCACCCTGTTCGACGGCTCCACCGGCTCGCAGGGTCAGTGGCAGCACACGAACGGGCGGGCCGTGCAGTGGCCGCTGACCGACGAACGATCCATGGAGGTGTGCTGCGGCGACATCCGTACCAAGGACGCCTACCAGGACTTCAAGCTGCACGTGGAGTTCCGCGTCCCGCTCCTGCCGGACGACGTGACCGGCCAGGACCGAGGCAACAGCGGCGTCTACCTCCAGGACCGCTACGAACTGCAGATTCTCGACTCCTACGGTGACACGACACTCGACACGAACGAAGCGGGAGCGATCTATCTGAAGAAGGCGCCGGACGTCAACGCGGCAACGGCCCCGCAGACCTGGCAGACCTACGACATCACCTTCCACGCAGCACGATTCGACGCCGACGGCACCAAGACCGCCGACGCTCGCGTGAGCGTCGTCTGGAACGGCAAGAAGGTCCACGACGACGTCACCATCAACGGCCCGACCGGCGGGGGCGCATCGGAGGGACTGTCGGCCGGAGCCGTCCGCCTCCAGGACCACGGCAACAAGGTGCGCTACCGCAACATCTGGATCGAACCGCTGAGCTGACGCCGACGGAACGACGAGAAGCAACGGACGCGCCTACGACCCTGTAGGCGCGTCCGTTGCACACACAGGCGGCGGGCATCCCTCGTGCCGGTCGACCCTTCCCCGTACTCCAGGCGCAGGGCGGGGTGCTGTGAGGGCAGACGGACTCAGGCGAGCAGAGAACGGCCGATGATCTCCTTCATGATCTCGGTGGTTCCGCCGTAGATGGTCCGGATGCGGCTGTCGGTGAAGGCCCTGGCGATCGGGTACTCGGTCATGCAGCCGTATCCGCCGTGCAGTTGCAGACACCTGTCCGCGACACGCTTCTGCAGCTCGGTCGCCCACCACTTCGCCATCGACGCGTGGACGGCATCCAGCGCACCACGTGCGTGTTCCTCGACGTACCGGTCCAGGAAAGCCCGGGTGACGGCGCACTCGGTCGCCCTCTCCACGATCTCGAAGCGGACGTGCTGGAGCCTGGCCAGCGGCCGCCCGAACGTCTCGCGTTCCTTCACGTACCGGGTGGTGATCTCCAGAAGGCGTTCCGCGCCGGCGACGGCAGCGACCGCGATCGTGATGCGCTCCCGCCCAAGGTTCGTCATCAGGTGCAGGACCAACTCACACGAGCAGACGAGTTGCGTTCGCAGACGGGGGCACGGATACGCGTGCGCCCAGGCATGGTCCGCAGGCATCCGATGCGAGACCTCGTACCCTGTCCCCGTGTCCTCCTCCCGCCTGCGTCGCGTCGCCGTTCTGGTTCTCGCGGGTGCGAAGCCGCTCGATGTCGGCATCCCCGCTCAGGTGTTCACGACCCGGGCGAGCATGCCGTACGAGGTGCGGGTGTGCGGTGCGGCACCCGGCCTGGTGACCGGCGGCGACGGCCTGGCCTACCACGTCGCCCACGGTCTCGACGCGCTGGCGTGGGCCGACATCGTCTTCATTCCCGGCTATCGGTTCCCGGACCGCGACGACCCGCCACAGGACGTCGTCGATGCGCTCATCGCCGCGCACCGGCGAGGTGCACGGCTCGCCGCCATCTCGACCGGCGCCTTCGCGCTCGCCGCGACGGGCCTGCTCGACGGCAAGCGCGCCACGACGCACTGGCACTACACACACGCGCTCGCCGAGAAGCATCCGCTGATCCGGATCGACGAGAACGTCCTGTTCGTCGACGAGGGCAGTGTGCTGACGTCGGCCGGCGCCGCCTCGGGCATCGACCTGTGTCTGCACATCCTGCGCGGCGATCTCGGGGTGGCCGCCTCGAACCACGCGGCCCGGCGCCTGGTCGCGGCGCCCTACCGCAGCGGCGGCCAGGCGCAGTACGTGCCGCGCAGCGTGCCCGAGCCGCTCGGTGAGCGGTTCGCCGCCACCCGCGAATGGGCCCTGCACCGGCTCGACGAACCGCTCAGCCTCGAATCCCTCGCCCAGCACGCGGCAGTCTCACCGCGCACGTTCTCGCGCCGCTTCGCCGAGGACACCGGGTACACACCGATGCAATGGATCATGCGCGCCCGCATCGATCTGGCCCGCGAGCTGCTCGAGCGTTCGAAGCGCAGCGTCGAGCAGATCGCCAACGATGTCGGTCTGGGCACGGGCGCGAATCTGCGGATGCACTTCCAGCGCATCCTCGGCACCACACCGAGCGAGTACCGGCGCACCTTCACCCGAGGCGAGTAGCCCCGCCGCCCGGCGCTTGGCGCGATCCTTTCGAACCATGGCGCTCTCGCCACGGCCACGTACGGATCGCGCACGCGAGGCTGATGGGGAACGGAAGGGACACCCCACATGACTCGCATCGCCATCAACGGATTCGGCCGCATCGGACGCAACGTGCTGCGCGCCCTGCTGGAACGCGACAGCAGCCTGGAGATCGTCGCCGTCAACGACCTCACCGAGCCCGCCACCCTCGCCCGGCTCCTCGCCTACGACTCCACCGCCGGGCGGCTCGGCCGTCCGGTGACCGTCGACGGCGACGCCCTGGTCGTCGACGGTCGGCGCATCACGGTGCTCGCCGAGCGGGATCCGGCCCAGCTGCCGTGGTCCGAGCTCGGCGTCGACATCGTGCTGGAGGCGACCGGCCGCTTCACGTCGGCCAAGGCGGCCCGCGCCCACCTGGACGCGGGAGCGGCCAAGGTGCTCGTCAGTGCCCCGTCGGACGGCGCCGACGTCACGCTCGCGTACGGGGTCAACACGGACGCGTACGACCCGGCCGTGCACACGATCGTCTCGAACGCCTCCTGCACGACCAACGCGCTCGCCCCGCTGGCCGCGGTGCTCGACGACCTCGCCGGCATCGAGCACGGCTTCATGACCACGGTGCACGCCTACACGCAGGAGCAGAACCTGCAGGACGGCCCGCACCGCGACGCCCGCCGCGCCCGCGCCGCCGCCGTCAACATCGTGCCGACCACGACGGGCGCCGCCAAGGCGATCGGCCACGTGCTGCCCGCCCTGGACGGCAAGCTGTCGGGCGACTCCATCCGTGTGCCGGTGCCGGTCGGCTCGATCGTGGAGCTCAACACCACCGTCGCCCGCGAGGTGACCCGCGACGACGTGCTGGCCGCCTACCGCACTGCCGCGCAGGGCCCGCTGGCCGGTGTCCTCGAATACTCCGACGACGCCCTCGTGTCGTCCGACATCGTCGGCAACCCCGCCTCGTCGATCTTCGATGCGGCCCTCACCCGAGTCGACGGCCGACACGTCAAGGTCGTCGCCTGGTACGACAACGAGTGGGGCTTCTCCAACCGCGTCATCGACACACTGGAACTCCTCGCCACACGCTGAACGCTCCACGAGAGCGTGAGCTGAACACGTGCGGCGTGCCCCGCTCAAGGATGCCTGGCCCGCTCCTCGTCCGGCGGTCCGTTGCGGCCGGCGCCGACCGTGGCGGTCGACGACACCCCGGCTGGACATCGCTGCCGGGCGTACCCCGGCCCACACCTTTCAGGCGCCGGCCCGCCGCAGCCGCTCGGCTGCTTCTTCGGCCGGCCGAGCGGCTGCGGAGCCGTTCGGCCGGCCGACCGTTGCCTTCTTGGCGTTGAAGGCCAGTACCCACAGCCCCGCGGCCCAGGCCACTTCGCACTCCTCACGCGTCCAGTGCCGGCCGCGGGCCCGGGCGTATCCGGCCAGGAACCGCTCGGTCTCGGCGACGGTCGCGGGCCGGTCTTCGGGCCCGCCCGCGGGGAAGACTGCGGTGGAGGTACCGGCCAGGGCCGCCTCGGGCCGTGCGACCGCGCTGTCCCAGTCGTGCACCACATGCAGTGTGTCGCCGTTCCAGCGGATGTTCTGGGACTCGAAGTCGCCGTGGCCGACCACCTCGGGCAGGGCGGCGCGCCGCAGCCGCGTGCGCACACGGCGCGCCGTCTCGTCCAGCCAGCCGGGTCCGGGGCGATCGTTGAGATCCACGTCCATGTCGTCCGGCCACGGCCAGGGCCGCGGATCGGCATGATCCCAACCGATCCACGGTGGCGCGGGAGCCAGCGACGGTACGTCCGCGGCTGACGGCGCCGCCGTCACCAGGCGCGCCAGCGCCGCCGCGAACAGTTCGGGCGCGTCCGGACGCGGCGGCAGCACGGTGCCGTCCGGGACCAGTGCCTCGGCCGTGACGACCAAGTCCCTCAACGGCCCCCGGGCGTCCAGAGGCTCCGGCCCCACCAGCGGCTCCGGGCACGGGAAGCCGGCTTGGTGCATGCGGCGTTGCACCTCCAGGCAGCCGGCCAGCCGGTGCTCGAACGGCCTTGCCTTGACGACGACTTCGCGGCCGTCCGCAAGCCGCAGTCCCACGACCGTGGACAGGTGGGCGCGTTCGAAAAGCGTCTCGACGGACGGCGAGCCCAGCCACTTGCCACACCACGTGGACCATTCCCCCACCACAAGAACTCCCTGTCCTCGGCATCACCGCACCCCGCGACACGAGCGGTTGACTGATCAGCGTGGCGCACGGCCTCGATCTTCGCGACTCGGAAGGTCATCCGCGCGGGTGCGCCACGCCGGCTCCGACCAGGGAGTCCCTGTATCCCTATTGCGGTCGCATGAGGTCCAGGTCCTCGCCCCAGGCATCCAGTACTTCGCCATGACCGGTTTCTCGGACCGCCGCCTCGACAAGGGTGAACAGGTACCGCTGCATGGATACGTCGCCTGTTGCCGAGATCCGGTCCAGGGCGCGCAGCAACACGTCGGTGTCCCAGCCCGGAAGCGGATGTCGGGCGAGCTCCCACTCCAGGTATTTGTTGTAGGGGCGGGGGCGGCGGTCGAGGACGAAGAGCAGTTCGAGCAGGAACCGCATGCTGTCGGCGGCGTCGAGGCGAGCCGCGAGAGCCTGGCCGTCCCGGTGGTTCTTGACGGAGCGGTAGAGCGAGTTGGCGTAGGCGTCGAGCCTGCCACGGGCGTCCCGGAATGCCTCGTCGGCACCCAGACGCGCCTTGTCGGCAAGGATCCGGGCGATGCCTCCGTCGAGCCGGTCGAGCACGATCCGGGCGCGGGCGAGGGCGTAGCGCTCGAAGCCGGGCATCCCGGCCGCACGGAACTCGGTGACGGAGACGATGACGAGGTCCAGCTCGGCGGTGCGATGACCCGCGAACCGGGCGAGGTCGGTCGTGGCGTCGTCGGCGACGACTACGTACAGATCGTGGTCGGAGTGCCGTCTGATCATGCCGTCGTGGGCTCGGGAACCTTTGAGGACGAGCCCGACGACGGATGAATCAGCGGTGGCGAGTTCGACGAGCGCGTCGTAGGTGAGAGGCTGCTGAGCAGTCATGGTGTGGATCTCCGCTGCGGTGACGACAGGGATGCCTGCTGGGGCGGCCCCTGCGCGAGAGGCGCCCTGCACTGTCTGCGGCTGCGCACGGCTGCCGCCGGGGAGATCAACGCACATGCGGACTCTACTGCTCGTCCGGCCGGTGCGGCAGGGCATCCGGGGAGACGTCAGCATGCCGACCCCCCGCTGGCCACAGCCACTCGCCGAGCGCTGCGACCGGCACAGCCGCCCGACAGCGGACGGTGTCGCGCCCAAGTGCGACGGTCACGCACTGGCCGCCGCTCGTCGAGGGCCCGGTTGCCGCAGACCGGCCTCAGCCGTCCGTTCGTTGCGCGACACGGGAATCGGTCACGAGGGCGTCGCCGGGCTCTCCTCCTTGAGCCAGTCGGCGAACGTCTGAGTGCCGCGGGGGCCGGCGCCGGTCGGCAGCAGGCCTCCCTTCCTCATCGCCCCGGGGAGGTACAGGGGCACGACGGGGCGCCGGCGCGCGCCGCCCGCGGCGATGAGGCGCCGGGCCAGGTCGACCAGCGACTCGACCTGCGGACCTGCGAGCTCAGGGGCCATCCCCCTCGGCGATCCGAGGGCAAGGTCGACGAGGGCCTCGGCCACCTCCCGTACGGCGATGGGCTGGACCACCGCCGTCGGCACCAGCGCGATCGGCCCGGGGACACCACTCAGCGCCTGCCCCACGAACTCGTAGAACTGCGTCGCCCGCATGATGGTCCACGGCACCACCCCACCCTGGATGATCTCCTCCTGCCGCAACTTACCCGTGTAGTACGGGTGCCCGACCCGGTCGACCCCCACGATCGACGGCGTCACGAGGTGCCGCACCCCGGCGCGTTCGGCCGCCCCGACGAGATTCCGTCCCGCCTTGTCGAAGAAGCCGACGGCCACCGACTTGCGATTCGTGGTCACATTGCTGACGTCGATCACCGCCTCGGCCCCGGTCAGCGCGGCATACAGCCCCGACCCGCTCACCAGATCGACACCGTGGCCACGCGACAGCACTACGGGCGCATGCCCGCGAGCCCGCAGTACCTCCACCACCGCTCGTCCGGCCACCCCGGTACCACCGGCAACTGCGATCTTCATGATCTCTCCCGTCCGCTCACGCTGCGCGAGGGAAGGACGACAGAACGGCACCCATCGCGGCAGCCTCCTTCAAGGTTTCGATCACGACGGTATCATTCGATACTAATTGGCGTGTCGGCGCCTCGGGCGGCGTCAGCGCCTCACCGGCTGCCCGGTGTGCGTGCCGTGTTCAGGAACGGGGTGGGAGCCGTTGGCTGCCCGCTATGCAGGCAGTCCCACGCTGATGTGCGGGGCCAGCGCCTTGAGGAAGTCGACGGCGTCGAAGATCTCCCCCGCGGACGCAACCCCCACCGCTCGGGTCCGGCCGCCGAGGACTCGGTCGACGGCTTCTCCGACGAGCGGTGCGGTGACCGCGTAGATGTCCTGACCCGTGGCAACGGCGCGGCGTTCGACGCCGCCGGCGCGTACGACGGCGTCGACGAGGAACGTCTGGTCGGACCGGCCGCTCGCGTCGACCGGAGTCGGTGCCGGGGTGTCGGGGTTCGACAGGTCACGGGCGGCCTCGGTCGTCATGTAGGTGCACACCTCGGCGATGTCGAGGTGGCTGGGTACGGTGATGACTTCGGCCATCGTGAACTCGCCGATGACCGGACGCGGGCCCATCGGTTCGGGGAAGGGCCACTCCAGGGTGGGGTGGGCGTCGTCCCGGTACTCCAGCCGCCCCTGCGCGTAGCGCACGCGCCGGCCGTCGCGCCGCTCATGGGACACGGCGCCCGAGGCACGCGTCCCGGCGGTGGGGTGCCAACTGGTCAGCCCGAAGGCGACATGCGCCTCGTCGGCCGTGGTCCAGTCACCCATGGCGGCGGTGACGAGCAGGTCACCGAGACCGCCGTAGAAGGCCATGGCGGGGACGATCACCGTCTGTGCGGCGCGTGCGCGAGCTGCGAAATGGGCGAACGTATCGCGGTTGGCCTCGACCTCGGCGGCGACGTCGATGTACGGCATCGAGGCGCGCAGGGCCGCCTCGATCACCGGGCCGGCGGTCGAGGCGAACGGGCCGGCGCAGTTGACGACGGCGGCCGTGCCCGCCAGCGCACGGTCGAGCGAGTCCGGGTCGTCGATGGACGCCGGTCGCGCTTCCATCCCGGTCTCCGCGGCGTACTTCTCCAGCTTGGCGGTGTCGCGGCCGGACAGGACCGGGACGAACCCGCGCTCACGCAGCTCCGCCACGACGAACCGCCCGGTGTGCCCGTACGCACCGAACACCGCCACCTTCTGCACCGATCCCATAACCCGTCTCCTCGCTCCCGGACGATCGACTGCAGTCATCCTGGCCAGCCGGAAACCCGGAAACCAGTGTCCGGAACGACCTACGCCATACAATTCCGGACATGGCCACTGTCGCGATCGCCGTCACCGACGGAATGCTCCACTTCGAACTGTCCCTCGCGTACGAGGTCTTCGGCCCGCCCGCGGACGCCGTGAAGGTCCCTTGGTACGAGGTCGCCGTGTGCGGGCCCGAGGGCGTACGGATCGGCAACTTCCGCCTCTCACCGGACCATGGGCTGGACCGTCTGCGACACGCCGACACCGTCATCGTCCCGGGCTGGTCCGACATCGACGTCGACCCGCCCACCGAACTGGTCGACGCCGTACGGGAGGCCCATGAAGCCGGCGCCCGTGTGGCCTCGTTGTGCACGGGCGCGTTCGTGCTCGCGGCCGCCGGTCTGCTCGACGGGAAGCGCGCCACGACGCATTGGGCACACACACGGGAAATGGCGGCCCGCTACCCGAAGGTGGACGTCGATCCCGACGTCCTGTACGTGGACAACGGCCGCGTCCTCACCTCAGCGGGCAAGGCAGCCGCCATGGATCTGTGCCTGCACATCGTCCGCCTCGACCACGGCTCGTCCGTGGCCAACGCCGTGGCCCGGCGCCTCGTCGTCCCGCCGCACCGGGACGGCGGCCAGTCCCAGTACGTCACCACCCCGGTGCCCTCTCCCGCGAACCACCCGCTCGCCGAACTCTTTCCCTGGGTCATGGCCCGCCTGGACCAGCCTCTGACCGTCGAGGACCTCGCCCGCCAGGCGCGCATGAGCTCCCGCCATCTGGGCCGCCACTTCAAGTCGGTCACCGGCACAACCCCGCTCCAGTGGCTGCTGACCCAACGGCTCCGCCGCGCCCAGGAACTGCTGGAGATCAGTGACGACAGCATCGACACCATCGCGGAAGCCACCGGCATGGGCACCGCCACGACCCTGCGCCGCCACTTCAACCGCACCGTGGGCGTCCCCCCGGACACGTATCGCCGCACCTTCCGCGCATAGGCACGCGCCACTTGAGCCTCGCCCACCGCGCCAGGCCGACGCGACGCATGCTGTCCGGCCTCGACGGCGCCTCATGGTGCTCACCGCCGGCCTGCCCGCCATGCCGGGCCGTGATGAGTTCGGCGCACTCAGTGGAGGCACAGGCAGAACGGATGACCGGCCGGATCGGCGTAGACCCGCCAGTTCGCCTCCGGGCGGAGCTGGTCCGTCCGCTCGAGCACGGTCGCTCCGAGGGCGAGGGCCCGCTCCTCCTCCCCGTCGAGGTCGTCCACATCGAAGTCCAGATGGATTTGCTGCGGGTGCTGCCGGCCGGGCCATTCGGGCGGCCTGTATCCATCGACCCGCTGGCAGGCCAACGGCGTCCCCTCGAACCCGTGCACCTCCACCCAGTCGGGCTCCTTCGGATCCACGACCACCCGGCCGCCCAGCAGACTCGCGTAGAACTCCGCGAGCCGTACTGGATCGGCGCAGTCCAGTGCGACCGCCTGCAGCTTACGAATCACTTCCGACACCCCTCGCTCGTCGTGCACAGAAGTCCAGCACACCTGGGGCAGCCCGTACATCGACACGCTGAATGACGGTCAGTGCCACGCCGAAGCCCCGCGTCGGAACGGCCCGCGCATCGCCCGACGGACAGCGCCCCGGCCGACCCCATCGGCTCGACGGAATCAAGGGTATGAAGCCCGCGAGGCGCGGCCCCCACGTCAACCGAGCACGGCTCGGCCAGAGTTCGAGGCTCTTCCCCATTGCCGAGGCCATCCGCCCGGCCCGGCTCGACAATGCTGAGGACGACAAGCGGGGTGCGAGGACGCGACCTCAGCGAGCGCCCCGTCGGAGGACTGCACGGTCACACGGTCGGCCATGAAAACCACACTCGGGTTCTCGTCCCGTCGCACGGCAGCGATGACCTCGTCCGACGCGGCTCCGGCCCAGTCCGGATCATCGACGAGGTGAACCTGCGCCTGGAACTCGCCTCTCTCACCCCACGGCCGCATCAGCTCCCTCACCAGGGTTCGTCGTCCTCTACGAGACCGCGATCCGATCATTCTGCGACCAGTGGCGTCGTGCCCGCGGCAGTTGATCGCGGCCGATAGCCTCGGCCAATAGGCAACAACCCCACCGAACAGGAACTTCGATGCCCATCACGCGCCGTTCTTCCCTGACCGCGTTGGCCGGCCTCTCCGTCACCCCGATCATCGGTAGCGGCGCGCCCGTCGCCAACGCGGCCGCAGGGAGGGTTCACACGGCAGCGCATCAGGCCTTCACCGCCCTTGAGCGGGAGTTCGACGCGCGGCTCGGGGTCTTCGCGGTGGACACCGCTACCAGCACGGTCGTCGCCCATCGCGCGGACGAGAGGTTCGCCTACGCCTCCACCTACAAGGCGCTGGCGGCCGCCGCAGTACTTGACCACAACCGCCTGGAAGACCTCGAACGGATCGTGCACTACGCCCAGGACGACCTGGTCGACCACTCGCCCATCACGGAACAGCATGTGGACACCGGCATGAGCCTGCGGGCTCTGTGCGACGCCGCGGTCCGCTACAGCGACAACACCGCCGGAAACCTGCTGTTCGACGAGCTCAACGGACCGAAGGGCTTCCAGAACGCCCTGGCAGCGCTGGGGGACGACACCACCCAGGCCGACCGCTACGAACCCGCTCTCAACGAAGCCACGCCCGGCGACCGTCGCGACACGTCCACGCCACGTGCCCTCGCCGCCGATCTACGCGAATTCGGCCTCGGCGACACCCTCGACGCCGCCGAGCGAGCACTGCTCATCGACTGGCTCAAGCGCAACACCACAGGTGACAACCTCATTCGTGCAGGAGTCCCGGACACCTGGTCGGTCGGCGACAAGACCGGCTCCGCAAGTTATGGAACCCGCAACGACATCGCCCTCGCCTGGCCGCCCCACGCAGCCCCCGTCATCATCGTCGTCCTCTCCAGCCGAGCCGCTCGAGATGCCGACTACGACGACAGGCTCATCGCTCGTGCCGCAGCGGTTGCCGTCACGGCCCTGAACCAGCAGATCAAGCCGTGTTGATGAGGCAAACCGGCGCCGAGCGTTCTCGTGGCTTCAGGCCGGACGGCCAATGACCTCCTGCTCGAATAGTCCCCAAGACCGGGCTCGACCTCCGATCACCGTGGCCTCGGCCGTTGAGGGTCTCCGGACCCCACGGCCCCCGGCGACTGGAGAGCGTTCCGATGAGGCACGGTGACAGCTGAGTACGCATACTCATGCGACTTCCCACCCCCGCCGTCCACAGTGGTCACAGACGGGGGAAGGGGCGACTGTGGTGGGGCATCGACGTCGTACCAGAGCCATTCTGGGCATGGTGTGCAGCGCGGTGTTGCTGGCCGTCTCCGCCTGTTCGCAGGATGGCGCCACCAGTCCGAAGACGGTTCGCAAACTCGCCGGCAGTGCCGAGGCGGTGCAGGCCCGCAGGCAGGCGGAGCAGGAGATCCGGGCAACCATCACCTACTGGGATACCCACACCGCGCTCTCGCTCGGCCTGGTCACCGTCCACGACTCGTGCGTGGGCGGGCAGGCCCGAGAGTTGTTCTCCGTGGACGGGGACGACCAGTACAAGATCCACTGCACGATGTACGTCAACGCCTACTTCGGCGCCGGCCCGGACCATGCGGCCGACACGATCGACAGCATCCTCACCGCGGGTGATCATCGCGGCTCCCGGATTCCCTTCGGACACGACTTCTTCTACGCGACCAAGGTCGTCGACTACTACCGGGGCAAGACGGGCGACCCGCAGGGCCCAGGCACCGGTGAGCCGAACGAACTGTTCAGCGCGCCCACGATCACGCTCGACTGGGACCAGGTCCGCCAGGACGGGAAACGTCAGCGGATCGAGGAACTCCCGGCATGTTCCCCTGGCGATCCGCCTGTCCAGCGCTGCCTGCGTGAGCCGGCCTCCACCAGCGTCACGAACCTGCGCGACAAGTACGGCATGGTGTTCAAGCTCGCCTTCTCCGGCAACAACTACTTCACCGTGTCCGAAGACGGCCGAACAGTCAGCGGATGACACGGAATCCGAACGCTGGAACTCGGGCGGGCAGTTCCTCGCGGCTGACCGTGAGGCACCGACCTCGCTGCGGGGAGCGGTCGAGAGCCTGGCTCGACTCCCCTCGTTCTTCCGTCATGGTGAACCTGCTCTTTTCCCTCCCAGGCGATGTAGAGAACCCCTCGACGGCTCCGTTCATGGGGCGAGTGCGCCACACTGGGCGCACCGAAGATCAAGGAGTTCACGTGCCGAAGTTCCTGTTGTTGGTCAACCACGACGGTGGAGTGTTCGAGCAGCCCATGGACGAATGGGCTCCCGACGACATCACGGCCCACTTCGACTACTACGAGGCGTTGACCGAAGAACTCGTCGCGAGCGGTGAGATGGTGCAGTTCACCGGGCTGGCCGACCCGCGTCTCGCCAGGGTCGTACGCTCGGACGGGGCTGCGACCCCGGTGGTGACCGACGGCCCGTTTCCGGAGTCCAAGGAGGTTCTGGCCGGGTTCAATGTCATCGATGTGGCCTCCGAGGCCCGCGCCCTGGAGATCGCGGCGAGGATCTCGGCCGTGCCCGGGCCTGGTGGGGTTCCGACCCAACAGCCGGTCGAGGTACGCCAAGTGATGCACGACACCGCGTTCGACCTGTGACCGAACGCCCGGACATCGAGGACCTGCTGCGCTCACTGGCGCCGCAGGTCCTCGGCCTGCTCGCGCGACGGCACGGCGACTTCGACGCATGTGAGGACGCGGTCCAGGAAGCCCTGATCGCAGCCGCCCGCCACTGGCCCGCACACGGGGTGCCGGAGAATCCGCGCGGCTGGCTGCTGCAGACCGCCACGCGCCGCTACACCGACCAGATGCGCAGCGACACAGCACGACGACGGCGCGAGCAACGTGTGGCAAGGGAGCCGGCCCAGCCCGAAGCCCCGAACGCCGACGACAGCCTCGCCCTGCTGTTCATGTGCTGCCACCCCACGCTCACACCCGCCTCGGCGATCGCCCTGACCCTGCGGGCCGTCGGCGGCCTGACGACCGCACAGATCGCAGCCGCCTACCTGGTGCCCGAGGCGACGATGGCCCAGCGCATCAGCCGGGCCAAGCAGCGCTTGAAGGCGTCGTCGGTGCAGTTCGAGGTGCCCGCGCCGGGTGAGCCGGACTGGCCTGGCCGGCTCCGCTCCGTACTGCACGTGCTGTACCTCCTGTTCAACGAGGGCTACACCGCCTCCAAGGGCCCGATGCTGCACCGAGCGGACCTGTCCGGTGAGGCAATCCGGCTGGCCCGGCAGGCGCACCGGATCCTGCCGGCCGAAGGTGAGGTGGCCGGGCTGCTGGCCCTGATGCTCCTGACCGAGGCGCGCCGGCCGGCACGCACCGGCCCGCACGGCGAACTGGTCCCCTTGGCCGAACAGGACCGCACGCGCTGGGACCGCCGCCTGATCCGGGAGGGGTCCGCGCTGCTCATCGGTTCGTTCGCCAACGAGGGACGGCCGGGCGAGTACCGGCTGCAGGCCGCCATCGCAGCCGTCCACGACCGCGCGGCTCGCGCTCAGGACACGGACTGGCCACAGATCCACGGCCTCTACGAGTTGCTCGAACGTGTGACAGGCAGCCCGCTCGTCACTCTCAACCGCGCGGTCGCCCTCGCCATGGTCGACGGCCCGAGCGCCGCCCTGGCACTGCTCGACCGGCTCGACACCGACGACCGCGGCCTACTCGCCGACCATCATCGGGTGCACGCGGTACGAGCACACCTGCTGGAAATGGCGGGAGAGCCGGCGTCGGCAGTGACTCAGTACCGCCTGGCAGCCGCCCTCACCACCAACGCGCCCGAGCAGCGCTACCTCACCACCAAAGCGGCCCACTTGCACCGGCGTTCGCGGCCACACACCGGCTGAACGATCGATCTGCCGAACAGGTCGAGGTCGTCTGCACTGCACTCTCCTCGCACACCACAGGGGAGGAATCATGCAAGGGAAAAGGGCCAGAACGGCTACTTCCCCGGTACGGACACGACCGCGCGCGTCATGTCCGGCGGAGACGCCGTGACGCTGAAGTAACACCCCCTCAGAAGCTCCGCCTCAGGTCACGTCGACTCGACGTGACCTGGGGCGGGCACCATCGCAAGTCGGAGCGGGGCGCCTCCGCCAACGCATGGCATGGCATGGCTGTGGCGGTGGCGCGCACAGACACCGGGACGCAAAACGGCACTGGCCGTTCTCCAGCGGCTCGCTGTCCTGTCTCATCGAGGCCGGCCGCGGCACGAGCACTCGACCGCGGGCCCTGAGCTGACGGGTGCACTTTCGCGTGAGGCGGATAGCCTGCGCCGATGGACCGTATGGAGCGAGCCGTCGCGACAGTCGTCGGGTCAGCCGTGGGCGACGCTCTGGGAGCTCCCTTCGAGTTCGGCCCGCCAGGTGCGTTCTCTGCCCGATTCCCTGCGCCAGGGAGCGGTGGCGAGATGTGCGGAGGCGGCGGTTGGGATCCGGGCGAGGCCACGGACGATACGCAGATGGCCGTTCTTGTCGCCGAGTCGCTGCTGCAGCAGGGCGGACCGGACCTGCCCGACATCTTCGCTCGCTTCCAGCAGTGGGCGGCGGCCGAGCCCAAAGACATCGGCCTGCAGACCGAGGACGTACTGACCAACGGCATGCCCTGGGATCTCGCCGCCGCGATTCACTTCCAGGTCAACCAACGGGCAGCCGGCAACGGCTCGTTGATGAGGGCGTCGACATCCGCGGTCTACTTTGCGCGGGCCGGACAGTCGGCCACGATGGATGCCGCGCGACGCATTGCCGCCCTTACTCACGGCGATCGCGCCGCCTGGGAAGGCACCGCGATATTCCACGAACTCATTCGCCTCAGCCTGACCGGCGTCGATCCCCTCCGCGCCCTTCCTGACGTTCTGGACCTCGTCGATCCAGGCCACCGCCGGCGATACGCCACGGTCCTGGCTGCTGACTGGCACCCCGCCCAGGCGACCGAGTTCAACGGCGCGGTCTGGCCCTGTTTGGGGACGGCGGTCTGGGCTCTGCGCAGCACGACCAGCTTCGAGGACGCCCTTCGGGCGGCGATCGACGTCGGCGGTGACACCGACACCGTCGCCGCGGTCACCGGAGGTCTCGCGGGCGCCTACTACGGATGGGAAGCGATCCCCGCCCGGTGGACCGGGTCCTTGCACGTGCCCCTGCCAGGGTTCGCCGGACGGGTGCTGAGGGTGGCAGATCTGACCGATCTGGCGCGTCGCCTCGGGGCCGGCCTCGACTGACCCGGGCAGCGCCAGGGCTACGCCACCAGGGCCCTTTGTCACAGGACGCCGCCAGACGACAGAACCGTAGTTCTCGGTGCCCCTCGCGGCGAGGCCCCGGCCGGGTGCGGCCGCATACCCCGATCCCTGCCTGTGTGCCATGTGGCTTCAGGGGATCAGCGCCACCGAGTCCGTCGACCCCAACTCACACGCCGGGCCGGGTCGTCCGGGACCGGGCTGCGTCGTGTCCAGCCGCGCCGACTCGACCGTAATTCGCTTGACCGGGCCACCTGTCGACGCTGCAGAGTGGCGAGACACCACGAGTCATGGTGCTGGTAACCCCGAGAGGCAGCAGCAGCGATGGAGATACGTCCCACGACCGATCAAGACCTCGACGTCTTCGTCGACACACTCCACGCTGCGTTCGGGCGCTTCCCGGAAACTGCGGCCGACGGCGGCGGGGTGTGGTGGTCGGCGCTGGAGATGGACCGGAATCTGTTCGCCGTCACGGCGGACGGGCGGCCCGTCGGCACCGCCGGCGCGTACTCCTTCGAGCTCACCCTCCCCGGTGAGATCCTCGTCCCGGCCGCCGGGGTGACCGCCGTCGGCGTCCTGCCCTCGCATCGACGCCAGGGTGTGCTCAGCGCGATGATGCGACATCAGCTCGCCGAGCTGCGGGCCCGAGGGGAGTTCCTCTCCGTACTGCTGGCCTCCGAGGCCCTGATCTACCGCAGGTTCGGGTACGGACCGGCGACGTACACGGGACGGCTGACGGTGCAGCGCCACCAGGGCGCACTCGCCCTCTCCCGGGCGCGCGGAACCGCCGATGCCCCAGCGACCGGTTCGGTCGAGCTGCTGCGGCGTGCCGAGAGCGGCGAGATCCTGGAAGAGATCTACGACCGGTACCGTCGCGCGCAGCCCGGCGCACTGTCCCGGCCGCACCGCTGGTGGACCTCGGGAGCGGGGCAGCCCCCGGTCTCTCCGGCGCCGCGCTACGTCGCCGTCCACCGGGACGCCGACGGCGTCCCGGACGGGTACGCCAGCTACTCCATCGGCGAGCCCGACACCCTGACGGTCGACGAGACCATCGCCGTCGACGACGCGGCTTCCACGGCCCTGGCCAGGTTCCTCCTCGGACACGACCTGGTCAGCCAGGTCGTGTTCAAGCACGTCCCGCCCGAGCACCCGCTGCGCTGGCAGCTCGCGGACTTCCGCGCCGGCCAGGTGAGCAACGACACCGACTGGCTCTGGGTGCGGCTGCTGGATGTCCCGCGCGCCCTGACCGCACGCGGGTGGTTCATGGACGGCGAGCTCGTCCTCGACGTCGACGACCCGTTCCTCGGCGAGCACGCCCGGTACCTGCTGACCGTCCGGGACGGCAAAGCGGACTGCGTCCCGACGGACCGGGAGCCCGACCTGTCCCTGGACGTGAGCGACCTGGGCTCGATCTACCTCGGCGGCACCGCCCCGAGCGTGCTCGTGCGTGCCGGACACGTCCAGGCCCACCGTCCGGGCGCGGCTTCCCTCGCCGACGCGCTCTTCCGCGCCGAACGCCCGCCGCACTGCCTGCACTGGTTCTGACCGGAGCAGCGGGAGCCGGCGGCGACGGAAGCCCGACTGGAGTGGGCGGGGCCGAGCGCTACGACGTTCAAGGTTCCGGTGGGGCGAGTGAGGGTCTCTTCGCCCACGTCTGCCGGGCACGGCCGGTCGGGGCAGACCGTCACGTATGGCTGCCACGAGATGTGGTGCGTGCATGGGACGGGCCCCTGCCGTCGAGGAATCGTCGCAGCCCGGTTCGGACGCCGTCGGTGGGCACGGTGGCGGCGAAGCAGGCCGCCTCGACGACATGGTCGAGCTGGCACGCGGGGCGGAGTGACGGGGAGCGGTGGCGGTCCGCCACCGCTCCCCCGCACCACGCCCCCCCCCCCGTCCCGCCGTGCCCCGCGGCCACC
>NZ_JBVHMN010000006.1:226502-407588 GCF_055558435.1 Streptomyces sp. NPDC025784
GCCGGGGTTGTGCCGCCTTAGCGGGGGTCTTGGCTGTGCGGGGGGTGGGGGGGGGGGGGGGGGGGGGGGGGGGGGGCGGCCCGGGGGGGGGGGGGGGGCCCCCCCCCCCCCCCCGTCACTCCGCCCTCGCCGACGTCACGCGGTGCAGAGCGGCCACGCGACCCGGCCGGCCATCAGCCGTCCGCGCGCACCACGTCCACGTCGTCCGCACGGACGTAGGCGATCCGGTAGCCGAACTGGATCTCGTAGTACACGTCGTTGCCCACGACCACCCGGTGTGGTGCGTTGTCGAAGCCCGACCCGCTGTCGACGTACGAGCCGGTCGTGCTGCCTTGCGTGACGTAGCTCTGTCCCGCCGACAGTTCGTACGGCAGGGGTGAGACGGACTGCACGGTTACGTCCGCCGGGTAGGCCTCTTCCTCCGGGAGGGCGCGACCGTACACGGGGATGTCGTCCAGGCCGGGCTTCGGAGTCACCATCCGTCCGGTGGCCCCGACGGCTGTCGGGTGTGCGGGCGGGTTCTTGAACCACGCCTTTTGGCCCAAGTACCAGATCGCTGTCCACTCCCTTCGGCGCTCGGCGACGGCATACGTCTGCCCGGTGGAGATCCGTGCTCCCATGTCGGAGACGCGGAGGGTGGAGTCCTCCCCTCCCGGGTGCTTCCCCTCGTCGTGGACCAGCGGGGCGTCCTCGCTCGGCTCGGAGTACAGCCGTACCGCGCTGGACCCGTGCGCCGGGCAGGGTTCGTCGTGTCCGGCACAGTTCGTGAACACCGGCTTGTTCGAAGCGAAGTCGGGCAGGACGGTGACCAGTTCGCTGTCGGGGCCGGCGGTGGCACGCAGTGGCGCGCCGAGGAGGTCGAAGTAGTGCCGCCAGTCCCAGTACGGTCCCGGGTCCTCGTGCATGCCCGGGATCGTCGAAGCGGTCGGTCCGGGCACGTTGTCGTGACCGAGGATGTGCTGACGGTCCAGCGGGATGCCGTACTTCTTGGCGAGGTAGGACACCAGGCGGGCCGACGAGCGGTACATCTGTTCCGTGTACCAGGCGTCCGGATGGGCGAGGAATCCCTCGTGCTCGACGCCGATGGACCTGGCGTTGATGAACTGGTTTCCGGCCTGCCAGGCGACGTCCTTGGTCTTGACGTGCTGGATCACGCTGCCGTCGCTGGAGCGGATCGTGTAGTGCCAGGACGCCTCGCTGGGGTCCTGCACCGTTTTGATCATGACTGGGCTGGTGTCCTCCGTATCGTGGATGACGATGTAGTCGATCTTCTGGTCCTTGGGACGGTCGGCCGGGTCGTGATTGCCGTACCGGTCGTCACCGAACTCCACATGGGGTGAGGGAATCCAGTCGCAGGCGAGCGTCGCAGGGCATTCGACGTCGGTGTGCGGTGCCTTCGCCGGGCGCACGGCCTGGACCTGCGAGGCGTTCGGTCGGGCGCCGGGACTGGCCGCGAGTGTGACCTGCTGCCCGGTGTCCGTGGTGCGTCGGACGCCCTTGCGGATCACCGCGAAGACGTCGTCGGCGAATTCGGCTGCTGCCACACTGTTCGTCGTGCCGCTGAAGCGCGCCACCGCGCCCCACCAGTCGCCCGGATCGGTGCTGAGCGGTCTGCCGAGCTGCCGCTGGGCGTCTGCCAGCAGCGCTGCTCCCCCGCGTACGTTCTCTGCGGCATCCGTGCGGAGCCTGCGCGACGATATGCCCACGAGCCTCGCCGCTTGTTCCAGCGTGGTCATCTGCTCGGGCGGGGGCCCTTCCGGCAGAGGTGCGCCGGATATCGCGGCGGACGAACCTGCCTGGGCGTGGGGCGCACTGTGCTGGTGGGCCTGGGCCAGAGCGGTGCGCGCGTCGGTGAGGTGCATCGGCCCGTACCCGCCGCTGACGCTCGGGACACCGGCGTGTGTGTCCCACCGGGACTGCACGTAGGACACCCCGAGCAGCACACTCTTCGGGACCCGGTACTCGGCGGCGGAGTCCGCGAACGTCTGCTGCATCGACGTCACGGACGGCGTCTGCGGACTGCCGGGCGCGAAGTCACCGAGTATCGGCACCAGCAGGACGGCCGTCGCCGCCGTGTAC
Organism: Streptomyces sp. NPDC025784; assembly: GCF_055558435.1. Lineage (NCBI taxonomy): Bacteria > Bacillati > Actinomycetota > Actinomycetes > Kitasatosporales > Streptomycetaceae > Streptomyces > Streptomyces sp. NPDC025784. The sequence goes on from NZ_JBVHMN010000006.1 coordinate 228,582, forward strand.
GACGCCGCCCGAGCGGCGTATCTGGCTGCTGGAGCACGGGAAGTGACGGCTCGCACGCACGGCCTCCCTCACAGTCGGAACTAGCGGAATACGGCGCTCGGCACCGCGCGACGGCGTTCGTACTCCGGGCTGTCCAACGGTCGTTCAGCCCGGGCCAGGACGGTCACCCGTCCCTCGACGCCTCTCCCTGCACGATGCCTCGCCCCGCACGGCCCGTCCTGCGGAGGGTCACCGGCGTGGCCCAACCGCCCGCCCGTTGCCACCCGGTCGGCGGCGGAGGCGCGGGGGTGCGTCGTCGGTCCCCGCCGATGCAGTGTGGGCCTCAAGGGCACGCGCACCTGAACCGCGATCCTGCGCCCGGATACGCGTGTGGCCCCGGCCGGGACACCGGCAGGGGCCACAGTCGAACGAGTGGCCGTCAAGTCTGGCACTGCTTCGTCGCTGCGGTGGACCAGTTGCTCCAGGCAGCGCCGTCGGCGCGGGCGTGGACCCGGATCTCGACCCTCACCGGAGCACACACCCGGGTCGTGCTCCCCACCTCGACAGGGCCGATCTCCTCGCCTGCCTTGACGTAGGCGCGACCGGTGCCCACTTTGGCCCAGGAGCCGCCGTCAGGGCGGGCGAATGCCTCGTAGGAGACGTTCACTGCTCGCGTGCCGGCGTTTCGGAGCTTGATGTGCGCCGTCATCTCGCGCGAGGGAAATGCGCCGACAGTGCCCCGCTGGGCGCTGATGCAGCCGTTGACGGCGACGCGACCGGTCGACGTACCACCGCCGCAGGCGATTGCCGCGGCGTGGGCGTCGGCCGGAACTGTCAGCAGGGTGAGCGCGGCTGCGCACAAGGCCGTTGCGGTACGCCTCAAATACACTTCCTGGTCCCTTCTCTGAGCCTGATCCCTTCGAAGAAACCATGGCTTCTCGGGCCCGATGAGCGTTTACCGTCACAGTTCGCCCGAACAGGCGCAGCCATCTCGAGGTCGAGTTCGTCCCTCCGGGCGAAGCCACGCCGTTCTCCGGCGGTCTGGGGCGTAGCTCCTTCTCGGCGGTTGCGGTCCGGGCGGCCGGTCCTACGCCCCGCCCCGAAGGCCTCCGTGTTTCGGCTCACCGCCCCGTACCGCCTGGTCGAGCAGAGGGCCGAGTTCTCGTGCCACGGCCTCCAGCGGGCGCACGTCCTGTTCCGCGCGGGCCATCAGGATCGCTCCCTCCAGGGCGCTGATCATGAGTGTGGCGAGCGGCTCGGCGCGCTGCGCCGGGACGTCCATGTCCATGAGGGCTTGGGCGATCGGGGCGGCCCAACCGGCGAACGCCTCGGCCGCGGACCGGCGTGTGGACTCCGTCGACTCGGCGCAGTCCACCGTGGCCGCGGCGACGGGGCAGCCGGAAGCGAAGCCGAGCGTTTCGTACTCGTCGGTCCACTGCCGCACCATCGCCGCGAACAGACCGGCCGGGGTCGGTGCCGTCATGCCGGCCATGAAGAGCGCGACGCGCTTGCTCGCGTAGCGGCCGGCCCAGGCGACCGCTTCGTTGACCAGTTGTTCCTTGCCGCCGGGGAAGTAGTGCTGGAGCGAGCCGCGGGGTGCTTCGGCATGGGCCGCGACGTCCCGCATGCCCGTCGCTGCGACTCCGTCGCGCCGGATGAGCTGCGCCGCGCTGAACACCATCCGTTCGCGCGGCCCTCGTTCGGTCATGCCCATCGCCTGCCTCCCGTCCAGGCCCCCACTCTATGACCGTCGTCATGACGGCCGATACTATGACCGCTGTCATAGTCGGACGCGGCGACCCCGCCGCCGCGCGTGGGCAGGGTGGTGCGCTCGTGGACGTCGGCTTCATCGGTCTCGGGGTCATGGGGCAGCCCATGGCTCTCCGCCTGGCCCGTGCGGGCACTCGTCTGGTGGTGTGGAACCGCACCGCCGCCCGCACCGAGCCCCTGCGTGCGGCGGGCGCGGTGGTGGCGGCGGACCCCGCGGATGTGTTCGCGCGGGCGGACGTGGTGATCGTCATGCTGGCCGACGACCTCGCGGTCGACGCCGTCCTGGGGCGCGGCACTCCCCACTTCGCCGCGCGCGTCGCCGGCAGCACGGTCGTCCACATGGGCACGACCTCGCCGGAGTACTCACAGGGCCTGGAGGCCGATGTCCGCGCGGCGGGCGCCCGTTATGTCGAGGCACCTGTCTCAGGTTCCCGAGTCCCGGCGGAGAACGGCGATCTGGTGGCGATGCTGGCCGGCGACGAGGGGGTCGTGCAGCAAGTACGCCCGTTGCTCGGCCCCTTGTGCCGTGAGACGTTCATGTGCGGCCCCGCGCCGAACGCGTTGCTGATGAAACTGTCGGTGAACCTGTTCCTGATCACCCAGGTCACCGCTCTGACCGAAGCCTTCCACTTCGCCGAGCGCCAGGGCCTGGACCGGAACCTGTTCATGGCTGTCCTGGGCGCGGGCCCGATGGCCAGCGCGGTCACCCGGATGAAGACGCCGAAGCTGCTGACCCGCGACTTCGCGGTGCAGGCGGCGGTGCTGGACGTCCTGAAGAACAATCGGCTGATCGCCGAGGCTGCCCGCAAGAACGGCCTCTCCTCACCGCTTCTCGACGTCTGCCATTCCCTGTTCCAGGAGACCGTCTCGCTCGGCCACGGCGCCGAGGACATGGTGGCCGTCCTGCACGCGATCGAAGCACGCACCCAGGACGCACCGCCGGCCGACCTGGACCGCCACTCCGGTGGCCGGAGAACCGTTGACATGACTGCCGGTCGTCGGCACACACCCGACAACGCATGACAAGGCCGGCCCTGGGTGCGGGCCGGCACTCCGAGTCCGGACAGCGGCGCCGAGCGCGCCGCCCATCGGATCTCGCGCAGTGCTCTTGCGACCGGGGCAGGGTGTTCGGTGTCGGTCCGGGCGGTCCGGCGATCCGCAGGTCGGATGGGAGCGGCTGCCGCGGATCAGTGGCCGGCGCTCTGGCCACCGTCGACGTGGAGAATCTCGCCGGTGACGAACGGAGCGTTCTCGAGATAGAGCACCGCGTCGACGACGTCTTTCACCTCGCCCATGCGGCCGACCGGATGCAGCTTGGCGAGCGCCTCGTGATAGCCCTCTGTCATCGGTGTCTTGATCGTTCCCAGAGCGACGGCGTTGCTACGGATACCGCGGGTGGCGTATTCGATGGCCAGGGCCTTGGTGGCGGACTGCAGGCCGCCCTTGGTCATGGAGGCGAGGACGGAGAGCACGTCGGAGTTGGCGTATTCGGCGAGGGTGGTGGTGATTTGCACGATGTGACCACCACCCTGGGCCAGCATCTGTCGGATTGCGAGCTGGCTGATCCGGAAGAAGCCGGTCAGGTTCACGGCGACCATGGAGTTGTACTGTTCCTCGGTGTAGTCGGTGAACGCGTTCCCGATGTAGATCCCGGCATTGTTGACCAGAGTGTCGATGCGGCCGAACCTCTCGATGCCTTCGGCGATGACGCGCTCGGCAGTGGCACGATCGGCGATGTCGCCCTGGACGGTGTGGACGTCCGCGTCCTGCGATTCGGCGATGGTGCGCGAGGTGGCGACGACGGCGTAGCCGAGTTCGCGATAGCCGACGACGAGGCCCGCTCCGATGCCTTGTGATGCACCGGTGATGACCGCGACCTTCTGGATCCGACTCCTCATGATGACCTCCTCCGAAGGGGCGGGGTGGCTCGACCGGTCGCCGGCTGCCGGTCATCACCATCTTCTGGGGCAGTTGCACATCACCAGGCCGACGCATGTTCCCCGGCCCTCGACCGGCACGGGCCCCGCGTGGCTGATGCGCAGTCAGCGACCCGGGGCGCGCTGTCTTACCTCCTGAAGGATCCAGACGTTGCCGTCCGGGTCACTGAAGGCGGCATGGGAGCCGTGGTCGGCACGCTCGGGGTGGGGGCCTGCCGGCGGTCCGGAATCCGGCGGCGTGAACTCGCAGACGCATCTGGGCGCCTTCCAGGCGGAGTCGGGTGAGACAAGAGCTCTTGCACACCGCCCGCGCTCAGGAGCACAGATTCACATGCCGGACGGCCAGGACGTGCCCCGCGGCGTCGATGAGGCGGCTACGGGAAAGATGCCCGTTGGCCACCGCATTGGTGATCGCCGTGGCGATGGAGGACGTCTGGGCGCTGACGTTGCTCCCCAGGTCGAACATGACCATGTCGGCACCGGAGCGCAGGGCCTGGACGGCGGCGGCGGGGACACTGAAGCCGGCAGCGGAGATCGCCTTGGCGCTGAGCGAGTCGGTGACGACCAGCCCCTTGAATCCCAGTTGGCCGCGCAGCTCGTAGCTGATGACGGTGGGTGACAGGCTCGCCGGGTTGGTGCCCAGGCCCGGCACGATGTTGTTGGAGACCATGATGGCCGGGGCTCCGGCCTTGATGGCCGCCGTGAACGGCGGGATGCCCACCTTCTGCAGGGTGGACCAGGGGAGGGTACGGGCGGGGCCGAAGTCGGAGTTGTAGGTGGAGCCGCCGATGCCCGGGAAGTGCTTGACGACGGGTATCACGCCTCCGGCGCGCAGCCCGTTCATGTATGCGACACCGGCCTTGGAGACCACCGCGGTGTTGCCGCTGAAGGACCGCCACCCGTCGGGATTGGTCTTGCTGGGTGCCACGTTCCTGCCGTCGACGTCGACGACCGGCGCGAGGTCCATGTTGACCTGGGCGGCCGCCATCTTGGTGGCGACCTTCGTGACGTTCTGCTGGATCTGGGCCGGGGTCCAGTGCGCGCCCATGTACGCGGGCCAGGGCAGGGACCCGACGAGGTTCGACATGCGCTGGATGCCGCCACCCTCCTCGTCGGTCATCACCAACAGGCCCAAATGGCCGGGTACATGGGACTTCAGGGTGGTCAGCCGGGCGCCGAGGTCGGACGGCGCCTTGCTGCCGAACAGCAGCACACCACCCGCACCCGCGCTCACCTGGGCAGTGGCGTCGGACACCGAGGTCTCCGACACCGGGACCGCGATGGTCAGCATGGCCAGCCGTTTGTTCGACCACGCGGCCAGCTTCGTGCTGTTGGTGCACGCGCCGGCCGCGGGGGTGAGGGCCGGAGTGAACGTCGAACCGGGATGAGAGGCTGCGGCGGGTGGGGCGAGGGACACGCCGGGACCGCTGGAGTGCGGGGCCGACGTGGGGGTGCCCGTGGCGCAGCCTGCCAGGAGCATCGCCGCCACGGCCGCAGCGGTGCTCAGTCTGCGTGCGTTTCTGGCGCGGCCGGGACGTCGCGGGGGTGATGTCACGCTTCCGCGGTCGCGGTACTCCGGGAGATTCATCGCAGGCCTCCTTCGGCGAGGCGCGACGGTGACGGCACCTGTCGCGCCGAGGGCCGTACGAGCATGTGGTGGGCACAGCGCGTGAGAGCCGCACCGGCCCGCGTCTGCTCGCTGATCCACGGTCGGACTTCCACGATCTCGCGCCTCGGGGCCGGACGGAAATCCAGCCGACGTGAGTCAGGACCTTCGAGCCCGCTTCACCCGGTCCGCAGCACCACTCACCATGGGAAGTGTGCGCGGCTGAGGCGCCCTCGGGCCGGGAAGCAGCAGGTCAGGGCAGGCCCCGGCACGTCTGCACCCACACCGCACCCCATCGTCTCCCCTGGCCGCCGGGCCCTTCGCTTCAGGAGACGGGGGTGTGAGGCGACGGGTGTCGACTGTGGTGATCGCCAGGGCGGCACCAACCGCGGTGGGTGTGGTCACCATGGTTCTCGCCCACCCCCAGGAGCACGCCCGCGCCACGAGTCGCATCACGACCACGGGCAGTACACAGCCACGAGTCGCATCACGACCACGGGCAGGGCGCAGCCGCTGCGGGCGGCCCCGTCCCGCGGCGCTCTCGTGGCGGCACGGCGCCCTCACCGTCAGTCCTCGGCGACCCGGATGATCGTCCTGCCGGTGACGCGCAGCTTCGGGGCGAAGGCGGCGACCGACTCCTTCAGCGGGACGACCGCGCCGACCCGCACGTCGAGCCGTCCGTCCCGGACCCGCTGGGCCAAATCCGCGAGGCGCGCGCGGTCGGGTTCCACGACGAAGAACAGTGCCCGCCCGTCCTTGGGCTGGACGGTGGGCGGCTGGGCGATCGTGACGAGCGTGCCGCCGGCACGTACGAGCGTGGCCGAGCGGTCGAGGATGTCGCCGCCGATGACGTCGAAGACCACGTCGACCTCACCTGCCTCCTTCACCCAGTCGGCCTCGAGGTCCAAGAACGCGTGCGCGCCCTCGGCCAGGACGGTGTCGCGGTCGGCGGACCGGCCGGTGCCGATCACACGGGTTCCCGCCTCCACGGCGAGCTGCACCGCGATCGATCCGACGGCACCCGCGGCGCCATGGATCAGAACGGTCTGACCGGTCAGGATCCGCGCGTGGTCGAAAAGGCCCTGCCAGGCGGTCAGCCCGGAGATCGGCAGTGCGGCCGCCACCGTGTGGTCGACGTCAGCGGGGAGCGGGGCGAGGTTGCGGGCCTCCACGGCGACGAACTCGGCCAGCGAGCCGTTGCGGGCCCAGTCGGTCAGTCCGAAGACGCGCTGGCCGACGGTGAGGCCGGTGGTTCCGTATCCGAGCTCTGCCACGACTCCCGAGACCTCGTGCCCGGGCACGCTCGGTGTGCGGTCGTGGCCGGAGCGGTCGGTCCATGTCGCGGGCCAGTCGAGCTCTCCGCGGGTGAATCCGGCGGCGTGCACGCGCACGACGACGTCGTTCTCGGCCGCATGGGGATACGGCAGGTCGGTCAGGGTCAGCCCGCTGACGCCTGCGTCGCGGCCCGGGGCGGTGATGGCTTGCATGGCTGTTCCTCTGTCTGGTTTCCCGAAGTGTGCGTGGATCGATCACATCAGTCGATTCTTACCGTCTTGTCAGGGTCTATCCCCGGTGTCCGGCCTGGCGGCTTCCGATCACCCGGCCGCCGCGTCCGCCGGGTACGACCGCCCCTGACAGGGCGGCATGGACGAAGGAGCAGGACGACGATCGCGGCCGGAAGCCACTGGTGTCATCGGTTTCCCTCTGCCTTCCTCGAAATCAACTCGGCCAGGGCGCATCGATGACGCGCTCGACCATGGTCTTGCGGCGGAAACCTGGAACAAAATGTTCCAGGACGTCCGAATTCACCGTCCCGTAGGTGGTGTCGGGTCGGTTCCTGAGCCCGTCGACGAATGCCTGCAGGAATTCCCTCTTGAAATCTCCGCGCGGATGCGCGGCGATGATCTCGTCCACCTCGCCTCCCTCCAGCCTGTCGAGCCCCCAGCCGACCACGTCGGTCAGAACGCCGTAGTTCGTGGCAGCCGTCTCCGCGCCCAGCCGGCCGGGAATCCCCGGCGTGGTGTGCAGCGCGATCGCCGTCCAGACGACCTCGGCGGCACTCTTCGAGAAACCGCGGTCGAGCAGGAACGTGCGGGCGTGATCGGCGCCGTCGAGCTCGAACCGCTGCTCCGTTTCGGAGAACGGGGTCGAAAGCCCCGTGTCATGGAACATCGCGGATATGTAGAGCAGCTCCGGATCGGGCTGGAGGCCGAGTTCTCGCGCATGCAGAGAACCGAAGAGGAAGACACGCCGGGAGTGGTGGAAGATGAGAGGACTGTTCGTCTCCCGAAGGAAACCGGTGGCCTCCGCCACTGCTGCGGTGTCGGGTATTTCCACTGCTGCGATGATGTCGTTCATGAGGTTCGCTCTTTCGATGTGCTGGTGAGGAGTAAGCGGTGCTCCTGATCTCCACGATGCCGACTGCGGCGCTTCTTCACCGCCTCGGTGTGGCCACGAACCACTCGAATCCAGACACCTGAGGAAGGGGACTGTGAGCTCCACGACGCATCGGGTCGCGATCCTCGTCTACGACGGGGTCGACCTGCTGGACGTCGCCGGCCCGGCAGAGGTGTTCGGCGAGGCGAACCGGCTGGGCGCCGACTACCGGATCGTCCTGCTGTCGACGACCGGCACCGACGTCGCCTCGTCGATCGGCGTACGCGTCGCGGTCGACGGCAGCCCCGCTTCCGGGCCGGATCCTGACACGTTCGTGCTGCCGGGCGGGGTCGTCTATCCCAGAACTCCCGTCACGCGGGATCTGATCGAGGCCGCACGCGAGCTGGCGGTCCGCTCCGGCCGGGTCGCGTCCGTCTGCTCCGGAGCATTCGTCCTCGCGGCCACCGGCCTGCTGGACGGCAAGCGTGCGACCACCCACTGGAAGATCACGAGCGAACTCGCCGCCCGGCACCCGAAGATTCGCGTGGAGCCCGATGCCATCTACGTGCGCGACGGCTCCACTTACTCCTCGGCCGGCGTCACCGCCGGCATCGACCTGGCGCTGGCTCTCGTCGAGGAAGACCACGGCCCCGACATGAGCCGGGACGTCGCCCGCGCCCTGGTGGTCTACCTGCAACGCGCGGGCGGCCAGTCACAGTTCTCCGCGCCCTTGCAGGGCCCACCTCCCCGCTCCCCCGCCCTGCGCACCGTCGTCGACCTCGTGAAGGCCGATCCTGCAGGCAACCACTCCCTGGGCGAACTCGCCGGGCACCTCCACCTCAGTCCCCGCCATCTCACGCGGCTCTTCCGAGAGGAGTTGTCCACGACGCCGGCCCGCTACGTCGAGTCGATCCGGTTCGACATCGCCAAGGCTCTGCTCGACCAAGGACACACCGCGACACAGGCGGCTTCGTTGGCCGGGTTCCCGAGTTACGAGAGCCTCCGACGGGTGTTCGCACGGGAGTTGTCCATCAGTCCCGCCGCGTACCAGCGTCGCTTCCGCACGGCCCGCCGGGGCCGGTAGCACCGACACACGCCGAGGACCATTGCCGCGTCTCGTGCAGCGACCGCGGGAACACGGGCTCCGGTGGGCTATCTCAGCTGTGCCGCATCCAGACGTTGGGCTCCTGGTACACACCTTGATCGGCCGAGCGGTCGATCCGTAGGAGGGAAAGCCCACCAGGGATCACGTACTCCCCCGAGTCGGGGAAGGTCATCCCGGTCCAGCCCTCCCACTCGGCGACCGTGCCCGTCATGGTCTGCGAAGCCGGAGCTGCCGCCAGCAATGCGGCGCCGAGGCGCTGATGGGTTCGAATCCAGGGATCGAGCGCCATACCGTCCTCACGGCTCCACCGCATGAAGGTCTCGATCGGTGTCAAGGGATACTGGGCCTTCGCTGTCGGGCGAACGGGGGCGATGACACGGTCCCAACCGGCTTGACCCGCTGCCTTGCGGAGCGCAGTGAGCACCTCCCCCGCCAGACCTCTTCCCTTCAGTGACGGCGTGACGATCGCTCCGCAGATCACCAGGGTGTCGGGTTCGATGCCCTGCTCACGGCCCTCGACGGCGTGTACGAGTGCCTGGGTGTATCCCGTGGGGAGATTCTCAGGCTGCCCGTCCCAGCGGATCGGCACACCCCACCCCGAGGCGACGGGCACGGCGTGGTCGTCCACCAACATGAGGTTCAGATCACCGAACCATTCTCTGACCCTGCCTATGTACTCCTTCACAAGCCGGTCCGCGGTGATGAACTCGGGGAAGCCTTCGCTGAAGAGCTCTTTCAGCTGCTCATCCCGCCAAGTACGCGCGTCGGTCCGCTCGATGCTCATGGCCATGGCCCGTTCATAGCACACAGCCAGTGAAGAGTCGCCGCCCGAGAGAGCCCCCAGGCCCCGGGCTACGCTCGCGCGTATGCGGATCACCAAATATGCACACTCCTGTGTCCGGTTGGAGCACGACGGCGGCACGCTGGTCATCGACCCCGGCGTCTGGAGTGAACCCGAGGCACTCGTCGGCGCCGACGCGGTCCTGGTGACCCACGAACACAGCGATCACGTCGATCTGTTGCGGCTGAAGGGGCTGGGCGTGCCCGTCTACGCCCCCAAGTCGGCGCGGATCCAGGGACTGGACTTCATCGGTGTCGACGTCGGCGAGGAGTTCACGGCGGCGGGCTTCCGGGTGACCGCCCAGGGCGGCAGGCACGCGCTCATCTACGGAGGCCTCCCGGACTGCGCGAACCTGGCCTACCTCGTGGAGGACCGGCTCTACCACCCCGGAGACTCCCTCCACCGCCCCGACCGGCCGGTGGAGACCCTGTTGGTGCCCCTGCAGGGTTCATGGATGAAGACGGACGAGGCCATCGACTTCGTCCGCGCCGTCGAGCCGGAACGGGCCTACGGCATCCACGACGGCCAGATCAACGAGCGGGGCCTGAGCAGCCTCAACGGCTGGCTCACCGACGAATGCGGCGGCCGCTACCGCTGGCTCGGGCCGGGGTCGTCCGCCTGAACACCGAGCCGTCCCTCCCCGTCCTCCACGCGGTCACCGTCCGGCGGACTCGACCAGCAGCGCCAGGTTCTCCAACGCCCTACGTGTTCCGGTCTCGTTGTCCGCGACCGGAATCACGTCCGGCACTCCTTCGTGCACGATGACGACCTCGGTTCCACCGTCCACGTCGCTCAGCTCCGTGGTCATGACCATCTCTCCGCGAAGGGCGGGATCGGCCGTCTCGAACTCGAGCACCTCGACCACTCGCTCGTCGGGGACGAGCTCCGCGAAACGGCCGTGGTAAGTGTCCGTGTGCGCCTCCGACTTGCCGGCCGCGCTCGGCACGTCATACGTGAGCGAGACGCGGAACACCCCGCCCTCATGGGCTTCGAACGTGTGCACCTCACTCCGCATGCCTGTCGGTACCCGCCACCGCGCGACCGCGTCCGCGTCCAGAAGTGCCCGATAGACGGCGGCCCGTGAGGCGTTCACCCGCCGCGACACTCGCGTCGTATACACGCGGTGCAGGCTACACAGGAAGACACGGATGAAGGAGTCCCTGCGGGGCACGGCATGCCCCGCACGGAAACCGGCACTTGACCTTCCCGACCCGACCGGCACGCACAACAGCCGCTCGTCCGGCCGCTGTTGGGTGCCTGACGGGAACGCGTCACTGGGCGGCCTCCCCGACGCCCCCTCCCGCGCGACCTCTTGACGGCCGTGGTTCAGACCTTTAGCGTCACGACGCATAGTTCACAGGTGAACTCACCATTCTTCTACATGAACAGTGCCTTCCCCCACCGTCTGCTCGGCACGACCAGACGAAAGGCTGTGACCGTCGTCTTGAAAAGGCCACCACATACCCGAACGGCCGCCGTACGTGGCGGACTCGCCGTGACGCCACCGCCGTCCGGCGCCGGCCCCCTCCTTTCGCCGACCGGAACGGCGGCGCGACGCCCCGCCGGGCGCGCCGTCGCAGATGCGGGCTGACCCACCGCACCGCTCTTCCCTCCCCGCGATCCCCCACGATCAACGAAGGAGCTCGACATGACTCGTTCCAGGCTTCTGGCGACAGCCACCGTCGCGGGCGTCGTCACCGTGGTGACCGTCCTCGGTACCTCCAGCGCGGGTGCCGCGGACCCGAAGGTCGCGCCCGGCGGCAACTTCGACCTGTCCGTCTGGCAGTTGCAGGAGCCGGTGGGTTCCCCGGGCTCGCCGACGACCATTCCCTCGTCCCGGCTCCAGGGAGCCAACGGCTATCAGGACGCGTACTTCTACACCGACACCCGCGACGGTGCGATGACGTTCTGGGCGCCGGAGAAGGGTGTCACCACCCCGAACTCCAACTACGCCCGCTCCGAGTTGCGTGAGATGAACCGCAGCGGCAGTGCCGCGGACTGGTCGCTGAGCGGAAGCCACCGGCTGAGCGCGACGCTTCGGGTCGTGTCGGTGACGTCCAACGTGTGCGTCGGCCAGATCCACCTCGGCTCCGGAGGGTCCTCGACGAAACCGCTGGTAGAGCTCTACTACCGCGCCAATGGTGACATCGTCGTCGGCACCGAGAACTCGCCCTCGGGCGGCCAGACGACCCACACGGTGGGACATGTGGCGGTGGGCAAGACGTGGACGTACACCATCGCCGTGTCCGGCGGAAACACCATCGACCTGACCGTCAACGGCAGCACCACGCACTACCCGATTCCGTCGTCGTTCTTCCCGTACAAGCAGTACTTCAAGGCGGGTTCCTACAACCAGTCGTCCTCCGACAGCACCACGAAGGGCGCGCGGGTCGCCTTCTACGGCCTGAACGTCTCCCACGGCTGACGCCACCCGGCTCTCCACGGGCCGCCCTGTGGAACGGTCGGGCGCGTGAGCGGCGTTCTCTCCGCGTGGCAGCGGAATTCACACGCAGTCGTCTGGAAGAAGGAACACTCCCGCCTGGGGGCGGTGTCGGGCGAGCTGAGCGGACCAGGCCGCGCCGCGCCGCGAGGGTCGCGGCGCGGCGCGAACGAGGTCCGTGACGCGCGGCGGCGGGGCCCCTTCCCTGTCGTTCGGGGTGGACTCCCCTGGCCATACCGAGGCCACGGTGGTGGCAGCGGACAGCGGGAGGCCCCGACGGCCGGCCCGGACGATGCCGTCAGACTGCTCGGTCGCCGGACGCCAAGGCGGCATTCCTCGCACGGCTCACGGCCCGTCCGCGCTCCGATTCCGGGAAGCGGAGGAGCATCCCGCGCAGCTCCCCGGCGGTGACATTGGCGCCGAAAGGCTCGGTGCCCGGCTCGAGCCGAACTCCTTCGGCGAGGGGACCCGCCACCACGGGGTCGAAGCCGAACGCGTTCACGAGGCTCGCGACGGTGGCGAGGTCGTCCGGATCGTCACCGGCGATCGCGATCGCCTTGCGCCCCGGCGTGCTCGCAGGCTCGGCTCCGTCCTCGAGATCGTGGTAGCCCATGTGATTGAAGGCCTTGATCACCCGTGCCCCGGCCAGATACCCCTGCACGATCTCGCTCGAAGAGGTCAACGGGTCGGTGAGGTCGTCGCGGATGCCGTCGACCTCCCACCAGTAGTTCATCGCGTCGATGACGAGCTTGCCACGCAGCGCCTCGGCCGGAATCGTGCGGTACTTGCCGAGCGGGAGCGCCAGGATGACGACATCGGACTCCGCGGCGTCCGCCGCGGTGACCGGGAGCGCGCCAGGGGTGAGGACCTCGATGGTGAGTGCGATCTTGGCGGGGTCGCCCGACCCGGCGATGAGCACGCGAAAACCGGCCGCCAGGGCCAGACGTGCCAGCACGGTGCCGACCTTCCCCGCGCCCAGGATGCCGACCGTGCGCACGGCGTTGGCGCCGGTGATGTCCATCTCTGCTCCGTTCATGGCGTCAGCCCGCGAGGATGTCACGGACCATCGGGAGCACCTTGGTGCCGTACAGCTCGACGGCGCGCAGGCGGGCGCTGATCGACTGTGCCCCCGTGGTGTAGATGAGGTCGAACCGGCCGACGCCGAGCGCCTTGATGGCGCGGGCCATCTTGCGGGCGACCGTCTCGGGCGAGCCGATGTAGAGGGAGCCGTGCTCGATCTCGGCCTCGTACTCGTCCTTGCGGACCGGCGGCCAGCCCCGCAGCGCGCCGATGCGGTCACGGATGACCTTGTAGTGCGGCCAGTGCAGTTCCCGGGCCTCCTCGTCCGTGGCGGCGATGAAGCCGGGTGAGTGCATTCCGACCGGGTGAGCGGTCGTGCCGAACTTGTCGGCGGCTCGCTGGTAGAGGTCGATGTAGGGCGCGAAGCGTTCGGGGTTGCCGCCGATGATGGCGATCATGAGAGGGAATCCGTAGCGCGCGGTGCGGATGACCGACTGGGGTGTGCCGCCCACACCGACCCAGGTGCTCAGGTGTCCGGACTCGGTCTTGGGGAAGACGTCGGCGTTGTCGAGCGGCGCCCGCTTGCTGCCGCTCCAGGTGACGGGCTTCTCCTCCAGCAGCTTGGCGAAGAGCTCGATCTTCTCCTCGAACAGCACGTCGTAGTCGGCCAGGTCGTATCCGAAGAGCGGGAACGACTCGGTGAAGGAGCCGCGCCCGAGGATGACCTCGGCCCGGCCGTTCGAGAGTGCGTCCACGGTCGAGAACCGCTGGAACACGCGGACCGGATCGTCCGAGCTCAGCACGGTCACCCCGGACGAGAGCCGGATACGGCTGGTACGTGTGGCGATGCCGGCGAGGACGGTCTCCGGACTGGAGATCGCGTACTCCGGGCGGTGGTGTTCACCGAGTGCGACGGCGTCGACGCCGATCTGCTCCGCGAGAACGGCCTCGTCGAGGACCTGCCGGACGGCCCGCGCGTCGGACACCGGGATGCCCGCATCGTCCTGCGGCACATCGCCGAACGTGTCGAGACCGAAGACGAGATCAGACATGAGCCGGCTCCTTCGTGAGCAGTTCCCTCACCCGCGGTGCGACCTCGCGGCCCAGCAGTTCGATCGTGCGGGCCCGGGCTTCCCGGGGGAGGTACATGACGTCGTACTTGAGGTCGAAGCGTGTGAGGCGCAGATCGCGGGCCATCGTCGCGATCTTGCGTGCGACGGTCTCGGGGGAGCCGACGAAGAGCGCGCCCTTGTCCACTTCCGCCAGGTAGCGCTCGCGGGTGGGCTTGTAGAACCCGCGCTCCTCCGCGAGCGCGGCGACGACCGGTTGCCAGTACCGCCACCAGGTCTCGATCGCCTCCTCGTCGCTTTCGGCGATGAGCCCCAGCGAGTGCTGGGCGACGGGTTGCCTGGCGTGCCCGAATTGCTCGAGCGACCGGTGGTAGAGCTCGACATGGCCGGCGAAGCGCTGAGGACGCCCACCGATGATGGCCAGCATGAGCGGCAGGCCGTAACGGGCCGCGCGGACCACGGAGTTCGGGCTGCCGCCGACGCCGATCCAGGTGGGAATGCCACCGGGCGGCATCCGGGGACGCAGTTGCTGCTCGACGAGCGGCGGCCGGAAACGGCCGGACCAGGTCACCGTCTCCTCGCGCTGGAGGCGCATGAACAGGTCGAGTTTCTCCTCGAACAGCTCCTCGTAGTCGGCGAGGTCGTATCCGAACAGCGGGAACGACTCGGTGGCCGATGCCCGCCCCAGTACGAGCTGGGCGCGGCCGTTCGACGCGGCGTCCAGCGTGGAGAACTCGTGGTGGAGCCGCACGGGGTCGTTGGTGCTCAGTACGGTCACCGAGGTGCCGAGCCGGATCCGTTCCGTGGCGGTGGCGATCGCGGCGAGCAGGACGGGGGTGGCGCTGTCGTTGTGGCCTGCGCGGTAGTGCTCGCCGACGCTGAACACGTCGATCCCCACGGATTCGGCGAGCTGGGCCTCCTCGATCAACAGGCGAACGGTCTCGGCATCGCTCATCGGCCGACCGCCGTCGGTGGCGACCTCTCCGAACGAGTTCAGCCCCAATTCGAACGCTGTGACCGTCATGGCACTCCTCCTACTGGCACCAGGCGCGTACGATGCACGGGCAACCAATTGCTTGACTCGTCAATCATCAGGCATCATGGTTGATGTGTCAACCAAAGCCCATGGCGCCACGCGCCGCGACACCGGACCCAGCCCCCGCGGAGAACCTGGACCTTGCGGATCTGAAAGGACTCCATCGAGACGGTCCAAGCGCTGGGATCCGAGTTCTCCTCGCGGCGCGGGACAGGGGAGGACGGTCGCACCCCTCCGCATCGACGGCCCGCACCGACTGGCAGCACAGTCGGTCATCGCACCAGGTCAAGCGCCTGACGCGACGGGCATGATCCGGCACGAGGGACGAGCGGCCCAGGCGGGACCGAAGGGGCGAAGCGATCACCCGCCGAGGACCACCGCTACATTCTGGTGACGTATCAACTAGTTTAGACTTCGCCCATGACAGAAACGGTGCGGTGGTTGACGCCTGAGGAACAACACGCGTGGCGCTGCTTCGTCCGTCTTCAGAAAACGCTCCGTGGCCGGCTGTCGCGCTTGTTGCAGACACAGTCCAACATCTCCGAGGCGGACTTCGCGGTGCTGGTCGAGCTGACGGACGCACCCGACGGGCGGCAGCGGGTTCTGGATCTCGCCCGTGCGTTGGAGTGGGAGAAGAGTCGGATCTCCCACCAGATATCCCGCATGGCCACACGTGGGCTGGTGATGCGGGAAGAGTGCGTCGAGGACGGACGCGGGGCCTTCGCGGTGATCACGGACGCCGGGCGCGCGATGATCGAGGCCGCCGCCCCCCTGCATGTCGAGGCGGTGCGCGCCCTGTTCCTCGACCATGTCACGCCGGCGGAACTGCGGGTGCTGGCTCAGATCTCCGAGCGCGTGGTGGAGAAACTGAATGAGGACGCCCCCTGACCGGTAACGGGTCGAGCGAGCCGTCGCGCCGGTGGTCCCGGGAGGACCCACCTCGGCACATTCAGCACTTCGAGGCGACCGGCCGGCACGATCGCTGGGGCAACGGCAGGAGCCTCGCCCTCTCCCCCGATCCGAGCGTCTCGGTTTCACCTCCCGTATCAAGGGGACGCGGCACAGTGAGCCTGCCTGGAGGTGCTGACATGAGTGCCGGACAGAAAGCCAAGGCCAAGGCCGAACAGGTCGTCGGCAAGACCGTACGGAAGGCCGCCCACGCGGTCCACAACGAGACCCTCGCGGCAAAGGGTGCCGCCCTCGAAGCACGGGGCAAGATGCGGAGCGCCAAGGAAGGGGCCGAAGACGCCTTCAAGCCCTGATCCCCTGATCCCCTGATCCCCTGATCCCCTGATCATGCCCTGACCTCGCACGGACCGTGGCCGCCAAAAACCCAGCGGAACCGGTGGTTGTCCCGTGCGTTTCGGACCGTCCACGAGCGCCTGGACACCATGGCACTCCGATTCCGCACCGCAGTCCTGGGAGGGCGCGGAGTACGTGACTGATGCGAGTACCGCCTGCTCCGAGCGCAAGGTCGGCCGGTTCGTCGCCCTCACGAACACCTCCTGCACCCTCGCCTGTTACCCCCGACGCGTGGGCCGATGCGAGCCCGCGTCATAGGCATGCTCGCGAGCACCTCGAAAATGGGCCCGTACAAGGCCCCTCAAGCGGTCCACAAGGTCATGGCTGATGGGCCTGCGACATCCCAGCACCCTTGGCGAATGCATTCAGCCGCGTCACGGCGACGCCCACACGTCATGACGATCGCCGTGGAGGTATGCCGCCGCCAGTGCCCCGGAGCACAGCGGCACGGCCTCGCGTCCCTAAGATGCTCCAAGTGGATCGGTTTGATGAGGTCAAGGCGACTTTCTGGGGCGAGGGCCGGTACGGGGTTCAGCCTCCGTTGACCGACGAAGTGGTCGAGGAGGCCGAGCGCGAACTCCGTGTGCGCCTGCCGGCCTCATTGCTGGAGATTCTCCGGGTCCAGAACGGCGGCCAGGTGGCGGGGCAGTGGAACGCGTTCCCGACCGAGGTGCCGACGTCGTGGAGCGAGAACCATGTACCGCTGGACGATCTGATGGGCATCGGCCGTCGCGACGGCCAGTGTTCACTGCTGGACACGCCCTATCTCATCGACGAGTGGGGCCTGCCCTCTTCCCTGGTACTGCTCTCGGGCGACGGCCACTGCTGGATCGCCCTCGACTACCGCGCCGGCGGAGAACTCACGGAACCGTCTGTGACCTGGTTCGACAGGGACACCGATACGGAGCTCGCACTGGCTTCGGACTTCCGGACGTTCATCGAGCATCTGACCGCTGCTGATTCCCTTGAACGCACCGAGACCGATTCCCATAACAGTTGACGGGGTCTCACAGCCCCGGCGCATACACGCATCGGAGTCGGACCCCGGGACCTCTCGGGACCCTCACTGTCAGACCCTGCGTGCAGGCTGGTGAGCATGCGGACACTCTTCAGCGGCGAATTCTCCGTGGCGTACGGCCAGATGTACGTCGACGGTCGTACCGAACCCGACGAGGGACCGGAAGCCGGTCTCCACGAGTGCGTCATGGGGTAGCGGTATCTTATGGTCACTCTTCAGACACATGACGTGAGCAGGGCGGGCCTGCTTCAGGGGCGAGCGCAAGCAGCGCGCGGGTAGTGCCACGAAGTGCCGCCCGGACCGCGAACAAATGATGCGCGTCACATCCGTTGAACGACTCGGATGAATCAGAGGGCCACGCCGCCCGTTCCGCCGCCGCCCGCGCGAGCCCTCAGGGATCGGAGCACGGCCGACGACGCGTACGGCGGCCTGTTCCGTAGCCTGGAGGGCATGCGCATGCGCCCCACCCTGAGCTGGTCCCCCGCCGAGAACCTGCCGCCGGGCACCACGGATCCGGAGCCGGTGGCCGCAGCGTTGGGCACCGGCGGTGTGCTGGTGCTCAGCGGTGCCGGCATCTCCACGGAATCGGGCATCCCCGACTACCGAGGCGAGGGAGGGAGCCTGAGCCGGCACACCCCGATGACCTACCAGGACTTCACCACCAGCGCCCACGCCCGGCGCCGGTACTGGGCGCGCAGCCACCTCGGCTGGCGCACCTTCAGCCGCGCCCATCCCAACACCGGGCACCGAGCCGTCGCCGCATTCGGACGTCACGGCCTGCTCTCGGGTGTGATCACCCAGAACGTCGACGGCCTGCACCAGGCCGCCGGCAGCGAGCACGTCGTGGAGCTCCACGGGAGTCTGGACCGGGTCGTCTGCCTTTCCTGCGGCGCGTTCAGCCCGCGTCGCGAACTGGCCCGGCGGCTGGCGGAAGCCAACGCGGACTTCGAGCCCGTGGCCGCCGGGATCAACCCGGACGGTGACGCCGACCTCACCGACGAACAGGTCGGGGACTTCCACGTGGTGCCCTGCACGCTCTGCGGCGGCATCCTCAAACCGGATGTGGTGTTCTTCGGCGAGGCCGTGCCCCCGTCACGGGTCGAGCACTGCCGCGAGCTGGTCCGCGAGGCGGCCTCGGTCCTGGTCCTGGGCTCCTCCCTGACGGTCATGTCGGGACTCCGGTTCGTCCGCCAGGCGGCCCAGGCCGGAAAGCCGGTGCTGATCGTCAACCGGGACCCGACCCGCGGTGACCAGCACGCCATCACCCGGGTCGCGCTCCCCCTGGGCGCGGCGCTCACCTTCGTGGCCGGCCGACTGGGTATTCCTCTCGACGACGAGGCGACGGGTCCGGCGAGGTGACGACGGCGACAGGAAACGGACGGAGAGCGTGCCGTCAGCCCATGGGATCGACGCGGAACCGCACAACCGGACCGACTTCCGTGGTGATCACGCCGCGGCGCCGGCCCTCAGGGCGTCAGGTGCCCTCAGCGCGTCAGGTGGGGGTGGGCCAGGTCCGCAGCAGGGCGGCGATGCTCCCCGCGGTGCAGGCCGGGTCGAGGAGCAGGTCCTTCAGGGCGACGGCATCCTCGCGGGCCGGCTTGACGGTGATCCCGGCCGCTTCGAGGTACATGACGCCGGTGGCGGCCGCGACGGCCAGGTTGGAGCGCTCGAGCCAGCGGCACCGGCCCAGCGTGTGCACCAAGGCCGCGGCTTTCGCGTAGGGACCGTCATAGACGGAGTGCTCGAACAGCTCGGCACGATGGCGGGCGACCGCGGAAATGGGAACGCCGTAGTCGTCGGGGGCCGGGTCGTTGGCGCCGGCGGCCTCAGCGACCTGCAGGATCCAAGGGACGTCGATGTGCAGATCCATCAGGCCGCGCGCCCTCCCCGGGGCGCCTGCTGGGCTTCCTCGGCGTCGTCGAAGACCGCCTGGTGATCGGCGAGGAAGCGGGCAGCCGCGTCCACTGCACGCGTGCGCAGGCCACTGGCGTCGTCCTGCACAAGCCTTGCGAGGTAGTCCCCGATGCTCAACCCCAGGTCCGCGGCACGTTTCCTCGCGAGCTCCGCGACATCCGCGTCCACTCGCGCGCCCAGTTGCGTCTTCGCCATAGGCGCATGGTAACAGATGTTACCAAGGCGGGTGAGTGGCATCGGGAAGGCGGGCGCTGACCACACGAACAGACCCACCGAGGCCCCTGCCCGTGTCCCGGGCGCCACGTCGCACGTCGTCAACAAGACGGCGGCCCGCTGCCACACCCAAGAAGCCCTCGGCGCGCCGGCACGACAGGTGCGCACAGGAGACCTACGCCCTCGCCAGCCACAACCGGCCCAAGCCCCTGGCCGCGCGCAGGGCGACGACGCACGCGCCGAGGTATGCGGCGGCGACGGCCGCGAACACCAGGTGCCAGGTGAAACCGGCCCCTGCCGAGTAGTGCCCCGTCCCGAGCCACGCGAAGCAGCCCAGGATGACCTCGAACACCGTGAGAACAGCGATCGACAGGCCCCACGGCATGGTCGGTACGCCGATCAGGAAGGCCAGGAACCCAAGGTTCGGAATTCCCCGCTGCACGATGGCGATCAGCAGCACGACGAGCGCCGCGATGAAGTAGCCCTTGGTGAAGGCGTTCCACTGCAGCCAGTCCACGAGCGACGCCGCGTCCCGCGTCTGGAGCTCCAGAAACTCGTGCCCGGACTTCTGATAGGCGAAGGCGATCAGGAGCCCCGTGGACCGCGGCAAGCCGGGTTCCACGATGCACATCCTGTCCGACGCGAACGGACTGCCCCTTCTCGTCGGTCTCTCGGGCCGCAACACCCACGACAGCGAAGGGCTGAAGCCCATGGTCGAGGGTCACCGAACGAGACACGACCGTCACCGCGGTCGCTACTCCAAGCCACAGCGCCTGCATGCAGACAAAGCCTATGACCGACCTGACCTGCGGAGATGGTGACGCGGAAGGCGCATTGGCGTCCGGATCGCCCGCAAAGGCATCGAGTCCAGCGAACGATTGGGCCGCCGCAGGTGGGTGATCGAGCGCACCATGTCATGGCTCGCCGGCTACCGCAGACTCAGCCCCCGCTACGAACGCAATCCCCGCAACTACCTGGCCTTCCTCGGACTCGCCGCAGCCCTGTGCCGCTACAAGCGGCTCGTCCGCCTCACCACATAGGACACGGTCTAACGCAGACCTCACTGCGAGGGCGAGTTGACAGATTGATCACGACCCGATGCGCGCCCCAGGCGGGCGGCCGCCCGGGCGCGTGCCGCTCCCAGTACCTTCAGCAGGACGTCCTTGCTGGAGTCACGGTCGCGCACGTCGCAGAGGAGAACTGGTGTAGCCGCGTCGAGGTCCAGTGCCGCGCGCACCTGCTCGGCCGAGCTACCGCAGCGCCCATAGAAGCAGTTGACGGCCACCGCGAACGGAATCTCGCGTTCCTCGAAGAAGTCGATCGACGCGAACGAGGTCGCCAGCCGTCGGGTGTCCGCGAGGACGACCGCGCCAAGGGCACCCGTGGCCAGGTCGTCCCACATGAACCAGAAGCGGTCCTGCCCGGGCGTGCCGAAAAGGTACAGCACCAGTTCCGGCCCGATCGTGATGCGTCCGAAGTCCATGGCCACCGTCGTTGACGCCTTGCCCTCCACGCCGGCCAGGTCGTCGATGCCGAGGCTCGCCTCGGTCATGTGTTCCTCTGTCTGCAGAGGGGCGACCTCGCTCACCGACCCCACCATGGTGGTCTTGCCCACGCCGAAACCGCCGGCGATGAGAATCTTCAAGGCGGTGGGCATGACCGGCTCAGAGTTCGCGGATCGCATTTATCACCCTTTCGATGACTTCTACGCTTGGCTGGTTGTCCCGCCCGGGCGGCGCCTGGACCAGGACCAGCGAGGCGTCGAGCAGGTCGCCGCACAGCACCTTCACCACGCTCACTGGCAGGTTCAGCTCTGCGGCGATCTCGGCGACGGCCATCGCTCGGTTCCGGCATAGTTCCAGGATCTGGGTTGCTTCCGGCTCCAGATGACTGGGCTGAACCTCATCGTCAGATCGCGTTACAACATGCGTGATCAGTGCGAACCCGTGCTGACTGTGGTGGGTGCGCCCGCGGGTGATGGCGTACGGCCTCAAGTAGCGTCCGTCTTCCGGGCCGTCACGCCATCGCGACTCAGGCATCCTGGGCGGGGCCGCCGGGCGGGGACTGTACGCGAGGTGCCGCTGTCAGATACTGGCCCACCTGCTTGACGAGTGTGGCCATCTCGTACGCCAGCATCCCGAGGTCCACGTCCTGCGAGGCGATCGCAGCCAGTCGGGCTCCTGTGCCTGCGGTGGTGATGAAAAGGACCGCCTGCTCCATTTGAATGACCGACTGCTGGACCAGTCCGCCCTGGAAGCGGTGGGAGACGCCTCGGGCGAGGGCGTGGACGCCTGACGCCACCGCGGAGAGATGCTCTGCGTCGTCGCGTTGCATGCTCTGGGACTTGCCGATGAGGAGACCGTCTCCTGAGAGCACGACGGCGCACTGGATCTCCGGGATCCGGTTCACCAATGTGTCGAGGAGCCAGTCCAGTTGATCTCCGCTGTGTACCGTGTCAGTCATTGCGTAACGTCCTCACCGTTCGTCGGCACTGGGGTCAGCCGATTCGTCCTGCCGCGCGTACGGGCCGTGCGGCTCGTCGTCCGTCCCGGCCCGCCTCAGTCCAGCGTCGATGGCGCTCATCGCGCGGGCCGCTGCTTCCGGGGAGAGGAACGTGTTGTGGCTCTCGCCGACGGCAGGATCCTCCAACGCTGCTGCCTCTCGCCGTAGCTCCCGCGCGAGGTTGGCGCCTTTGACACGCTGCGGCAGGACTTCGGGAACATCGAGCGTGTCCAGAGGCTTTGTGTCCGATGCTGCAGTCTCCCAGGAGGACTCCGGCCGCGCGGCCGGCCTCTGCCGACGCGGCAGCTGGGGCCCCGGCACCTCGGCTGGTTCCCTGGACGATTCGGCAGGATGCTCCGAAGTCCCTGCCCGCGGACCCGACCGGCTGGTCGGAGCATCGTTTTCGCGGGGCGTCCAGCCGGCCGACTGTGAGGCTGGGAGTGCGTGATGTCCTGACGCGGGGGGCAACAGTCCAGCACCTCCGTAGTCGGGAAAGCCGCTGTAGTCCGGCACAGGTGAGTGGGTGACCACCTCGTCCAGCGAGCCGCTGCCGGCGCCCACGCTCGGTAGGACGTCCCGGCCGGTGTACGCCCGGTCGCTCGCGCTCGTGAGTGAAGGGTCTTCGGACTGGCTCACGACGGCCCGGCCAGCGGTGACGGCGGCCGACTGCAGCTGATCGAGGACGGGTGAGGGGACAACTTCCAGCAGTTCGGCGGGCAGTACCACGAGGGCGAGCGTGCCGCCGTAGTCGGACTCGCGCAGGACCACTTTGATGCCGTGCCGCTTGGCGAGCTGCGCCACCACGAAGTGTCCCAGGCGCGGATCTTCGCCCAGGGCCGTCATGTCGATCCGGGGCGGGTTGGCGAGCAGTTCGTTGGCGGGGCCCAGCTGTTCCGGCTTGATGCCGAGGCCTTGGTCCTCGACGTGCACTGCGAGGCCTTTGGCGACGCGTGTCGCGCTGACGGTCACCTGGGTGTGCGGAGGGGAAAAGGTGGTGCCGTTCTCGATGAGTTCTGCCAGTAGATGCGTAACGTCGCCGACGGCCCGGCTGGCAAGGGCCATTCGCCGGTCGGCTGGGGTGTTCCTCACCCGGACCCGGGTGTACTGCTCCGTCTCCGCCACTGCGCCGCGCATCACGTCGGTGATCGAAGTGGGCGGGGTGGTACGGCGGCCGCGCGGGGCACCACTGAGGATCATCAGGTTCTCCGTGTGCCGCCGCACACGGGTGGCCAGATGGTCGACCTGGAAGATGTCCTTGAGGAGCTCCGAGTCCTCGTGCTTGCGCTCGAGGTCGTCCAGCAACTTGATCAGGCGGTGGATGAGGGTCTGGGCGCGGCGGATGAGCTGGCCGACGACCTTCTCCGTGCCTTGGCGGCCCTGGGACTGCCGCGTCGTGGAGTGGGCGGCGACGCGCACCAGTTGGTCGATGTCCGTAGCGAGTTGCCCGATTTGGTCGGTCGCTTGCGGTCTGAACGGGACGAGCGCGATGGGGTCCACGCGCTCGCCGCGCTCTATTCGGGCGAGTGTTTCGGGCAGTCGGCGCATCGCCCACTGCTGCGTCTCCTCCTGAAGTTCGGTGAGACGGCCGAGTGTCGAGCGTCGGGCGCGCCCGCCAAGCACGGCGGCGCCGACCACGACGGCAAGCGTGACCGCGCTGCTCGTCAGCGCGGCCAGCAACAACTCGTCGGCGCGATCGTCGGCTCGGTCCGCCAGGCTGTTCAGGGAGCTGGCGGCCAGTGTCCGGGAGCTGCCGATCACACTGTCGGCAGCTGTCGTCCATGACGTGGCCTGCTTCGGCAGAGAGGTGCCCTGACCACCGGTCACGGCTCGTTCGACCGCGCCGAGCGTGGTCCACTGCGCGCTGCTGGTGATCTCCTCGTACCGCGTCGCCGCCGTTCCGGGAAGGTCTCGCGTATTCAGATACGCGCGGCTCGCCTGCAGCGCGGCTAAGTACTGGCCGAACCTGGCCCTGTCTGTTACGGAGATCCGGCGGACTGACAGGGAACCCGACAGGAGGGTGTCTTCGCGAGCGAGCATCTCTGTGCTCTGCGCCAGGGCCACGGCGGCGGTGCCCCCGCGCCCGGGCTCCCCGTCGGCGCTGCGTGCCGCCTCGGTGAGGAGGGCAAGGCACCGGGAAACGCTGGCGGTGAAATAGGCGAAACTGCCGGAGGCCGAGAGGGTCCGTGCGTCGACCGCCTCGCGGCGGTCCGTCAGCGATTCCAGGGCGCCGTCGAGCGCCTGGACGCGCCGCCGGAGCTCCGCGGTGTCCGGCGCGGAGGCCAAGCGGCGGAAGTCGGAGACCGTCGCGTCAGTCTTCTTGCGGGCCGCGTCGAGGTCCTCGCGGGCGGAGCCCGTACGGTTCGCCTGCCAGACCGCGGTGAGTCGGCGCTCGTCCTGTAGTCGCGCCACTACGTCCTGGACCGGTCTGGCGACGGACGAGACGTGGTCCGCGTCTGCCTGTAGCTGGACATGCTCGTTGATGAGGCTGGCCGCCGTGTATCCCCCCAGTCCGGTCAGACAGACCAGGGGAACGACGAACGGGACGACGAGCGGGACGACGAACGAGGATCGCGGAGATCTGCGCGGAGCGGCACGGTGACGTGTCCGCCGGTCGCGGTTGCCTGGCATCTGAATTCCTCGTGCAGCAGCGATACACGGGTGTGGATAGGGATACGCGACCGTCGGTTCCCCGCGCAGTGAGTGGCTCAGTCTGTTTGAAGGTCGGCGCGAGCTGCACCGTATCAGGATCATCGCGCAGCGTCACACCAGGGCCAGGGCAACTGGTGTGTTTTTCCAGGGCAGTTGGGCTGTCCGACACTGTGGCGACAGAGCCCGGTCTCCGGCCGGTAAGTGGGAGGCTGGTCAGAGGAGTTCGAGGAGCCTGGGCGTGTAGAGGTCATGGACTGATGCGATTCCGGCCACCATGTCGAGGTAGATCGCGACGAGTTCTGGATCTGTCTGCACCGCCCGCAGCAGGGAGAGCCGCTGCTCGTGAGGGTGAGCCAGCCGCGCGACGCTGAGCGTGGCCTCGTAGCCCGGGGCGAGCGCCTTGTCCCGGCCCTCGGCAAACCGGGCCAGGGCCGCGTCGAGCTGTGCGGGATTCCCACCGAGCGTGCTTCCCACCTCGCCCACGAGGCTTTCCACCTGTTGGAAGGCATCGCTGATGCCGCGTGCCGTAATCGAATCCTTGTGATGTCCGGCGTCGCCCACGAGTACCCAGCCAGGTCCGGTCGCCTGCCGGAAGAAGTTCTGCTGGTCGCCGCTGCCCCGCAGGCGCTCCGCGGGCTCACTGTCCCGCAGCCGCTCGTACAGCGCGGGCGCGGTGGCGCGAATCTGCTCCTGGTAGGCGTCGCGTGCGTTGGTGCGGACTTCCGTGAATCGGGACTGCGGGAAGTAAGCCAGAACGAGGGTGGCCTCGTCGTTTGTGGGCACGGTGGCCACCCAGCCGCCGGGTCGCTCGTACAGCTCCAGGTCGGCGGGCACGTCCGGCCAGTACGTGTAGTACGCGCAGGTCAGCAGCGGGTCCCGCGCGTTGTACGGTGCTGCGACCAGCTGCGCGACGGTGGATCGCATGCCGTCCGCGCCGATTACCAGATGTGCTGATTCGGTGAAGCTTTGGTCCCCGTGTTGGCCCTCGATACCTACCACCCGGCCTGCTTCGTCCCGCAGGAGGCCGGTCACTCGGCTGCGCTCGCGGAACTCGGCGCCGGCCGTGGTAGCCGCGTCTACCAACAGCGCGTCCAGGACCCGGCGCCGCGGGGCGAACCCTGCCTGCTGCCCCGCTACGCCCCGGGCGCATCCCTCGATGTGGATGTCGGCGACCTCGTAGACCGTGCGCTCCAGGGGCGGGCAGCCCGAGGCGCGGACCTGCTCCAGCACGCCCCAGCGGGCAAGTGCCGCGATCCCGGGCTGGTGGACGAGGTGCGTGGAGAGGGTGTCGGAGCCGTACGTCGACTTGTCGAGTAGGAGTACCCGGTACCCCGCACGGGCCAGCAACAGGGCGGTGGACGCGCCGGCGCAGCGCGCGCCCACGACGATGGCGTCGTACATGCGGATGCCTCACAATGGACGTCGGGGAGCCTTGGCTCGGGCACGGGGATCGACGGGCCAGGGCCCGCGGGCGCGAATGGTCAGCCGGAGTCGTCCAGTTCGGCGAGCAGCGCCCGGCGGTCGACCTTGCCATTGGCGTTGAGTGGGAGCTGTTCCAAAACGGTGATCCGGCGGGGCAGCATGTACGGCGGCAACAGGTCACCGAGCGCCGCGAACAACCGGTCGGGGATGCAGCCTGAGCCGCTGACCGCGGCCTGAAGTTCCAGTTCACCGTCGGCGGCCGGCAGGGCGACGACGACCGCGTCACGTACCTCCGGCCGACCACGCAGCGCGGCCTCGATCTCACCGAGTTCGATCCGGTGGCCGCGGATCTTGACCTGGTGGTCGGTCCGGCCCAGATGCACCAGGTGGCCGTCCTGCACGGCAACTCGGTCTCCCGTCCGGTACCAATACTGCTCGGGAGGAGGGCCGTCGCCGGCTGGCCGCAGGTCGTCGGTGAGGAAGCGGCCCGCGTTGTGCGCCGGATCGAGGTATCCGGAAAAGCGCAGAGGGCCCCGCACGTACAGTTCTCCGCTGTGGCCCGGCCGTCCCTCTTCGTCCAACAGGAGCAGGTCGAGGACCGGGTAGGAACTCCCGATCGGTGCAGTGCCGTTGGGCGTGCGTGGCCAGTTGGTCACGTCGTCGGGGAGCCGGTAGGCGGTGCAGGAGATGGTCAGCTCCGTCGGTCCGTACAGGACCTCCAGGCGGCTGTTCGGAGCGGCGAGCCGCCACTCGCGGGCCGCCGGCAGGGTGAGCGGCTCACCGCCGAAGATGCTCCACCGCAACGTCGGCATGCTGCCCGGGACCAGGGTGCCCAGGAGGGAGGCGAAGGAGATCAGGGCCGGCACGGAGAACCAGTGTGTGAGCCGCAAGCTGTTTACGGTCTTCACCGGGGACAGCAACTGGTTGCGCTCGGGGACAACGAGCGTGCCACCTCCCGCCCAGGCGACGAACAGGTCGTGCACCGATCCGTCGAAGGTCAGCTCGAAGGTCTGCGACAGGCGAGCGCCCGGACCGATGTCGTAGCGTCCCGCGACCAGTTCCAGATAGGCGCAGATGTTCCGGTGTGTGATCGGTACACCCTTGGGAGTGCCGGTCGACCCTGAGGTGAAGATGACGTACGCAAGGTCGTCCGGCCCGGCCTGCCGGTAGGGCACGTCGGGTGAGGGCGTGGCCGCGAGGGCCGCCAGCTCGCCCGGGTCGGCCACAAGGACGGATACGCCGAGGTCGGGGGCGCTGTCGGTGGACTC
Organism: Streptomyces sp. NPDC025784; assembly: GCF_055558435.1. Classification (NCBI taxonomy): domain Bacteria; kingdom Bacillati; phylum Actinomycetota; class Actinomycetes; order Kitasatosporales; family Streptomycetaceae; genus Streptomyces; species Streptomyces sp. NPDC025784. Next base: position 256,050 of record NZ_JBVHMN010000006.1, read on the forward strand.
GGCCAACACGAGATCCAGGCCGGCCGCCGTGACGATCTGAGCTGTCCGTGCCGCGGGATGCTCCAGGCTGAGCGGCACGACGGCGGCACCGGCCCGCAGGACGGCGAGATAGCCGGCGTACGCCGTCACCGAGCGCGCTGCCAGCAGCCCGACCCGGCGCGGTGGACTACCGCCCGCCGCCGCGACGAGGCGCGCGGCGAGCCGCTCCACCAGGTCGTGCAGTTCTCCGTAGGTCAGATGAGCCGTGCCGACCTCCAGAGCCGTCACATCCGAGTGCGCGGCGGCCGAACGGGCGAACCAGTCGTACACGGTGCGCAGCTCGCTCATCAGGCCGCAGCCTGCAGCGCACGCGTCCACTGCCGAAGCTCGCCGACCGTGCGAATCCTGCCGAACTCCTCCGGGTCGACATCCCGCTGGCACCGTTTGACCAGTTCCACGACGATGCGCAACCTCGCCAGCGAGTCGATGCCGATGTCCGTGAGCGTCGAGCCGTCTTCGAAACTGGTGCGTGCGTGCTCGCGCAGCACCCACGCCGCCAGGTCGTTCTCGTCGTCGTGCTGCTCACCGGGCCAGTGCCGCTTGGCCTGCCAGGGGTAGGACGGCAGCGGCACATAGAGGCCGGGTTCACCGAACACCGCCGCCCAGTCCACCTCCTCGCCACCGCGGTACCGGTCGGCAACGGCCGACAGGGGACGCCCGGCCACCGCCGGTGCCCCGGCGAGCGCCGCCGCCAGCTCCTCGTGACTGGAGCCGACCACGGCCATCCGGTACTCGTGGTGCCGGCGCCGGGTGAGCGCGCTGTAGCAGATATCGCGAAGTGCGTACGGCCCGCCAGGGCCGCCGGGGCCAAGGTAGTCGGTGTAGGACCGGGCCAGGTCCTCGAGGGCCGCGGCGCTGTGCGCGGAGATTGCCAGGACGTACGGTGTGCCGTCCAATGCCGGGACGGCGTGAGTGGCCTCGGCGTCGAACTCGCGGAGCACCACGTGGGCGTTGAGAGCTGACGAGCCCTGTCCGCTCACCCCAGCGATGATGGGCCGCCCCAGGTCGGGCAGTTGCTGAAGCGTGGCCGGAATGACCAACGGAAGCCGGTCCCAGTCGACACGTGGATGGGGCGTGCTCAGGTTCAAGCTGGCCGGCACCTCACCGTGCTCCAGGCACAACACTGTCTTGATCAGACCGGCCAGGCCGGCGCCAGCCTCGGCGTGACCGATGTTGGTCTTGACCGAGCCGACCAGCAGCGGCCGGTCCGTGGGACGCCCGGCACCCAGTACCTCGCCCAGCGCGCTGAGTTCGAGCGGGTCGAGCGCAGGCGAACCGGAGCCATGAGCCTCGACGTAGTCGACGTCGGCCGGGTCCAGACCGGCGTCCTGGTAGGCCCAGCGGAGTACGTCCAGTTGGCCTGCCAGCGACGGGTTGAGCACCGTGTCACTGGAGCGGCCGTCGTTGCCGATCGCACTGCCGCGGATGACAGCACGGATCCGGTCGCCGTCGGCCAGCGCGTCCGTCAGGCGCTTGAGCACGACGACTGCCACAGCGTCGCTCGGGGCGTACCCGTCCGCATCCGCGTCACCGAACTTGCAGCGCCCATCGCTTGACATTCCGCCGGCTTGGGTGAGGACGAGGCTCTCGTCCGGGCGCAGAGCGAGGTTCACGCCTGCGGCCAGCGCCAGCGGGCTCTCCCCCGAGCGCAGGCTCTGCACGGCCTGGTGGACGGCCACCAGCGACGAGGAGCAGGCCGTGTCCACGACGATGCTGGGGCCGCGGAAATCGAAGAAGTGGGAGATCCGGGCAGGCAGCACCGAACGGAAGTTGTTGAGTTGGCCGGCGGTTGCCGACTCCGGTCCACGCCGCAGCGTGAGTTCAAGGGAATCGGCCCGGGTGTTGCCGACGAACACCGCGCTCCGGCTGCCCGCCAACAGGTCGGTCCGCTGTCCGGCGTCCTCCAGAGCCTCCCAGGCCGTCATGAGCAAGAGTCGTTGCTGCGGGTCGAGTTCGGCTGCTTCGGTGGCCGACATGCCGAAGAACTCGGCGTCGAAGCCGGCGATATCGTCGATGTAGCCCGCGCGGCGGCTGGCTATGCTCCCCTGTCTGGGTGCGGGGGAATGGAGAGCATCCGCGTCGAACCGTTCACGCGGCGTCTCTCTGATGGAGTTTCCGCCGTTCCTTAGCAGGGCCCACAGTTCGCTGGGGCCGGACGCCCCCGGCAGGCGGCAGGCCATGCCGATCACCGCCACCGACCGAGCGTCCGCGTCGGACACGCGGGACCTGTTCATGGCAGAACTCCGTTTCATACGTTGCTACGTCATGGAGCAGTTGACCTTGCCCGGGTGCACCTAGCCACAGATATCCGTCACGTCGCAGCGGGAAACCGGCGCCGTGGACGAGGAGACCAGCGGGACCACGCGCACCACTCGTCGCGGCGCCGGGCCGCTCGCCGGTGCGGTCGCACACCGCACGCGGGTCCCCCTTTTCAGGCCAACGTTCAGCTACCCCGCGGGGCCGCGCGGTTGCGCGAGGGCGCGACAAACCTTGGCGGGTAACCGACCTGAGGGAAAGGGGACGGCAGTGGCGCCGCCCCCCACTCAGCAGACACAGTCGGGGGGTCATGCACGCGCCTCACCTCCCCAAATCCGAACGCGCATTCGATCCATGTCCGTCATGTCGAGTCGCACGCGGCAGCGTCGAAAATAGGTCCACCGCATGATTGTCGGATGCAAAATCGTTTCCGTTCGACGAGCCGACCCGGAATGACGGGAAGTGATCGCCGATGGTTGAAACATCAAAAACTTTGGGTAGTCTTCCCGATTGCCCCCACGGCAGCCGTGCCGAGCACCCACGGGAAGCAGCGGCCGCGCCTCCGGCTACATCCAACTTGCCTTGGTCGTCCCGGGGTTGACGGAGTGAGAGTTGAGACGGCAATGACATGGAGAGGCGATCCACGGAGGCAAGATCTCTGCTTTCATCTAGCCTCATGGACTCCCACGATCCCCTCGAGCCATTCCGTCGCACCGGCCCACAGCGGACCCGGCGACTGACGATTCTCGGCCTCAACGCGCCTGACGCGGAGGCTACATTCGACCGTGTGGCACGCCTCGCTGCCAGGCTCACCCAGGCTCCGTTGGCCATGGTCAACTTCATCAGTGCCGAGCGGCAGATGTTCCGCGGCATGTACGTGCCCAGCTCATCCCCAGAGGATGGAGTGGACGTCGAAGGCGGCGGCATCCCCTTCGATCTGAGCGCGCTCGGACGCGAGGCACCCGGTGAGTACGGTTTCTGCCCGCATGTGGTCGCCGAGCGGTCTCAACTCGCCCTCGACGACGTCTTCGCCTACCCGCGCTTCAAGGGAAACCCTCTGGTCAACGACCTGAATGTGCGATCCTATCTGGGCACTCCGCTACTCGACAACACAGGCCAGGTCCTCGGCACCGTGTGCGTCGCGGACTTCCGTCCCCGGGTCTGGGACGACCAGATCATGGACAGCATGAAGGAACTGACGGCGACCCTGCAATCCGAATTCAAACTGCGAGACAGCCTTCTCGCCCAGCAGCAGGAGCTGTTCGCGGTCTTCGACGGGGCCCTGTTCCCCATCATGCTCACCGAAGGCCCCGATCACCTGCTGCGCTACGCCAACCGCAAACAGGGCGAGGCCTTCGGCATGGCTCAGCAGTTCAGCCCGGCCCGACACGCGCTGCCCGGTCTCGACCGAGTCGGCGTCTTCCACGCCATGGACGATGCTCTCCGCCGTGGACAGCCCACCACGCTGCCCAAGGTCACCCTCAGTACGTACGACTCCAACACGCCGCAGGACTTCAGCTTCATGTGCACACCTGTGCGCACCGCTCCAGGCGCGCCGTTCAAGGGCGTTCTCACGGTAGCCATGAGCACCATGGGGCAGGCCTATGGGGCCGATGACCCCCAGACCTTCGCCGCCAATGTCCAAGGGCAGTTCGAACAAATGGGCTCGGGCGCGTTCTCCGACCCCAGCCCGGGCCGGTAGAGGACTACGTGTACCTGCTGCGGCGGGGGTCGGACTGACCCCTCGGCTCGAGTAGTGAGCCCCCGGCCCCCGCCCGGACTGTCCAGTGCGGGGGCATCGTTGTCATCCATGGTGCGGCGCGGCGTAGTTCAGCTGAGCCTCCGCTCGGTTGGTCCCTGACGCATCGTTCCAGCGGGGCAAAGCGGACGCTTCACCGAGCCTTGCACGCAGCGTTCGTCCTTGGCCTGATAGCTCGCCGAACCCCAGTCCGATGAAGGCCAGTTCTCAACTTCAGCCCCCCGCGAATGCAACGCGCTCGCTACCGCTGAGGCTCTGGTGCGGCGCGTCCCCCGCCGCGCCGCACCTGTATCTCTCCGAGGACTCAGCGCTCCTGTGGCACGTTCTGCGGAGGAACTCAGCGGTTCACAACCCAGCGAGACAGTTCGGGGCGTCCGACCGGCCGTCCAGCGGCCCTCGCCCCAGTCCCTCAGCACGGGTTGTTCGGCATCTACGACTTCAGCTCTCGCTTGTTCTCGGCAGCACCTTCGCCAGCACGACCCAGTTCAGCTCAGTCTGCAACCCCTTCGGGCGGGACTCCTCCCAGGCGGACGGCTTTGTTGAGGAACAGGTCACGGACGGGCGGCGGCAGTACCGACGGCCATGCCCGGATGCATCGCGCGCATCAGGTCCCCGATCTCCCGCAGGGGAACGGTGCCGCCGAGGGTCGCCGTGACGGTAGTCAGCGAGGCGTCCTGCGGTGAGAGGCGCGGCGGCTCGGTGTTCTTGTCCAGCTCGGCCAGCTCAGCGGGAAGTTCGCCCAGGACGCGGGCGATGCGCTCGTCGATACGCCGGGCACGGGCGGGGACGAGAGCGACGGTCTGGCCGGTCTCGGCGAGGTGGTCGGCGACGCGGTCCAGGCGTTCGTCCACGTCCAGGGAGTCGCCCGGGCTGTCGTCCTCACCGGGAAACGCGACGGTGTCCACTGCGGCGCGGAAAGCGGCCCGCACCGTCGCGTCCGGCACCGGAAGACCGTCGTCTCCTGACAGCCACAGAAGTGGGGCATGGTGCGGAACGGCGCGCCATCTCCCTGGCTCTAGCCGACGGAGGGTGTCGCGTGGTCGGCCCGATGACGACGAGACGCCTGCGGCTGCGGCTGCGGCTGCGGCTGCGGCTGCGGCTGCGGCTGGGAGAGGAGTGTCATTTCCTCCTCCGAGAGCCGCAGCGCGCCGGCCGCGATGTTCTGCTCGAGGTGGCCTTGATCGCCGGTCCCGGGGATGGCCAGGACATGTGGTCCCTGGTGCAAGGTCCAGGCCAGTCGGACCTGCGCGGTGGAGGCCCCGTGTGCTCGGGCGACGGCCAGTACCTCGTCGCTGTCTCGGGCTGCCGGCCCTGCCTCGCGCCCGGAACCGGCAATCGCGAAGAAGGGCACGAAGGCGATGCCGAGTTCGCCGCACAGGCGCAGCAGAGCCTGATCCTCGTTCGACGCGCAGATTCCGTACGGGTTCTGCACGCACACGACGGGGGCGATGGCGGTGGCCTCGGTCAATTGCTCGGACGTGACGTTCGAGATGCCGAGGTGCCGGATCAGTCCCACGTCGCGCAGTGCGGCCAGCGCACCGAAGTGATCGCTGATCGAAGCTGTCCGCCGGCTCGGTGGCACGCGGAGGTTGACCACGTCGAGGTGGTCCCGGCCGAGTTGCCGTAGGTTCTCCTCCACCTGGCCACGCAGCTGTGCGGGTGTGGCCCACCACCATCCGCCCGAGGAGTCGCGGCCCGGCCAGACCTTGGTCGTGATGACAAGATCCTCCGGGTACGGTGCCAGTGCGCGATTGATCAGCTCGTTCGCTGAACGCGTCGCCGAGAAGTAGAACGCGGCGGTGTCGATGTGATTCACACCCAGCTCAACAGCCCGCCGCAGCAGGGCCATCGACTGCTCGCGATCACGCGGCGCGCCTCGGTCGAAGGGTGCGGTTCCGGTCAGACGCATCGCGCCGAACCCGAGGCGGTTGATGATCAGGTCATCGAGTCGCCACGTACCGGCGGCTGCTGCGGCGTTCGTTGGTCGGGTCATGCGAAAGGGACTCCTCTTGCGGGCTGGGGTGGGGAACCACTGGTTGGGCACGCGACTTCAAGTCCCGCGTGGGGCGGGCGGTCTCGAAGCGGTCGCGTCACATGCCGTGACTCGCGTGCCCGGGCATGAAAAAAGCCTCCTCGGCGGATCGCAGTCCGCACCGAGAAGGCTCGCGTGTATGAGTAACTTATCAGGTCAGGTCAGGTGTCTGCCAGCGGATCAGGTCTCGGACAGCTCAGCGCCGCAGACGGGGCCTGGGTCTTCATGCTCTTCCTCACCGAGCACGACGGCGCTCCGGTGGCTTGCACCGGCGTACGCCGGAAAGACCGATGACTAGGCGGGTTGCCACAGCTCGATGCGATTGCCGTCCGGGTCGGTGACCCAGCCGAACCGGCCGACTCCTTCCATTTCCTGCGTTTCCTCGTCCACGTCCGCTCCCTTGGAACGCAGCTGGGCGAGCATCGCGTCCAGGTCGCGGACCCGGAAGTTGAGCATGGTTCGCTGGGCCCGGGGTCCGAAGTAGTCGGTGTCGGACTCGAACGTAGCGAACACCGTCATCCCGGTCTCCTGACGCCACAGGCCGTTCTCGTCGGCGTCCAGGCCCAGGCAGTCGCGATACCACGCACTCAGCGCCGCCGGATCTGCGGCCCGCAGGAAGTACCCACCGATTCCAAGCACTCGTTCCATGCCGCCATCTTGCCAGGACGGGCGTCGGGCGGGCCGTCACCACACCGTCGCCTTCATATGCCCCCTCCGCCGGTCCCCGTCGCGACGGTCCTGCCGGCCCTGCTGGTGTGCCGCGATGGCTGCGCCGGTGCCCGCCGACTCCAGAGGGAGCACCTGGCGTGGTCAGCGCGGACCGGTCGGATTGTCTCCCAACCGGCAGAAGACAGGGGCGAGTCGGGAATGAAGCCGCACCCGCCGCTTGTTGACCACCGCCGACCGCTCTCCTCCCCTCGGGAAGTAGGCAGACCCATGACGTCCTCGCCGACCACGATGCGCGCAGTACGGCTCACTGCCCCCGGCCCCATCGAGAACCTGCGGCTGACCACCCTCCCGCTTCCGCCGGAGAGGGAGGGCTGGGTGCGCATCCGCGTGGAGGCGTTCGGCCTCAACCGCTCCGAGCTGAAGCTGCGGCTGGGGGTGAGCGTGGGCGTCAGCTTTCCCCGGGTGCCGGGTATCGAGGCTGCCGGTACGGTCGACGCGGCCCCGGCCGGCAGCGGGCTGACCCGCGGGCAGAAGGTCGTCGCGATGATGGGGGACATGGGGCGCACCTACGACGGCGGGTATGCCGAGTACACGTCGGTGCCGCTGTCCCAGGTCATCGCTGTCGACACCGACCTGCCCTGGGAGGTGCTCGGCGCGCTGCCGGAGATGGTGCAGACGGCCTACGGCTCGCTGACCATCGGCCTGGACCTGAAGCCCGGCCAGTCGGTACTGATCCGAGGCGGCACCTCGTCGGTCGGGCTGGCTGCCGCCGCACTGGCCGCATGGCGCGGCGCCACGGTGCTCTCCACCACCCGACGGGCTGACCGCCTCGCCCTGCTGAAGGAGCACGGTGTCGACCATCCCCTGCTCGACACCGGAGAGGTCGCACCCGCCGTGCGCGAGTTGTACCCGGACGGCGTCGACGCCGCCCTCGATCTCGTCGGCACGCCCACCCTGCGCGACACCCTGCATGCGGTACGCGTGCACGGCACCGGGTGCTTCGGCGGCAGCCTCTCCAACCAGTGGACGGTACGGGACTTCTCCCCCAACGAATACCTGCCCAAGGGGGTGCGCCTCTCGGGCTACTTCGGCGACGCCGCCGACCTGCCGCCCAAGGCCTTTCAGGAGATTCTCGACGCGGTCGCAGCCGGTCGACTGGCCTTCCCCGTCGACCGCGTCCACGACGGTCTGGAGCAGGTCCCGCAGGCCCACGACGACATGGAACACGACCGCGCCACCGGGAAGCTGGTCGTCCGGGTCCGGCACAAGTCATCTGCCGCCACAACATCTGCTTCACCGCAGTAGGCGTGGCCGGCCTGCAGCATGTCCAGGAGCCGTTCGAAGTCGTGGGCCGGCCGTCGCGGAGCGGACCGTGTCGTAGGCGTCGCCGTCGAGGACGACGGCGAAGGGCCCCGCCGACTCTTCCTGCGGGGCCCTTCGTTCATGCCGGACCGTCGTGTCAGACGGTCTTCTCGAGCTTGGTGACCTGCGCCTCCATGACAGCGGCCGGCACCTCGGGTGCCTTTCCGCCCAGGGCGTTCATCGCGTAGAAGACGACCAGGGTCGAGCCGCTGCGGACGACGGAGTAGGTGACCGGGAACTTCTCGCCCTCGATGTCACTGGTCATCGTGTACGACACCGACTCGTCGCCGAGACCGGGGTCCTTGAGGGGCTTGACGCCGGTGTACTTGTAGTCGGTGTGCTCGTAGGAGTTGCACTTCTCGCTCTGCGTGCGCAGGTCGGCCACCACCTTCTTGGCGTCGGCCTCCTTCTGCGCGAGCAGGCCCATGCGCAGCAGCGTGCCGTCGGTCTGCGTCAGGCTGGTCAGCGAACGGGACACACGGGCCGTGGCGTCGGGCTCGGTGCCGAGCAGGAACATGTCGGCGATGGCCTGGCAGGTGGCGGGCTTCGCGGGCACGCTCACCTCCGGGATCTCGTCGTCGGGGGTGTTGCCGACGCGATAGCCCTTCACGTCCGCCTTCGTGACCGCAGCCTTCGTCAACTGCGCCTCGGTGAGCGGCTTCAGACCCTCCTGCGCGGCGGGCGTGGCCTTCGCCGCAGGCTTCTTCGAGCCACTGTCCTTCTCGTCGGTGCCCTGCCCACCGCATGCGGCAGTCGCGCCGAGCGCCGCCGTCACACCGATACCGACCAGGACGCGTCCCAGAGCTGACTTCACGTTCGTTCCCACCTCATGTGTCCGTGGGCGCGTCCAGATGCCGGTCGCGCCGCGCCGACATCAAAGCCCATGTCCAGCAGGCTTTGCCAGCTCGTTAGGGTCTCTTGGCGTAACGATCAGAGATCAACGTTTTAGTTGTACGTCGCGAAAGTGGCGCTCGTCACACACGACCGCTCGGGCTCGACGGACACCACGGAATCCGACATGGCGCGGCATCGGGCATTCAGGTCATGGAAGACCGTCGGCGGCCGAAGCCCGTCCCGGTTCGGCCGCTCGGTCAGGAACCGTCGTGACACTCCCGGTACGGGCGGCCCGGGCAGGTGCGGCACTCGAAGAGACAGACCCCGCCCATGTCTCCCAGCCTCGGCGAGGCGTCCTCGAACTCAACTCCCCGGTCCTCGGCCGGAGTCCAGGGCGTACGGACGCGATCTGCGAGAGACGTTACGGCTGCGATGGGGTTGCCGTCGTCCCGTGGCTGATTGACGTGGAGGTGCAACTGACGCGGTAGACGGGACGCGGGTAAACCCTGGGGGTGGTGCCTGGGCTCACGAACCGGCCGGTCGGAGTACTGGGTTGCTGCTTCGCCGCGGCGCGCGGTGTGGAGCCGGTGGACGCCGGCTCCACACCGGCTTCGTGCACCACCCGTGCCGACGGAGATCGGCTACCAGGTGTCGCCGGAGTGCCGCTCGCGACGGCGACGGTCGCGGTGGCTGTCGATCAGGGCGGCGACGGTGTTGATGGTCCAGATGGTGCCGAGCGACAGAGCGACGAAAGCGAGCAGGAACGCCGCGGCGGCCGAGGCCAGGAGGATCGCGCCGCCGGCGGGCTCCGCCGCCCGGATCAGTGAACCCACCTGTCCGCCTGCGGCTCCCACAGCCGGGACCAGGAGGGTCATGAGCAGAACCGGACCGCGCCGCGGCCGGTCGTCGTCCTCGTGTGCCGACGCGTCGTACCGGCGCCCCTGCTGAAGTTCGTCCTGCCCCGTCACGAGGCCCCAGTCTGCCTTGTTCTGTGGGTGGTGCAAGGGCTTTGGGACCAGCGGCGTACATGTCGTAAGGCGTGGGCGCGACGGCCCGGACGGGCTGTCGCGGGGAGGCACCTGCGGGGGTCTCACCATCGGCGCTTCGTACGCGTCTCCGGCCGCGACGTCGAGACCGCCTCGGGCCACACGGACGCCCGGCCCGACAGAACAACAGTTTCTGGAGGGCCAGTTGGTGGCCGTTCCGCTGGACACTCTGACCGGTTCCCGACCGGTCACGCGTCGGACTCTGGCATACGGAGCGATGTGTGGAGACCATCCGGAGGAGAGCACCCCGACACGGCCTCGGTGAGGGAGCCCAGATGAAGGCCATCGTCCAGGACGCCTACGGTTCCGTCGACCAGTTGCATCTGCGGGACATCGATCCGCCGGTCCCCCGCGAGGACGAGGTGCTCGTGCGTGTGCACGCCGCCGGGGTCGACCCGAGCGTGCGGCACCTCATGACCGGACGGCCCTACTTCGCCCGCCTGAATCCGCAGATCGGTCTGCGGCGGCCCGCCCGTCGTGTGCGGGGATGGGACGCCGCGGGGGTCGTCGAAGCGGTCGGAGCGAGCGTGACGTCAATGAAGCCGGGCGACGAGGTCTTCGGCCAGTGCGACGGCTCCTTCGCCGAGTACGCGTGCGGCAAGGCCGAGCAGCTCGCTCCGAAGCCTGCGGGCCTCTCGTTCGAGCAGGCCGCCGCGTTCCCGGTCTCCGCGGTGACCGCCCTCCAGGGGCTGGAGATGGCGCGTCCCGGTTCCGGACGGGAAGTCCTGGTGATCGGCGCTTCCGGCGGCGTCGGCACGTACGCCGTGCAGCTCGCCGTTCATTACGGGGCCCGGGTCACCGGCGTCTGCGGGACCGCCGGAGTCGGTCTTGTCCGCTCCCTCGGGGCCGACGACGTCATCGACTACACGCGGGAGGACATCACCGACCGGCCCACCCGCTACGACTTCGTCCTGGACGCCGCGGGCAACCGCTCGCTCTCCCGGCTGCGCCGTGTCCTGGCTCCGCGCGGCACCGTGGTCTTCGTCGGTGGTGAGAACGCCGGCCCCGTGTTCGGGGGCACCGACCGGTGGGTGCGCGGTCTGGTGCTGTCCGTCTTCGTCGGGCAGAAGCTGCGCCCGGTGATCGCGATCACCCGGCGACAGGACCTGCTGACGCTCACCGAACTCGCCGAGGCCGGCGCCGTCAAACCGGTCGTCGACCGGAGCTATCCGCTGTCCGAAGCCGTGGACGCCGTACGTCACTTGGAGACGGGGCACCCTCGAGGCAAGCTCGTCATCACCATCTGAGCGGTGGCGGCCCTCGGCGCGCAGGATCGGTGCCCGGCCCTGCGCCCGGCCGCCTGGCGCCTGGTGCCTGGCGCCCTCCGGTGGTGTCTCGTGGTCGTGCCGGAGTTCCGGGGCAGCGGTGCGCAGAATCCGGTTCTCATATCTCGATGACCGACAACGCGGTAAGTGCCCTTATAGGCGGCCATATTTCGCGAGTTGTGGACGGCGGTGTAACGCGACCATGCCGGTAAGGCGCAGAAGGGGAGAGGAGTCGGTAAGCGTCTCGGCGCGAATTGCAGCACCTGCGCCGTCTTGCCGACACGACAACGCGTCAGATGGGAATTTCTCGTGAGCAATCCAGACCCGGTTTCCGGGTACTCCACGTACAACCGGCCTGCGGGCCCGGAGCGCGTCGTGCGCCCCCGCGACGGCGGACGACGGGCGGCGCTGGCGGTCTGCACGGTCGCGGACACCGCGGCCGGCCTGCTGGTTCTGTGGGTCCTGCTGTTCCTGCTCGATGCGAACCAGGCGAATGTGTTCGTCCAATTCGTGCGGGGCGCGGCGGACTGGCTGGCTTGGTGGTCGCAGGACATTTTCACGATGGACACAGAAGGCCTACGCGTCGTTCTCAATTATGGACTTCCGGCGGTTCTTTATTTGCTGGTCGGTCACGGAATCGCTTCCCGGCTCAACCGGGCCTGACGGTCCGGTGAGCTTTTACCGGGGAGCAGGAACAGTGACGGAAGAGACACGACAGCGGAAGGACCGGTAGTGACACTCAGCCCTACCGAGAACATTCATCTCACGATCTACGACGACTTGGTCCGCGAGCGCGGCGACGTCGTCGCGGAGGCCAAGCTGGCTGCGGAGCGCACGCAGCACCAGGCCGCTGCACTGCTCGGCAGCTCGGACGAGGCCCTCGCCCCCTGGCGATACGGAACGCCCTGACCGCAGGCCAGGACAACCGTCGGCCGACGTGCCGCGGGGACCATTCCCGAAGCTCCGTGTGCGGACGGCTCCGGCTGGGTCACTGCGCGAGGCAGTGGCCCAGCGGCCGCGGTGCCGGACATCCCGCCCCGCGCCGCCGCTCACGCCGGTGGAACGCTGGTTGGTCGGACCCGCTCATCGCTCGTAGGTGCCGTACATGGTCGCCCGCGCGAGGGGCGTGAGTGAACAGCAGGAAGTCCATGCAGGCGGGCGTCGTCGTCCCGGACACCGGCAGTTCGTCCACGTCGACGGCATGGACCACGAGGAAGTACCGGTCCGGCCCGTTGCCCGGTGGTGTCGCAGGACCGAGGTACCTTCGGTGGCCGGCGTCGTTGGCCAGTGTCACCGCGCTGCCGGGCAGGCTGCCACCGTCCCCTGCCCCGGCCGGCAGGTTGGTCACGGAGGCCGGAAGATTGGCCAGGGCCCAGTGCCAGGAGCCCGACGCGGTGGGCACGTCGGGGTCGAACATCGCGACCGTGAAGCTGCGCGTCTCCTCGGGAAAGCCGGACCAGCTCAACTGCGGTGAGATGTCCTGCCCGCCTGCCCCGAGGATGCCGCTCACCTGCTCGCGGGCCAGTCGTCCACCGTCGGCCACGGACTCCGAGGTCAACCAGAAGGTGCTGATCGGTGGCATGAAGTCGTAGGGACCATACGGTTTGATCATGGCTGTCCTTTGCGAGGGCCTGCTCGGGTGAGGGGATCGCCCGCGCCCTCGCCGGCGACGGGGTCCGTCGCGCTGAGCGGCCGTGTTCAACGCCAGGACCGGCATGACAGGCCGGCAATCCGGATCGGTCCTGCTTCAGTGGCGCCGATATTCCATCGCGTACGGAGACGGCACGGCGGCCGTAGTACCCGATGAGCGCCACCGCGGCCTCACCGGGTTCATGCAGGCCACGAACCGCGGAGTGTCACGTGTGAGCACCTTTCGGTAGTGGAATCTGCGCGCCGAGCCCGGATGCGCGGCCCCGGCGGACACAGCAACCTGGTCATATCGCATGCGGCGGCCGCGACGACCGGGGACGGCACTCGGACACCGTCACGCCGAACGGCGCGCGCCGCGGCTCGACGGCGAAAGCGAGGCACCCCCCATGCAGATGCGAGCAGCTCGGATGCACGGTTACAACGAGCCCCTTCGGATCGAAGAGGTTCCCGTGCCCGAACCCGCACCGGACGAGATTCTGTTGAAGGTCGCCGCGACCGGCATGTGCCGAAGCGACTACCAGCTCGTCGATGGCTATTTCAAAGGCCCGTTCCCCGTGGACTTCCCCTACATTCCCGGCCATGAGGTCACGGGCCGAGTGGCGGGAATGGGCAGTGACGTACCGCAGTCGATCGGCTACTCCGAGGGCGACACGGTGGTGGTCAACCCGAGTTGGGGCGACGGCACGTGTCGCCAGTGCCGTGAAGGCAACGAGCAGTTGTGCAGCGGCACCGGTCGGTGGGTGGGCTTCGGTCCTCCGGGCGGTTTCGCCGAGTACATGGCCGTGGAGCACCGTCATGCGATCCCGGTCTCCGAGGAGGCCGCGAAGACACCGGAGCTCCTCGCGCCGATGACCGACGCGGGGATGACGCCGTACCGAGGGATGAAGAAGCTGCGGGACGCGGGCAAGCTCGGTGCGGGCCGCACCGTCGCGGTCACGGGCATCGGCGGTCTGGGCAGCTACGCGGTCCAGTACGCGAAGCTGCTCGGAAGCGGAGCGACGGTGGTGGCGCTCGCCCGTTCGGACAACAAGCTGGACGTGGCGAAGGAGAACGGCGCGGACCACGGCATCAACGTCAAGGACAAGTCCACCGAAGCCATCCAGGACGAACTGGAGAGACTGACCGGCCGGAGAACGATCGACGCCATCCTGGACTGCGTAGGCAGCGACGCATCCGTCTCCATGGGGTTCGACCTGCTGGGTCCCGAGGGCGCGTTGGCGGCCGTCGGTCTGATGAGCCACCGCGTCGAGCACAACCAGTTCCCCTTCGTGGGAACGGAGCTTTCCTATCTCGGTTCCTTCTGGGGCAACCATCTGGACCTGGTCGAGGTGCTCTCCCTCGCCGAGGCCGGCCTCGTCAAGCACAACGTCACCAGCGTCAAGCTCGATGACGTCAACGAGAATCTGGAAGCCCTGGGACGCGGCGACGTCGTCGGGCGCCGGGTCATCGTCTTCGAATGAGGCCCGCGCTGCCGTCCGCGCCGTGAACTCGTCGGCGGCCGAGGGCCGTGCCCGCCGCCCGCCTGCCCGCGGGCGGGTGGCGGGCAGTGCACGCAGACCGAGCCCGACCGTTCTGTTCTTGTCGCCGTCAGGCGCGTGCGCCGGCCGCCGTCAGGGCGCGGTGTATCTCGGAGATCACCACCGATCCTTCTCCCACGGCGGACGCCACGCGCTTCACCGAACCCGCTCGCACATCGCCGACCGCGAAGATGCCCGGCACGCTGGCCTCCATCGCCATCGGGCGGCGGCCCGCCGGGAACGCGGACGTGTCCATCACATCGCTGCCCACGCGCACGAATCCCTTCGGGTCGGTCTCCAGGCAGCCGTTCAGCCAGTCCGTGTTGGGCACGGCACCCAGCATCAGGAAGACATTGGACGTGGGGTCCACGCGTGACTCCCCTGTCGCGCTGTTGCTCCAACACACGGACTCCACGTGACCGTTGCCCTGCAACGCGGTGATCTCGGATCGCGGGTGGACCGAAATCTTCGCGGATGCCTCGATCCGGGTGAGCAGGTACTGGGACATCGAGTCGGCGAGCCCTCGTCCCCGCACAAGCACGCGGACGTGACTGGCGAACCGGGAGAGGAACACCGCTGCCTGACCCGCGGAGTTCGCTCCGCCGACGACAAAGGCCTCTTCGTCCGCGCAGAACGGCCCTTCGAGAGCCGTGGCGGCGTAGTGGACTCCGTTTCCCTCGAACCGGGCGAGTTCCGCCAGGTCCAGACGCCGGTAGTGAGCGCCGGTCGCCACCACGACCGTGCGGGCCGCGACCGCTTGGCCGTCATTGAGAAGCAGGGTGAACGGGCTGCTCGCGCAGTCGACGCCTTCCACGGACCGGGGTATCGCGATGCGAGCACCGAACTTCCGTGCCTGCACCTGGGCCCGTGCGGCGAGTTCATGGCCGCTGATGCCGAGCGGGAATCCCAGATAGTTCTCGATCATCGAGGAAGTACCCGCCTGTCCGCCGGGTGCGGTGGCTTCGATCACGACCGTGCTGAGCCCTTCGGACGCGGCGTAGACGGCGGCGGCCAGACCGGACGGGCCGGCGCCGACCACGGCGACATCGACGGTCTCGAGATCGCTGAGGACCTCGACGATGCCTACGCAGCTGGCGACTTCGGCGATCGTCGGGTTCTCCAGGTAGCCGCCGGAGCGGCAGACGACGACCGGCCACCGGACCGACGTTCCCACGCCATAACTGTCCAGAAGGGCGCCGGCTTCGGATACTTCCGGATCGACATGATGAACCGGATAGTCATTGCGTTCCAGGAAACTTCGAATGCGGACGACGTCTCGGGAACTGGGCGGCCCGGCGAGCACGACGGTTCCCAGCCCCAGCCGAATGTATCTCAGACGCCGCAGGATGAAGGCTTTCAGTACGATGCGAGCGATGTCCGGCTCGTTCGATATCATCCGGCGCAGCTGTGCGGGGCGCAGGCGGATCACCTCGCCGTCCTCGGCGGCCACCGCCTCGACCAGGGACTTCTGCCGGTTGAGAAGCGACAGCTCGCCCGTGAACTGGCCACCGCCGTACACGGTGATGATCCGCTCCTCGTCCGATTCCCCCGGGCTGCCCTCCTGGTAGACCTTTATCGTCCCGTCCAGAACAAGGTAGAAATCGAAATTCTGGGCCCCGCGGGAGTACAGCACCTGACCTGCCTCCAGCCGGTCCTCATGTCCATATCGCCGGAAGCAGTCCACGTGTTCGCCCGAAAGGCGGGGGAAGACACTGTCGTTGTCGGCCGGTGCATCCAGATTGCCTTCGTTCTCGAGGTAGTTCATCACACCTTCTCGGGCAGTCGCAGTGACGGAGGCTCGAACCGTTGCCGCCGGCCTCACCCCACGGGTTCGGGAAGGCCCTGCTCGGCCCAGACGGTCTTGCCGTGCTCGGAATACCTGGTGCCCCACCGGTCGGAGAACCCGGCGGCGAGGAGAAGTCCCCTCCCCCCTTCTTCGGTGGTGCGGGCGTGCCGCAGCCGGGGCGAGGTGCTGCTGCCGTCGGAGACCTCGCAGGTCAGGGCGTGGGTGCGGATCAAGCGCAGCGTCACGGGAGGTCTGGCGTACCGGATGGCGTTGGTGACGAGTTCGCTGGCGATCAGTTCCGTCGTGAACGTCAGGTCGCTCATGCCCCACGCGGTGAGCTGCCGGGTCACCAGCGACCGGGCCGTGGAGACGACGGAGGGCTCGCTCGGCAGGTCCCACGACGCGACCCGTGCCGGACCGAGCGTGTGTGTACGGGCGACCTGGACGACGGCGTCCTCGCTCGGACGTGCCGGGAGGAAGGCGTCGGTCAGCAGGGTGCACGCCTGACGCACAGGTCCGGCGAATCGGTCGAGGAGTGCGGTCGCACGTTCGCGCGCCGGCTCCACGGGCCACTCCTGGAAGAGGCCCTGGGTGTACAGGGCCAGCGTCGAGCCCTCGGCCAGCGCGAGGTCGATCGTCTCGAAAGGCCCGTCGGAACAGCAAAGGGCGGCTCCGGTGGGATGCTTCAGGACGGTGTCCGTTCCGTCGGCGTGTACGACGACGGGCCAGGGATGGCCGGCGCTGGACGCCGAGCAACGTCCCGACACCGGGTCGTAGATCAGGTAGAGGCACGTGGCGCCGGACTCGCTCCCTTCCTCCGACCGCGCCGTGTGATGCTCCGGCCGTGCCGTCTCCGTTCCGGGGCGCTCGCCCATGGTGAGCCGACGTGCGAGGTCGTCGAGCCGGGCGAGGAGTTCGTCCGGTTCCAGGTCCAGGTCCGACAGGGTGTGCACCGCTGCGCGCAGCCGTCCGGCGGCTGCCGCGGTCTGCAGGCCGCGGCCCGGCACACGGCCCGCGACGAGGGCCACGCGTGCTCCCGAGAGCGGTACGGCATCGACCCAGTCGCCGCCGGAGCCGGCTCGCACATAGGTGTGCGCCACATCAAGGGTGTCCGCCGGTGGAAGGTCTTCCGAGCGGAGGTCGCACTGCAACGCGGCAAGCGCATTGCGCTCACGCAGGTATCGGCGGGTGTTGTCGAGGCAGGCGGCGGTGCGCCGGGCGAGCTCTCCGGCCAGGACCAGATCGTCGGGTTCGAAGGGTCTGCGCTTCCGGTCGCGGCCGAACACGGCGAGCCCGAGTGCCCTGTTCTGGGCGACCAGAGGGACGAGCATCAGGGAGTGGACCTCTTCGCCGTGTCCGGGCAAGGCGTTCAGTGACCGACGTCCGACAGCGTCAAGGGGGTCGAGGATGCGCGGTTCGAGGTCGGCGAGCACCTCGGCGGCCGCGGTCACCGATGGGATCGCGCGGTCGGGGTGGGCCGTTGCCGGCACTCTCTCGTCACGGGACCGCGAAGCCGCGCGACGCAGTACGGTGTCCGGTCGCACCGGACCGACTTCGAGTTCCTCTCCCACCAGGACCGGTTCCAGTACGTCCACGGCCATGGTGTCGGCCAGTCCGGGTACGGACACTTCGGCCAGGCCACGAGCGTTGTCGAGGGCGTCCAGCGTCGCCCCGATGCGGGTGCCGGCCTGCGCGAGCACTTGCAGCCGCCGCTGTGCGAGGTGGCGGTCGGTCACATCGACGGTGGCATCGGCGAGGCCCAGAAGGCGGCCCTGAGCGCTCACCAGAGGGAAGACGGAAGCCGAATAGACGTGCTCGTGATCGGGGTCTCCCGGTGGGCACATCCGCTTCTCGACGCCGATCGCCGGCCGGCCGGTGTCGAGCACCTGCTCCATCACGCGCTCCATCGCCTCCACGGCGACACCGGGCCATGCCTCGGCGGGGCGCTTGCCGACGGCGTCCGCGAGGGAGGTGTTCTCCATGCCCTCCGCCGTGGGGTTGAACCGGATGATCCGCAGATGAGGGTCGAAGAGATACAGGCCCACGGGCGAGACCGTGAAGAGGGTCTCCAGGAGGGCCTGGTGCAGTTCCGACGTCGGATGTTCCCCGTCCACCGGAGTGACCGTCACCTCCCATCGCGTCTCGCCGTGGCCCACGCGATCACGACGCACGTCCAACCGGCAGGACGAGCACGGTCCGTCCGTGCGTTGCAGCCGAACCGTGAGGCCGTCACCGGCGCCGAGGGCGCGCTTCGAAGGCGTGGCACCGGCGAGCAGATCCCCCACCGAGCGCCCCAGCACCGCGCGAGCGGGCGGGCCGAGCAATCGTTCCGCCACGGGACTCCATCCGACGACCACGCCCGCGTGATCAATGAGGATGTGGGCCGGTTCTTCCGCCCGGACCGCCGTGTGATCGCCATCGCGCTGGGTGGCATGAGGTGCACCCATGGTCGTCAGCTCTCATTCGCTTCAGAACTCGGTACGCCCCCAGTGTCCTCCGAGACGGCGACAGGTCGCACGCTCGTGTCCGCGACGGGGCGGCACCCGAAGCCGCACGTCCCCACTTCCGCACGCCGGGCACCGACACCCGCGCAAGTGCGCCGAGCTTCACACGTCCGTAGATTGGTGACTCTCGATGCCCCCCATGCCGCTGCGGCCGGACACGTCAGGACGTTCGGACGCCGCGAGGACCGTCATGGAAGCCGGAACGCCACCCCCCTCGCCCAAGAGCAGCCCACTCCCGCTGGCGTCACTGAACATCACGCCACAGCCAGTGGAGGGAGCGCGTCGTCAGCTGCGCGAGTGGAAGCCCCGGATCTGGCGGCACTGCACAGGGCTCTGCATCCCGCAGTACTCGGGCGTCAGGGGCTTCCGTTTCGAGGCCCACGGATTCGTGCTGAGAGACCTGGCCTACGCCCACCAGCACACCGACGAGATCACCGGAGTGTCGGGGGGCGGTTGCACGATCGACCCGGTCGTCCTTCAGTACGTCCTCACCGGATGGATCCGCTTCGAGAACAGGATCAGCGCCTTCACCCTCGAACCCGGCAAGCTGTTGATCCGCGACACGGCCACGCCGTGGCGCTTCGTGGCCGGTCACGCGACCGTCTCCCGGTGGATGACGGTCCCCAAGCCCCTGCTCGCCGACCACCTGGGCGGCTCGCACGTCCTCCGCCCGTACATGCTGTGCGACCTCGCCGATCCGCAGGCCCGTGTCCTGATCTCGTACCTGGAGACGCTCCGGAACGGGGACGCGGTGCACGCGCTCTGCCCCGCCGGGCGGCGGGCCGCCCAGGAAGCAGCCCTGTGCCTGCTCGGTGGAGTCGTCACCGAGCAGGGGACGACCGACGCGCAGCAACTCGGCAACGCGATCGTCGCCGTGGCGAAGCGAACCATCGACCGGCACCTCGATGATCCTTCGCTGTCTCCCGCTGCGGTCGCCGCGGCACTCGGAGTGTCCGTCCGCACGCTCCACCGTTCCTTCGCCGGTGAGGACGAGACCCCGATGGCGTACCTGCGGCGACGCCGGCTGGACGCGGCACGCGACGAACTGGCGCGGGCCGGCGCGGCGGCGAGGATCGCCGACGTGGCCGCTCACTGGAAGTTCTCGGATGCCAGCCACTTCACACGGCAGTTCAAGAAGGCGTACGGCACGACGCCCACCGTTTTCCTGCGACACGTGTGAAGCCCGACGGCACCATGTGCCCCGGTCAGGGGCACACTTCAACTTCTGCGGGCCGGACGGAACGTCGTTAGGCTTGGGCAACGGCAATGACGGGTCGGTCATGTCCTCCGGTGGACGTGTCCGTGACAGGGCCCTCGCTCCCCGTAGGCGCTCGCATCCGTAGTGTCCCGGCCGGGACGGCCATGGTGTGAGGCACGGCGCCGCGCATCGACGGACGGGTCGCGTGTGGAACCCCTGGCTCGGCAGATGCTCCGCCCGAGAGATCGGAATCGAGGCGCCATGAAGCATGTGGAAGCCGAGGCGCGGACGGCAGGACAAGCGCCGCCGCAAGTACCCCAGGTCGACGTGACCTTGAACGTGAACGGCACACCGCACCGGCTCCGCCTGGACACACGGGTCACACTGCTCGACGCGCTGCGCGACCATCTGGGCCTCACCGGGGCGAAGAAGGGGTGCGACCAGGGTGCGTGCGGGGCCTGCACGGTCATGGTCGACGGGAAGCGCGTGGTGTCGTGTCTCACCCTGGCCGCCCAGTGCGAGGGGCGCGAGATCACCACCGTGGAGTCACTGTCCGTGGACGGTGAGCCGCACCCCATGCAGGCGGCGTTCGCCCGTCACGACGCGTTCCAGTGCGGTTACTGCACGCCGGGGCAGATCATGTCCGCGGTGTGCCTCATCGCCGAGGGACGTGCGAACTCGGAAGAGGACATCCGCGAGTTCATGAGCGGCAACCTGTGCCGCTGCGGCGCCTATCCGAACATCCGCGCCGCGATCCGCGATGTGGCCGCGGAGGGTTGACGATGCATCCCTTCGAGTATGCCCGCGCAATCGACGCCGACCAGGCCGTGGCCACGGTCAGTGCCGATCCGGACGCGACGTTCCTCGCCGGCGGCACCACACAGCTGGACCTGATGAAGGACGGCGTTCTCCACCCCGACCGCCTCGTCGACATCACCCGCCTTCCCCTCGGCGGCATCACACACACCGACTCGGCCGTCCAGGTCGGAGCGTTGACGACGATGGAGGAACTGGCCGCCGACCCGGTCATCGGCGAGCGACTGCCCTTCGTACGCGAGGCCCTTCTGCTCGGTGCCTCGACCCAACTGCGCAACATGGCCACGATCGGCGGCAATCTGCTGCAACGGGCCCGGTGCCGCTACTTCAGAGACCCCACCGTCGCCGCCTGCAACAAGCGCGACCCCGGCTCGGGATGCGCCGCGATCGCCGGAATCCAGCGGATGCACGCCATCCTCGGCACCAGCGACCACTGCATCGCCCTGCACGCCTCGGACGTCGCGGTGCCGCTGACAGCACTCGACGCGGTCGTGCACACGCAGGGCATGGACGGTTCACGGTCGATCCCCATGACCCAGTTCTACCTGCCGCCGGGCGACACACCCCACGTCGAGAACGTGCTGTGGCACGGAGAGTTGATCACCGCCGTCGACATCCCGCTGCTCGACGCCGGAATCCGGTCCCACTACCTCAAGGTCCGCGACCGCGTCTCCTACGAGTTCGCGCTGACGTCCGCCGCGGTGGCGCTCGTGATCGAGGACGGCGTCGTCCAGGAGGCGCGCATGGCACTGGGCGGGGTCGGCACCATCCCCTGGCGGGCCTGGGACGCGGAGGACGTCCTGCGGGGCAACCCCGCGGGCACCGACCTCTTCCGCGTCGCGGCGGAGGCGGCCCTCGAGGGCGCCAGGCCGCTGCCCGGTACCGCCTTCAAGGTGGAGTTGGCCAAGCGCACTCTCGTACGCACTCTGGAGACCGTTGCAGGAGCCCCCTCATGACGACTCTCGAAGCCGGCAGGATCGTCGGTGCGGGCCTCGACCGGGTCGACGCCCCGCTCAAGGTGACCGGAGCGGCCCAGTACCCCAACGACTTCACCCTGCCCGGGATGACACACGCGGCCCTGGTGGGCAGCACCATCGCCGCAGGACGCATCACCGGCATCGATGCGTCCGAGGCCCTGGCGGCTCCTGGTGTGCTGACCGTCATCACCCATCTGACCGCGCCGAGCCTGGAACCCGGCCCGATGACCCAGCTCGGCGGATCGCCTCCGGCTCCCCTGCGGGACGACCGCATCCTGCACTACGGACAGCACGTCGCGATCGTGGTGGCCGAGAGCGCCGAACAGGCCCGGCACGCCGCGCGGTTGATACGCATCCGGTACGAAGCGACCGAAGCCCTGCTCGACGTGGACGATCCCCGGGCCGAGGTCGTCGTGAACCCCTGGGGAATGGACACCGAACGCGGCGACGTGGGAGCGGGATTCACCCAGGCGGACGTGGTCGTCGAGGGGACCTACACCACTCCCGACAACACCAACAACCCGCTCGGGCTGATGACCACCGTCGCGTCCTGGCACGGCGATTCGCTCACCGTGCACGATTCCACGCAGTGGCCCCACAACGTCCGTACGACGCTCGCCGCGGTCTTCGGGATCCCCGAGAGCGGCATCAGAGTCCTGGCCCCCTTCGTCGGTGGCGGCTTCGGCGCCGGACTGCGGGTGTGGTCCCATGTGATCCTCGCCGTGCTGGCGGCCCGTGAGGTCAAACGCCCGGTCAAGCTGGTGCTGACCCGACCCGAGATGTTCACCTCCGTCGGGCACCGGCCCAACAGTGTCCAGCAGATCAAGATCGGCGCGACCCGCGACGGGGACCTCGTCGCCATCGAGCACCACGGCATCTCCTCCGTGGCGATGGAGGACGACGACTACGAACCGGTCTCCGCCGGTTCGGCCGTCGCCTACGCCTGTCCGAACGTGCTGACCCGCGACCGCCAGGCGCGCCTGAACATCCCCTGCCCGGGCTCCATGCGCGCACCGGCCGAGGGACAGGGCAACTTCGCCCTGGAGTCCGCGATCGACGACGTCGCCCACGCCGTCGGCATGGATCCGCTCGAGTTCCGCCTGCGCAATTTCACGGACGAGCACCCGCTGCGCGGCCTCCCCTGGTCGAGCAACGCCCTGCGCGAGTGCTACCGCGAAGGGGCCGAGCGGTTCGGCTGGTCGCGACGCGGCCGGGAACCCGGCTCCATGCGCGAAGGCGACCTGCTCGTCGGCTACGGTCTGGCCGGCGTCTCGTACCCGTTCTACCAAGTACCGTGCCAGGCACGGGTTTCCGTACGTCACGACGGCTCGGCGTACGCGCGCAGCGCCGCCACCGACATCGGAACGGGCACCTACACGGTCATGACCCAGCTGACCGCCGAACTCCTGGGCCTGGACGTCACCCGGGTGCGTTTCGACCTCGGTGACTCCGACATGCCGTACGCGCCCCAGGCCGGCGGATCCGGTCTCACCGGGGCCCTCGCCAACGCCGTCCACGCCGCCTGCCGGCGGCTGACGCGGGAATTCCTCGACGTCGTGCGCGACGACACCCGATCCCCGCTGCAAGGAGCCACCGCCGAAGACGTGGCGGTCTCGGACGGACGCATTCACCTCGTCGAGGATTCCGCGCAGGGCGAGTCCTACGTGGGCATCCTGGCCCGTCACGGCCTGGAGGAACTCAGCGCCGACGGCAGGAGTACCCCGCCCAGTGCGGAGGAGCTGGGGATGGCCCCCGCAGGTGCCTTCGGTGCGAAGTTCGTCGAAGTACGCATCGACCCCGCGCTGGGTCTGCTGCGGGTGGCACGGGTGGTCTCCGCCATCGACGGCGGACGCATCCTGAACGAGAAGACGGCGACCAGCCAGATCATCGGCGGCACGGTGGGCGGCATCAGTCAGGCCATGTTCGAGGAGACGGCCACCGACGCCGTCACCGGGCGCATCGCCAACGCGACCTTCGGGGACTACCTGATGCCGGTGAACGCCGACGTCCCCGACATCGAAGTGCTCTTCGTCGGCGGTCCCGACCGGGCAACTCGCACGGGAACCAAGGGAATCGGTGAAGTCGGCCTGGTCGGCCTCGCCGCGGCCGTCGGCAACGCCGTCTTCCACGCGACCGGGCGTCGCATCCGCTCGCTGCCCATCACGATCGACCAGCTCATGCTCTGACGGCGAAGCCACGGCGCGCGAGCGGTGATGACCTCCATGGCGCCGACATCGGTGAAGGACACGTATCCCGTGCTCACCGGCTGGATCTGCCTGTCAGCCGGGCTGCGTCCCTCAGGCGGTCCTGCCGATGACTGCCGCAGCCAGTTTCGGGTGTTCTTCCAGCCAGGTGCCCATGTGCTCCCGGACGGCCTCCTGGACGCAGGCGTGTACCGCGGCGCCGCCGAGCAGGCCGCGCGTGGCGCCTTCGAATTCGGGCCGGTCGAGTTTCACCGAGACGACCACCGTGAGGCACTCGATGATCCGGTCGGCCCCGATATCGGGTTCTGCTGCTTCGAGCAGCCGTCGCTCCCGCGCGAACGCGTTGACCGCGGCCGCCGCCCCTTCGCGGAACCCCGCCACGTGTGCCCCGCCTTCGGGCGTGGGTGAGCTGTTCACAAAGCTGCGGACACGCGCTGCGGCGGTGTCGGACCAACCGAGTGCCACCTCCATGGTCCCCGCCATGCGCGGGTCCTCGTGTTCGAAACCGAGGATGTTCGTATGCTCCGCCGCCCGAGCGTCGAGGGAGGCGACGAGGTCGTGGACTCCGCCCGGGCAGCCGAAGCGCAGTGACCGAGCCTGGCCGGTGGGGCGCCGATCGGTCAGTGAGAGGGTCAGGTTCCGGTTGAGGAAGGCCAGTTCGCCGAACCGCTGCGCGAGCACGTCGAAGGAGCACTCCACCGTGCTGAATATGTCGGCGTCGGGCTGGAAGACGATGGTGGTGCCGGTGCGGGTCGTCGTCCCCTTCCGTGCGGGTGGTGCGACGGCCTCGCCGCGCACGTAGTCCTGCACCCAGCGCATCCCGTTGCGCCGGACCTCGGCCGTCAGGTGGCGTGACAGGGCGTTGGTGACGCTGGGGCCGATGCCGAAGAGTCCCAGGGTCACGCTGCGACGGCCGGCGGGCTGCGCCGCTGCGGGCATACGGGTCAGCAGCTCTTCGAGGCTGGGGGTCTCGGTGTCCCCGGCGGCCGCGACGGGGATCCCCGGGCCGTCGTCGGTGACCCGTATGGAGCCGTCGGGTGTCAGCGTGATGTCGATGGACTCGGCGCGGCCGGCGAGCACTTCGTCGACCGCCCGGTCGGCGACCTCGAACACCAGCTGATGCAGGCCGCGTTCGCCGGTCGATCCGATGTACATGCCCGGTCGCTTCCGGATGGCTTCCCTCCCTTCGAGTACCTGGATCCGAGTCGCGTCGTACGTCGCGCCGTCCCCGCCCATGAAGCCCCCCACGCGTGTCCAACAGTGCTCGCAAGCATAGGCCGATCCGTGGAAAGCGCCAGGTCAGAGCCGTTTCGTCGATGGCATGGACGGGCGGCTGAATGCCTGTCGGGAGTCGGTCGGTCAAAGGGGATTCGCATCGTGCCCGCAAGGCGACGACGACCCCGCCGAAGCCGTGCGCGAGCCTGTTCTCGACGGCCGCCGGGTGCCCGATTCAGTTGGATCGCAGCACGGTTCGGAGTCCCCTTGCCGGGGCACCATGAGGGCTCCGCAGCGAGGCCTCAAGGGTGTACCGCGGCGTACAGCGCGTCCAGGAGATCGAGCGGGCGCCGGTCCGGGAGGTCCGCACGGGTCAGGTTCATCGTGTAGGAGAAGCCGATCCCTTCGGAGGGCCAGGCGCCGTGCCGCGAACCCCCGGCTCCGGCATGCCCGAACGTGTCGGGGGGCGGGCCGAACAGCGCGAGCTCGGTGCGGAGTTCGAATCCCGCCCCGTACGCCATCGGGCTGCCCCACAATGACGCGGTCCCTCGCCGCAGTTCGCGCCGCGCGAGTTCCACGGTCGCCGGTGCCAGTACGCGTACACCTTCGAGTTCGCCGCCCTGTGCCAGACAGGAGTAGAAGCGAGCCATCGAACGGGCCGTCACATGCGCACCGACCGCGGGGAATTCGGCGCGTCGGAAGGCGGCGCTGTTCCAGAGCGCGGGGGCGTCCGGGGTGAGCAGGGGGTTGCGGATCAGAGCGAGGAGCGGGTCGTCGTCCTCGGCGTGCGGTTGCAGGACGTCCGGGCCTGCGAGCGTCGTCGCGGCCCGGTGATGTTCCTCGTCCGGCAGTCCCAGCCAGACGTCGAGCCCGAGCGGGCGGGCGAACTCCTCGGCGAAGAGGGTCCCGACGGTCCGTCCGTCGACCCGGCGCACCAGCTCGCCCGCGAGCCAGCCCCAGGTGAGCGCGTGATAGATGAACCCGGCCCGCGGGTCCTGGGTCGGCGCCTGTGCGGCCAAGAGCTTCGCCATGTGCTCGTGGTCCAGCAATTCTCCGTCCCTGATGGGCGCTTGTACGCCAGGCAGTCGTGCCTGATGGGACAGGATCTCGCCGACGGTGATCCGGCCCTTGCCGGCGGCCGCGAACTCCGGCCAGTAGCGCGCGGCGGGCGCGTCGAGGTCCAGCAGTCCGCGTTCCGTCAGCAGGAGGACGCACGCGGCCGTCAGGCCTTTGGCACCGGAGAAGACCAGCTGGAGCGTGTCGCTGTGCCAGGGGCGTCCGCTCGACGGATCCGCGGTGCCGCCCCAGAGGTCCACGACGGGTTCGCCGTGCCGGTACGCGGCGAAGGCCGCGCCCACCTCGCCGTACCGCTCGAAGTTGCGGGCGAAGACCTCGGCCACCGCCCCGAAGCCGGGTGCGGTGAATCCCTGAACGTCCATCTCGTCACGCTCCCGCGGCCGAAAGCAGCGCGAGGGCCGCCTGCTTGGCGTCCTCCGCGGCCGAACCATCGGGGTCGTGTTGGTCGGCGACCACGGTGGCGCCCTCCAGGAGGATCAGCAGCTGGCGTCCCAGGCGGTTCGGATCCCGGGCTCGGGACCGCTGCGCGATGTCCGTCAGCAGCTGCCGGTAGCGGCCCAGGTGGCGGTCGGCGACGGTGCGGGCGGGCGGTACGTGCCGTTGGGTCGCGGCGTTGACGATGGCACAGCCACGAAAGCCGGACTGCCGATACCAGCCGCCCAGCGCGTCGAACAGCGTGGCGAGTTGGGCGCGCGGATCGGGTCCCGCTTCCTCGACCACACCTGACAGCCAGCGCACGACACGATCGCTGCGCTCCTCGAGCACTGCCTGGACGAGGCCGTCCTTGGAGCCGAAGTGCCGGTACAGCGTCTCCTTGGAGGCGCCGACGGCGCGGCACAGCTCGGTCACGCCGACGCCGTCGAGGCCACGCTCGTAGAGGATCCCGGTCGCGGAGGCGAGGAGCGTCGCGCGGGTTCGCTCCGGATCCAGGGAGCTTCCTTTGGGTACGGGCATGCACGAGATGGTACCGATCGGTTCGATGACCGTCCAGGGCGCAGCCCGCCACCCCGACCCCAAGGGACGGACAGTTCGTTCATCACTCCGCCGGAAACCGGTGCGCACGAAGGACGGGAGCGTACGGACCGGGTGGGAGTTGCGAAAAATAATCGTTCGTTTTATTTTTGGGGAGTGGGCGATCGGGGACAACCGCCCACGGCCCGCCCGATGGAGCGAAGGGGCGGGCGGCCCCGTCCCTGCGGAAAACTTGGAGCGGTGACCGCAGGACGGGGCCCTTTCTCGATCGATGCCGTGGCCCGGGGCGGTGGGCCAGAGTGCGGGCACGGCGATGTCAGGCCCGGAGGCGTCACGCGACAGAGCCGCGTCCGTCACCCCCGAGCGCTGGAACTGGGGTGGGGAGCAGCGACGGCGGACATGAACAGCCCCGACCGACCGGTACTCGGTCGTCCGGCAGTACGAGCGGTGGCCGTGAGCGGGCCGGTGTTGACGCGCACGACCGGCCTGTGGATCTCCCGAACTCCGCAGGCGCCGTCGTCGTCCACCGCCTCCTCCTGGCATGCCGGAGCACCCGGTCCGGTGCGGGCTTCATGGTTGGCCTTCGAGCTTCGACGCCCTTCACACATACACGACGGCGACGATTTCCCCCCGCGGGGGGGAAATCGTCGCCGTCGCTCGCTCTGTCAGGCGTTGGAGAAGCGGCCCGCCTGGGCGAGGATCTGCTCGGGGTCATCGACCGGGGGATAGATCCACAGCGTGTTGATGTTGCGCTTGAGGGCCTTGGCATCCTCTCCGGTCATCTGGACCGTACGGTCCCAGCCCTGCGTGACCACCGCACCGGCCGGACCGAGGTCCAGGCAGGTGCCGTAGGGGTCGGGGACGAAGGGCAACGGGTCGCTTCCCAGGAGGTCGGCGGCCACGTTGTGCCCGGCGAATTTCCCCATCGGCTGCGCGTGCTGGCAGCTCTGCGTCACGTAGTGCCCTTCCTCCGCCAAAGCGGCGGCTGTGTCGCCGGCGGCATAGACGTCGGGGACTCCCGCCACCCGCAGGTAGGCATCCACGCTCAGCCGTCCCAGCCGGTCCCGCTCCCCAGGAATCTGCGCCGTCAGAGGGCTTGCGACCATACCCGCCGTCCACACGACGGTCGCCGCGGGGATCACCTCGCCGTCCGACAGCGTGACGTCCTCGGAGGTAGCGGATGCCACGGTGCGGCCGAGGCGGCGTTCGACCTTCAGCTCGTCGACGGCGCCGTCGATGTGCGGCCGGGGTCCGGGGCCGAGCTCAGGTCCGATGACGTCCGCGCGGTCGACCAGGACGACCCTCACCTCCTCACCCGAACCATGCGCGTCCGCGATCTCCAGAAGCCGTTCACCAAGGCCCGTGGAGATCTCGAGCCCGGTGAAGCCGGCCCCGACCACGACAGCCGTGTACCTGCCGGGGGTCGACGGGCGCAGCGGCAGCCGCCGCAGATGGTGGTCGAACGCGGCCGCGGCAGGCAGCGTGTCGATGTCGAACACATTCTGCGCACCGGGGAAGCTCGGCTGGACAAGCCGACTGCCGGCGGCCAGGACGAGCTTGTCGTACGCCAGGTGCAGTTCCTCACCGGTCCGCCCCACTGTACGGACCGTGTGCGCATCGGTGTCGATGCCGGTCACCGTCGCCGTGACGCGACGGACACCGATCGGGCCGAGGACACGGTCCAGGGAGACCCGCATGCCCTCAGGGTCCTCTTCGTACAGGCGCGGACGTATGACCAGGTCGTCGCCACCGCTGACGAGGGTCACCCGCACCTCGCCGCCTGCCTCGCGCGCGGCACGCACGGCTCCCGCCGCACTCCACACACCGGCGAAGCCCCCACCGATGACAAGGATGTCCTTCATACGTTCTCCTTTGCCGTACTGACGGTTCCCCTCTCTGACAGGGCCGTCGCGCCCCCCGTGACAGTGCGGCGATATGACGTGCGTCACTCCCGTCGCGGCGCGGAAACCCGTATGTGCGAAGCGGCTCCCGGCCAGGAGCACGAAGCGAAGGCCGACCGCGTCTCCGAACATCGGCAGGGAGTCAGTGTCGTCTTCGCGCTCACCGTCGCGTCGTGAGGACCGAGGCGATGGCGCAGACGTGCGCCGCTCGACTCGCGGTGGTTCACAAGGAGGTCTCTTCCCACTCCCAGGGCTTGTCGTGGATCTGCTGCAGCAGTTCGGCGAAGGTGTCGCCGTCGAGCAGCAGGCCGTTGTACTCCGTCGGGATCCGCTTGTCGTTGATCACGGCGGTGGGTGTCCCCGGCCCTCCGGGGTCCTTCGCTCCCCCGGCCCGCTCGTACGCCTTCTGGGAGGCGGCGACGAAGGAGCGGTACTTCATGCTCTTGACGGCCGCGGTGAACTCCGGTCCACTCAGGCCCTTTACCTGGCCGGCGAGCTCCAACAGATAGGCGTCGGTATAGCCGTCGACGCTCTCCTCGGGCTGGTTGGCGTAGAGCACCTCGTGGTACTCCACGAACTTGCCCTCCTCCAGGGCGGCCCGCAGCGCGTTGACCGCCTTCTTCGAGCCGCTGCCACCGACTCTGTCGTCCAGGAAGGAGGCCAGGGTGTACTCGGTCCTGGTTCGCCGGTCGAGCACGGCTTCTCGCAACTTCGGGGAACCGCCGGTGGTCTCGAATTCCTCGCACACCGGACAGCGCGGATCCTCGTACAGATGCACAGTCATCTTCGCGTCCGGATCACCCACCAGGATGGTGGTGCCGTCCTTTGCGAGCTTCTCCGGCAGCTTCGCCGCGCTCTCGAACGCCGGCTTGGCCTCCGCCGACCGCTGCCCGCACCCCGCCGTCATCAGCACTGCAGCCGCGCACAGCACAGCCCACCGCCCCCCACGCACCATGCGTCATCCCCTCCCCAGAGAACAGCGCGACTTTAGATCATCCATACGGCACACGCACACGTCATTCCTGCCGCGCGATCGTCGTCTACAGCGACCTCATGGCCCGGGTGTGACCACGGTTCGCCGTCAAGTGCCGTCACCACAGATGTCGTCCACGCGCCCCGCTGCGCCCGCGCCCCCTCGGCGGCGCGTGCCGAAGGCCGGTGTCGCGACGCTGAGCCTCCCGTCGCGCACCTCGGCGACGCGGTCGGCGACGGTGAGGTGGGTGCGGTCGTGGGTGACCAGGACAGTGGCGGTGGCGCGCTCGTGGGTCAGGCGGGTGATCAGGTCGATCACGGCGGCGCCGCGTTCGTGGTCGAGGGCGCTCGTGGGTTCGTCGACCAGGAGGACGGTGGGGTCGTTCATCAGTGCGCGGGCGATGTTGACGCGCTGGCGCTGGCCGCCGGAGAGCCGGTGGGGACGGCGGCGTGCGTGATCGGCGAGCCCGACGGAGTCCAGGAGTTCCACGGCCCGGCCGTACGCCTTCTTCGGTGAGCGGCCGTCGATCTGTGCCATGACCTGGAGTTGTTCGGCGGCGGTGAGCGAGGGCAGCAGGTTGGGCTGCTGGAAGACGATGCCGATCTTGTGGCGGCGCAGCTCGGTCAGCTCGCCGCGCGTCATGCCCGTGGTGGGGGTGCCGTCGACGGTGACGGTGCCGGCGTCGGGCGTGACGAGGGTGGCGGCGACCGCGAGGAGACTGGACTTGCCCGAGCCGGAAGGGCCGACCACGGCGGTCAGGCTCCCCCTGGGGACGTCCAGGCTGATCCGGTCCAGGGCGGTCAGCCGGGCATCGCCGTCGGGATAGGTGAGGGTGATGTCGGTCAGGTGCAGGCTCATCGGGCACTCCCCAGGGCGGTCAGCGGGTCGACGGAGGTGATGCGGCGGACGGACAGGGCGGCCCCGAGCGCGCCGAGCAGGACCATCACCGCCGCCGGGACGAGGATCGTGGCGGGTTCGAGGACGAAGGGCACGGCGGAACCGGAGAGGGCGGCGCCGAGAGCGCCCGCGATGCCGGTACCGAGCAGGGTGCCGCCGGCGAGCAGGACGACGGCCTGGCCGAGGGCGTCCTTCAGCAGGCCGGCCGTGGAGGCACCCAGCGCCTTCAGCACGGCGACGTCGCCGCTGCGCTGGATGGTCCACACGGTGAAGAACGCGCCGATGACCAGGGCGGAGATGGCGAACAGGAAGCCGCGCATCAGTTGCAGGGAGCCGTTCTCCGAGGTGTAGGAGCCGATCGCGGACAGGGAGGCGTCCCGGGAGAGGGTCCTGGTGCCCGCCGCGTCGTCCGCGGCATCGATGTCGGCTCCCGACGTGGTCTCCAGGGCGATCACCGTCGCGGACGGCCCTTCGCTGTCGTCGGTGGGCGGTGCGGTCCTGCGCCAGACGTCGAGGGAGGTCCAGACGACCGGGGTGTGACTGAAATGAGCGTCGCCCGCCACAGCGGCGACCGTCAGTCGCTGCCCGGCGACGGTGACGGTGTCACCGGGCTTCAGGCCGAGGTCGTCGGCGGCCGTGTCGGACACCACCGCGCTGTGGTCGTCGAGCTCGCCGCCCTCCGGTGCGAGCGAGGAGCCGGGCCGCACTCCGAAGACGGACACCCCGGCGCTCCTGTCCCCCGCTGCGGCCCGGGTGGTGGTGATGCCCAGCGGTTCGGCGCGGGTGACGCCGGGCGTGCGGGCCCAGTACCGCCACTGCTCCTCGGTGACGGCCGAGTCGGCGTACGACAGGTCCTGCCCGCCGCCGGGCGCGGCGAAGGCGATTCTGTCGGCGGGCAGGGAGGTGATCGCGGAGACGTTCTGCTGTCCGAGCCCGGCGGTCAACCCGGACAGCAGCCCGACCAGCAGGGTGATCAGTACGATGACGGTCCCCATCAGGGCGAAGCGCCCCTTGGCGAACCTCAGGTCTCTCCAGGCGACGAACACGGACCTGTCCTTTGCGGTGGGGGAAGCGGTACTCCCCCACCGTCGCCGTCGGCGCCCCGCATCGGCATCTGGCCCAGGACCGGACTTCGCGGATCAAGAGAGGGGCCGCCACTTGTAACTTTCGGCAGAGGCCCGATCCGGTCCCTTTCCTTAGCCTGGAAGGACCGTGAACGCCACCGCCCCCACCCTGACCCCGACCACCCGGGCCCTGACCTGGTGCCTGCACCTGCTGGTCGTCGCCCTGCTCGCCCTCGCCGCGGGCCGCGCCGTCGCCGGGCACCTGCCGCACGCCGGAGCCGTCGTCGCCGTATCGGCGCTCTGCGCGGGGGTCTACGCGGCCGGGCCGCTCCTGCCCCCCGTCCGCCGCTCGCGGCGCGCCGCCGCACTGTGGCTGGCTGCTGTGGGCGGTGTCTGGCTGGTGCTGCTGACCCTGTCCGCCGACGCGGTCTGGGTCGCCTTCCCGCTCTACTTTCTCCAGCTCCACCTGCTGCCCCGCCGTGCCGGCCTCGTCGCCGTCGTGGCCACCGCGGTCGCGGCCATCGCCGGTTTCGCCGCCCACCAAGATGCCTTCAGCCCGGCCATGGCCATCGGCCCCGCGCTGGGTGCCGCCGTGGCCGTCGCCGTGGTGTGGGGCTATCAGGCGCTCTACCGCGAGAGCGAACAGCGCCGCCGGTTGATCCAAGAGCTCACCGCGACCCGCGCCGACCTCGCCGCCGTCCAGCACACCGCCGGTGTACTGGCCGAACGCGAACGCCTGGCCCGCGAGATCCACGACACCCTCGCCCAGGGGCTGACCAGCATCCAGCTGCTGCTGCGCGCCGCCGAGCGCGCCCTCCCCGACCGCCCCGAAGCCGCCGCCCGGCATGTGGACCAGGCCCGCCAGGCGGCCATGGACAATCTCGCCGAGGCCCGCCGTTTCGTCGCCGCCCTCACCCCGCCCGCCCTCGAAGACACCACCGTGGCCGACGCGCTGGAACGCCTGTGCTCCACCACCAGCGCCCGCCACCCGCTCACCGCCCGTTTCCACCTCGCCGGCGGTCCCGTACCGCTGCCGACCGGACACGAGGTCGCCCTGCTGCGCATCGCCCAGTCCGCCCTGGCCAACACCGTCCGCCACGCACGGGCCACCACCGCGGACCTCACCCTCGAATACGCCGACGGGCACGTCGTCCTCACCGTCGCCGACGACGGCACGGGCTTCGACACCGGCCGGCTGCCCGACCGCGACGCCGACAACGGAGGCTTCGGTCTGGCCGCCATGCGCTCACGCACCCACGACCTCGGCGGCACCGTGACCGTCGTGTCCGCCCCCGGCCACGGCACCACTCTGACCGCCCGGCTGCCCCTGCCCCCACCCGCCGAGACCGAGCCCGAGGCCCGCCCGTGACCGACAGCACCATCCGCCTCCTCCTGGCCGACGACCACCCCGTCGTACGGGCCGGGCTTCGCGCCGTCCTGGAGACCGAACCCGGCCTCAGCGTGGTGGCCGAAGCCGCCACCTCCGAGGAGGCCGTCGCACGTGCAGCCGAAGGCGACGTCGACGTCGTCCTCATGGACCTGCAGTTCGGCAAGGGCATGGGCGGAGCCGAGGCGACCGCCGCCATCACCGCCCGGCCCGGTGCACCCCGCGTACTGATCGTCACCACCTACGACTCCGACGCCGACACCTTGCCCGCCATCGAAGCCGGTGCCACCGGCTACCTCCTCAAGGACGCACCGCCCGAGGAACTGGCCGCCGCCGTCCGCACCGCCGCCACCGGCCGCACCACTCTGTCCCCCACGATCGCCGAGCGGCTCATGAACCGGCTCCGCGCACCCGGCGCCACCCTCACCCCTCGCGAGACCGAAGTCCTCACCCTGGTCGCCCAGGGCCTGTCCAACCAAGCCGTCGGCGAGCGCCTCCACCTCACCGAGGGCACCGTCAAATCCCACCTCGCCCGCGTCTACGCCAAGCTCGACGTCGACTCACGCACCGCCGCCGTGGCCGCTGCCACGAGCCTGGGCCTCATCCGCCGCTGATCGGCGCGCGGCTCCGGCGCCGGACCGCCCGTCCGTCATCACCTGCCACAGGGAACAGCCCTGAACACGGATCGGCTGCCCCGACGCGTCAACACGGTCCGGTTCAGGCGGCATTCAGACCGAACGTGA
The DNA here is from genome assembly GCF_055558435.1 of Streptomyces sp. NPDC025784. Lineage (NCBI taxonomy): Bacteria > Bacillati > Actinomycetota > Actinomycetes > Kitasatosporales > Streptomycetaceae > Streptomyces > Streptomyces sp. NPDC025784. The sequence continues at coordinate 290,193 of NZ_JBVHMN010000006.1, forward strand.
CGCGCAGCTCGTTGGCGATGATGCGGCCACCGTTCAGGGCCACGCTCTGATCGGTGCCGTAGAACGTCCATTGGGTGAGGTAGCCGTTGCTGGTCTTGATGACGACCGTGACGATGTTGACGCCGTCGCCGTCGCGCTGCAGATGGAACCACGCTTCCGGAACGTTGGCGTTGCTCTTGCTGCTGTCGAAGCCGGCGCCGTACGGGTCGAGGTTGACGACCGTGCACCCCAGCTCCTTCTGGACATGGCCCTGCGGACCGATGGCGCAGGGCTCGTCGCCGGCAGGCCGCTTGCGGAGCCGGTCGGCCATGAAGCCGTCGGGGTCCTTGTAGACGCTGATCAGCTCACCGGTGAGTGGATTGTTCTTGAGCTTGCCGTCCCACTCGCCCTTGGTGATGTAGCAGTTGCGACGGTGAACCCGCGTGGAGCTGGTCGGGTCGCCGGCGTACGGGCCGCCACCATGTACGGCTATGTAGGCATCGTGATGGGTGATCCCGCTGTAGCGCTGCATGGTCATGAACGCGCATGGGTCGGGTGTGCCGGCGTCGATGGCCTCACGTTCTTTGGCGAGGTCCTTGCCGTCGTCGTCCCTCTTGGCGGTGGCGGCGTCCCCATCGGGCGGCAGCTGGTTGCTGTTCACGGTGTGCCAACCGGCGCCGGAGGTACCGACTGGGTCCGGGGACTGAGCTGCGTGCGACGAGCCGCCCGCGAACGGCCCCTTGGGGTCAGGGGTGTCGGAGTCGTTGCCCTTCTCGCAGCCCACGAGGGCCAGCGAGAGACACACGACGCCGGTCACCGCCCCAGCCGAGGTGTACGACCTGCGCAAGATTTCCCCCTTGATCGGACGGTCCCTGCCCGCCGGCGCCTCCTGGCGTCGGTCGGTCCGCCGCCCCGCCCATGTCTCCGGCCAGACTTACCGGCCGAGACCCCCAACTGTCCGGCCTTTGGTATGACTTCACCCGATCAGGGACTTGCCGTCACGGCGATGCCCATGGGCCATGACAGGGCCGCCGTTCAAGGGTCACGCGCTGTTCCGTGGGACCCAGGACATACAACGACCGGTTGCCGCCCTCGTCTTGGGGGTCGATACGCTGATCGCCATGGGGTACGAGGGGACCGGAGAGCCGGTTGAGGTCAGGTGTCCAGGGTGCGGCGGTACCGAAGTCCGGACGGTCGAGCAGGCCCGCGGTGGCAAGGGTGCGATGCGTGACGACCTGTACGGACGTCTGGCACCGGGACCGGACAAGACCGGCGACGGATGCATGCACTTCGTGGAGGGCATGGTGATGACCGGTATCGGGATCGCCGTCGCCTACACGGGGGTTCAGCAGGAGAAGCCGCTCTATGTGATCGGCGGTGTGGCGCTCGCCCTGCTGTGTTTCATCGGGACCTTCGTCGTCGTGCGGGGTGATGGGCGGGAGAAGGCGGCCGCGGAGGCCGGGGCACCGCGTGCGGAGCTCGTCCGGCAGCCGGCGCACTACTGCTACGGCTGCACGTCGGTCTTCTGTCCGGGTGGCGTCCCATGGCAGGGAACACTCACCCCGGAACAGTTCAAGAAACTGGTGTGGACCGAGGCCGGTTACGCCGATCAGCTCCCTGCCGGAGACAAGGCGCGGGACGTGGAGATTCCGTCGCACGTCGGGCCGGGGAAGTCGTAGGGCCTCGGCCGGCCGGCGAGCTCGTCCTCCGTACTCGGTGAGAGTCGCCGAAGCCGGTGCCGCAACACATGACCCGAGCCGCGAAGCAGCCGGTCGACGCGTCACCCCGAAGTCCCCTTCCAGGGCAGGGACCGTGGGTCGGTCAAGGCAGGATCTCGATGTACCCGTCGGTCCCGTGCACACGGATCCGCTGCCCGTCGTGGATCAGCCGGGTGGCCTGCTCCACGCCCACGACGGCCGGCAAACCGTACTCACGGGCGATCACCGCACCATGGGTCATCAGGCCACCCACCTCCGTGACCAGGCCCGCGATGGAGACGAACAGCGGCGACCAGCTGGGGTCCGTGAAAGGCGTGACCAGGATGTCGCCCGCTTCGAGGTCGGCGTCCGCAATGTCGAGGATGACGCGGGCCCGCCCCTCGATGGTCCCGGCGGAAACCGGCAGGCCGATCAGGGCGCCGGACGGCACGTCGTCGCGCCGGTACGCCCCGGTCACGGCCTCACCGTCCGAGGTGAGCACCCGGGGCGGTGTGAGCGCGTGGTACGAACGGAACGCGTCCTTGCGCTGCCGGATGAGCCGGTCATCCACCTCGTTCGAGCGCACGACGTCGTGGAACTCCTGGAACGTGAGGTAGAAGACGTCCTCCTTCTCGGCAAGCACGTCGGCCTGCGCGAGGCGCTCGGCCTCCTCCAGCAGCGCCTGCTTGTAGAGGAAGTAGCGGCTGACGATGCCGTACTTCGGGTACTCCCGGTACCCGATGAAGCTGCGGACCTGGTCGATCATCCGCTTGGTCTCGTCCGCTTTCCGATCCCCGTCCGGCAGGGACCGCAAGCGTGCCAGCACGTCCTGCTCCTTCTTCCACGCCTTCTGCCGCCCTTGCTCGAAGCGTCGCTCGGCGGCACCCGGCTCGAAGTTCCTGACGTTGTCGAGGATCACGGGTACGAGCGTGGTGGGGTACTCCCGCCACCGCGGCCTCGTGATGTCGATCTCGCCGACGCAGCGCATGCCGTACCGGTCCAGGTAGGCCTCGATGGCGTCGCACGCTTCGGTCCCGCCCGCGAGCTTCGCCAGCTCGTCCAGGAAACCCTCGTCCTCGACGTCCTGGAGGAACGCCACCACGTCCGCATGCGGGCGGATCACGTCAGCGACGTCGAGCAGCTCCAGCCCCATCTCCGACGTGATGTTGTCCGGAGCGGACAGCGTCAGCGTGTCAGCCGCGTTCTTCTCGCCCAGCCACTCCCACAGATTGTCGTTGAGCCACCAGGTGGCTTCCATCCCCGCCATGATCGCCTTCATGTTCAGCGGATCGCCGAGGACCCGCTTGTGCTCCTCGAAGGCCTCCAGCAGGAAGTCGAACAGCGCCGGTCCGGTCTTCGCCCGGATATCGCGCTCCAGGGCGGCGACGGACGCCCGGCTGCGCTCGATCAGCTCGGTGACGATGGCCGGATCCGCCTCGACAGGAGCGGGCGCATCATGTGTCGGCGGCCCGCCGGGACCCGCGTCCGGGAGTGACGGGACGACATCGTCGTGGGCGAGGACGGTCTCCAGGGCGTCCCTGACCAACGGGTCGCCTCTCCCCATGAGGTCCAGGAGGGCGGCGCGGCTCGCGGGCGAGGCCAGGCGCCGGGCGACGTCGACGAACAGCCTCCCGCCGGCCTCGTGCATCGGCGCCATGGCCGTCAGCCGCCACATGGAGAGCCCGAGGGGCTTCATGGGGTCGGTCATCATCTGCTGATGGCCGACGGAGACGTAGACGTGATTCTCCTGGTCACCGCTCTCGGGGATGGGGAACAGCGTGGTGATCGGCCGGCTCTGAACGATTCGGAAACCGTCGTCGACGAGGCACCATTCGATGTCCTGCGGGCTGCCGAAGTGTGCTTCGATCCGCCGCCCCAGCCGCACGAGGTCCACGGCCTGCGCGTCGGACAGGGCCGGCTGCTCCTGCCGCTGCGCGTCGATCACCACTTCCTGCGTGCCGCCGGCCGGCAGGGCGTGAACGGCACGCTGCTTGGCGGCGATCGTCCTGGTGACGACTTCGCCGTCTCGCACCTTGAAGACGTCCGGGTTCACCAGGCCGGAGACCAGGGCCTCGCCGAGACCGAACCCGGCGTCCACCGTGGCCACCTTCCGATGGCCCGTGACGGGGTCGGCCGTGAACAGGATGCCGGACGCGTCCGGGAAGACCATCTGCTGCACGACCACGGCCATGTGGACCGTGCGGTGGTCGATGCCGTTCCGCTGACGGTAGGTCACGGCCCGCTCGGTGAACAGCGAGGCCCAGCACCGGCTGACGTGCTGGAGGATCTCCGCCGGCCCCACGACGTTCAGATAGGTGTCCTGCTGGCCGGCGAAGGAGGCCGTCGGCAGGTCCTCCGCCGTCGCGCTGGACCGGACGGCGTACGCGGACCGCTCACCGAGCCCGGCGAGCGCGCGGGTGATCGCCGCCGCGAGATCCCCGGGGACGGCGATCTCTTCGATGCTCCGGCGAATCTCCGCGCTGAGCGTGCGGATCGCCTCCCGGTCGTCCGGGTTCACGCGCGAGAGCTGATCGAGCCACTCGTCGATCGACGGCGTCTGCGCCATGATCCGTCGGAAGGCGTCCGTCGTCACGCAGAAGCCACCCGGCACGCGGACGCCCTCGATCCGCGACAGCCCGCCCAGGTGCGCGCCCTTGCCGCCGACGACCGCGACCTGCGTCTCGTCGACCTCGTGGAGATCCAGTACGTACTGCTCGGTCATTGCGATTCCTCCGAGGCAGCCGCGCTCCGTCGCACCGCGGTGGCCGATCGATGCACCGGCGCCTCCAGATCTGTCGTTCCTTATGTCGGGAACTGGCTCGACGTCACCGTGTCCCTGTGCGTCGACGGCACCACACATGTCGCGTCCCCGTTCGCGCAGGTGGTGGCACCGGCCGACGATTCTGCGCCATGACCCGGGCCTTGCCGCAAGCCCCCCGGTGCGCTATAAGTTGAGAGTGGCAAGGAGAGAATTCTCCTTGCCTTCGTCTTTTTCCGCCCGCTGAGCCGTCCAGGTACGCCGGGGGCGGACACGACGGGTACGGAGCCGCCCTCCACGAAGGCGACCCCGTACCGTTCGGTGCCGTTCAGCACCTACTCGATGTTGATCTTGAATGTGCTGGTCGTGTTGCGGACGTCCTGGGCATTGCCGCTCATGCGCAGGTTGCGGAAGGTGGCTTCGCCGACCGCGGGGCCCTGGCCGGGTTCCGGCAGCTCGTTGGCCCAGATGCCGAATCCGGACTTGGCGTCGAAGGCGTCTCCGCTCTTCTTGGAGTTGGTGATGGAGATGTCGGTGAAGATGGTGTCCTTGACCGGGAACTGCGGCTGGCCGCCGACGTAGTTGGTCTGGAACATCACGCCTCCGTAGGTGGAGTCGTCGATGTCGACGTCGTTGACCCGGATGCCCTGGAAGACCTTCGAGGCGGAGAACGCCCAGATGGCGGGGAAGACCTGGGAGCCCCAGAAGTGGCCGCCCGTTCTCTCCAGGGAGACGTTCTCGATCGTCGTGGGTTCGGTCCCGAAGCCGTTCATCGGGTAGCCGAAGTCCAGCGAGGAGATCGTGATGCCGGAGTACACGAGGGTGTCGGCCACGCGGATGTTGCGGAAGGTGTTGTTGTAGCCGCCGTAGACGGCGATGCCGGCGGCCCGCCAGGTGAGGGTCGACGTGAGGTTCTCGTAGAGGTTGTTCTTCTCGTCGGCGCCGCCCGCGTCGATCGCCGAGAAGAGGGCGAAGCTGTCGTCGCCCGTGGCCCGGGCGTCGTTGTTGACCACGTGGTTGTCCGTGGAGCCGTTCGTCATGTTGATGCCGTCGGCGAACATGTCACGGATGCGGGAGTTCTTGATGGTCATGTTGTCGGTGTTGGCGCCCCAGTAGAGACACACCATGTGCTCGACCCAGATGTCGTCGATGGTGATATCGGAGACGTTGGAGAAGTCGAACACCTTGCCCGGGCCGTCGATCCGGGACGTGTAGTTGCCGAAGTAGGCGAAGCCGGCGAACGTCGAGCCCTTGGCACTGGCCTCGGCGCGGAAGCCGACGTCGGTGTTCTCCTGCGAGGCGGGGGCGTGGAAACGGGTGAACCACGGCCCGGCGCCGACGACCTTGACCGCCTTCCCGTAGACCTGGAACTTGCTGGACGTCTCGTAGTCGCCGGCGGGCAGGTAGACGCCGACAAGCTTGCCCGTGGTGTCCATCCGGACCTTGTCGAGCGCGTTCTGCACGTCCTGGTGGGCGAATCCGGCCGGCACGACGTACGCGGCCGGGTCAGGGTTGGCGTTCGCCGTCGCCTGCTCGGTGTTGATGAAGTCGATGGCGTAGGTGGAGGTGTTGGCCGCGTCCTTCTGGAGCCGGATCTTGGAACCGGCCGGCACGGTCCTGCCGAGCAGCAGGTTCGCTTCGTCGTAGATGTGGCGCGGAGCCCCGGAGCCGGGCGAGTTGCCGGGCGAGGTCTCGTTGCCGTAGAGCCAGGCGTACTTCGAGGTGAGGTCGATCGCCTTGAGGAACTCGCCGTCGACGTAGACGTCGAGCGTCGTGTTCGTGCCGTCCGGGATCGAGAAGCGGGTGACCAGGCTGTTGGCCGCCGCCCGGGTGGTCCACTCGACGTACTGGCCGTTCCCGGTGAGGGTCACCGCCTTGCGGCCGCTCGCCTCGCCCGCTACGTCGCCGATGGTCCGGTTCGGGCCGACGACCTTGGCGCCGCCTCCGACCGTGCCGTCCTCGGCCTCGTACATGTCGTACGGCATGTCCGCCCCGCGGCCGACGAACAGGGGCTGCGCGGTGGTGTTGTTGGCCCGCTTGACCGGCAGTTCGTTGGCGTCGTCGGCGACGACCGTCTTCACGGTGTACTTGCCGTTGGCGGCCGTCCACGATCCGAGGCTGACCGGTGCGGTCGTCTGCCCCGCCGCGATGGCCCCGTTGCAGGAGCCGCTGAGCGTCTTGACGGTGGCGCCCTTGGAGTCCTGGATCGTCAGCGTGACGCCGTGGGCGCCGGTGGCGGAGGCCACCGACCCCTGGTTCTTGATCGCGACGGTGAACTTGACCTCGTCGCCGGACGAGGGGCTGGAGGGGGTCCAGGCGACCGGTGCGGCGAGCAGGTCGGAGCTGGAGACCGGCTTGACGACGAGGGCGTCGGAGCGGGTGAAGATGTTGTTCGCCTCGTTCTGCTCGATGACCTTGTTCGACGGGTCCACCTCGGCGCCGACCGGGTAGCTGCCCGCGTCCCGGGTGCCGATGCTCGCGGTGACGGTCTTCGACTCACCGGCGGCCAGGGCCGGCACGTCGGCCGCGGCGGCCTTGGTGCCGCCGAGTGTGAAGGCGAGATCGGTGGCCTTGGCCGCCTTGCTGCCGCTGTTGGTGACGGTCGCCGTGAGGCTGACGGCGTCCGACTCGACGGGGGCCGCTGGCGTGTTCGTGATGCCGGTGACCTCGAGGTCCGGGTTCGCGGCCGGGGTGCCGACCACCTGGAACTCGGCGACCTGCGCGCCGGGGGCGCCGGAGTTGGCGGTGAACTTGAGCTGGATGTCGGCGGCGGAGCCGGAGACCGGGATGGTCACGGTGTTGCCGCTGGACGGGTTGAATGCGTAGTCCTTCGCCGCGACGAGGCTGGTGAAGGACGTCGCGTCCTGGTCGCGGCCGAGCACCTGGATGTTCTGCGTGCGCGTCGACCAGGCGGCGTCCGGGTTGAGCTTGACGACGACCTGGCCGAGGTCGGCGTTGGCCCCCAGCTTGGTGGTGAGGGTGGCCGGGTAGGCACCGCCGGCACTCTCCCAGTAAGTGCTGGTCTGGCCGTCGTTGGCGTTGGTGGCGACGTACGTGAAGGTGTAGGAGGACGCCTCCATGGGCTTGCCCTCGGCGAGGTTGGAGCCGGAACCGGTCGAGCCGGTCCGGGTGACGCTGTTGCTCGCCGCCGACTCGTTCCCGGCGGCGTCCTTCGCCTTCACGTAGTACGTGACCGTGGCCGTCGCCGGCGGTGTGTCGGTGTACGTCGTGACGTCGCCCGCCACGGACTTGACGAGCCGGCCGCCCGCGTAGACGTCGTAGCCGGTGACCTCGACGTTGTCGCTCGACGCCTGCCAGGTGAGCTTCACGTCGCTGCCGGACTGTGTATAGGCGAGGTTGCCGGGCGCCGTGGGGGCCTGGGTGTCACCGCCCGATCCCTTGCGGGTGACGCTGTTGCTGTTGGAGGAGACATTGCCCGCGGCGTCCTTGGCCCGTACGTAGTACGTGACATCGCTGCCGCTGGGCTGGGTGTCGGTGTACGTCAGGACGTTGCCCGCGACACTCGCCCGCAGCTGGCCGTCGGCGTAGATGTCGTACCCGGTGACGCCCGTGTCGTCGGTGGCGGCGCTCCAGGTGAGCTTGATCTGCCCGGTGGCGGGTTCGGTGTAGCTCAGGTTCGACGGCGCGGTCGGCGCCTGGGTGTCGCCGGTCGCCGGTCCGTAGACCTCGAACTCGGACAACTGTCCGGCGGGCCAGCCGGTGTTGGCGGTGAAGAGCGCGCGCACATACCGGGTCGTGGTGGTGTCGAAGCTGATGGTCGCCGACTGGTCGTTGCCGCTGTCGAAGGCGTACGCCTTCGAGGCCGTCAGGTCCGTGAAGTTCTGGTTGTCGGTGGAGCCCTGGATCTTGAGGGTCTGGCTGCGGCTCGGCCATCCGCCGGGCAGTCGCAGCGCCACCTCGTCGACCTTGACCGAGGATCCCAGGTCGACCTGGAGCCACTGCGGGAAGGCGTTGTTCTTGCTCTCCCAGTAGGTGGCACGGTTGCCGTCACCGGCGTTGGCCGCGCCGTAGACATCGGCGTGGCCGCTCTCGCTGAACGGCTTGCCCAGAGCGAGGTTGGGGGTCGAGGCGGCGGATGTGAGGACCTGCATCTCGGCGAGCTGGGCGGTGGAGGCGACCGAGTTGTCGCTGAAGTCGGCCCGCACGTACCGGGCGAGGGTCGCGGGGAAGGACACCTTCACCGTGTTGCCGTTGCCGGGGCTGAAGACGTACTGCGCCGACGACTTGAGCGTGGCGAAGCTCTTTCCGTCGGCGCTGCCCTGGAGAGCGAGCGTCTGCTTGCGGGACTTCCAGTGCTCGGGCAGACGCAGCACGACCTGGCGGACCCGCTTGGTCCGTCCGAGGTCCGTCTGCACCCACTGGGCCGACTTCTTTCCGGCCTGCCAGTAGGTGTCGGCGTCGCCGTCGGTGATGCCGGCGGCCACGTGCGCGCCGAGCGCACTGCCGGCCTTGGTGGCGGCGTCCGCGGCGGCGTCGGGACCGCCGGCCGCGTGCGCGCCGACGGCGGGCAGGCCCAGAACCATGACGGCGGAGGCGAGCACAGCGGTTGCTGCGCGTGGTCTCCAGGATCTCGGCTTGTGTCGATTCATGTGGGGTTACTCCCTGAGGAGGTTCGCGCGCCGAGGGGGGCGGCGAGGGCGGCTCGTTCCTGGGCGGAGCGGTGGCGCGGTACGACAGGACGGCAGGAGCCGGCCGTACGGAGAGGCACGGCCTTCACCGGGACGACCGTGCGCAGCTTCTTGCATTGTTTCATCGCAATATTGCAGAGGTATGTGAGTCCGTCTACGGCTCGGGCGACACAAGTTTCACCGGCGGCACCCGCGCCTCAACGGCGGTGGCCATGCGTCCGCGAGGTCCTGGCCGCCGAACAGGCCGATGAGCAGGCGTCCGGGAGAGATGAGGCCGGGCCGCAGGGGGTGCATCAACTACTGTCCCGATTCAGGCTTTCCGCGCGTAGAGCACCTCCCGTGCATTCCGGGGCGGCGACTCCGCACCGGCGCACGTCCCCCGGTGCACGACTCCACGCGCGCGCGAATCCAGGCCCCTTGCCACCCGACGCAAGTAGACGCAAGTAGCGCAAATTCTTGCGTGATTCTGTTCGTCTGATGACCTGGGCTTACGCGGCATCGAGTTCTGCCGTCACGGCACCCTGGAGCCGTGACGGCACAGGTTGGCTGGTGATGGCGACTGCAGCGGTTCGACGGACGATGACGTCCGCTGGGCACTCATGAGAAGGCGCTGCCCCCACGTGTGTCACAGCAACCCCAGCGGCCCGCCGCCGTGACGGCTCGCAGCCGAGCGCCGAACGCACCCGTGTCCGCGGAGAGAAGGGCTTCCGGCCAGGCGGACGCCAACTGCCGATCAGAGTCCGACGCGCTCACTCGCGCGAGAGCGGATCAACGGCGCCGTCGTCCCGGGAACAGCGCGGTGAGTGTCGCGCACACGATCGCGCCGAACAGCAACCCGCCCCAGACCGACCCGTCCACGGAGTGATGCCTCATCTTTTCGTAGACGAACGAGCCGAGGCCGCCGCCCGCGAGGAAGAGCAGGAAGCCTCGCAGCGCCGGCTGCCATCGCGGGCGAACCATGTCCGAAGTCACGGAAGGCATTATCCACACGCGCCTCAGCGGGCCGTGTCGCGTCCACCCGTAGCACTTGTGCGCCGCCGAACAGCCGTCAGCCCAGGATGTCGACGACGATCTTTCCGAGTGCGGTGCCGCCTTCCACCGCACTGTGTGCTTCCGGCACCGTGGACAGGTCGTACCGGTTCGGATCCATCAGCGGGCGCAGCCTGCCGGCGTCCGCCAGGGCCGTGATCTCGCGCAGGATGTCGCCATGATGGGCGCGCCCGCTCCCTGTGAGCATGGGCAGGAGTGTGAACACACCCGAATACGTCGCGCCCTTGAACGACAAGGGCGCCAGCGCGTGAGTGCCCCAGCCGAGGGCACTGACCACATGACCGGTGTAGGTGCGTACCGCTGCGAAGGAGGCGTCCAGCACCTGACCGCCGACGGTGTCGAAGACGATGTCGAACCCCGCACCGCCCGTGTGTGCGGCCACATACTTCTCCACCGGTGCCGTGTAGTCGATGGGCACCGCCCCCAGCCGCCGGACGACGTCCGCCTTCGCTGCCGACGCGGTCGCGAACACCTCCGCCCCGCGCGACAGGGCGATCTGCACCGCCGTGCTGCCCACACCGCCGGCGCCCCCGTGGACGAGGACCTTGTGCCCGGCCCGCACCTGGGCCCGGTCCACGAGTCCTTCCCACGCCGTGATCGCGGCCAGCGGCAGCGCTGCCGCTTCCCGCATCGAGAGGGTGGCGGGCTTGGGAGCCAGCAGCCGGGCGTCGACGGCCGCGAACTCCGCGAGTGAACCCGGCAGGTCCGCGACACCTCCGGTCAGGCCGTACACCTCGTCACCCACGGCAATGCCGTCCACGCCCGCACCCGACTCCACGACCTCTCCGGCCAGGTCCAGGCCCAGCACGGCGGGCAGCTGAGTACGGGCGTGCCCGGCCCGGCCTGCACGGATCTTGGTGTCCAGCGGGTTCACTCCGCTGGCGTGCACGCGCACCAGCACCTCGCCCGGCCCGGGGACGGGCTTGGGGATGTCTCTCAGCCGAAGCGGACCCCCGAACTCCTCCAGCACCACCGCACGCATCTCGCACCTCGTCTCTTCGTGCGGTTCGCAACTAGGTCAATTCCAGGGTGGCCGCGAGCCTGCGCCATGCCTCGCGAGGAAGGCCGTCCCCAGGGCTTCCGTCCACCATCTGGAGTGCGACATGGTCCGCGCCCGCCTCCAGGAAGGCGTCGACCCGGTCGCGGATCCGGGTCTCGTCGCCCCACGCGTACAGGGCGTCCACCAGGCGGTCGCTGCCACCGGAGGCCAGGTCCTCCTCGGTGAAGCCGAGGCGCAGGAAGCTGTTCGTGTAGTTGGGCAGGGTGAGGTACAAGGCCAGATGCTCGCGGGCCAGGGCGCGGGCGCGGGTCGGGTCGGTCTCCGGGACCACCGCGAACTCCGGTGCGAGCAGGGGGGCTTCTCCCAGGATCTCGCGCGCCTGGGCGGTGTGCTCGGGCGTGACCAGGTAGGGGATCGCGCCCGCAGCCCGGTCGGCGGACAGGGTGAGTGTCTTCGGCCCGAGCGCCGCCAGGACCCGACGGTCCGCGGGCACCCCGAGGGCGTCCAGCGCGTCCAGATAGCCGACGAGCGACGAGTACGGGCGGCGGTACTGGTCCGCGAGCTTGGCGTGGCTCACTCCGAGGCCCAGCAGGAAGCGGCCGGGGTGGGCCGACTCGACCTCGTCGAAACCGGCGGCGCTCTCGTCGGTGTCGTACTGCCAGATGCTCTGGATGCTGGTGCCGACGGTCAGGCGCGAGGTCGCTTCGAGCAGGGGCACGGCGTGCCGGGCGTGGCTGCTGCCGCCCAACCAGACAGCTCCATAACCGAGTTGCTCGATCTCGGCGGCCGCCTCGGCGATGTCGGCGCGCCGGGCCGGATCCTCCGAGCGGAGGCCGACGCTCCAGAGGCCGTACCGGCCGACCGCGGCCTTGGCGTCGTAGGGGGTGTCCGTCGTGTCGCTCATACGTTCCGATCCCTCCGGGCGGTGCCGCTCCATGATCGCCGTCTGCTATGGCATTCATAACCGAGGCGGACCCCGGGTTATGCCCGTCGGCAGCCGGCCCTCCATTGCACCCCGCAACCGTGGGCCGGTGCGACTCGCACGTCGGCGGACGCACCGTGCCCGGCCTTGCCGGTGCCGGTCCTGAAGGGCGACAGTCCGAGGGCATGGGGGTGGATCGGGGGTAGCGAGACACCTCCCGCCATGAGGCGGTGAGGTGCCGTCGCTCGTCCGTCCACTGCCGAGTGGCGGCGCGTTCCGGCGCCGAGACGCAGCCGCCGTCCTGGTGGAGCTGCCCGGCGTCGTGGACCGGCACCGGCGGCACAGGAACGTGCGGGCGCCGCCGTGCCGGCCGGCCTCGGCCCTCCGGGCGTCAGTGGAGGGCGGCCTCGCCCGAGCGGACGGCACGCAGGGCGCGCTCGACGGTTTCCTGGTTCTCTCCGACCGGCGCCACGTAGTCGAGGACACCACGAGCGGATTCCTCCCCGGCCAGTCGGGTCATCACCCAGGTGGCCAGGTACTGCGACGCCAGGCAACCGCCTGCCGTGGCGATGTTCCCCTCCGCGTGGAACGGCGTGTCGAGCACGGTGATGTCACAGGCTTCGACGAAGGGCCGGCTCTTCATGTCGGTGCATGCCGGCATGCCGTCCAGCAGCCCGAGCCGGGCGAGCACCAGGGCGCCGGAGCACTGGGCGCCGATCAGCTGTCGCGACGGGTCGAGCCGAAGTGTGGAGATCAGCCGGTCGTCGGCGATCACGTCACGTGTCTTGACGCCGCTGCCGATCAGCACCGCGTCGGCCTCCGCCAGGAACTCCATCGGGCGCTGTCCGGACACTTCGACACCGTTCATGGAGGTGACCACGGGTGTCGGTGTCGTGATGAAGGCTTCCAGGCCGTCCCCACGACACCGGTTGATCAGGGCGGAAGCGATGAAACTGTCGAGCTCGTTGAACCCGTCGAAGGTGACCACGGCTACCTGCACGACAACTCCTCCAAGGACGGCACCGACTGTCGAGTCTCCGCCGGTGCGACGTTCCGGCGCGAGAGCCGATCGGCGGCCGGTGGCACACCTGCCGCCGCCTGCGCGCCGTACGAGGTGCGGGACCGCTCCTGCGCCGGGGAGCCCTTCTGCCTCGTGTTCAGCGTAGTCCGCAGCGATCAAGTGCAACACGAACCCGGTCGAGCCCCTCCGCTCTCCTGTGGTTCCGGTCGGGCATCTGATCGTCTCGGCGCCACCGCCACGCCGAGAACAGCGCCCAGTTCAGGGCGCGGCACCGGTGAATCAGGTCGTGGTCAGCCCCCGCATAGTGCTTTCCCACTTCTTCGGGCGCATGGGCGAGGTCGAACTCGATCGGCCCACGGCAGCACGTGGCGAGGTCCACGAAAAGCGGCCCTCGCCTTGTGTTCAGGAGGTTGCCCGGGTGCGGCTCGCCGTGCAGAAGCTGGTCGTCGGCTTTGTCGACGCTGATCGCGGCGCTCAGTCCGCTGAGTGTGTTGCTGAGGAGTTCGCGGTCGGAATCGGGCAGGTCGGGTGACTGCTCCCGGTCGTTCACCACGCGCAGTGCCGCAGCGACTCGATCCGTGAAATGCGGTGCGTCCAGCTCGATCCGGCGCAGGGCCGCGTGGTGCCGCATGAACACGTCCGCGTAGTCGGCCGGCGCGATCTCCGATCCCACAGGTTCGTAGTAGGTCCAGAGCGAGACGGCGAAGGCATCACGCACCTGGACTCGTGGGCCTCCCCGAGGGTCGAGTTCGGCCACCGGAGCGTCGACGTCGGTCAGACGGTGGGCAACCTCCACTTCGAACTCGGAATCAGCCAGATGCCCCGAAGGCGCGACCCGGGCCAGAACGTCGCAAGGGACCAGGCGCAGCGCGACGCGGTCCGAGTTGTGGACGACGATCACGTCGTCGACCTCAAGGCCCAGCTCCGAAGCGGTCGCCCGTCCTGCCTCGACTGCGCGGCGCAGTTCCGATGGCTCCATACCGTCCTCCCTCATCGTCGAGTACACATCCGCGTCGGAGGGCAACAGCGCCACCCCCGATGCCCTCGGGAACATCATGGGGCGGCCGGACCCGGATCCGGCGACCGGCATCGCAGCGCTGCGGCCCTTTCTGCCGGTCGGCGACGGTCACTGCGGCCGGTGGCGGGACGTCGGCAGGACGTCCGTGTTCGGCGGAGACGCGCCTCAGTACCGGAGTCCCTCCGTTCAGTACGGGAGCCCCTCCGACGCGGCGCTCACGGCGGCGAGCAGGCGTGCGGCGAGTTCGTCGCCCGGAGCGTCGGAGTCGTCGGCACAGCGGCGGGCGAAGTCCTCGGCGGCCGCCCGCAGGGCACCGTTGAGGGTTGCCGCGTGCACTTTGACGCGTAGGTCGTCCGGGTCCGCGCCGGATCGACGGGCGAGGAATGTCTGCAGGACGGGGAGTGCGTCGTCGTGGGCCTGGAGCCAGACGGCACGCAGTGCCGGCTCGGTGTGGGTCATCCTGACCAGTCCGAGGACCGCCGGGTCGGCGGCCGGGAGTCCCCCGCCGTGGAAGGCGGAAGTGAGGAAGTCCACCAGGGTGGTGCCCCGCGGCCAGTGGCTCAACTGGCCGGTGGCGATGTCGAGTCCGGCGGTCAGCAGCGGTCTGACGCAGCTCTCCTTGGTCGGAAAGTGGCGCCACAGCGTGCGGGCGGAGATGCCCACTTCCTGCGCGATCTGCTCACCGGTGGTCGCGGAGACTCCCTGTGCGGCGAACAGCCGCACGGCTTCACGAGCGATCTCCAGGCGCAGTGACTCCCTGCGCCGTTCGACGAGGGTCGGGCCGGCGGCCCGACTGTCCGTGGCCGCTCCGCGTACGGGCCCTGAGTCCTGCACCGATCCCCCACCGTCTCTCGCGTCGCGTCACGGGCAGCATATCGAGAGTCGAAATGACGCACGCAGACATCTTGTCACTGAGTGACACCCGTCCTACTCTCCTTCTGTACCCACTGGTAACTAGCCTGCACAACACGTGACTTACCGTCGGGTCAGGTCGACCGTCTCCGCACGCCACCGCGTCGACTCGCTGCGCGCCGCCCGGGCGGGCCGGGCGCGCACACGAGTCGCACACCGAGCGCTCAGGGCCGGCCCTGCCCCGAACGCCCGCGATGCAGCCCACGGCACTTGAGCCCACCGAGCTCCGCTGCCGGACCCCCACCAGCTACTCCCCTCCCTCGCTCCTGCACGACGCCGCCGCGAGGACTTCGTCGTGTCACGAGCCACCTCCCCACCGAACCATGGAGTGAGCCGCATGAACCGAACTCCCCGATCCTGCGAGCCGCGTCAGCAGCCCATGGCCCTGACGGACGCTCCCGCAGCCCCACGGCCGCGGGACAGTTCCGCTCCGCGGTCCGGTCGCGTGATGGCCGCCGCGGTCGTGGCCCTCGGGATCCTCGGCTCCCAGGCGACGTCTGCGGCCGCCGGCACGGGCCAGGAGCCCGTGGTCTCCCGCGGGGTGACCATCCCCGCGTTCTACGAGGCACCATCGACGCTTCCGGCCGCCAACGGGACCCTGATCAGGACCGAGACGCTGCCCCTGACCCTCAGCCTGCCGATACCGGGCGGGGTCTTCCCGGGCACCGCGACCCGCATCATGTACAAGTCGACGGACTCGAACGGGCAGCCGGTCGCGGTCACCGGCGCCTACCTGGAGCCTTCGGCGGCATGGCAGGGCAGCGGTCCACGCCCGCTGGTCGCGCTGGCTCCCGGCACCATGGGGCAGGGCGACCAGTGCGCGGCCTCCATGGCGCTGGAACACCCCCTCACCATCAACAGCCGGACGGTGTCGGTCGGTTACGAGGACCTGGCGGTCTACCGACTGCTGGCCTCCGGGGTCGCCGTGGTCGTCACCGACTACGTCGGGCTCGGCGCGACCGACCGACTGCACACCTATGTCAACCGCCTCGACGGCGGCCACGCCCTGCTGGACGCCGTCCGCGCCGCACGCGCACTGCCGACCGCGTCGATCACCGACCGGTCCCGGGTGGGCCTGTACGGCTACAGTCAGGGCGGCGGGGCGAGCGCGGCAGCCGCCGAACTCCAGCCCTCCTACGCTCCGGAGTTGTCGCTCTCCGGCACCTACGCCGGTGCTCCGCCGGCCGACCTGACCGAGGTCATCAAGGGCATCGACGGCAGCGCCCTGGCCGGTGCGCTGGGCTGGTCGCTCAACGGCTTCCTCCAGTCCGACCCGGAACTCAAGCCTCTGGCCGACAGTTACCTCAACACCGCCGGAAAGGCCGCCCTCAAGGACCTCTCCACGATGTGCACCGGGGACGCCCTCTTCGGATACGGCTTCGCCAAGAGCAAGTCATGGACCACCAACCGTGCGTCCCTCTCCGACATCGTCCGCGCCGAGCCGCGGATCCAGGCGGTGATCGACGCCCAGCGCATCGGCACCCTCACCCCGAGCAGCCCGGTGCGCGTGGCCACCGGAACCCAGGACGACATCGTCCCCCACGCGCAGGCACGGCAACTCGCCGTCGACTGGTGCGCCAAGGGGGCCCAGGTCACGTACAAGCCCGTCGCTCTGCCCAACCTCGGCGACGGGCTGCTCACCAACCACTTGGTCCCGCTGCTCACCGATCAGGGAGACGCCCTGAACTGGTTGAAGGACCGTCTGTCGGGCAAGCCCGCCACATCGAACTGCGCCACTGTGCCCGTTCAGCCCTGAACATTCCGGCTCACGGACGCCCCGCGCCACCCCGGATCCGACGCGGTGTCAACTACTGTTCCCCACCAGATCATTGGGGCTGAAGGTGCGGCGATAGGCGGCGGGTGAGACACCGAAGGCCGTTCGCATGTGGGCGCGGAGGGAGTTCGCGGAGCCGAATCCGGCCCGGTGCGCGACCAAATCGATCGACAGGTCGGTGGTCTCCAGCAACTGCTTGGCCAGCTCCAGGCGTTGAGCGGTGAGCCACTGCACCGGGGTCATGCCGACCTCGTCGCGGAACCTCCGGGTGAAGGAACGCAGACTCATCCGGGCGTGCTCGGCGAGCCGGGCGAGGGTCAGCGGCTCGCCGAGGTGTTCCAGGGCCCAGGCCCGGGTGGCGGTGGTGCTGGCGACGGTGGGTTCGGGGACCGGGCGGTCGATGTACTGCGCCTGCCCGCCGTCCCGCCAGGGCGGCACGACGCACATGCGGGCGGCCCGGTTGGCGGCGGCCGCGCCGTGGTCGCGGCGGATCATGTGCAGGCACAGGTCGACGCCCGCGGCCACGCCCGCGGAGGTCAGTACGTCGCCGTCGTCGACGAAGAGGACCTCCTCGTCGACCTTGACCCTGGGATAGGCGCGGCGGAACTCAGGGGCGAGGTTCCAGTGGGTGGTGGCCGGGCGGCCGTCGAGCAGCCCGGCCGCGGCGAGCACGTAGGACCCGGAGCAGATGGACACCAGTCGGGTGCCGGGCCGGATGCCCGCGATGGCCGCGGCGACCTCCGGGGGCAGCGGGCCGCCTTCGCCCAGCTCGGGCATCGCGTGGGTGGGCGGGAGGATCACGGTGTCCGCGGCGGCCAGCGCTTCGGGGCCGGCCGCGGGCTGCACGAAGAAGCCGGCGTCGCTGAGCACGGGGGCACCGTCGGCGGTGCAGACGGTGACCTCGTAGAGCGGGCGCCCCTCGGGGTCCTCCACGCTGCCGAAGACACGGGAGGGGATGCCGAGCTCGAAGGGCGGGACCCCGGGCAGGGCGAGCACGGCGATCCGGTGCCTGCGGGGGGCCCGCGCCTCCCGGTCCGGCTCGTTCTCCCTGGTCATCCCCTGCGCGGCCGTCATGGCCAGATCCTGTCACATCATGGCCAAACGGCCAACACCACGGCGGGCCCGACCGCCGGATCGTGGACTGCGTCGCGCCGGGGACCTCCCGGCGACGAGCCGATCGATACGGAATTCGAGGCAGACAGCATGCGTGCGGTGGTCGTGGAGCAGTGGGGCGGACCCGAGAGCCTGGTCGAGCGTGAGCTCGAACGCCCGGAGCCGGGACTGAACGAGGTCCTGGTGCGGGTCCACGCGACCGGAGTGAACCCGGTGGACTGGAAGACCCGCGCCGGCGGGGCCCTGATCGAGTGGGGCGCCGTACCGGCGGTCGGCTGGGACGTGTCCGGCACGGTCGAGGCCGTCGGGCCCGGTGTGGGCGTCTTCCGTCCCGGCGACGAGGTCTTCGGGATGCCGCTGTTCCCGCGCCAGGCCGGCGCGTACGCCGAGTACGTGGTGGCACCGGCCCGGCACCTCGCCCCGAAGCCGGCCGGCCTGACACACGTGGAGGCGGCAGCCCTGCCGCTGGCCGCGCTGACCGCCTGGCAGGCCCTGGTGGACGCGGCCGACGTGCGTCCCGGTGAGCGGGTGCTGGTGCACGCGGCGGCCGGCGGGGTCGGACACTTCGCGGTGCAGATCGCGAAGGCCCGCGGCGCGTACGTCATCGGCACGGCCAGCGCCGGCAAGCACGACCTGGTGCGCCGGCTGGGCGCGGACGAGGTGGTCGACTACCGCGCGGTGCGGTTCGAGGACGCGGTGAGCGACGTCGACGTGGTCCTGGACGGGCTCGGCGGCGAGACGGCCGAGCGTTCGCTGAAGGTGCTCCGTCCCGGCGGCCGGCTGATCACCCTGCCCGGCCCGGACGACGTCCCCGCCGCCCAGGACGGAGTGCGTGCGACATGGGTCCTGGTCGAGCCGGACCACCTGGGGCTGCGCGAGATCGCCGCCCTGGTGGAGCGGGGCGCGCTGAAGCCGGTGGTCGAGACGGTCCTGCCGCTGGAGGAGGCCGCGAAGGCCCACGAGATCGGCGAGCTGGGGCGCACCACCGGCAAGATCGTCCTGACCGTCGCCTGATCCACGGGGCTGCCGGGGACGAAGCAGCAGGGCGGGAGCTGCCGAGGCTCCCGCCCTGCGGCGGCCGCGAACCAGGACGAGGGCTCCTGACCCGGGACGGCGTCGTCGGTCAGGAGCCCTGTCATGGGAAGAGCCCGTGTCAGCCGTCGGACTCCGACGACGGGATGAAGGCGCCCGGCACGTCGTCCGGCGCGAAGATCTTCTTCTCACCGGGGTACGGCTTCGTCCACCCGTGCGTCTCGTACCACGTGAAGTGGTTCATCTGCGCGGGGTTCGCGAAGTCGGGTACGGCGTGGGGCCCGGTCAGCCGCTGCTTGGACTTCCACTTGGCCCACTGGTCCGCGAGCGCCTGCTTCTCGGCCGGCACCTTCGCCGACGGCACGGCCGCGGCATTCGGGTTCTGCGGCGCCGGGGTGTCCAGGCCGCACGACGGCGGGGTCTTCAGGCCGTCGGTCAGCGAGGTCCGGTTGGGCAGCGCGGTGAACGGGCTGTAGTCCGGGTGCCGGGTGAACACCGCGCTCATCGGGCTGGCCGCGCTGTCCTTCTGGTTCATCGGGTGGATCCCGAGGATCTGCTCGATGGTCCGGATCATCGTGATCTGTGTGTAGTAGCGGCTGTCGACGATGCCGCGCCGGGCCCAGGGGCTGATGATCTGGATCGGGGCACGGTGGCCGTCGACGTGGTCGAGGCCGGCCTGGGAGTCGTCCTCGACCACGAAGATCGCGGAGTCCTTCCAGTACTTGCTGTGCGAGATCTCGTCGACGATCTTCCCGGTCGCGAGGTCGTTGTCCGCGACCTGGGCGGCGGCGTTCGCCGGTCCGCCGGTGTGGTCGCTGGAGAGCCAGAACATGTTCAGGTCGGCCGGCCCGTTCTTCTCGAAGTCTCGCTTCCAGATCTGGTACCGGTAGACGTCCGGGACGCTGGTGTCGAACTTCGGGAAACCGTGCACCGACACGTCGTTGAGGGACGGGATCGGCGAGGACGAGTCAAGGGTGTAGGCGGTGTCCTGCCCGGTCGCGTCCATGTTCTTCGCGTCGCAGTACAGGTTCTGCCAGCTCGCGCCCGACGGCTTGGTCAGGAACTGCTGGAACTCACCGAAGTCGCGCACGGACTTCCCCGCCGCCTGCGCACCGGTCCATATGAAGCCGGTGCGCTGATGGCCGAGAGCGTCGTCCTCGGTGTCGTAGCTGCGCGCGTACTCACCGGCCGAGGACTCGGTGTACTCCGGGTCGTCGGCCTGCATCAGCCAGTTGTGGCCCTCGGCGGAGTTCGTGCCGATGTCGTACGTGTTGTCGTACAGCCCGAACTGGTCGGCCATCGCATGCTGGTTCGGCGTCACGTTCTCGCCGAACTGGGTCAGCGACGGGTCGCCGTTGCCCTGCGGGACGTCGCCCAGGACCTGGTCGTAGGTCCGGTTCTCCTTGACGAGCAGGAAGACGTGCTTGATCGTCGACGGGTCGCCGAGCCGCTGCGGGACCGGCACCGGCTTCGCCTTGCTCTTGCCCTTGCTCTGCTCGACCGAGCCATGGGTCCAGCCGTTCTGCCGGAAGACCGTGGTCGTCTGGGCCCTGACGACGTTGTCACCCGGCAGCGTGAACCGCTGCAGGCTCGACGTGGTGTCGTGGGTGCCGTGCCCGGCGCTGGTGGTGGGGCGGCGGGCGTCGATGCCACGGGTGTTGGAGACGAGCACCTGGTCGCCGTCGGCGGCGATCTCCGCGGGGAAGTAGTCCGTCGGGAGCAGACCGATGTAACTGACGGGCTCCTGCGGGCTCTTGTACCGGTAGACGGCGACCGCATTGGCGCGGCCGAGCGTCACCAGCAGGTGGCCGTCGTCGGTGAGCGTGACCGCGTCGGGTTCGTAGCCCACCGACGCCTCCGGCCACGGCCGGGTGGCGATGGTCTGCACGACCTTGTCGGTGGCCGTGTTCACCACCGACACGTCGTTCGTGGCGGTGTTGGTGACGAACAGCGCCCCGTTCTTGGCGTACAGGGCGGTCGGGTGCAGGCCGACCTTGATGCTCGTGACCGCGGTGTCGGGCTTCGCCAGGTCGATGACGCTGACCGTGCCGGTGGTGGTCGCGGCGGTCACCGGATCGGCGGGCACCTGGGTGTTGTACGAGTTGATCGTGGTGTCGCCGGGCTGCGCCGGGCGACCGCCCTCGTTGCTGACGTACAGCTTGTCGCCGACGCGGACCATGTCGCGCGGGGCGTTGCCCACGGTCCAGCTCTGCCGTACGGCGCCGGTCGCGGCGTCGATGGCGACCACTCGGTTCTGGCCGTTGACCGCGGAGTACACGATGGAGCTGTCGGGCGAGAACACCGGCTCGCCCACCAGCGCGTGCTTGGCTCCGTCCGCCGCGATGGGGACCGACGTCGGGCTGGTGACGCTGCCGTCCGGGTTCACCGCGAAGCGGGTGTAGCCGTCGGTCTGGCCGAGCCACAGCTGCGAGCCGTCGGGCGAGTACGTGGGGCCCTCCTGGCCCACGGAGTTGCTCGTCAGGCGCGGGTTCGACGTCGCCGCGGTACCCACGAGCTGCTGCACCTTCCAGCTCTTCAGGTCCACGATCGACAGCGCACTGCCTCCGTCGGTGAGCGAGGCCGCGAGGTGGGTGCCGTCCGGGCTGACCGACGACGACATGATCTTGCCGTTGTCGACGACGAGGCGGTCGCCGTACGGGGCGATGTACTGGTCGCTGGAGACGACCTGCCCCTGACGGGTCGTCTGGCCGACCTGGTCGGTGCCGAACTGGTGCGTCTGGGCGAAGGCGGCGCCGGTGGCGACGAGGGCGAGAGCGGTGGTACCTGTCGTCAGCAGGGGGATCCGGCGGCTGAGACGTCTGCCGAGAAGGCCGGACGGGCCCTTCTCGGCACGTCTGCGACGGCGTGTTACCTGCATGGAGTCATCCCTTCGAGTCGGCGAGAAGTTCGACATTGCCGTCGAACTGCCAGAGCGGGTTCGGTGCGTCTCCGGTCGGAGTGCGGACGAGGAAGTACCCGTTGACCTCCTTCGGTCCGTCGCCGTCGGCCATGAAGCGGCCGTCCGGGGCGACATCGAGCTGGTAGATGGCCGTGCCCGCGGCCTCGACGCCGGGCAGATGCCAGGTGACGACGCAACGCCAGTCGTTGCCGGGACCTTCGGCACTGACCTTGACGCTGCCCTTGTCGCAGGACGCGGTGGCCTTCAGCCGGTCTTCGGTGACGGCCGGACGGTTGAGCTCGTCGGTCTGCACGCGGTAGAGGTGGGCGAACGCCGTGGCGAGCGAGGCCTGCACCTTGTCCTGCTCGATGCCGGAGCCCGTCGCCCCGGTCGTCGCGGCGACGACCGCGACCGTCACGGTGAGCAGCCCGGCCAGCGGGAGGACCCCGCCGGTGACCGCGCGGCGTCCCGAGCCGTCGTAGCCGGCGTCGGTGAAGTCGCGCCGCAGGAAGAGCAGCCAGGCCAGCGCGGTGGTGGCGACGGCCCACAGCAGAGCGACGACGATGCCGATCAGGAGCTGGTCGAGCTGGGCCGGATCCGCGAACAGGCCGTTCCAGGCGATGAAGGCGTAGCCGGGCAGGGCGAGGCGGACCGCGACGGGCAGCGGCATCATCTGGGCGAGCTGCATCGCGAGCGCGACGAGCGCGGGCAGCAGCAGCCCCATCGGGGAGCGCCCCAGCGTGACCGACCCGAGCAGTCCGATCCCGGCGAGGGCCAGGGTCGGGGCCAGTACGCACGCCCAGGCGAGGAACACCTTGCCCGCCGCGTCCCCCGGTGCCAGCAGATGGCCGTCGAGACCGACCAACGGCTGGTTGCCGACCGCCAGGACGCCTCCGACCGCGCCGGAGCAGGCGAGTCCGGCCACGAGCAACAGGATGACGGTGAGGCTGGACAGCGCCTTCGCCGCGAAGATCCGGCGGGGTGAGCGCACCGCGACGAGGAGGTGGCGCCAGGTGCCGAGCCGGTCCTCGGAGGCGAACGCGTCGCCGGCGATCACCGAGGTCAGCAGGGGGAGCGCCCAGGTGCCCGCAAAGCCGAGCACCACCAGCGGTCCGGCCCATCCCGTGGCGTGCATCCAGCGGCCGAAGAGCGTGTCGCTGGGCAGCGTGCTCTGCCCGCCGACCGCGGCGACGAAGAGCGCCGGTGCGATCCAGCAGGCCAGGAGCAACAGGCGGATCCGCCATTGCGACACCAGTTTGAGCAGCTCGAAGCGGTAGCTGCGGGCGACGGTGACACGGCGGGCACCGGCGTCGTGGTCGACGGCGACGGTCGCGGTCGTCATCGGACGGCCTCCTGCTGCTCGGTGAGGGCGAGGAACGCGGCTTCGAGCGGCGACACCACGGGGGCGAGCTCACGCAGCGCGATGCCCGCGCGCACGAGTCGGACCACGAGTTCGTCGAGTGCGGGCACGAGGGCGCGCACGACGAGCCGCTCGCCGTCGCGCCGTGCGCCGGCGTCGTCGACGAGGTGGATTCCGTCGGTCCCGGCGGCCAGCAGGCGAGCGGCGTGCGGGTCGGAGGTGAGCAACCGGTAGTCGAGTTCGCGGTTCTCGGCGGCCAGCTTTCCCAGCGGGCCGGAGAACACGACCCGTCCCGTGGCGAGAATGGTGACGTCGGAGCACAGCGCCTCGAGGTCGTCCATGCGATGGCTGGAGAGGACGACACAGGTGCCGTCAGCCGCGAGCCGGCCGAGGACACCGTGCACGTGCTTCTTGCCGGCCGGGTCCAGGCCGTTGGACGGCTCGTCGAGCACGAGCAGCCGGGGCCTGGTGAGCAGGGCGGCGGCGAGTCCGAGCCGCTGACGCATGCCCAGGGAGAAACCGCGGGCCCGGTCGTCGGCGACATCGGTGAGTCCGACCTGGTCGAGCACGTCGTCGACCCCCGCCGTCCGCGCGTCACGTCCGCGCAGAGCCGCGAGCGCGGCGAGGTTCTGCCGGGCGGTGAGCGAGGGGTAGAGACCGGGCCCGTCGACGAAGCCGGCGACACCGTCGGCCGCGGCGAGCGCCCGCCCTGCCGGCGAGCCCAGGATCTCCAGTTGCCCGCTGTCGGCGACGGCCAGCCCGAGCAGAAGGCCGAGCAGAGTCGTCTTGCCCGCGCCGTTCGGTCCCACCAGGCCGTGGATCTGGCCCTGCGTCACATCGAGATCGACATCGTCGAGCGCGACGACATCGCCGAAACATTTGGTGATCCCGCGAGCCCGGACCGCTAGGAGTGCGTCCATGCGTCCCTTCCTTAGAAATCATCAGGGACCCTAAAGACTGCACACAACACACTCACAGACCTCTGGCTTAACGCCGCTGGAACGGATCGTCAAAGGGTCGGCAAGTCGGCGCGCACAAACTCGCCCTCATCGGGCCAGAGTTGGGCAACGGAACGTCGTAGTAAGCCCTTACGCGGAGCACGAACGCGGTACCCGGCCCACCTTCGGTCTGTCCGAAATCGAGCTGTGGCACGATGCCGCGGTGATCACTTCAGCCGTACCACCCGTCGTCCCCGCGGGCCGCATGGCCGCCATGGACCAACCCGTGCTGGCCCTCGACTGCGGCCTGGAACTGCGTCCTTGGCGTGCCGACGACGCCGACGCCCTGGTCACCGCCGGCCAGGATCCGGCCATCCGCCGGTGGAACCGGCTGATCGTGCCCTCGCCGACGGAAGCACGCACGCGCATCGAACGCATGCAGGAACGCTGGCGGAGCGAACAGGGCGCGATCTGGGCCATCGCCGAGCACGACGGCGGCCGGGCCGTGGGCCTGATCGGCTGGGGGGACATCGACCTCGCCGACGGCAGCGCCGAGATCGTGTACTGGATCCTGCCGGCCGGACGCGGTCGGGGCGTCGCGGTCGAGGCCACGAAGCGCCTCAGCCAGTGGGCGCTGGACGACCTCGGCCTGCACAGGCTGCGGCTGTGCCACTCGGTGGCGAACCCCGCGTCGTGCCGCGTTGCGGCGAAGGCCGGCTTCTCCGTCGAAGGCACAATGCGCAGCGCGCTGCTGCACGAGGACGGATGGCACGACCAGCATCTGCACGCGATGATCAAGGGCGACATCTGATGGACAGGCGGTCGGGCCACGGCCCGAAGGGGCACGGGCGGCCGTCTCGTCCGCGGCACCACCGACCCATCTCGTGCAGCTCCGCGGCTATTTGGTCCGCAGCATGAGAGCGTGACGCGTCTCGTCGCCGTACACGCCGGTCTCGTCGCCGCGAATGCCGTACCACTCCTGGAATCTGGCCACCGCCTCCCGGACCTCCGTGCCGTAGCGGCCGTCGGTCGCACCGCCGTCGTAGACGTTCGGGATCTGAAGGAGACGTACCTGCAACTCGTACACTCCGTGACCACTGTCGCCCTGGCGCAGCACGCCCGTCCCCGGGATCTCCGGAAGCGAGGGATCCGGCGTGTCCGGCACCGGCTGGTGCAGTCGTTCGGCGGGCGGCGAACTCTCCTGCGGCACAGGGTCATTGCCGACCAGGAACGAGGACGCGAGAACCAACCCGCTCACGGCGCCCACACCGAAGACACCGGCGACACGGGCTTGCCGCCGGTGAATGAGGTGCCGCCATCCAAGACCTCTCCTCGCCGCGTGCGCGGGGCCCGCGTGACGCGGCGCCATCGCCCTTCCCTCCGGCGGGACCGGAGCGGCCTCCGGATGTGGACCACGTAACCACAGCTGTTCGACCACGCCGTCCCGCTCACCTCGGTGTCGACCTGGTTCGGCGGTCCGCGACGGCTCCTCGGGGTGCGGCGCGGCGCCGTGTGACCATTCCTGATCCGGGCCGGGGACACGCCGCAGCGGTTGCATCCGTGGGCGCGGGGGCAGTACCGGGGGCGGGGCGGGGACCGGAGCCGACACGGCGACCGGGACCGGGGCCGGCACGGCGAGGCCGGAGTCCGTGGCCGGTACGCCGTACCGGGCGCCGGGCGGTGATGGCGCCAGGGCATGCTCCAACCGCTCGTCGCCCGCGTAGAGGTCGGCGCGTGCCGCGTCCAGGGCATCGAACACGGCTTGAAAGGAGTGCTGTATCTCCTGCGCGATGTCGG
Organism: Streptomyces sp. NPDC025784; assembly: GCF_055558435.1. Lineage (NCBI taxonomy): Bacteria > Bacillati > Actinomycetota > Actinomycetes > Kitasatosporales > Streptomycetaceae > Streptomyces > Streptomyces sp. NPDC025784. The sequence continues at coordinate 316,112 of NZ_JBVHMN010000006.1, forward strand.
GTCCGGAACCGGCGGCTTGCTGTGGTTCGGGGTCGTCGAGTCCCACCGGCAGTCCTCCTTGAACACGTACGTCCGCGGCGATGGCCGGCGTCCCCAACGTCGCCTCCATGGAGTGGAGTTGAGCCACGTGGAGCAGCCCGCGCCCTGCTGTTGCGTCGTGATGCGATACGCAACGCGCGCGGGCTTTTCTCATCCGGGAGGCCAGGACGTACGCCACAGCGCTCGGGGCCCTGTGGGGTCGGACGCACTCGGCCACCCGCCGATCACTGTCCCGTTCTTGCGCACTCCCCCAGGAGCGCCTGCTCAAAGGAACGTCGACGAGGGGCGGCAGCGCACCCACTGCGGCAGGTTGGGGGCCTGGCGGGACACCCGGGACGCTGAAGCCGTCGCCTCCCGCTCACACCGCGAACCGCACCCCGCAAGGATATTGCTTCACAGTACACGTAGATGCATAATGAGCTTATGCATAAGCGCGTTATGGATCCCGACTCCCCGCACGCCTCGGACGCTCCGGGCGCTTCGGATGTCCCGGACGCTCCGGATACCCCGGACGCTTCGGCCGAAGACCTCATGATCGCCGTGGAGCGGATGGTCCGGTACGTACGCCGCAGCGCCACGGCCGGAGGTCTGAGCACCGCCGCATCCTCCGCACTGGGCCGACTGGGCCGGGAAGGTCCTCAGCGCCTGACGGAACTGGCCCGGGCCGAGAACGTCTCCCAGCCCAACATGACCCAGCTCGTCACCCGCATGGAACGCGCGGGGCTGGTACGGCGCACAGCCGACCGCACCGACGGCCGAGGCGTGCTGGTCGAGGCCACCGACACCGGCCTGGAGGTGTTCCGGCAGCGGCGGACCGAGCGCGCCCAGGCTCTGCACGACCTCATCACGAAGCTGACCGCGAAGGAGCAGCAGGCGGTGAAGATCGCACTCCCCGCCCTGGCCCACGCGATCGAGGACGACCGCCTGCGCGCCTGACCCACGCGTCGGCATCTCCGCACCCCGTTCCGACAACCATTGGAGAGAAGCGGCAATGAGCGCACCGCATGGGAAGGCTGCCAGCCCGTTCCGGCAGCCCAAGGCCGTCTGGGCCGTGGCATTCGCCTGCGTGATCTCGTTCATGGGCATCGGGCTCGTCGACCCGATCCTGCCCGCGCTGGCCGAGAGCCTGCACGCCACACCCAGCCAGGTCTCCCTGCTGTTCAGCAGCTACCTGATCGTCACCGCCGTCGCCATGCTGATCGTCGGCTGGTTCTCCAGCCGGTTCGGCGCCAAACGCACTCTGGTCATAGGCCTGGCCGTCATCGTCGTCTTCTCCGCCCTGGCCGGCACCTCCGGCTCCGTCGACGGCATCGTCGGCTTCCGCGCCGGATGGGGCCTGGGCAACGCCCTGTTCATCGCCACCTCCCTCGCCGTCATCGTCGCCTCCGCCAGCGGCGGTTTCAGCGGCGCGATCATCCTGTACGAGACGGCGCTCGGCCTCGGAATCGCCGTAGGACCGCTGCTCGGCGGCGAGTTGGGCGCCATCAGCTGGCGCGGCCCGTTCTTCGGTGTCGCCGTCCTCATGGCAATAGCCCTCGTGGCGACCCTCGCGTTCGTGCCCTCATTGCCCAAGCCGGAGCGGCCCACGTCGCCGATCGCGCCGCTCAAGGCACTGCGTCACCGCGGTCTGCTGACGATGGGCATCATGGCCCTGCTCTACAACTGGGGCTTCTTCACCATGCTGGGCTACGCCCCCTACCCCATGAAGCTGGACGCCCATGAACTCGGGCTGGTGTTCACGGGCTGGGGTCTGCTGGTGGCCGCCTTCAGCGTCTTCTTCGCCCCGCGCCTCCAGGCTCGCTACGGCACGGCGCCGGTCCTCTACGCGAACCTCCTCGGCCTGAGTGTCGTGATGGCCGTCATCGCGGCCGGTGTCGGCAGTCCCACCGTGGTGATCGTGGCGGTCATCGTCAGCGGCGCCTTCATCGGCATCAACAACACCCTCACCACCCAGGCCGTCATGCTCGTCTCCCCCGTCGAGCGCCCCGTCGCCTCCTCCGCCTACGGCTTCCTGCGCTTCATCGGCGGCGGCCTCGCCCCCTACGTCGCCGGCAAGCTCGCCGACGCCACCGACCTGAGCGTCCCCTTCTACCTCGGCGCCGCCACCTTCCTCCTCGCGATCCCCGTGCTCGCCAGCGGCCATCGTCTGCTGCGCCGGGCCGAGACCGACACCGGCGAGAGCCGGTCCCTGACGCCGTCGCTCACGGCTGTCGGCGCTCCCACGCCCGACGGCGCGTCCCCGGTGATCGTCGCGGTCGGCGCCCACGACAAGGCTGCCGCGATCGTCGACGCCGCGGCCCAACTCGCCCGCGAGACCGGCAGTCCCCTGGAGGTCGTCCACGTGCAGCAGACCGCCGTGGTCGAAGAGCAGGCGGTCGACACCGAGACCGACGACCAGGCACGTGCAGCCGTCACGGCCCACCTCGACCGGCTCGCCGCGCAGGGCGTCACCGCGACCGGCCAGGTCCTCGCCAGCGTGGGCGACCACGCCGCCGCCGGACGGGTCCTCGCCCGGCACGCCGCGGACGTCCACGCGCGCACCGTCGCCGTCGGGCGCTCCCCGCGCGGTCCCCTCACCCAGTTCGCCGACGGCAGCCTCACCACCGCCCTCACCCACGCCGCCGCGTGCACGGTCGTTCTCGTCGACACCGATCACGCGCCCCGGCACCTGTCCGCCGCCACGTTGGCGGAGCTGCACGACAGCGCGGCCTGAGCACATTTCGGGTGATGGTCACGGGCGGCGGCACACAGACGTACCGCCGCCTCACGGCGGTCCGGCGGCGCGCCCCCGGCGTGCATCACGAGACGGGCAAGTCTCAATCGGACGGCGGCTGTTCGACCCTGCCGCCGGTGTGCGGCGTCCGTACGCAGTCATCAGTGGCAGTCGAACCGCCAGCCCCAAGGGTGGTCGGGGCACTGGCGGCAACGGAAGAAGTAGACACCCCCGCAGTCGCCCAGCTGAATGTCGCCGGTGATGGTCAGCAGGTGCTCCATGCGGTGTCCGCTCGCACAGTCCGGCCAGTCGGCAGGCTGCGTCCAGGCGGGCCAGCCGCCGACCTTCGTCCCGATGATGTTGGAGTCCGGGGGCCACATGGCGCCGCCGGACGGCAACCGGAGGCGAGGTTCCCAGGTGTTCCAGATCTCCTTGGGCAGATCGTGCCACCTCGGATAGTCCTCCGCTGTCGCCAGGGACAACGTGGACGGCACCGGCATGTTGTCCGGGTCGTACTCCCCTTCGCCCACCGCGGGGATCTCGGGCAGCAGTCCTCCGGCCACGACCTCCGCCTCGTTGCGCCAGTACAGCTTCGGAAGGACCAGCCCCTCGTCCTGCTCATGGATCAGCGCGCACCACACCAGCTGGAGCAGATCCTTCCCCTCCGGGAACTCCAGCCCCGGCACGTCCCGGGCGAACAGTTGGAGGATCGGCGCCATCGGCACCGCGCCCGGGACGATCTCGGTGCGGTTGCTCCAGTCGGAGCCGAACGTCCAGTGGTCCTCCTCCGCGCAGTACGGCCACGGCTCGTCCGCGGGCCACAGCACCGGGCCTCCCAACGAGCTCTCCCGCACACCGGGGTCGCCGGGCTCCGGGTTGAGGAGGGTGGTGTCCCGGACGAGGCCCGCGTACTCCGGTATCAGTGTGAGCAGATCCTTCGCGGGCGACTCGGGTGTGGCTCCGGTCATCATGGCTCCTCGAACGTACGAAGATCGACGGGACTTCACGGCACGTTAGTACGAGCCACTGACAACACCCCCGCAGGGACCGGCCGCCCGCGGGCCGCGCACACGTCGCGCCGCGTGCACGGCGGTTCGCACGACCTCAGGCGCCCACGGTCCCGTCGACCCCCTCACGCAGAAAGTCCGCGTGTCCGTTGTGGCGGCCGTACTCCAGGAGCACGTGCACCATCACCATCCGGAGCGACACTTCCTCCTCCCATCTCGGCTGGTAACCGGCCCGGTCCAGGGAATCGGCCTCCCGCTCGATGCGGCGCGAGTGCTCCACCTCGGCCTCCCAGGCCTGGAACGCCTCGCCCCGGGTCGACGTGCTCGCGTCGTACGCGGCCTGAAAGTCGATCTCGTCGGACCACACCATGGGAACGTCGTGATCCTCGAACACGCGGCGGAACCAGGCACGCTCCACCTCGGCCATGTGCCGCACGAGACCGAGCAGCGACAACGTGGAGGGTGGCATCGACTGCCGGCGCAGTTCCTCGTCGGTGAGCCCTTCGCACTTCATGGCGAGGGTCGCGCGGTGGTAGTCCAGGAACGCCCGGAGCATGTCGCGTTCGCTTCCGAAGTTGGGCGGTCCTGTGCGGGTGTCGCCGGTCACTGGCAGGCTCCTCATGCGTGTTCTGTATGGGGAGCCAGTATTCACTCATGTCCGCTGTGGCCGTACGTGTGCCGTCGATCGAGCGTGGCCGTCCCCGAGGAGATCGCGGACCGGGTCGGTCCCCCCAACTCCCGTTCACGACATCGACACTCGTCCCGCTCGACGGTGGCGGGACGCCCGTGTCGACCCGCGTGCCGCCTCGGCGGTCGGACGAGCGGAGCACTGTTCTTCCGCGGTTCTTCCGCGCCGAAAACGGATTCCGCCCGCAGGTCGCCACCGGAGCCTTCCGCCGCACGCTTAAGATCCGACCGTGACTGACATCCCCGACCACCTGATCAGCCTGGAATGCGCGGCGGAAGCCGAGCGGGCCAAGCTCGCCGGCCTCGCGGGCGAGGCGTACGACGCGCAGTGGCACGCGTGGCGGTCGGCCGCCGACGCGGTTCAGGCGGCGGTGTCGGCCCACGCCGAGGCGGCCCAGGTGGACCCGCACGAGGTGGAGCGGGCGGTCAAGGACGCGGTGCGACGGGCGCAGGAGGACCCGGCCGTGGAGTAGCCGGACGCCGCCGCGTCGTCGGCTGCCTGCCGTGGACGCCGCAGTGGCCGTGGGCGGCTCGCCGGCCGCAGGACCTGCCAACACCCGATCCGTTTTCCTGCGGCCCGAGGCCCGCCAGGGTCGGCTGCCCGACGCGGTAGCCTCCGCCTGTGATCAACAGCCGCCCCCGGAGCGACGCCATCGCCCTCGCCGAGCTTCCGGACCCTCACGAGGTCTTGGACCGCACGGACTGGGCTTCGCTCGAGACCCCGACCGGAACGGGCGAACTCCTGTCGGCCGCCCTGGCTCGTGTCCTGCACACGGATTCGGACGTGAGTGCGACGGCCGTCGTCGACGCGCTGCGGCAAGTGACCCACCAGAACACCGTCTACGAAGCCACCGTGCCCGTAGCGCTGTTCGTCGCGGCGATTCTCAACCACCCGCTCACGGCGGTCGGCGACGGCCGGCACGACACCGCTCCGGCACCGCGCCACGTCACCCGGGTGGTCCTGCTGAACTGGCTCGGCAGCACCGCCCACGACGCGGACGACGCGTGTGTCGCCATCGGAGAACGGGCTTGGGACGGTGTGTTTCTCGACGAGTGCCCGGCCATGCGCGCGTTTCGGGATCTCCGTCCGGTCTTCTACTCCGCGGTGCACCCGCTGCTCGGGGACGACGACGCGGACGTACGCGAAGCCGCCCTTGTCGCCGCCCTCCCCCTGTCGGAGCATCCGCTCGTCATGCCGCGCCGAGACGAACTGGCCGACCATGCCCGAGGCGTGCTGACCACCTGCACCGACCGTGGCAGACGCGGCCGTGTCCTGGGCGCGCTGGCGGCGTGGGGCCACGACATCAGCGCCCTGGAGAACGCGGACGACGTGACGGCTCGCGAACTCCGTGTCCGGCGAATCGCCGAACGCTGGGTGGGCGGCTACTCCGAGGACCCGCCGTTCTGACTCGGGGATCCCGCAGCGGCGCCCGGGGGGCACCTCAATCCTCCGGTACGCGCAGGGCCTCTCCCGTGCCCAGCCCGACCTCGAATCGGGGCCGCATGGGTTCCGCTCCGCGCCGGCTGAGCAGCACCACGTCCTCCACCACGGCCGACAACACGCCGAGCCGGGCGGACAACTCGGGCGCCAGTTGCTTCGGGTCCGGGGTCCGGCCGAGGGACAGATGCGGGACGAAGCGGTCGCCACGGCCGCGGCACTGCGGGAACCGCACGGCCAGCGTCGCCTGCAGCCGGGCCCAGGGCGTCCGGTCCGCGGCGGCCGGATCGAGCCACACCGTCGCGTCGTGCCGGTGCCGGAAGTACCGCACGCCGGCCAGACGCGCGGTGAACGCCGAGTTCTCCGCCGCGGCGGCGCGGAGCAGCGGCACAGCCCGCTCGAACTCCTCCTCCGGCACGAAGCCGAACAGCAGATTCACGTGCGGCGGCCACCGGCGCACCTGTGGATCGTGCTCCCAGCGGATGTCCTGGATGGGCGGCCACAGCTCCTTCGGCGGGAGCCACGCCACCGCCGTCCTGGCCGTCTGCGCCACGTCCAGCGTGTCCACCGGGGCCGCACCACCGAAGTCCTGGTATTCGTCCACAGTGCCATGGTCCGGGCATCACGGGTCCGCGCCAGTCGACTCACCGTGCCGGCTGCCGCGCCCCGGCCAGCACCGCCCTTCGCGGTCTTGACCCTGCCCAAAGGTGAAGGCCGACAGTGTGCGTGGCAGTCGGGTCGGCGCGTCGGACGCGCTCGGCTCCGTCCGAACGGGATGAGAGGAGCCTGCGCATGGAGGACGACACTCTCCTGGCAGAGCAGATGTCCTACTACGACGACGGTGCGGCCGAATACGACCGTCCCTACACCAAGTACGAATCGCTGCGGAAGTTACTGACTGTCGTGGACGATCTCCCGATCACCGGGGACGTACTGGAGTTGGCCTGTGGAACCGGTCAGTGGACCGCGTTGCTGGCCGCGCGGGCGCGTTCGGTGACGGCTGTCGACGCGTCCGCCGAGATGGTGGCCGTCGCTCGGGCGCGTGCCGCATCGCCCAAGGTCCGGTTCGTCCGGGCCGACCTGTTCGACTGGGAACCGCCGGAGCACTACGACACCGTGTTCTTCGCCTTCTGGCTCTCTCATGTGCCGCCGGCGCGCTTGCCCGCCTTCTGGAAGACCGTGGCCGCTGCGCTCGCGCCGGGTGGCAGAGCGATCTTCGTCGACGACGGTCCCGCCATGTCCGCGGAGGAGGAGATCCTCTCGGATCACCCCGTCCCTGCGGCGGTGCGACGGCTCGACGACGGCAGCCGGTACCGCATCGTGAAGGTGTTCCACGACCCGCGGACCCTCACGGAGGACCTCGCCTCTCTGGGGTGGGCGGCTCGTGTCCGTCCGGTCGCGGGACGCTTCGTCGGCATCGCGGAGCCGCCGCCCGACAGGACGCAGGCCGTGGCCCGCTCATAGCTCCGCGTCCCAGCGCGCCCGCAGCGACGCGCCACAGTCGAGGCAGTCGTCCAGGAACACCGGCAGCTGCGACCTGGACCCCCACCACAGGCACACCGGATCCGAGGGCGGTACGGGCCATGCTCCGGAAACTCGTCTCGACGCGTCCGGGTGCCGTCAGTTCACGAGGAAGTACAGCCCGGCCACCAGAGATACGACTCCCAGGACGCCGAAGTAGATCCGCATGATGGTGAGGCTCCTCCAGGGCGTTCCGTAACGGGTGCGCTGCCTCACCACCACGTCGGCCCAGTCCCAGACCCACACGTCGACACCGCGACAGCCGCAGGCCACCGTCATGAAGACGCCGCCCACGAGCAGCGCGAGCACTCCGCGAAAGATCAACGCCGCTCCCGTCCCCGGTCCCGCCACCAGTGTCGCGTCGCGGCATTCTTGCAGCAGACCCCACCAGGCGCTGAGGGACCCGTCGCTTCCTGCCTCGCGCTCGTGAGCGCTGCTACGGCGTTGACGGCCGGGCACCGAGGAAGTCGGCGGACACCGCAAACGGCGCGGCCACGACCCGATGTGCCGGGTCGCGGCCGCGTGGATCAGGCGGGAGCGCCTGTTGTCCGGACCGGTGTCGCGCTCACGCCGGTTCGGGTTGGAGTTCCGGCTGCCGCACCGGTGCGGCCTTCGGCTCCCACAGCTTGGTGGTCCGCACGTAGCCGTAGACGACGGATGCCATCGCCAGAAGGAGGACGGGCCCGAACACCCCGGGGTGCTTGGCCATTTCCAACGGCAGATAGCGATAGGAGACCAGGAGCGCGGCGAAGACGGCCGTGCCGTAGGCGACGAGCTGCGTTGCCCGGCGGTCCCAGCCCCGGGCGATCGCGCGCATCGCTGCCTCGATGGTGAGGGCGAACACCACACCGGCGATGAGGTCCGCGCCGTAGTGGTAGCCGAATCCCAGGGTCGCGGTGAGCGTGGCGATCAGCCAGAACGTGCCGGTGTATCGCAGCACCCTCGGTCCCTTGCGGGAGTGGATGAAGAGCGAGGTGGCCCAGGCCGTGTGCAGGCTGGGCATGCAGTTGCGCGGGGTGATCTCGTCGAACGAGATCGAGTGCAGGGCGATCGGCGGCGGGGTGTGGGGCCACAGGTCGGCGATCGCCCACTGCCGGCCGCCGGTGCCGAACGCGCCGGTGCCGTAGGCGAAGACGGGGCCGACCACGGGGAAGAGCATGTAGATCGCCGGTCCGAGCAGGCCGATGACCAGAAACGTGCGGACCAGGTGGTGGCTGGGGAAGCGACGCTCGACCGCGACGTTGCGCAGCTGGTACAGCCCGAAGATGGCCGCTGCCAGCGGGAGCTGGCCATAGACGATGTGGAGGGTGTGGGCGCCGACCGGGCCGGTGGCCTCGACCATGCGGCCCACCACCCACGACGGGTTGCCGAGCGCGTGATCGGCGGTCGCCACGTACGGGTCCAGCACCGCCGGGCGGGTCTTCGACGTGATGAGCAGCCAGGTGTCGCCGGTCTTGTGGCCGGCCACCAGGAGCAGGCCGAGTCCGACGCCCTTCAGCAGCAGGGCGCGTTCCCGGCCGGTGCGCCGCGTGACAGCGATGACGGCGCAGCCCAGGATCACCCACAGCGCGCCGTTGCCGAAGTTCGGCCTCGCATCGACGACCAGTCGCACGAGGCAGAAGACGGCGTCGATGCCGATCGCGGTACCGAGCGCGATGAGCCGCTGACGCCAGGTGAGGACCACCATCATGAGCGCCAGACCGCCGTACAGCAGCGGCCCCGAGCGCGGGCCGAAGATCACCTCTTGCGCCTGGTTCGTGATCGGCCCGGGCAGGCCGTAGTGGCGCGCGGCGATCTCCAGGGCGACGAGGAATCCGATGACCGCCACGCCTGTCGCGGTCCACAACATCGCCCGCGGTCGGCGCCACGCGGCGAACGCAGTTCTGCTATCTATTCGCGAAAGTGCACGCGACGCTCTAGGTATCAATTGTTTGGCCGATTTGGTAGGTATTGGTTAATAAGTCACTCTTCGCGCCAGATAGCACAGTTTTCCGTAAAGGGTGGGCGATCAGGGCACTCGTCGTGAGTTCGATCATGTTAGCGGAGCCGCGCAAGCGACTATTGCCGGTGACGGACAGATTGAATCCCGGCGAATCCCGCGCTTCAAGAAGCGTGACGGAAATGGCGAAGTGGCCCCCGCCGCCCGGCGGACATCAAGGACATCGCGCGTACTCGACATCATCGAGAGGACGTTTTATTGGCTGATGCCCTTTTACTGTCGCTTTTCCTCGGCTCACGATTGTGGTGGCGGTGACGGGGACCGCGCACCGGGGCGTGTGCGGTGATGGCCGTGCATGCTGGTGCGCCGTCACCATCTGTGGTCGCCCGACTGCATGACCGTGCTCGTGACCCGCCACCACGTCGACTACGTGCGTGTCACCACCACGCGTTGTTCCGCCGTGAGCTGACGCCACGCTCCGGCATCCGATCCCCCTCCTCACCACCGCGCCGCACTGTGGCCACACCCCCGAGGACGAACCGGCCGGGCCCGACACCTCGGCCTGGTCGTTCGAGACCAAGCAGATCCACGCCGGTGCCGCGCCGCATCCGACGACCGGGGCGCGGGCGGTGCCGATCTACCAGACCACCTCGTTCGTCTTCCGTGACACCCGGCACGCCGCCGACCTGTTCTCCCTCGCCGAGCCGGGCAACGTCTGCACCCGCTCCACAATCCGACCCAGGACGTCTTCGAGCAGCGGGTCGCCGCGCTCGAAGGCGGGGTCGCCGCGGTGGCGCTGGCATCCGGGCAGGCGGCGGAGACCCTCGTCGTCCTGACGCCGGCGAGCGCGGGCGACCACATCGTCTCCAGCACGTCCCTGTACGGCGGCACGTACGACCTGTTCCGTCACACCCTGCCGAAATTCGGCATCGAGGTGTCGTTCGTCGACGACCCGGACGACGTCGCGGCCTGGCGGGCGGCGGTCCGGCCGAACACGAAGGCCTGCGCTGTCTGCCGCGCGGCGCCGGCGCGGTCCTGGCCTTCGAACCGGGCGACGGGGCCGAGGCGGGCAAGCGGTTCGTCGACGGCGTCGAACCCTTCAGCCATCTCGCCGACATCGGCGACGTACGCAGCCTCATCATCCATCCGGCGTCCACCACCCACAGCCAGCTCGACGAGGCCCAGTTGGCGGCGACCGGCACCTCGCCCGGCCTGGTCCGCCTGTCGGTCGGCACCTGGTGCGAGGGGGATCCTCCGGGGCGCCGCCGATGGCACCTGCGGGAGAAGCCACTGCCGTTGGAGGCAGGAGGTGAACTGCCCGGTGTGCGGCTCGCGTTCGAGACCTGGGGACGGCCCGCACCGGACCGCTCCAATGCCGTACTGGTGCTCCAGCCTTGCCTTTGACGCGCACGTCTGGGGTCCAGCATCCACAGCCGGACCGGTCCGGCTCGGCCCACGCCCTCAAATCGTTCACAAGCACCGACATGGCCGCTGCCCACCCTCCACCACCCGCGAGATCCTGCCGGCCGATCTGCGTGGCGGGCTGCCTGGGTCCGAGCACGGGCCGCCGCCGATCAGGGTGCGCAGTCGGTGGAAGGCCCGGAACGCGGCCGCATTGCCCTCGTACGTCCGGGTGGTAAATGGGTGTCCTGGTCGGGTCGGCGTCGCGATCATGGAGCGGTCACTGCCCGGTTACCCAGGAGGAGTCCCTCGTCATGCCCGTCCCCGCTGACCCGACCGTGCTTCATCCGATGCCCGAGCAGCCGCGGGTGGTGCTTCTCAAGCCGTTGGTGACGTCTCCGCTGATCGAGGTCGGGGAGTACTCCTATTACGACGACCCGGACGACCCGACGGCCTTCGAGACGCGCAATGTGCTGTACCACTACGGGCCGGAGAAGCTGGTCATCGGCAAGTTCTGTGCGCTGGGCACGGGCGTGCGGTTCCTCATGAACGGCGCCAATCACCGTATGGACGGCCCGTCGACCTTCCCGTTCCCCACCATGGGCGGTTCGTGGGCCGACCACTTCGACCTGCTCACGGGCCTGCCCAACCGCGGGGACACCGTCGTCGGCAACGATGTCTGGTTCGGCCACGGGACGACGGTCATGCCCGGCGTGCGGATCGGGCACGGCGCGATCATCGCCTCGGGTGCCGTCGTGACCGGCGACGTACCCGACTACGGCATCGTCGGCGGGAACCCTGCCCGCCTCATCCGCACCCGCTACGCCGACCGGGACGTCGCCCGGCTTCTGGCGGTGGCCTGGTGGGACTGGCCGGCCGAGCACATCACCGAGCACGTGCGGACGATCATGTCGGGCACGATCGCCGATCTGGAGAGAGCCGCTCCTGCTGCCCGGGATCTGTGAGGGTTGAAGTGGACCGAGCGCGACGCGGGAATGACGAAAGGCCGCACTCGGAGGCAAGTGCAAGGCTTGATGCATGGCTCTTCGACCGTGGACGGAGCTCCGGCAGTCCTGGCGGCCGGGACACGCGCCCGAGCTGGTGGTCATCCCGCTGGTCCTGATCGTCGCGGTCTGCGTGATCGACATCCTGGTCCCGGCGCACATCCACCTCGGCCCTCTGCTCGTGGCGGCCCCTGCGATCACGGTGGCCTTCGCGGGCGCTCGTATGACGGCGCTCATGGGGGCCCTCGCGGTGGGGGCCCAAGTGCTGATCGGTGCCGTGCGAGGAGTCCTGTCCACGGCGAACGTCATGGCCCAGATCGCCGCCCTCGTCGTCATCTCCGTCCTCTGCGTCGCCTTCTGCCTGGTGCGCCGACGGCGCGAGCGACAGTTGCACCGCGTGCGGTCGGTCGCCGAAGTGGCCCAGAGCGTCCTGCTGCAGCCGCTGCCCGCACGCAGTGGCCCGCTACGGATCGCCGCCCGGTATCTCCCGGCCGAAGAAGAAGCGGATCTCGGTGGAGACCTGTACGCGGCGGCCCGGACCGACCACCGCAGCACCCGGCTCCTCATCGGGGACGTGCGCGGCAGCGGTCTGGGCGCGGTCGACAACGCCGCCCTGCTTCTGGGGGCCTTTCGCGCGGCCGCTCATCGGCAGGCCACCCTCCCCCGCCTCGCCGTCCACCTGGACGCGGCGTTCCGCTGGGACGCCGGCCAGTGGCGCGGCGAGACCGAGCAGGACACCGACGAGGACTTCGCCACGGCGACCCTGCTGGACGTCCCCGACCACGAAGCGGTCGTGCACCTCATCTCCTGCGGCCATCCGCCGCCGCTCCTGCTCCGCGGCCGGAACGTCACCACGGTCGCGGCCCGGACGAGCCACCTGCCGATCGGTTTGGGCGGCCTCTGCGACCCCGACGACTACGACGTCGAGACCTTTCCGTTCGAGGTCGGCGACCTGCTTCTCCTCTACACCGACGGAGTCGTCGAGGCACGCAATGCCGACGGGGTCTTCTACCCGTTCGCCGAACGACTGCCCAAGTGGTACGAGGAGGATCCAGAAGATCTTCTGCGTCGCCTCCAGGACGACCTGCTCGCCCACGTCCACGGCCACCTCGACGACGACGCGGCCGTGGTCGCGATCCGCCGCCTGGCCGCCTGACCCGCCTCCCGGCCTGGGCCCTCCTCATACCGGAGTCGCGGATGCCTGGTCGATCAGCCAATGGGGCCAGCATGTGCGCCGACACTCCTGGAGTGTGTGTCGGCGCGTGGCGGGACTCCGACGACAGGCTGATCGAGGGTCAGCGGCTGCCTCCGGTGGCGAAGTCGGGCAGCTCGATGGACAGCAGGTCTTCGGCAGCACCGTCGAGGAGTTCTGCCGTCTTCGTGGACCGGGGAAGCATCGTCTTCTCGTAGGCGTGGACCGCGCCGTCGACGGTGTCGTGGTGCGCGAGAGCGAGGGCGAGTTCACAGGCGTCCAGCATGGCGAGGTTGACGCCGACGCCGAGCGGGGGCATGAGGTGGGCGGCGTCGCCGAGCAGGGTGACGGTGGGGTTGTGCTCCCAGGTGTGCGGGACGGGCAGGGCGCGGATCGGGCGGTCGACGTACGGGCCGTCGTTGTCGGTGATCAGCCGGCGCAGGTGGGGCGACCAGTCGCGGTAGCGCTCCAGGAGCAGTGCGCGTATGCCGTCGGTGTCCATGAGGTCGAGGCCGGCGGCGCTGATCCAGTCGGCCGGGACACGCTGGATGAGGTAGACGCGGATGTGGTCGCCGCTGTTGCGCTGGGCGAACAGGCCGCGGTCGCCGTCGGCCGCCGCGGCGCTGCCCTGGCCCACCAGTTCGGCGACGCGGGGGTGCCGCTTGTCGACGTCGTGGAACCAGGCTTCCAGGAAGCTCACGCCGCTGTACCCGGGCATGGCCGTCGAGAGGGCGCGGCGGACCTTCGACCAGGCACCGTCGGCGCCGACTACGAGGTCGGCCTCGACGGTGGCGCCGTCGGTGAAGTGCAGTTGCCGGGGGCCTTCGGCGGGGCCGCTGACGCTCCGCAGGGTGTGACCCCAGCGCACGGTGCCGGGCTGGAGCGAGTGGAGCAGCAGGTCGCGCAGCAGGCCCCGGTCGATCTCCGGCTTGAACCGCTCACCTTCCTCGGGGACATGGTGGAAGAGGACCGTGCCGGTCGGGTCCATCTGGCGCATCTCCTGCCCCTCGGGGCGGGACAGTCGAAAGAACTCCTCCAGGAGTCCGGCTTCACGCAGGGCGATCTGGCCGTTGTCGGCGTGCAGGTCGAGGGTGCCGCCCTGATCACGGGAGTCGGGGCCGGGGTCGCGGTCGTGGACGGTCGCGGTGATGCCGTGCCGCTGGAGGATGCGGGCGCAGGTCAGGCCGCCGGGACCGGCGCCGATGATGGCGATGCGGGGTGCGGGATCGGTGTTCATGAGGGTGCTCCGTTCGTTCGGTGGGGCGGTGCGCCAGTGCGGCAGCGCGGTGACTGGCGCGCCGGTGGGGTGGGTGGATCCGCGGGCCGTGGTGGCGCTTTCGCCGGCCGGGGTCTCGACCGCGGGCCGACCGAAGGAGGGACGGAGCCGGGCAGCACCTCACAGCCGCCGCCTCAGAAAAGCACACCGACTCAATAAGTGCAACGACTCAACTTTTGAAGCTGGGCAACCCAAGGGGTAGAGTGCCGACATGCCCAGCACCACGAACGACACCGCGGCAGGTGCCCCTCCCCCGCCGATGGGGCGCCGGGAGCGCAAGAAGGCCGCCACCCGCAAGGCCATCGCCGACGCCGCTCTGCGCCTGTTCCTGGAGCGCGGATACGACGAGGTCGGCATCCGTGAGATCGCGGACGCCGCCGACGTGTCCACCACCACGCTGTTCAAGCACTTCCCGGTCAAGGAAGCCCTCGTCTTCGACGAGGACGCCGACCAGGAGGCGCGTCTGCTCGCCGCCGTCCGCGAGCGGCCCGAGGGTCGGTCCATCCCCGCCGCGCTGCGGGAACACGCCCTGACCATGCGGCTGGTCACCACCGACAGCGATCCCGACTTCACCGCCTTCACCGAGCTGGTGACCGGCACCCCCGCGCTGCGCGACTACCACCAGAACATGTGGCTGCGCCACACCGCGGCGCTCGCCCAGGTCATCGCCGAGGAGAGCGACCTCGCCGCGGGCGACCCCGCCTGCACCGCCCTGGCCCACTTCGCCCTCGAAGCCCCTCGTGCCGCGGCCGCCCACGACGATCCCCGTCAGGCCGTCACCCGCGCCTTCGACCTCCTGGAGAACGGCTGGAACGCACTACCCCGCCCCTCGGTATGAACCGGCGCCCATCGCACGGCCGGCTCACGACCCTCGGCAATCGGCCCCGAGCGTCACCGGCCACGCCGACCGCAAGGAACGAAGCGGCTCGATCCACCGCGACGGGCACCTGAGGCAACCGACAACCTCTTGCGCACCTTTGTCGCCCGGGTCGCCGTCGCCCGACACCTCGACAAGGCGGAGAAGACGACCATGCAGACCTACCCCGTCGACCACGAACTCATCCAGGCCGCGGCCCACGTCGCCCGCACCCGCTGCCGGGGCGACAACCACACCATGGCGGCCGCGGGCCGCGCCCGCGACGGCCGGATCGTCACGGCGGTGAACGCCTACCACTTCACCGGAGGGCCCTGCGCCGAACTGGTCCTCATCGGCGCGGCAGCATCCCAGGGCGTCTACGACCTGGACACGATCGTGGCCGTGGGCGATCGCGACCGCGGCGTCGTGCCCCCGTGCGGCCGGTGCCGTCAGGTCCTTCTCGACTACTTCCCCGCCATCAAGGTCATCGTCGGCGGGGAGGACCGCGTCCGAACCGTCTCCGTCCCCGATCTGCTTCCCGAGAGTTACGTCTGGGCCGACCATCAGCTCGACGCCGAGCAGGACACCACTGGGCACGTGGCGGCACCACCGGCCGACCTCGGGAACGATGCCTGACGCGGTACTAGTCGGCGGTGTCCGCGCAAGTGTGTTCGAGAATGGCCGCGGCGATCGTCGACCGGTCGGCACGCTCGACCCCGTGCCCGGCGCCCTGGAGCGCCAACAGCCTTGCCCCTGATATCTGTTCGGCCAGCGCCTGCCCGTGCCGCAGCGGGAACATCGGATCGGCGGTGCCGTGAATCACCAGCGTGGGCACGGCGATCGAGGACAGGGACGCATGCGGGAGGTCTCCGTCCGGAAGAGTGTCGTGATTGCGGACCGCCGCGAAATCGTGCGCGCGCTCGATGTCGTGACGGACGAGGGCACGGGCGGCGGCTTCGTCGAAGGGGCGGCGACCGCCCGCGAGCACGCGCGCGTAGGCCACCTGATGCTCGATCACCGATTCGCCGTCCGACCAGTCGACACGTGCGGCCGAGACGAACCGCATGAACTCCTCGGTCGGCGCGGGAAGACCGCGGTCGCCGGGCACGGCGGAGGACGTGCTGATCAGGACGAGCGAGAGCACCCGGTCCGCGTGATCGAGCGCGAGCAGCTGCGCGAGCGCCCCTCCCGCCGAGACGCCCACGACGTGCGCGGCCCGGAGTTCATGGGCGTCGAGCACACGGGCGGCGTCTGTGACGAGGTCCGCGCCGGTGTATCCGGGGCGGCCCGGCTCGTAGGTGGTCGACCGGCCGGTGTCGCGGTGGTCGTAACGGATCACGAAGCGCCCGCCCTCGGCGAGCATCCGGCAGAGACCCTCGTCCCACCAGAGCATCGAAGCTCCGGTGCCCATGATGAGCAGGACAGGCGGATCCGACGGGTCACCGAAGGACTCGGTGCACAGTTCGATGCCGTCCACCTCGGCCACGCGCTCGGTCATCGCTGCTCCCTTCTCTCCCGGCCCATGGTGCCCGCGCGCCGAGGCATCGGCGGGGCGAAGGCCGTGGCTGTCGAATGGGCCCGGCGACAGCGATAGCCGTCCTGTGCCGCGTCCGAGCCCGATCCGCGCGGCCTCCGCCTCGATCCGCCGGCCTCGTCCTTCAGTGCGGTCCGGGTGAAGTCCGCTCCTGTGCGGCCGCGAAGGCCCGGGCCGCCCGCGACGTCCCGCACCGTCACTCCCCCGGCCGCAGGGCCGGGACCACGACCGCCGCCGGAAGAGCGCAACCCGTACGCTCTTGCACATGATCCAGCATCGAACGGTCGACGTGAACGGGATCCGCATGCACATCGCCGAGCAAGGCGACGGCCCTCTGGTGGTGCTTCTGCACGGCTTCCCCGAGTCATGGCATTCCTGGCGGCACCAGTTCGGCCCGCTCGCCGACGCGGGCTTTCGTGTCGTCGCCCCCGACCAGCGGGGCTACGGACGCACCGACCATCCCGACGACGTCGACGCGTACACCATCCTCCACCTGGTCGGCGACGTCGTCGGTCTGATCCATGCCCTGGGCGAGGAGCAGGCGTTCGTCGTCGGACACGACTGGGGCGCGCCGGTCGCCTGGCACACCGCACTGCTGCGGCCGGACATCGTGCGGGGGGTGGCCGGGCTGAGCGTGCCGCCTCCTTCCCGGGGAGCCGAGCCGCCGCTGGTGACCATGGACAAGAAGTTCGGCGGGCGCTTCTACTGGAACTACTTCGACCGCCCCGGTGTTGCCGACGCGGAGTTCGCGAAGGATCCGCGCACCGCACTGCGCAAGCTCTTCCACTCGGCCTCCGGTGACGCTCCTGGCGACACCAAGCAGCCGCTGGTGGACGCCGACGAGGGGTGGCTCGCGGCCATGCCGTACCCCGAGGTGCTGCCCGACTGGTTCACCGAGGAGGATCTCGACGCACTCACCGAGAGCTTCTCCGAGGGCTTCACCGGCGCCCTCAACTGGTACCGCAACCTCGACCGCAACTGGGAACTGACCGCACCGTGGGACGGCGCCGTCGTCACCCCTCCCGCCCTGTACATCTACGGCGACCGCGACCCCGTACCGTCGTTCCCGGGTACGCCCGAGTTCATCGACAGCCTCCCCGCCCGGATGCCCAACCTGCACCGCAGGCCCATCGAACTGGCAGGCTGCGGACACTGGACGCAGCAGGAACGGCCGGACGAGGTGAACGCGGCGCTCGTCGACTTCCTCGGCGCCTGCGTCTGACCCGTCTGCACTGCCCCCGAACTCGCTGCACTGCCTACCCGGTTGCTGTGCGCCCATGGTGGTACTCATGGTCCATGACCACCGGAGAAGACGAGAGCGGCAGCGCGTCGGAGAGGGTCGGAGTGCGCCCCTGTTCCGAGGTCGAGGCCGCCCTCAACAAGCTCACGGGCGGGCAGGGAGCCGGGTCGCCCCAGTTCCGTGCCGGGGAAGCGGCCTCGTACGAATGGGCGTTGGGGCGGTCGGCAGGTTCCCCGGTCACCGCCCGGGTGGTCGATGGCGTTCCCGACCTCACCGTGCTGACCGCCGAACTCGACGCGGTGACCGTCCGGTTGGAGGACACCGGCGACCTGCCCGGCAGCATGGACTACATCCGCGGGCTGCACCATGGCCTCGCCTGGCTCTGCGGATACGGCACCGCGGCCGGCTGACGAGCGGCCGGACCTCGGCGTCCTCGTGGGAGGCCCATGAACCGGAGCGTGTGTGCGCGTCGTCAGCGCGAGGTCCCGTACAGCCGCCGTCGGCGACGCCGACCCGCTCCCCGTACGGTCGGCCGATGGCGGTCCACTCCTCGCCGACGTCGCATGCGAGCCCCCTGCCCCCGTCGGCGAGACCGCCGGCGATCCAGACCACGAAGCCCCGTCTTCACACTTCCCCCACCATCTCGTCACTCACCGATCACCGGTCGGATATGCTCCTGACGCTCCATTCGCACCATCGAGGGGGGAATCCTCGTGTACATACGTCACGCCCTGGCTGCCGCGGCCGCTGCGGGCACGCTCGTCGTCGCCGCTGCCGCCGTTCCGGCCCAGGCCACCGAGTACTCGTCCGCGCTGAAGATCAAGGGCGTCCAGTACGACGCGCCCGGCAGCGACTCCAACAGCTGCTCCACCGGCAACAGCAAGGACGAGTACCTCACCATCAAGAACTACTCGTCCAGCACGACCGTCAACCTCAAGGGTTACGTCGTCAAGGACGCCGTCGGGAACCACTTCACCTTCCCGGCCAATCACTACCTTCAGCCGGGCGACTACGTGAAGCTGCGCGGCGGCCACGGCACCGACTCGGACACCAAGAACGTCGTCTACCGCCAGAACTGCAACTTCATCTGGAACAACGACAAGGACACCATCAACCTGGTCAAGTCCTCCGGCAGCAAGGCGGACGTCCACTCGTACACCAAGTCGGGCTCCGACCCCGACCGCAACGGCTACGTCACCTTCCACGGCTGACCCACCGCCGTCACACGCACGCGCCCCGGGTGACCGGTCCAGGACGGACCGGGCCCCGGGGCGCGCTCCGTCGCCCGCGCTCGCACTCCCCCGGTCTCCCCGGCCGTCCTCGCTCGCCGGCGGCGCGCAGGAGTGTGGACTTGCCGCTCCCGTTCGGCCCGACCAGCCCGGTGATCTCGCCCTGGGCCGCCACCAGACGGGCGACCGCGACGACCGTGCGGCCGGTGTACGCGATGTGCAGGTCCTCGATGTCGATCCTCAACTGCCGCTCCCCAGGCGCCGGTCGAGCAGGTACAGCAGGGCCGGGGCCCCGATGAACGAGGTGACCACGCCGACCGGTAGTTCCTGCGTGTCCATGGCCGTTCGGCAGACGACGTCCACGACGACCAGCAGCAGCGCGCCGAAGAGGGCGGAGACGGGCAGCAGGCGCCGGTGGTCGCCGCCCACGACGAGGCGGCAGACGTGCGGCACCATCAGCGCGACGAAGGCGATCGCGCCGGACACCGCGACCAGCACACCGGTCAGCACGCTCGTCACCGTGAACAGTTCGCGGCGCAGCCGTGTGACGTCGATGCCGAGCCCGGCCGCTGTCTCGTCGCCCATCAGCAGGGCGTTCAGGCCGCGGGCGCGTGCCTGGAGACACAGCCAGGCGACCGGCACGGTGATCGCCGGCACGACGAGCAGTTCCCAGTCCGCCCCGCCGAGACTGCCCATGAGCCAGAACAGCACACTGTGCGTCTGCTGCTCGTCCCCGGCCCGCAGGACGAGACAACTGGTGAAGCCGGACAGGAACTGTCCGATCGCCACGCCAGCCAGGACCAGCCTGAGCGGTGCGAATCCCCCGCCGCGGCGGGCCACCGCCCACGCCAGCGCGAAGGTGGCCAGGGCTCCGGCGAAGGCCGCTCCGGACAGCCCGAGTCCCAGCGTTCCGCCGGCTCCGAGGCCGAGCACGATCGCCGCGACCGCACCCAGCGAGGCGCCGTTGGAGACACCCAGCAGGTACGGGTCGGCCATCGGATTGCGCACCAGCGCCTGTACCGCCGTACCGACAAGACCGAGACCGGCACCGACGAGTGCCGCCAACAGGGCCCGCGGCAGCCGGAGTTGCCAGACGATCAGGTCGTCGGTGCCCGGCCGTGGAGCCTCGCCCGACGGGCGCCGCCACACGACGCTCCACACCTCGCCGGACGGGATGGACGTCGAGCCCCGGGCCACCGCTGCCGTCAGGGCGACGAGGAGCGCGACGCCCAGTGCCAGGGCGAACGCCCCGGACGGCACCGTACGGGCCCGATCGGCCGTCTCGCGGCGTCGCATCAGCAAGGAGGTCATGGTCAGCCGACCTTGCCCGGGTAGAGGGTCTTGGCGATCTCCTCGACGGTGTCGGCGTTCTCCACGCCCGCGATGGTGGTCCGCTCGGATCCGATGCGCAGGAAGTGGCCCGCCTCGACCGCTTTCAGACCCTTGGTGGCCGGGTTGGACCTCAGCCACTTCTCCGCCTCGTCGAACGCCTCCTCGTTCGCCGGTTCGCTGCCCCGGTGTCGGATCCCGAGCTGGATCCAGTCCGGATTCTTGGCGATCACGTCCTCCCAGCCGACCTGCTTGTAGTCGCCGTCGCAGTCCGCGAAGACGTTGCGGGCCCCGGCCGAGGTGATCACGGCATGGGCGACCTGGCGGTTGCAGACGACGGTGGGCTGCTTCGTACCGGCGTCGTAGTCGAAGAAGAAGTACGTCGGCCGCTCGCTCTCGGCCGTACCTGCGACCGCCTTCCGGACGGCGTCCACCTTCTTCCTCATTCCGGTGACGAGTTCCCTCGCCGTGGCGCCGGTGCCGGTGGCCCGGCCGAGGGAGGTGATGTCGGCCTCGACGCCTGACAGGTCGGTCACAGGTCCCTTGCCCTGCGCCGCACAGGCGGTGGACTTCAGGTAGATGTGGTCGATCCCGGCGGCCTTGAACTCCTCCGCCGTGGGCGCGTCGCCCGTCCCGCCGCCCATGTCCATCGAGGCGAACGTGTCGATGTACAGATCGGCGCCGGAGCCGAGCAGCTTCTCCTTCGGGATGACGCTCCGGCTGAGGACCGTCACCTTCCGCGCCTCGGCGTCGAGGGCGGCGGGCAACGTGCCCTTTCCGGGCGGGAATCCGGTGCCGATCACCTTGTCACCGACACCCAGGCGGAGCAGGAGCTCCAGGCTGGAGGCGTTGCTGGTGACGATCCTCCGGGGGGCGGCGAGGAACGTGGTCCTGGCCCCCATGCAGTCGGTGACGGACACCAGGTAGCCGCCGGACGCGGCCTTTCCGGCGGCGCGCTCGCCGGCCGTGTCCTGCTCTCCGTCGCCGCAGCCCGCCATCAGCAGGCCGGCGAGAACGACGGCCGCTGTACCGCCCCACACGCGAGAACGCATCGAAAGTCTCCAGCTTCCACTCGGTACGCGGGCGAAGTCCTTGTCGCCCGGTCCAGAAGTCGGAGCGAACACGCCCTGGGTTCCCGGCGAGTCGGCCGTACGGCGCGTACGCCCCGGATGCAGGTTCCCGGCTCTCGCAAGTCGTTCCTCGGCGAGATCCGCAGCACCGGGAGGGTGTCGGCGCCGATACCGTGCCTACGGCACCGACACCCTCCGGTCGGCCTAGGCGGCCTGCAGAACGGATTCCTCGGCCTCGTCCAGCAGGTCCATCAGCGACGCCCGGGCCCGGGCCACGCGCGAGCGGACCGTGCCGACGGGGCAGTCACTGACCCGTGCCGCCTCCGCGTAGGGCAGGCCGACCAGTTGGGTGAGGACGAACGCCTCCCGGCGCTCCTGCGGCAACGCCGCCAGCAGGTCCAGCAGGGCGATGCCGTCGTCGAAGCCGGGCAGGTCCTGCGGCTGCGCGTTCTCGACGGCCAGTTGCCAGTCCGGTACGTCCAACAGGCGAGGGCGCGCGGCGGCGTACCGGTAGCTGTCGATCACCGCGCGGCGGGCGATGGACAGCAGCCAGGCACGGGCCGAGGAACGGCCCTCGAAGCGGTGCAGGCTGCCGAGCGCGCGCAGGAACGTGTCCTGCGCGAGGTCGTCGACCGCCTGGGGGTCGCCGCAGAGGTGGGCCACATAGCGCCGGACGTCGCGGTGCAGGGCGCGCACGAAGTGGTCGACGGCGGCCCGGTCACCGTTCCGGGCGGCGAGCGCCCATGCGGTCGTCGACTCGTCCAGTGACATCGCCGCGTCGTGTTTCTCGCACGCGGGCAGGGCGGAAGCAATCACCTGGTGTCCTTCTCGGTCATCCGTGATCCGGACCGGGCGCGCGGGAGCGCGGCCGTTCCGGTGAGAGGGGGAGACGGCCGTACGGCACCTGCGTGGGCGTACGGCCGAGGCCCGAGGCGCTTCATGAGCGGCCTCGGGATGCCGGCTGTCGTCAGGCGACAGCGGTCCCCGCGGGCGGACCCCGAGAAGTGATCGCGTGGACGAGGAGGAGGCGCCGTGCCCGGTCCGAGGTGCGGCGGCGCGCCCGCACGCGCGGACGCTCCGGGGTGAGGGGCAGGGCGAGCAGCAGCCGCAGTGGCGCCGCCAGCCATCCGGCCACGGCGCGCAGGATGCGGAACGCGGCGCGCTCGCCGTACGCCAGCCAGAGGCCGCACAGCAACGCGGCCAGCAGGTGGGCGGCGACCATGCCGAACGACGCCGAGCCGGTCATGGAGGACTCCATGTGCCCCATGTCCATGCTGTCCATGGGGTGCATGTGCATCGACCCCATGTGCATGGAGCCCATGTCCATCGCGCCCAAGTCGCGCCGTGTGGAACCCGCTCCCCCTGTCGTCGACTGGGCGAACGAGAAGGCCGAGTGCAGTCCTGTCTGCGCGGCCACCACGGCGGCCACGATCGACGGCAGCCCACGCTCACGGCCCGTCAGGCACCAGCCCGCGCCGCCGGTCACGAGTGCGCCGGCGGTCAGCGCCCACCCTGGGACGTCGCTGCCGGACATCATCACGTGGCCGAGGGCGGCGAGCAGCACACAGACGGCCGCGAACATCGCGGCCCGTACTGTGCGAGAACACCACCCTGCGGTCATGGCGCCTCATCCTCGCATCCGGGCGTCGGTCGTCATGCGGGGGTACGGAATGCGCCCCGGTGTCGTACTCAATACCCGAGACGTGATCCAGTCCACACCGAGAGCCCGGAACCGGGCGGCACTTCGGCCCGACTCCTGTCGGAGACGGGGGCTTCGGCCGCGGGCGCCGCGAGTCCCCGCGCCGCCCGCGGCCACCACCCGTGCGGGTCGACATGCGTGACACCACCGGCGATCCCCGAAGCAGTCGGTCGCCGTGCGGCCATGACGTGAAAGGCACCCGGTCACGACGTCGGACGGACCACCACCGCGCTGGTCCTGACCGCCCCTCCACGCTCGAAGTACAGCGTGAACGGCACGAGGTCGCCCTCCCTCCAGTCCCCCTCGGCGGCAAGCGTGACGGCCGGACCGCCCGGTGACATGGACAGCCCACGGCCCGCGGGGACGGCGGCCGAGGCCACCTGGGCCCCGGTGGCGGCCCCGCCGCCGGTCATGCGGTGGCGGCTGAGAGCAATCTGCCCGCTCGTGGCGGAGGAGGTCACCGCGACCAACCGGTCGTCCGCGCCACCCGTGTTGGCGACGTCGAAGAACGCCGCGGTCTCCGTGCTGTCCCCGTACGGCAGGAATACCCGCCCCTTCGGACCGGCGATCCTGGCCGGGCTGCCCGCGTTCCCGGTGGCGGCCCAGGTGGTCAGGCCGGCGAGGGCGATGACGCACACGACGACCGGCGCGAGGGCGGCGAGCAGCGTGTCGGTGAGCCGGCGACGAGTCGGCCGCCGGGCGGACGGCTGAGTCATCGGTGCCTCCGGGCGGCGGGCAGGGGCTGCCGCCCGCGCAGCCGCAGGCTGTTGCCGACCACCAGCAGGGAGCCGGCCGACATCGCGACGGCGGCGAGCAGGGGGTGAGCAGGCCGGCCTTGGCGGCCGGCACGGTGACGACATTGCAGCCGAACGCCCATACGAGATTGGCGCGGATCGGGCCCTGGGTGCGCCGGGCCAGCAGTACGGCATCCGCCAGGGCCTCGATGTCCCCTCGTGCAAGAGTCACGTCGGCGGCGCCGATGGCCACGTCGGTGCCGCTGCCCATGGCGATGCCGAGGTCGGCGGCGGCCAGTGCCGCGGCGTCGTCGACACCGTCCCCGACGAAGGCGACCCGGCACCCCTGCGCCCGCAACTCCCTTACCAGGTCAGCCTTTTCCTCGGGTGTGCAGCGGGCGTGCACCTCGTCGATCCCCAGGTCCGCCGCGATGGACCGGGCAGGCGCCCCACGGTCGCCGGTGACGAGCACGGGCCGGACGCCGAGGCGCCGCAGCCGGTCGACGGCCCGGTAGCTTCCCGGCCGTACGGCGTCCCCGATCTCGAACAGCGCTTCGGGGACGCCGTCCACGCGCACCACGGCCGTGGTGTGCGCGGCGGCCTCCGCGACTCGCAACGCGTCCGCCAGGCCGGTCGGCAACTCGCCGTCGGGGGCGAGTACTTCGATCCGGCGCCCTTCGACCCGGCCGAGGACCCCGCGCCCGGGGAGGGCGCTGAACTCGACGACGTCCGGCAGCACCTCCGCTGTCCGTCGCGCATACGCGGTGATCGCCCGCCCCAGCGGATGTTCCGAGCTCTAGTCGACCGCACCGGCCAGCCGCAGCACCGCGTCCTTCTCCAGCCCGCCCGGCACAACCGTGCACCGGGCGACGCTCCTGTGCCCGGAGGTGAGGGTGCCGGTCTTGTCGAGTACGGCGACGTCGACATGCCGCGGCCCCTCCAGCGCCCGCGGCCCGCTGACCAGCACGCCGAGCCGGGCTCCGCGCCGGGCCGCGGCCATCAGCGCGGTCGGTGTCGCCAGTCCCGACGCACACGGGCAGGCCATGACCAGCACGGCCACGCACGCCGTGACGGCGGCCTGCGGGTCGGCCCCGGCACCGAGCCAGAACCCGAGCACGGTGACGGCCAGCGCCGGCACCACGGGGACGAGGACACCGGCGACCGCGTCGGCCGACCGCTGGGCCCTCGCCTCCAGGAACCGTCCGGCGAGCACGAACAGCGTGACGCCGACGACCACTTCGAGGTAGAGGTGCGCCACACCGCGGATCCCTGTCGCGGCGCCGCGCGGACGCCCATCCGGACAGGACCTAGGCGAGGGGGCTGTGTTGTTCGGCGGCCCGGCTGAGGCTGTCCTCGATGCGTGCCAACACACGGAGCATGGCGTCCTGTTCGTCCGCACTCAGGTCGCCGGCGACGCTGTCTTCGAGCTCCGCCCAGACCTGTTCGACCTCCTTGCGCAGTGCGAGGCTGGCCGCGGTGGGTTCGATGATGGTGGCGCGCTTGTCCGTCTCGCAGGGCCGGCGGCGGACGAAGCCGGCGTGCTCCAACCGCTTGACCGTGCGGGTCATGGTGGCGGCGTCGGAGCCGAGCAGGCGCACGAGGTCGGTCTGGCGCTGGGGGCCGAGGTCCCACAACTGCATCATGACGAGCTCCTGCCCGGTGTGCAGGCCGACGCGGCGCAGGAGTTGTCCGGCGAGCATGCGATGCAGACGGGCCACGCGGAAGATCGCGTGCGTCATGGCTCCCGCTTGCACCGACGGCGGCAGCTGAGGACGCACCACGTCAGCGGAGGGAGACCCGGTCGGCTCGGTGTCCGCTTCCTTCGCCACGTCGCTCCTGAGCTTCACGAGAATCTTGATCGAGCAAGAGCAGCCTAGCGCGCCCGACCTCTGCACCTCAGGCGGCGCCTACCGGCCAACCCGACGCGCTTAGTGATGCAGATCACACGACTTTCGGAATGGAGGAACGTATTTACTTGTTCGGACAGGTATTGACATCGTCGAGATGCCGACCCACCGATCCGAACGGGAATTCCTCATGACCACAGCGTTTGCTCCCTACGATCTCGGGCGCACCCGCCTGCCGAACCGCATCGTGATGGCACCGATGACGCGCAGCCGCGCCTACGGCCCCGCGCAGAGCCCGACCGACCTGATGGCGACCTACTACGCCCAGCGCGCGAGCGCCGGCCTGATCGTCACCGAGGGCACGCAGCCGTCGGTGGTCGGGCAGGGCTACCCGGACACCCCCGGCATCCACTCCCCCGAGCAGATCGCTGCCTGGCGCAAGGTCACCGACGCGGTGCACGCCGAGGGCGGCGTGATCTTCCTCCAGCTCATGCACACCGGCCGGGTCGGCCACCCGAGCCTGATGGGCCTGACCCCCGTCGGCCCCTCCGCGGTCACCGCGAAGGGGCAGGTCTACACGCACGACGGACCGCAGGACTTCGTCACCCCGCGCGAGCTGACCGACGCGGAGACCCAGGAGACCGTCGCCGACTTCGCCTCCGCGGCGCGGAACGCGATCGAGGCGGGCTTCGACGGCGTGGAACTGCACGGCGCCAACGGCTACCTGATCCACCAGTTCCTCGCCCCGAACACGAACCGGCGCACCGATGCCTGGGGCGGCAGCCCCGAACGACGGATCCGGTTCGCCGTCGAGACCGCGAAGGCGGTCGCCGGGGCCATCGGCGCGGACCGTGTCGGCTTCCGCATCTCCCCCGGCAACCCGCACAACGACATCGACGAGAGCGACCGTACGGACCTCGACGCCACCTACACCGCCCTCGTCGACGCCCTCGCACCCCTCGGTCTCGCCTACCTCCACCAGCTGGAGATCGCCGGCACGCGCGACCTGCTCGTACGGCTGCGCAAGGCGTGGCCGGGCACCTTCGTGCTCAACCCCTTCACCGGCACCGAGCCCACGGGTGCCGACGCCCTGAGCCTCATCGAGGACGGCACCGCCGACCTGATCGCCTACGGCGCCCTGTTCCTGGCCAACCCCGACCTGCCCGCCCGCCTCGCCGCAGGCGGCCCCTTCAACGCCCCGGACCGCGCCACCTCCTTCGGCGGCGACCATCGCGGCTACACCGACTACCCGACGCTCGACTGACACAGAGGTGGGTGCGGGTGCCGCCTGCTCCCGCACCCACCCCACCAGCAAGGGTCCCTCCATACGGACGGTCCGCGCCACGCCCCCCGAGCATTTGCCTGTCCGAGCAACTACTAGGGCCCCGACCGGAGCGCGCGGGCGCCTCGACGGACGGTTCGCATGGTGGGACCTTCAGGATTCTTTGACGGGGCTTGCAGCGTGTGGAGCCGTTCGACGTGGTCACTCGTGCACCAACGGGACCGGAAGCATGTCGCGGCCCGACGGCCGTGACGTCGAGATGTCGAGATGCCGACTGGAGCACAGCACCATGACCAACGAGCTCAGCGGCCGAAAGGTCGCCATCCTGGCCACCGACGGTGTGGAGCGCATGGAATTGGAGCAGCCGCGCGGTGCGCTGCACGGCGCGGGAGCCGAGACAGAGGTCCTTGCGCTGCACAACGGAGAGATCAGCGCCCGGCAGTCGGACATCGACCCCGCCGGCAGCATCCCGGTGGACAAGACGGTCGCGGAGGCGTCCGTGGCGGACTACGACGCGCTTGTACTGCCCGGCGGCACCATGAATCCCGACCAACTGCGCGCGGACGAGCAAGCCGTGGCGTTCGTCCGGGAGTTCATCGGCAGCGGCAAGCCTGTGGCGACCATCTGCCACGGGCCGTGGACGCTCGCCGAAGCGGACGTGCTGCGCGGGCGCCGTCTGACGTCGTGGCCCAGTATCCGAACGGATCTGCGCAACGCGGGAGCCGAGGTCGTCGATGAGAAGGTTGTCGTCGATCGGGGGCTGATCTCCAGCCGCGGACCGGACGATCTGCCCGCGTTCTGCGCGACGATCGTCGAGGAGTTCGCCAGGGCCCCGCAGCCCGCATGAACGGCGCGAGACCGACGCCGCCGGCATCTGGGCGATGAAGAAGCCCCGAGACCAGTGCCGGGCGGAGCCCCGCGCGTCGAGACAACGCGGTCCGAGCCTGCCGAAACCGCGGCTTCCGAAACGCACTTCCCCCAGAGCCACGACATCGACCGCCGTGCCCGCTCGCGGTCGGAAGCGGTACGTACATGGGGAAGCACCTCAGCGGCGAAGGCGCTTGCGCCGGGCCGCCGCAGGAACGCGAGCCCACACCTCGGGAAGCTCCCGCCCCCGGGCACCGGCCGCGGCCCTCTCCTGGCCGTACAGCAGGCCCCAGGTGAAGCCGGCCTCGCCCGCCGCGTGCGCGGAGATGGCCAGAGCCCGCAGGGTCCCGCAGGCCACGACGCCGTCGTGCTGAGCGCCGCTCACCTGCTGTACGGCCTTGGCGCGCTTGCCGAGGCGCCGCGCGGACCTCCCCAGGGCCGGCTGCGCCGCCTCCGCGGCGTAGCGAAGCCTCTTGGCAGTCTTGCGGGCGTGATGGATCGAGGCGTCCCGCTCCGATCCGGTGGGCATGTCGAGCGCCCGGTCCATGCGCCGGGCGAGCCGGTCGTACTCCTTCAGGAGCGCCTTGACCATGACCTTCTCGGGCTTGCCTGCCGCCTCGGCACGCAGCGGCGGGGCGTCGGCCAGACGCTGCAGCCGCTCCAGCAACTTCAGGTAGCGGGCCGAACCGAGCGCGTCGAGGGTGCGTCGACGGCCGTCGGCCCGCCGTGCGGCGTCCCAGGCCTGCAGGCGGGCACCGACGGGGCCGAGAACCAGTTCCACCGGCAGTTCCTGGATCCCGGAGGTCAGCCGCTCCCGGAGTACCTCCTGGTCGCGTTCCGCGCCCAGCGCCCGCGCGAGCCACCGCAGATCCTTCCGGATCGGGTCGGTGACCTCACGGTCGAGCACGGACCGGTAGGTACGCAGACATCCGCGCAGGCGGCGGGCCGTGGTGCGCATCTGGTGCACCGCGTCGGGTGCTTCGCGACGGACGGCGGGATCCAGGTCCGTGAGGGCGCGGACCAGCCCGTCGACGTAGGTGAGTACGTGGTCGCCCGCGGATCCCGGAGCGATCCCGGCGCGTGGGTCCGGCTCGCGTCGCAGGAGGGGCGTGGTCTCCTCGATCGCCCGGAGCACCTTGGACGGGCTCGGGGCGCGGTCGACACCGTTCTCGCGCAGCACCTTCTCGACGTCGTCCAGAAGTGCAGGGTCGCCGTCCCCGGCGAGTTCGATCTCCATCTCGTTCCACGTCGCATGCCTGCCGTCGTCGAGCAGCGAGTCGGCATTGACCGTGTCCATGCTCAGCTCCGCCAGGACGTCGCCCTCGGCATCGAGGAGGTGGTTCAAGGAGCGGGTGGAGCGGATACGCACGACCGGCCGCAGCGCTGCGCCACGGGTGCGGGAGAGAGTGAGCTGCCGCAGTTCGTCGGGGACATCCACCGACGACAGCGGGGCCCGGATCTCCTCACGGCTGTCGCCCGACAGGGGAAGCTTCAGGTGCCACCCCGCATCCGTACCGCCCGTCCGGCGCCGCAAGGACGCGCGGGAGCGGACGATCCGCAGATCGTCGGTGTCGTAGTAGACGGCGTCCAGCTCCTGCACGCCGCGCCCCGCGAGCGAGGCGACCCCGGCCACACGGGTCAGGTCGGACAGCCATCCGAGGTCGTCGGCCGCCGGCGCCGCGTATTTGCGTTCGGTTTCTCGTGTCGAATGGGCCATACAGATCGCGTTGGCGTATTCGCGAAGCTCAAACCCGTACACACCCCTCTCATCGGGGTGCTTCGATCGTCGCCACTCAGGCCGCCGACAGGCTAAGCTAACACGACCATTCGTTTTTTATCGCTTAGGATGGATCCATGCCCAAGGTCACCCCGCAGTACATGGAGGCCCGCCGCGCGCAGATCCTGGACGCGGCTCGCCGTTGCTTCCTGCGGGACGGATTTCACTCGACGTCCATGCAGGACCTGTTCGCGGAGTCCGGCCTCTCGGCAGGCGCGGTGTACCGGCACTTCGCCAGCAAGGAAGAGATGATCACGGCGATCGCCGAGGAGAACATGCGTGAGGTCGTGACGATGGTCCACAGCGTCGCCACGGACCGGTCCAGCAGTTCCGTCGGTGCGATGATGGCCGATGTCTTCGAGATGGTGAAGACCAAGACGGTGGAGCAGAACGTCGCCGGACTGGCCGTGCTGGCCTGGTCCGAGTCTCTGCGGAACCCCGCACTGGCCAGGCAGTTCAACGACCTGCTGACCCGGATGCGTGCCGATCTCGCCGAGGTCGTCCGAGAGCACCAGGACAGCGGAGCCTTCCCGCGCGAGGCGACTGCCGAAGCGATCGCGGCCACTCTCATGTGCGCCCTGCCCGGCTACCTTCTCCAGTTGGCCATCGGCGGGTCGAAGGACGTGGAGGGAGTGCCCGACGCCTTGCGGGCGCTGTGGCCCGACGCTGCCGCGTCCTGAGACTGGACGGTCGCCACTGACCTGACCGGTCATCGGTTCCGACAGGAGGCTGCCCCGCCAGATCAAGCTGATCGGGGCAGCTCTTCAGCGTGCGTTCCGCTGCCATGACGGGACCGTCCCGCCCATGACGGCGGCACTCGAATACGGGCTTCTGGTGCACCACGACGACCCAAGCGTGTCGTGGCGCACCAGAAGCCCGATGCTGCGTTGCGCGGCCGGCCGGGGCCTCATTCGCAGGCAGCGCCGGCGCTCCTTCACCGCCGGCGCGACACGGCGTCAGACGGCCCCCGTCGCGGCCCGTCTCAGTGGTCGGCCGCGTGCCGTGCGTGCGAGCGTGCGGGCCCCGCTTCCAACATCAGCGCGGGCGACTCGGACTGCCCTTCGGGGGCCGGGTGCGAGTCGGGCGTCGCGGTTTCGCTCTGGACCGGGGCTTCGGACCCCGCGCCGTCGGCCGTGTCGACGTGTTGCACCGGCGCTCCGTCCGCGGCGGTGCGGGTCCGACCGCCGAGGGCGACGGCCGTCAGGCCGAGGACGCACCACAGGGCGAGAACGGTGATGTGGCCTTCGGAGCCGTTGCCGTCGAAGTACGCCGTGCTGCGCAGAAGATTCGCGCCGGCGCCCGGAGGCAACCACTGGCCGATGGTGTCCACCGCCTTGGGCAGCATTTCCGGTGCGGACGTGACACCGGAGAAGGGGTTCCCGACGAAGACCATGAGCAGCGCGGTGAGCCCGAGCCCCGCGGGACCGACGAGCGTGATCAGGCCCGCGCTGGTCGCGCTGATGGCGAGCATGGTGAGAGAGACGGCCGCCCACGTGGCCACTTGCTCGTGCGGCAGCGCCCCGAGCATGCCCTGGGCGACCAAGTAGGCGGTGAAGCCGGCCGCCGCGCACGCGGCGACCAGTTCGACGACGCGACGCCACCTGGGCATCCGGAGGCCGGACATCGTGAGGAACGACGCGATGAGAATGCTGCATATGGTGAGCGGCAGAACCGCCGAGTTGAACACCACTCCCCGGGGATCGTCCGCAGAACTCGGGACGACATCCACCTCCGTCACGACGACCTTGGCCGACGGTTTCGTGACCGCCCTCCTGGCTGTCCTTCCGGCTTTGGACCTGACGGACGTCCTGTCGGCCGCCGGGGCTTCCTTCGCGGTCGACTGGAGCGCATGCGCGGCAAGTTGCTGGCCGGACGTATGGATCAGCTGGGCCACGGAGGTGCTCGCGGCGGAGGCCTCCAGCACGGTGAGACTGCCTGGAGTGATGACGAAGGCGCCGTAGACCTCCCGGCTCTTGATCGCGGAGCGCGCCGACGCCTCGTCGGCGTAGAGATGGAAGTCGAATCCGCCCGGCTTGCTGCGGGCCAGGCCTTCGACCACGTTCTGGCTGGCCTCGCTCGTACCCACGATCCCTACCGGCAGATCACGCGGCGCGATGCGCGACGCGGGCCACGCGTACGCCATCACGGCCAACGAGACCACCAGCGGCAGCGCCACGATCACGATGACGGCCCGTCGCAAGGACAGCAATCGCACCAACGGGTTCTTCACGATCAAGCCTCCAAAGGCGAATAAACATTCTTTTTTGCCGAGCCAGCATGGCTCGGCGGTCGGGGAAACGTCAAGACGAATGTTCGTTTTTCTTCACGTGCACCCGTGCCGACCTGGGCGGATGCCGACCCGGCTATCTCCTCCAGCCGGCCAGGCTCGCTGCGGGGCTCGTGGACGGGGCCGTCGGCACGGTGCAGGCGCTGTCGCACGACGCATGGCTGTGGGCCGACCGTCGGCGCTGCCGCAGCAGAAGCACCCATCCCGCGACGCCGACCAGCCCGGGGGTGATCGTCCGGTAGAGGAGATCGGCGGCCGTCGCGGTACTGCTCGCCACCCCACCGTGGTGCAGAGCGAGCACCAGGGCCGCGTCGAGGGCACCGATCCCTGCGGGCAGCAGCGGCATGGCCGACGCGGCGGCGACCCCTGCGGTGTAGGCCAGCAGCACCGTCCCCAACGCGGGCCGCGCGCCCACCGCGTGACACACGGCGAGCAGACACAGGAAGTCGGTGGTCCAGTTGAGCAGGGCGAAGGCGAAACCCCGCACCCAGAATCGGGCCGGCGGGTGCATCGCGGCCAGTTCGTCGAGCAGTCGGTCGGCCGACACGTCGCCCACCGAACCGCGTCGCAGTCTGCGCCACAGCCGGAGAAGGGCGTTCACGGGCCGGCGCAGCACAGCCGCGTGGTGGATCAGAACCAGCGCGGCGCTCGTGAGCGCGCAGATCACCCCGACGTGGACGGCGACCCGGGCAAGCTGCGAGCCGTCCCCCGCGAGGGTCTTGCCCGCCCCGG
The DNA here is from genome assembly GCF_055558435.1 of Streptomyces sp. NPDC025784. Lineage (NCBI taxonomy): Bacteria > Bacillati > Actinomycetota > Actinomycetes > Kitasatosporales > Streptomycetaceae > Streptomyces > Streptomyces sp. NPDC025784. The sequence continues at coordinate 348,812 of NZ_JBVHMN010000006.1, forward strand.
CCAGCACGACGAGTGCGATCGTGCTCAGCACGCCGGTGGCCGCATGGGTGAAGCCGATCTGCGGCACGCTGGCGCCCCAGGAGCGCATGCGGCGAGTCCGGTAGGTGATCGACACCAGGCTTCCGCCGGGCAACGTGGCACCAAGGGCGTTCCCGCCGAACACCGTGGCGACGGCGGAGCCGAGCGCGACGCGCAGACCACCGGTTCCCAGTGCCAGTCGTTGCAGGCGGGCGAACGCCATCATGGAAGCCATCTCGGCGCCGAGGGCCAACAGGAGCCACATCGGCCGGACATGGGCCAACTGGCCCGCCGCACGACGCGCGTAGGGCGCCACCAGAACGGATTCCGTACCGAGTACGACCACCATGACGCCCGCGGTCAGCACGGTCCGTCGGCGAAAGCGCACCGGAGGGATCAACTCGTCCGTCGGACAGGCATGTCCCTCCAGGATGCCCGCTCCCCCGCCCGGATCTTGTTCGCCATCCACCCCGGCCTGTTGCGAGTTGCTCATCGCTGCATCGGCCAGTCGGGTATCAGGCGGGCCGGACCTTCCAGGTGCACCCGGCATCGCGTGTGCTCCGGGAGGAGCAGACCCCACAGACCGGCCGGGAACCGTACGTCCACGTCCACGGGCGCGACGCGTCCGGCTCCCTTCCCGGTGATGGAGAGGAACGAGCCACCGATGTCCAGCCGGATCAGGGTGGCGGCGTCGGTGATGCCGTTGAGAGTGAGGATGGCGATCGGGGCAGGTCGGATAGCGGTCCCGTCGGAACGGTCGTTGCGGAAGAGCCGCAATTCCCCTCTGGAGCCGGCGAGTTGGTGCCCCAGGTCCGGGCGGCGCCACCAGGACGGCCGTGAGCGGCCGGGCCCGTCGGCGTCGGCGGTCCGAAAGCGCAGGAGCCCCCCGGTCGGCCCTCCGGAGTCATGACCGATGAGGAAGGCCTCCACCAGGTGCAACGGCAGATGCGTGGGGCCCTGGCCGCGGCGCTGACTGCGCAGCCAACTGCCTTGCACACGTTTGCCGTTGCCGGGTCGCGCCCCGGGTGGCCGGGACCCGATGCTCGGGGTGTCTCCGTCGTCCGGGGGTGGCGACTGGGGTGGAACGAAATGGGTCATGGTGAGTCACCTGGGGGACGCTTCACGTGGGGACTTGGGCGGTGTGCTCTGGACGTGGCGTCGGTGTCGCGCGGGACATTCCTGGCCGGACGGGCCTGGGACGCCCGCCCGACGACGTGTCCGCCGAAGGGGTGGACGCGGCCTGCGAGCGCGCCGAAGAGCACGATGAGGAGGGCTCCCGCGGCGGCGTCCGCGAGGTAGTGGTTGCCCGTCGCGACGACGACCAGCGTCGTGAGGAACGGGTAGGCGAGGCCGAACCCCCTCAGCGACCCGCGGCGGGCGTGCCGGAAGAGGAGCCAGCCCGACCACACGGCCCAGCCGACATGGAGGGACGGCATGGCCGCGTACTGGTTGACGAGGCCGCCCAGCCCGTGCGGCGCGCTGGTCTGCCCGCTCCACCACCCCCACTGCTCGACATCGGCCACGGTGTCGTGGATCCCCGCCCGAGGAAGCAGTCGGGGCGGTGTGGCCGGGAAGCGCCAGAATCCGATGAGTGCGCTCAAGGTGACCGTGGCGAGCCAGGTGCGGGCCCTGCGGTAGTGCGCGGGATGCCTTCGGTAGAGCCAGATCAGTACGGCGGGCGTGACGATGTAGTGCAGGGTGGCGTAGAAGTACGCGGCGAGGACGGCCAGGACCGGAAGGTGGTGCAGCACCTCGTTGAGCGACTGCTCCGGCGCCAGATGCACGGCGTCTTCCCAGCGCTGGATGCTTCGGCCGTTGCGGTCCGCCGTGGTGGTCCAGCCCCGCTGCATTCCCCGAGTGATCTCGTAGACCGCGTACAGCAGCCCCAGCAGCAGCAACTCCGCCCACCACCGTGGCAGCGCACGTCCGCGCGGTGTTCGTGAGGGGTTCGGCGCCAGAGGGGGCGCGGGGGAGGCCAGGTCGACCATCGGGCGTCCTCACGCCGCGGCCGCGGGCTGCCGGGTGAGCCAGCCCTCGGTCAGTCGGCAGCCGGCCTCGATCAGCCGCGGGGTGTCGCGGAAGTCGACGACGCTCGCGACGCGGGTGGTGGCCGCGGGCAGCCGGAGAACCGACCCGCGGACGGCGGCGAGGTCCCGCCGCTCTCGCTCGACCAGGATCTGCTCCAGTGCCCGGAAGGCGACGCACAGAGCTCCGGGCCCATGGCCGCCGGCCTGTCGCGTGACTGCCGCCGGCAGTACGTAGAGGGTGGTCGCGCCGAGCGCTTCGGCCTGCAGAACGGGCACGTCCGCCGACACACCGCCGTCGATGAGCCGGCGCTCCCCCACGCGCACCGGGGGATACAGGCCCGGGAAGGCCGCCGAGGCGAGCAGCGCCGAAACGGCGTCGCCCCGGGACAGTACGACCGGCGCGCCGGTCTCGAAGTCGGTCGCCACCGCGTGCACCGGCACTACGGTCTCCTCGAGCCCGCCGACGCCGATGACGGACCGCAACACCTGCCGCAGAGACGTACTGGAGACCGCCGCCTCTCCCCGGCCCGTCACGGCCCTGACGAGGGTCCGAAGCGATATCGGTGCGACATGCCGTCGCCGTAGACCCAGCCACAGCGCTTCCAGCCGGTCGACGCCCTCGATGCTCGGATCGGTGGCGAAGGCGACGCCGTTGAGCGCGCCGGCCGAGGAGCCCACCACGAGATCGGGCCTGATCCCCGCCCGCGTGAGCGCTCGCAACATACCGACCTGCGCCGCGCACAGGCTGCCTCCGCCCTGGAGCACGAACGCCACGGTGCCGGACGCCACCGGGCCGGGCCCGGCCGGCGCCCCGGCGTCCCGTGGGACCCGGTGCGCGGTCATCGCCGACCCCCCGGTCTGTGCGGGACCCATGTCGCCTCCTCCCTTTCCGAGAACGATCATTCGTTTTGCGTCCCCCATCCTGCGACATCGATCATCCGGACGTCAAGACGAACATTCGTTTTGCTTGAATCGCACCCATCCCACCGCGCAACGGAGTCGGGTCATGACCGCGACCACAGCAGCCCCACCTGAAGCCGGGCGCCACAGGCGGCGCGCCCCTCACGGATCAGGACTCCGCTCCTTGCCGCGCCCACACGGCGTCCCATATGCCATATTGCAGATATATCCTCCGACGAAAGGTGTGTCATGAAGGTCGCGGTCATCGGCGGTACGGGGCTCATCGGCTCGCAGGTCGTCAAGGATCTGAACGCCGCCGGGCACGAGGCGGTACCGCACTCGAAGTCCACCGGAATCGACGTACTCACCGGCCAGGGGCTGGACGAGGCGGTGGCCGGAGCCGACGTCGTCGTCAACCTGACGAACTCCCCGACCTTCGACGAAGCCTCCCCGGCCTTCTTCCAGACCTCGATGGACAACCTCCTGGCCGCGGCCCGGAAGGGCGGCGTCGGCCACTTCGTCATCCTCTCGATCGTCGGAGTGGACCAGGTGCCGGCGCTGGACTACTACCGGGCCAAGGCGCTCCAGGAGCAGATCCTCGCGGCCGGACCGGTCCCCTACTCGATCGTCCGCGCGACCCAGTTCATGGAGTTCATGGACGCCGTCCTGTCCTGGACCTCCGACGACGACACCGTCCGGCTGCCCGCCACACCCATCCAGCCGATCGCCGCCAAGGACGTGGCCGAGGCGGTGGCGGAAGTCGCCGCGGGCGCCCCGCTGAACGGCATTCGCAACGTCGGTGGCCCCGAGATCTTCCACCTCGACGAACTGGGCCGGATCACTCTGTCCCACAAGGGCGACAAGCGCACCGTCGTCACCGACCCCACCGCCGGCATGTTCGCGGCCGTCGAGGGCGACGTCCTCACCGACAAGGACGCCCGCATCGCCCCCACCCGCTACACCGACTGGCTCTCCTGACGGCCGGCTCCCACTCAGGCCCGCGGACACGGCGAGCGGACGGGAGGCAGACGGTCTTGGACGTCTACGAGGCGGTCACGAGCCGACGGGCGGTCCGCGGATTCACCGACCGGCATGTCCCGCGGGAGGTGCTGGAGCGCGTACTGTCCGCCGCGGCCTGGGCGCCGTCCGGATCGAACCTCCAGCCCTGGCACGCATACGTGCTGACCGGCGAGCCGCTGGCCGACCTCAAGCGGCGCGCGGGCGAGCGCGTGGCAGCAGGCGACCCGTGGGACCAGCGGGAGTACGAGATGTACCCGGCCGCGCTGAAGTCCCCGTACCGCGAGCGCCGATCCGCCTTCGGCCACGAGCGCTACAGCGCACTCGGAATCGCACACGAGGACTGGGAGGCGCGTCAGCGGGCCGCTTCCGCGAACTGGGAATGCTTCGGCGCGCCCGCCGCCCTGTTCTGCTACATCGACCGTGACCTGGGGCGGCCCCAGTGGTCCGACGTCGGCATGTATCTGCAGACCGTCATGCTGCTGCTCCGCGCCGAAGGGCTGCACAGCTGCCCGCAGATGGCGTGGTCGGTGTATCGCAAGACCGTCGCGGAGGTCCTGTCACCCCCCGACGACCTCATGCTCTTCTGCGGCATGTCCATCGGGTACGAGGACGGCGCGGTGGGCTACACCCGTACCGGCCGGGCGCCGCTCGACGAGACGGTCACGTTCGTCGAGGGCTAGGGGGACTGCGGACCGCGTCGGAGCGGTCTCAGGCCCCCCGCGGTCAGCGCCCTGCCCTTCCGGCCACTTCCGCGCTGATCAAGGAGCGGGTCCCGGCCGACCGACTGCGCCGGTTCAACGCCCGCCCGCCGAGAGCCACCCCCGACACCGAAGTACCCCAGGAGCCGTAGGTCGTCGACTCGCCGTCCTGCTCGCCCTAGCATGCTGACCTGGTCGGATGTCCGCGGACAGGACGGAGTCGGCGACGTGCCCATCGCGGCATCGGTCAGTGGCGGCGAGCCCGGACCACCTGGACCCGACGCCACGGCCGCACAGCGCTCCACGGCACCGCTGCTGGCGGTGTGCGCCGGGTACTTCATGGTCATCCTGGACGTCACCATCATCAACGTGGCGGTGCCCGTGGTCGGCCGGGAACTGTCGGCCTCGCTCACCGGCATCCAGTGGATCACGGACGGATACACCCTGGTCTTCGCCGGATTCCTGATGACCGGTGGCGCGCTCGGCGACCGGCTGGGCAACCGGCGCGTCTTCTGTGCGGGCGTGGTCGTCTTCACGCTGGCCTCGGCCGCGTGCGCCTCCGCGCCGGGCACCGCCTTCCTCGTCGTGGCGCGTCTCGTGGAGGGACTCGGCGCGGCGCTGATCGTCCCCGGCTCCCTCGCCCTGCTCCAGCAGGCGTACCCGGCGCCGGCGGCACGCTCGCGCGCCTTCGGGCTGTGGGGATCGATGGCAGGTGTCGCGGCCTCCGCCGGACCACTGCTGGGCGGGCTGCTGGTGTCCACGGTGGGCTGGCGGTGGGTCTTCCTCATCAACCTGCCCGTCGGCGTGATCTGCCTGTTCCTGACGCTGCGTCATGTCGCGCCGTCGCCCCGGCGCGCCGACCGGGCCCTGGACTGGCCGGCCCAGTGTGCCGTGGTGGCCGCGGTCGCCCTGCTGACCACCGCGCTGAACGAGGCCGGGCGACGCGGCTGGTCGGATCCCGCCGTCCTCGCCGCGCTCGGACTGGCCGTGCCGGCCGGGGCGGCGTTCGTGGTCCGCGAGTGGCTCGCACGGCGCCCCGCCCTTCCGCTGCGCCTGCTGCGCTCACGCACCATGAGCGGTGCCGCCGCCATCGGTCTGCTCTTCAACTTCGGCTTCTACGGCATGGTGTTCACCGCCAGCCTGTACTTCCAGCACCAGCGTGGCTTCAGCGCCCTGGAAACCGGACTGGCGCTGTTCCCGGCGGTGGCGATGACCATGTTCGCCTCCGTCCTGTCCGGCCGCCTGTCCCGCCGCACCGGCGATCGCCCGCTGGTGGTCACCGGCATGCTCCTGGGTGCCCTGGGCCTGGCCGGCTGGGCCGCGGCCGGGGTCGATCCCGCCTACGCGCTGCTGGTCGCCCCGATGATGGCCGCCGGGTTCGGCACGTCCTTCGCGCTCACCGGTTCCACCGCCACCGTGATGGCCTCGGCACCCGCGGCGTACGCGGGAGCCGCCTCCGGGCTGTTCAACACCACTCGCCAGGTCGGCAGCGCCACCGGTGTGGCACTCGGAGGCAGCCTGCTGGCCACCAGCAGCGACTACGGCACCGGACTGCGCGTCAGCATGGGCATCGGCGCCCTCGCCTACCTGACGGCCGCCGCGCTCGCCTGGCGGTGCGTGCCGGCCAAGGAGGACGCGGGCGGCGGGTGACCGCCGGCCGTCTCGCCCTGTCCCGGCCGCGACGGAGCCGAACGGCCGGCCTGCTCCGCACTCCGGCTGCCGGACCAGGGCGAAGTCCCCCGCGTCCGGTGCCTCCCGGCGGCCGTCCAGTGCCCGCAGGTACGGCGCCGACAACCCGTCGTCGATGGGTGCAACTGCCCGTAGAGGCCGTTGAGATCAGCCATGGTCGACACGAGCACTGCCGTCGGACCCACCCAGGACATCTCGTACACGCCGTGGTCGCGCGGCGGATCGATCAGGCCGAACAGGCCTCATGCATCCGCGCATGCGGCACCTCGATGCGGGGCCCGGTCGGAAGCCAGGTGTGCCGCAGCCCGGCACGTTCGACGACGGCGGCGCCTTCGGCCTGTGACGCGGCGGGATGCTCCATGGCCGACATCCCGATATGCCGACATGCCGACATCCGCACCGCCCGACCCGGCGCCCCGGTGAGTTGTTGGCGGCATTTGATCGTTTCTGAGCAACCATAGCCACTGAGCGCTTCGGAAAAGCGTTCAGGGGTACTCCAGTCTGCGGAGGTTCACGATGTTCGAGGCAGCCGACATCCGCGAGTGGCGCGGTCATGACGTGAGGGATCCCGGCGGTCACAAGATCGGGGTCCTGGAATCGGTGTACGTCGACACCGCGACGGACAAGCCGTTCTTCGCCACGGTGACCGTCGGCCTGCCCACCCGGCGCCGACTGGTGTTCGTGCCGCTCCCCGGCGCGACCGTCGGTCCGGGCTATCTGACGGTCACCTACGCCAAGGACCTGGTCAGGAAAGCCCCCGCGATCGACACCGACGGCGAGTTGCCCGCACCCGACGAGCCGAAGGTCTTCGCGCACTACGAACTCGACTACGCACCGGGCACCGGCGGCGAACGCCGCCTCGCCCGACGCTGAGCCGCCGGAACCCGCCGGGAGAGCTGATGAGCTGGTTTCTTTTCCTGATTCTCGTGGCCCTTGTCCTCGGCATCATCGGATTCGCCGTGCACGGCCTCTTCTATCTGCTGATCATCGGTGCCGTCGTCCTGCTCGCCGACCTCGTCTACGCCGCCATGCGCATCCGACGCGGCGGACGAAAGCACCGCATCGCCCGCTGAGGAGTGCCAGGCCGCTGCGATCCTGCCCGCCGGTGGCGCCGAACGCGCCGTCTCGCATTCGTGGGAGATGGTGATCAAGAAGTGGGCCCGCCGGACACCGGGGGTCAGTGACTGCGGGTCCGCGGCCTGCCGTACTCCTCGTCGGCGACCTTCTCCAGCCATGTGGTCTCCGGCCGGTCGTCGCCCGGCCCCTCCCCCATGGCGAGGTGCTGCATGAAGCGTTCCGGTGTCGCGCCGTGCCAGTGCTCCTCACCGGGCGGGCACGTCACCGTCTCGCCGGGGTGCGCTTCGAACGCCGTGCCGTCAGGCGTGCCGATCAGGGCGACACCCTCGACGACGTGCAGGTTCGCCTCCGTGTTCCGTGTGCGGATAGAAAACAGGAACGCAAATGGAGGTGGCTGTTGAGTATCGAATCCCTGGAGGCCGCGCTGCCGGGGCTGGTGGCGCAGCGTTTCGAGGTTCCACGGCGCTCGGCGACGACGGTCGACTGGAGAACGCGGCTGGGCCCGGGACACCGAGCGGGCCCATCGCGCCGGCTGGTGATCACCACGCCATGAAACGGCCCAGCTCGCGTGACCGGTCCTGAAGGGCGACGGCCCACGCCTCATCGCCGACCGGCGTGGACGGCGACGGGACCTGGACGTCGGTCCGTCCGTTGCCCATGGCCAGGTCGACGCTCTTCCAGTCGATTTCGAGATGTGCGCGCTCGGCGAGGACCAACACTGTGGCGACGAACCCTTCGGACAGTGCGATCACGACACCATGGCTCGTCCTGCGGTGCTGTGCCAGCAGGGCGGCCACGAACATCTGGAAGGTGACGGGGTCGATCCGGGACTCGTCGGCTTCCATCAGGCCGATACCGGAGGGCAGTTCCAGTTCGGCTTCGAATACGGCCACCTGCCGCAGGAACAGCCGGGCGGCGCCATTGGAAGGGTTCCACAGGGTCCGGCCGTCGACCTTGAAGTACTGACTCACTGCGCGTCTCCCCCGCTGGTTCAAGGGAGCAGCATAGATCAACGGTGCCCCGGCCAGTCGTCCCCGACTTCCGCTCACTCCCACCTGACTCGCTCTTTCGCGAAGGCGTCGATACCCCGTATCCGTGCGTCGTTGCGTGGGAAGCCGCCCAGGCGGACGACGAGTCCCGGCAGGCGTGACACGCTGGAGAGGTCCACCGCCGGGCAGGCCACCGAGGGTGCGGTGAGGACGAGTTCGGTCAGGGCGGGGAACGCCTTCGGCAGGGTGTGCAGGTCGAAGTACTCCGGTCCCTCGGGCAGTTGGAGCGCCAGGTGAGTGACTCCGTCGTGCACCAGTGTGGCCGGGATCGTGTAGGAACGTTCCGACTGGACGACGAGGTGGGTCAGGGCGGGGAGGTTCGTCAGTTCGGCGAGTGCCTCCACCGCGCCGGCGAAGAGTCCCAGCCAGGTCAGTCCTGTCCAGCCCGCCGTGTGCTCCGTCCAGTCGGTGGGCAGAGCCGCGAGGGCCAGTTCCGTCACGTGCGGGATGGCGGGCAGGGCGTAGCGCATCTTGTCCCGGCTCCGGCCCGTTCTGATCCAGAAGCCGGGTGTGCGAAAGACCTGATGCAAGGTGGGGAGCGACGTACCGAGGCTCAGCGTGGACAGCGCCGTCGCGCGGGACAGCGGCGCCAGGGAGACGTCGTCGCCCAGCACGTTTCCCGTGACCCGGAGGTGCTGGACCCGGTGGCCGAGGGCGAATCCGGCGATGTCCTCCACGGAATCGGCCCGCGAAACGGTGAGTCTGTCGACGTGCCCCACCACCCGTGCGTGGGTGAGCCGTTCGGCGGTGTCGATCGCCAAGGCCTCGACGTCCAGGCCGGCGAGTACGTCGTCCGCGAACTCGGCGCCGGGAAACTTGTCCCAGGCGGCGGCCAGTTGCGCCGACAGCACTTGGCGCTGCTGCCGTGGAATGTGTTTCAGGAACTGGAGTGACTCCGGGCCCGCGACCTCGCTGGCCAGGTAGACGGCGTGCAGGCACAGCAGGCCGTCCTGCCAGTCGAAGTCGCGTTGCAGAGCTGCCAGCAGATCGGGGCCCACGGCCGTGTACGGGCTGAAGTCGAAGGTCTTCGTCCCGGACTTCTTGGCCACGGTCCGGAAGGACTTGGCCACTCCGGTGATGAGGGATCGCCGGTCGTCCTCGTCCATCTGGACGGCGTAGGGGATACAGGCGGCTGCCGCCATGCGCATCCGCGCCCGCTGCCGCCCGCCGGCGACCAGCCGGAGTTTTCGGCGGAACTGTGCGACGAATTCACGGGTGTCCGCGAGGTTGCACTGACTCATCGCGAAGTGCAGGACGTCGTCCCAGGTCTCCTCCCCGGCGTGCCCGGCCAGTTGCCCGAACGCACGCTGCGCCACCATGTCGGTCGCGGCGAGATAGTCCTGGAAGGTGCGGTGGCTGAAGCGCAGGCTTTCTTCGGCCGGTGCGACGAGGAGCCCGCTGCGTTGCTGCAGGGCCCTGCGGATCTCTTCCGGACTGTGCGCGCCGGCCTCGCGGCCGAGGCTGCCCAGTCGTTGCCCGACCTTCTCGTCGAAGCGGTCCTGGGTGATCTCCCGCTCCCCCTCCGTCGTGAGGTAACCGGCCACCCAGGAGAGGATCGCACATCGCTGGTCCACGTCCAGGTGCGGCAGCGGGTCGGGCACCTCGCGATCCGCGTCACGCAGGCCCAGCATCATGTCGATGGTGCGGGCGTACAACTCCTGGCGGAATCGCGGAAGTCTGGACCCGTGCACTTCGTGCAGCTTGCACAGCACGGCGCACAGCAGAGGGGTCGCGGCGAGTGCGGCCAGGTCGGGTGACGCGTTGATGAGCTTGTTCAGTCCCGTCTCCAGGACCGAGAGCCGCGTGGTGCGCCGCTCCCGTTCCTCGTCGCCCAGCCAGGACGACCGGGCGCCGAGCTTGGCCGCCTGGTGCCATTTGCGGATGAGCTCGGCACGCTGGGTCTCGTTGAGTTCGAGGAGCCTCAGCTCGACGAATCCGAGTTCCTTCGGCGGGCTCCACTGGGCGAGGGCTTCGGGTCTGCCGGTGACGATGATGCGTACGGAGGGGAATTCCCTCAGCAGGCCGACGATCCACCGGAGTACCCCGTCGCGGTGGGCCTCCAGCACCTCGTCCAGACCGTCGACGAGCAGCAGGGCCCGGTCGTCGTCCAGGAGCCGGCGGACCCACCCGTCCGGCGGCCGGGTTCCAGTGGCGATGCGGTTGAAGTCCAGGAAGCGATCGGGTTCCGGGGGAATCCCGTCGAGGCCCTCCTCCTGCTTCCAGCGCGGCGCGTACATGTCGCGCAGCCTGATGAGGAAAGGGACCCGGGCGTTGAACGATTCGAGGGGGCCCCTGCACGACTGGCGTGCCATCGACACGGCCAGCCATTCGAGGAGGGTGGACTTGCCCGCGCCCGGATCGCCCCGCAGCAGCATTCGGGCGTTCTTGGGTATGAGGTGTTCCACCGGCCTGGACTGATCGGTCGACGACAGTGCGAGGGAGCGCAGCCCCGCATGCAGACTGACGTAGGCGTGCTCGATGCCGATGTCGTCCGCCAGTCCGCGCAGGCCCAGGCCGAAGAGCTCGATGTGCCCGTAGCGCCGCACCACCTCGCGCCGGTAGACGTCGAGGAAGGCGGCGTCACGGGCGTCCGTCTCGGTGATGGCCCGCGTGACGCGGAACACCCGGTCCGCGAAGGGCACAGCCTCGAAGAAGCCGCCGATCGGTGCGGCTTCCAGCCGGGCGTGCGCCCAGCCTGCGGCATCACGCACGATGACGCCGACCAGCCAGCGTCCGGCGTGAAAGACGGGAGCGCCCGACATACCGCCCCAGGGGTGTGCGCCCTGCGGCGGATGGCCGACGAGTTGCAAGGAGAGGTATCCGTGTCCTTCGGCGCTGTTCGGGGCTATCCGGAAGTCCGCCTCCAGCGGAGCCACTCCGGCGGCCGGCCGTGTCATCACCGTGGGCAGGCCGAGGGCCGAGCAGTCGTCGAAGTGCGCGTCCGTCGCCAGCTCGCTCATCTCGACTTCGGACAGGTCGCCCGGCTCCGCGATCTCCTCGGCGGTCAGCAGCAGGGCGATGTCGCGTTCGACACGCACCACTTCCGCCCGGACGGTGCGCAGTCCGACCATGCGGCACACGCGCAGGTCGTCGCCCGCCACGTCCTTGACGACATGCCCCGCCGTCAGGACGACCCGGCTGTTCAGGAGATAGCCGCTGCCGAGCACCCGGTCGTCCCCCGTGGTGACGGCCACGAGATGTGCGCGCCGGGGATGCCGCGCCACGGTCACCGCACGATGCGATGGCCGGCGTCGGCGGTGCCGATCTCCGGGCTGGTGCCGGTGGACGCGGACAGGGGTTCGAGGTTGAGCGTGACCCGATGCGTGTGTGCCGTCGACCATCGGCCCTCGGTGTCCGCGGTGACGACCCACGCTTTGACACCGCCCTTGACGCTCTGGTCCCGGGTCAATGCGACGGTGAATTCGAGCTCGATCGGCCCGATCCGGAAACGGATGTCGGAATCGGGGTCGGCCCCGGCTGCTTCGGTGATCTGGGTGCGCAGCGCTCGCACGGCGGAGACCAGGTCGATGGGCGGGCTGTCGTCGGACTGGCGCGACATGAGCGACCAAATCTCCTGTCTGTGGGCGGAGTTGTCGACCGCCATCATCCTGCACCGGCCGGCCCGTGCACAGAGAGTGTGGAAATCCGCTTTCCTCTCAGGAACAGCAGCAGACGATCCCTTTTCGCGCAGCAGGAGGAACCCGGTCGCCCGCTCCTCGGCCCGGTCGACTGCACGGTGCCCCGTACTCGGCGTACGTTTTCCCCGGCGTTCACCGGCGGCCGGCGCCGGAGCACGACCCACCACGTACGTGAGGAGCCTTTATGATCTTCATCACCGCCAAATTCCGTGTCCGCCCCGAAGACGCGGACCGGTGGCCGGAGATCGTCGCCGATTTCACGGCAGCCACCCGCGCCGAACCCGGCTGCCAGTTCTTCGACTGGTCCAGGAGTGTCGAGGATCCGACGGAGTACGTGCTGGTCGAGGCGTTCCGCGACGACGAGGCCGGCGCGGCCCACGTCCAGTCCGCCCACTTCAAGGCCGCGCAGCGGACCCTGCCGCCCCACCTGGCCGCGACACCGCGCATTGTGAACATGAACATCCCGCAGGACGACTGGTCGCTGCTCGGCGAGCTGGCCGTCGACTGACATTCCCCGAGGCGAAGCGCGATCCGTGGGGCCGCAGAGACGGTACCCGGGACGCGGTCGAATCCGGCACTCGGTCCCGACCGGCCGGGGTCTCGGTCCGGGTGACCCGGGCGGCGCGTGATCGTGCCGCTTACGCACCCGGCGCCCCGGCCTCATATGCTCGGGGCATCCATTCGATTCCACAGGAGCAGAGCAATGAGCCAGAACGTCTTTTTCGAGGTCACCGCTGACGGCGAGCCGCTCGGCCGTATCGAGTTCAAGCTCTTCGACGACGTCGTCCCGAAGACCGCGCAGAACTTCCGTGAGCTGGCCACCGGCGAGCACGGCTACGGCTACAAGGGCTCCCCGTTCCACCGGGTCATCCCGGACTTCATGCTCCAGGGCGGTGACTTCACCAACCAGAACGGCACCGGCGGCAAGAGCATCTACGGTGAGAAGTTCGCCGACGAGAACTTCAAGCTCAAGCACACCAAGCCGGGCCTGCTGTCCATGGCCAACGCCGGCCCGAACACCAACGGCTCGCAGTTCTTCGTCACCACCATCGTCACCAGCTGGCTGGACGGCAAGCACGTCGTGTTCGGCGAGGTCGTCGAGGGCATGGACGTGGTGAAGGCGATCGAGACGCTCGGCAGCCGTTCCGGCGCCACCTCCAAGGAGATCATCGTCTCCGACTGCGGCACTGTCTGAGGACCTGCCGCTCTGGTGAGGCAGGCAGCGGGGCCGTCGCGCCCCGGCGCCTCCTGACGTCGGCGTCCGCGGCTCCATCGTGGGCCGCGACGGACACAGCCGCCTCGGCCCCGCCTCCCGGTCAGGACCGGGAGGCGGGGCCGGCCGACGTCACGGACCGCTCCCCGACGCTACGCCACACGGCCCAAGGACTGCGCCCGGACGCAGACTGACAGGCAGCGGGCCCCGCCGGCGGAACGCTCCTGCCCGAGGTCGTGGAATTGACCGGTGTTTCCCGTACCGAATTGCACTCTCCGGTGGGTCTTTCGCCTTCATACAGTGGTGATCACAACGACGGCGCACCCGCTGCACAGCCGAAGGGGACACCACCATGAACAGCAAGAACGTCGAATTCCGGGCCCTTCTCACCCGCGCCGCGAAGGCCGAGACCTCCGCCGACCCCAGCAGTGTGATGACCCTCCTGGCCGACGCCGACGGGCCGGGCGGCGGGTTCACGACGTACCGTTCCACGTTCACCGAGGGAGCCGTCGGTGCTCCTGCACACTTCCACACCAAGGCCACGGAGCTCTTCTTCGTGATCAGTGGATCCCTTCAGGTCCTGGTGGGCGACGACATCACGCTCCTCGACGCCGGCGACTTCCTCGCCGTGCCCCCGCACACCCCGCACGCGTTCGCCGCGGCTCCCGGCTGCACCGCCGACGTGCTGTTCACCTTCACGCCCGGCATGGCCCGCTTCGACTACCTGCGGCTGCTCGGCAGGGTGATGCGCGGCGAGAGCGACCCGAAGGAGATCGCGGAGTCCTCCGAGCGTTACGACAACCACTACGTCGACAGCCCCGCGTGGCGGGACGCGCTCGCCGCGTCGTGACGGGGCGGAGCGCCCGGCGAAGGGCGTAAACCACTTGAGCGGGGCCCTCGGGCCGTCCATGATTCACCGTTCGTGACGACATCGAAGCAGACGACGGCGAAGCAACTGCTGGTCCGGGCCGCCGCCCGCAACAACGCCGAGTGGTGCGCGGCGGTGAGCCGATCGCACGGTCTGGCAAGCGAGTTCGGCCGGCACGCCTGGACCGCTGCGGCCCGCACGCCGCTGTACTACCCCGATGCGGTGACGCTGCATCCGGACGCCGACCCGGCCGCGTTGACGGGCCGGATCGACACCGCCGCGCCTGGCGCCTCCGTCAAGGACAGCTTCGCCTGCCTCGATCTGGCAGAGGCCGGCTTCCATGTCCTGTTCGAGGCGCAGTGGATCCACCGCCCGGCGGGTGCACCGGCCGTCGCGTCGGATCTCCTGTGGGATGTGGCGGACGCCCCGGACACGCAGCGTGCCTGGGCGCTGGCGTGGGATCGCGGCGAGGGCGACGCCGGCCTCTTCCGGCCCGAACTGCTCGCCGATCCGGGCACGTTCATGCTCGCCGGACGCTCGGCCGACGGGAGTGTGGTCGCCGGAGCAGTCGCGAGCCGAAGCGACGAGGTCGTCGGCGTCTCCAACGTCTTCGCGGTGGACGGCGGCCCGGACCGGGCCTGGCCGGGCGTACTGGACGGGGTGCACCACCTGTTTCCCACCCTGCCGGTGGTCGGCTACGAGCACGGCGACGACCTGGCGTCCGCCGTGCGGCACGGCTTCGAACCGATCGGCCCGCTGCGGATCTGGCTGCACGGGTGACCGGCTTCAGCCGGGGACGTGGCGGGCGACCGGCGTGGCGCCCACGAACGACACGGCCGCCATGTCCACCTGGCCTTCGCGCCCCGTCCGTCGTGGCGCTGTCCGTCGCATGCGGCTCAGGCGTCCACCCGTCGCGAGGCCGGCCGAAGCGGGGGCTCGTGGCGCGAGTGCGCGCTGCGGCGCCCGGGGCCTTACTAGAATTCGGGGCATGGCGCCCACACCCACCAGGCGATTTCCGGGCGCCGACGCCCGGCACGAGGAAGGCCGCGACCATGCGTGAACTGGCCGACACTGCACGTCAGTGGGCGACCCAAGGCCGGCCAGGCGTCCTTGCCCGTCCCCTCGCCGAGCAGGGCTTCGGCCCGCGGCACCCCGCCGACGCGCTCCTGATCGACGAGGACGGCCGGTGCCACGGCACGCTGTACCGCGGCGCGTTCGACGAGTACTTGGCCGCGGAAGCCACTGCCCTTCCCGCGGGGCACACCGCGGGCGTGCGTACGGTGTCCGTCCACGACGACGGGGTGAAGCGGGCCGGTCTGACGTGCGGCGGGCAGGCCGAGATCCTGCTGCAGTCCCTCGACGCCGTTCCCGCCCGGTGGTGGGACCTGCTGGCCGAGGGTGCCGACGCGGCGCTCATCACCCACGTGGACGACAGCCGGACCCTGGCCGCCAGCACGGTGACGACACCCGATGCCCCGGGCACGGCCGACACGGGCAGCCCCGCGCAGGCGGTGGATCGCGCACGGGAGCTTCTCGCCCGCCGCAGGGCCGGCCGGGACACGCATGACGCCGACGACGGGCTCGTCCTCATCGAGACCTTCCCGGCCGTACCCCATCTCGTCATCGTCGGAGGGGGCGAGCTCGCCGACCTGCTGGTCGCGCAGGCGCGTCTGCTGGGCTGGGACGCCACGGTGGAGGCCGGCGCGCCGGAGACCGTCGGCCTGCTTGCCGGTCGACCGGCCGCCGCCTGCCTGGTCGTCCTCAGTCATGAACCGGATGTCGATGTCCCGGTCCTGTCCGCGGCGCTCACCACCGGCATCCCCTACGTGGGTGCGCTGGGCTCGCGCCGCACCCAGGCCCGCCGTGCCGCGGGGCTGATCAAGGCCGGCCTCGGCACGGAGCACCTCGACCGCATCCACGGACCGATCGGCCTCGACCTGGGTGCCCGCACCCCGGCCGAGACGGCTCTGGCCATCTGCGCGGAGGTGCTGGCCACACTGGACGGACGGGTGTGAGGGCTCCTTTTCCGATCGGCCGGATTTCCGTTCCCGGGGAATTCGGCCTCCTCTTCCAACTGCACTGCGCAAGCCAGAAATTCACCGCGGCTCTGGAAGGTCGCCCGACGCTTGCGCAAAGCATCGGCGTGGCGGTGACCAAGCGGAAGAGGATACTGGAGAGATCGGGTGGCCCCGGTCGGCCGAAGCTCGTCATACTGCTGTGGCGGAGGCAGCGATGTTCTACACCCCGTTGTGTGAACTGCTCGGCATTGAGACGCCCATCATCTGCGCCCCGTTCGGCCCCTGGGACGAAGTGGCCCTGGCTGCTTCCATGTGCACCACGGGCGGTCTCGGCAGCCTGGGCACCGCGGCTCGGACCGTGCCTGAGCTGAGGGCTCAGTGGTCCCGATTGCGCCGGCTGACCGATCGCCCCTACGCGGTCAACCACACGACACGGCCCTTCGACGAGGAAGCCTTCGAGGCCACGCTCCAGGACCGCCCCGCGGCCATCTCCTTCCACCTGGCGGTTCCCGAGGATCTGATCGAGCGGGCTCATGCTTCAGGAATCAAGTGGATCCAGCAGGTGACGGACGCTCGCCAGGCGGCTCAGGCGCTGGACGCAGGAGCCGACGTCCTCATCGCGCAAGGCGGCGAAGCCGGCGGCCACAGTGGCGACGTGAGCACCATGGTGCTGGTCCCGCAGGTCGTCGACATGGCAGGCGACACTCCGGTCGTCGCCGCCGGCGGCATCGCGGACGGGCGCGGCGTCGCCGCGGCGTTCGTTCTGGGGGCCCAGGGGGTCTCGATGGGCACGCGCTTCCTCGCCTCCACCGAGATGAACATTTCCGACGACTGGAAACAGCGGATTGTCCGGGCGGACGCCGTGGACGCCGTGAAGGCCCTCAACAGCGAACGGATCCTGCCGCCCTACTCGCGTCCCGGCAGCTACGGCGTCCCCCGTGCGCTGCGTACCCATCTGGTGGATACCCTGCGTGATCATCCTGAGCAAGTGAACCCCGAGGACACTGTTCCGCTTTTGATGGAGGCCATCAAACACGGGCGCGGCGACGAGTATCTTCCGTTCACGGGCCAATCCGCCGCACTCGTCCACGACATTCTTCCCGCGAGCGATATTCTGCACGGCATCCTGCACGAAGCAGAGGCGATCCTCGCGGCAACTGCAGGACTCGCGGACAGCCCTGCTCCGAAGTGAACTCGGCCTGGCGTTCAGGGCGTACGGCAATGTCCGCTGTGCGTGCGTCCCAGGGCGCCGAGTGCCCGGCCCTGGGCGACCAGTGGTATCGCGAGACATGAGTGGATGCCGACACTGGCCAGGACGGCGGCGGCCGCGGCATCACGCGCGATGCGCGCCAGGTCACACTCGTCCACGTGAGTCACCATGATCGGCTGACCGGTCCGTAGGCACTGGGTGGGCAGTTGGTCGGCTTCACGGCTGACGGGTCGATCGGCACCCGTGAACACCTCACGGCCTCGTCCCGTCAGACGTGCCCTTCGGCCGGGAAACCCGTCCACCGGAGCTCGGCGGGCAGATGACGCATGTCGTTGGAGACGAGCAGGGAGGCGGGCCGGTCCGGTGCGTAGCGGATGACGGTCAGCGCGGCGTTGGCGTGGTTGAGGCCGAGCCAGCGCCACTTGGGCGCGTACATGGCCTCCCTCACGAGCCAGGCGACGAGGAAGTTGTGGGTCACGACCAGTTCGTGCCGGGGCTCGTCGCCGTCCACCGGCCCGGTGAACCGGTCAAGCGCCTGACGAGCCAGAACAGGACCGCGCTCGCGCTCCTCCGCGGTGGCACCATCGAGAAAGCGGAGAAAGAAGTCGGCGTGCTCCGGCGGGAGTTCCTCCTTCTCGGGCAGGTAGGGGACGTAGTCGCCCGCGACCTCGGACGAGTGGAGCGAGACGTCGCTCAATTCGTCGCCGATGAGCCGTGCCGTCTGCTCCGCCCGCGCCGAGGGGCCGTGATGAACCGCGGCGAGGGGAACGTCCCGCAGCCGCCGGCCGAGCAAGGTGGCCTGCTTGCGGCCCGCTTCCGTCAACCCGCCCTCCTCCGACGACGCCTCGCCGTGACGGACGAGGTGGAGGTACCGCGTGGCAGTGCCGCTCATCGAATGCTCCTCACCCTGCTGCCGATCTTGTAGCCGGACAGACGTCGTGCGGCCGGGACCGGTTCCGTCGGCCGTCGCGGCCGTGCGCTCGCTCGTCGACCACGGCCGCCAGGTCCGTGAGGACCGGATGCGCGGTGACGTCCTTGAGGGACACCACGCGGTCCAGCGTGATGGCGAGCTTCACCGCGGACAGGGACGTGCCGCCGAGGTCGAAGAAGTGGTCGCGGCGTCCGATCCGCCCGGGCGAGAGGCGCAGGACCTGCGCCCAGGCCGCGGCCAGCCGACGCTCGGTCGGTGTGACCGGTGGCTCCCGGTCGTCCTCCGTGGTGGCGAGGTCCGCGGCCAGCGCCTCGAGCGCCTTCTTGTCGATCTTGCTGTTGGGCGTGAGCGGAAGGCTGTGGCGCCATTGGAAGGCCGAGGGAACCATGTAGGCGGGCAGTGACTCGGCCAGCCGGTCGGTCAGGATTGTGGTGTCGAGGAGTTGCGGGCCGGAGCAGAAGGCGACCAAGTGCGTGCTCCGGTCGGCGCGTTCGGTCACCACCACCGCCGCGTCGTGCACGCCGGGGACGCGGAGCAGGGCGTTCTCGATCTCGCCGATCTCGATCCGGAACCCGCGGATCTTGACCTGGGCGTCGCGGCGGCCGAGGAACTCCAGCTTCCCCGATGGGTGCCAGCGGCCGTGGTCGCCGCCGAGGTAGAGCCGGGTGTCTGCGCGGTGCGGATCGGCGAGGTAGGCCGCTCGGGTGCGTTCGGGGTCGTTGACGTAGCCGCGGCCGACACAGACCCCGGAGAACGCGATCAGGCCGGGGGCGCCCAGGGGCACCGGTAGGAGGTGTTCGTCGACGACGTACACGCGCACGTTGTTCACCGGAGGACCCAGGAGGATTCGGTCCGGCGCTTCGCGCATGACCTCGTGGTTCGTGTCGTCCGAGGTCTCGGTGAGCCCGTATGCGTTGACCAGTGCGATCCCGGGCTGGGCGGTGAACCAGCGTTCGGCGAGATCCTGCTTCAGCGCCTCTCCGGTGACGGACACGTACCGCAGGCCGGGCAGCGTACGGGGGCGTTGTTCGAGCTCGGTCAGAACCGCTTCGAGGTAGGACGGCACGACCTGGAGGACGGTGACCCCGCCGTCGGCGACGGTGTCGAGGAAGCGCGGCACATCGAGGACGGCGTCCTGTTCGACCAGCAGGGTCCGGCCTCCGACGAGCAGTGCCGAGATCAGCTGCCACAGGGAGATGTCGAAGCACTGCGGTGCGGTCTGGGCCACCACCTGCCCTTCGCCGATCTCGAGGTCGTCGATCTTGGCGTAGACGTGGTTGAGCATGCCTGCGTGTTCGCACATCGCGCCTTTGGGCTCGCCGGTCGAGCCGGAGGTGAAGTAGATGTAGGCGAGTTGATCGAGCCGTACGGGGACGCCTGGATCGTTGTCGGCATGGTCTTCTTCGTAAGCCGCCTCGGCGAAGACCCGCTCGACCCCGGGCAGGGTGTCGAGTGCCCGATCGAGCGTGGTGGTGCTCCCGGGTTCGGTCAGCACCAGGCGGCATTCGGCGCGGGAGAGCGTGGCGGCGATGCGTTCGGCGGGGAAGTGCGGCTCGACGGGAAGGTAGACGCCTCCGGCCTTGAAGACGGCGATCACCGAGGCGAGCCAGTCCAGGTTGCGTTCGGTCACCACCGCTACGACGCCTTCCCCGGTCAGCCCGCGGGCCGCCAGAGCGCGTGCCAGCCGGTTGGCGCGGGTGTTGAGCTCCGTGTAGGTCCACTGGCGGTCGCCGTGCACGGCCGCGACGGCGTCCGGATACTCGCGCACCCGCTGCTCGAACAGCTCGTGCACCGGCGCATCGGGCAACTCCCGCTCCGGTCCGGCCAGTCCGTCGAGCTGGTACCGCAGTTCTTGGCCGGACAGCAGACACTGGTGTGCGTGTCGGGCGTCGGGGTCGGCGACCAGGAGCGCGAGAGCGGTCAGGTGATAGCCGGCGATGCGAGCGGCGCAGGCGGCGTCGAGCACGTCGGTGCGGTAGCGCAGACGCAGGACGTGGCCGCCGTCGTGGTGACCGACGCCCACTCGGAGGACGGTGTCCTCGGTGAGGTCACCGTCGATCGCGGTCGGATCGAGAATGGTCTCGAACAGCGGTCCGGCCAGGACCAGTTCGTGCCGTAGCGCATCGATGCACTCGGTCGCGTCCTGCTGGTGGGACAGCACGTCCGCGACGATGTGCCGGGCGTGGTGGAGCAGTTCGCGCCAGCTCACGGGACCGGTGGTGAGCCGGCACGGCACCGGACCTGTTCCCGCGGCGACGTAGCCGGTGGTGATCTCCCGCTCGCCGGACAGTGCCGCGAGCACCTTGGCGTGCGCCGCCAGCAGGAGCGCACTGAGCGGCACCGCCGAATCGCTCGCCAGCATGCGCAGTGCGCGCACGGTGGCGTCGGGTACCGGTGTCTCGTACTCCCCCACCCCCGTGCCCGGGTCGGCGGCCCCGCGAGGCAGGGAGGTGAGGTTCCCGGACGTCAGAACCCCGCGCCAGTAGTCGCGGTCGGCCTGGCTGTGGTTCACCTGTGTTGTCATCGGAGTCTCCGTCGGTTCGGTGTCGGTGGGCGCGGGTTCAGTCGCTGCGGCCCGGAGTGGCATGGGCAGTGTCGGCTCATCGGCGGTCCTCGGGACGGGGGTGGCCGTCCGGCATCTCCCGGGCCGGATTGCCTCCCCACCGGGCGTGGGCGGGGACTTCCTCGCCCTTCATGAGGAAGGAGTCGGGAGCGAGTACGGCGCCGTCGTCGACGGTCACGCCGTAGTGGACGAAGGCTCCGACTCCCAAGGTGCAGCCGCTGCCGAGGGTGCTGCGGTCGGACTTGAAGGCGCCGTCCTCCTGCGAGTGGCACTGGATCACGGTCCCGGCGTTCAGCGTGCTGTCGTCGCCGACGGAGACGAGGGTGCGCTCCGGGAAGAAGCAGCCGTCGTCGAAGACCCGCTTGCCGATCCGGGCGCCCAGCAGCCGCCAGATCACGTTCTTGAAGGGAGTGCCGTCGAAGGCTTCGATGTAGTGGACCGAGGCCATCTTCCAGAAGCGTTCATGGCGCCAGAAGGAGGGCTCGTAGATCGAGCAGTACAGCGGCTTCTGGTCCTTGAATCCGGTGGATGCCCGTTCGATCAGAGCGAAGTGGACGACGGTGAACGCGAGGATGACGACGCCGGCCAGCGCGATGGCCGGTGCACCGAGCACGGGGTAGAGGTCGGCGGCGCCCATGGTGATGAGCGTGATCACGAAGAAGTGCACGAAACGCGCCAGCAGGTACAGGCCCGCGGTCACGGCGTTGTGCCTGTTCTTGGCGGCCAGGCGGCGGCGCAGCTCGTCGCCGGTCTGCAGGTGGCCGAACTGGTTGTCGCGCATCACCGTGCGCGGGATCTCGAAGCTGGGCGAGCCCAGCAGGCCCACGCCTTCGCGGACCGGTCCGTCGATGGGGACCATGACCTTCGTGGCGAGCAGGCAGTTGTCGCCGGTCCTGCCCTGCGACGGGTAGGCGATGCGGTTTCCGAGGAAGTTGCGGGGGCCGATGGATGTGCGGGACAGGCGGAAGGACGTGTTCGAGAGATCCACGTTCATGATCGACAGCCCGTCGGCGATCATGGTGCCGGTGCCGACGGAGCTCAGGTACGGGTTGTCGTGCCGCACTTCGGTGCCGAAGTTCGACCCGGTCTGCTCCACGTGGGAGAGGTCGTATCCGAGGTAGCGCAGGTAGTGGACGATGGCGGAACTGTCGCCGAAGAGGGTGGTGAAGAGCTTCCTGTTGGTGATCAGCTCGATCGCCCGCTGGATGCCGTAGTGGAATCCGTACAACGGATAGACCGTGCCTGGTCTGATGGCGCGGTTGAGCAGGCGCGGCACGACGCCCACGGCGACGAGACCGGCCAGCAGGGAACCGAAGAAGACGACCACGGACACGGCCAGGGCGTAGGTGTAGAACTCCCGGCTGGTGAAGCCGGCTTGCTGTGGGGCGAGGAGTTCACGCAATTGCGGGGCACCGGCGAACAGGATGCTCAGGCCGCCCAGCGCGAGAGGCAGGTACACCGTCAGCAGAGTCAGGAGCTGCAGGACTCCGTAGGTGGTCCTCTTCGACGTGGGGCAGTCGGTGGGGTCGACCGTCCGGTAGTCCACGTCGGTGGGCTGCGCGGGCGAGCCGTGCCAACGTTCACCGGCGGGCACCACCTGGCCGGAGTGCAGGGAGGAGGCATGGCCCAGCTGAGTGCCGTCGCCCATCGAGGTCTCGATGTCGAGCACGGTGTGCTCGCTGACGAGCACGTCGCTGCCGAGGCCGACCGGGCCGGTCTGGATCACACCGGCGTGAGCGCGGTAGCAGGACAGGAGCACGTCCTTGCGGATGACGGTGCCGTCCCCGACGGTGAGCAGGTCGGTACAGACGGGTGTCGACCGGGTGAGGATCGTGACGCCCTTGCCGATGCGTGCGCCGAGGGCCCTGAGGTAGAGCACGTAGAGCGGCGAGCCGACGAAGAGGCGCAGGGGGCTGGTGCGGATCAGGGTCTTGACGATCCAGAAACGCAGATAGGCCGTGCCCCACAGGGGGAATGTGCCGGAGCGCCAACGGCCGACGAGCGTCCATTTGACCGCGATCGGGACGGCGCAAAGGCCCAGGAAGGACAGGACGGCGAAGAGGACCGACCGCAGATAGATGTCGGGCAGACCCGACCCCGCTGAGATCCACTCGTATCCCTCCACGGCCACGAGCGCGGCGAGGCAGGAGTGACCCAGGAAGAACAGGAGTTGCAGTGCCCCGCAGAGGACATAGCGCCGTGTGACGGCCGCTCCCCTCGACTCAGGCGGCGCGGGGGCGGCGGTCGGCGTCCGCGGCGACGGCGTCACCGTGTCCGCTGCCGACACCTCCGTATCGGCAGCCGACGTCTCCGTATCCACGGCCGACGCCTGCGCGGGTGAGACCGGCGCGGGGGCGGGGGCCGGCGTGACGTCGGCCGACGCGGTGGCCAGGCTCCGGAGTGTGGGGTGCCGGTAGATGTCCTTCATCGACACCGTGGGCAGGTCCGCCCGTTTCCGGACCCGTGCGCAGAACTGGGCCATGACCAGGGAGTCGGCTCCCAGGTCGTGGAAGAAGTGGCTGTCGGCCGGCACCTGCTCGGCGCGCAGAACGCCCGCGAGCACCTCGGCCAGCAGCACCGCGGTGGCGGCGGCCGGGCCGGTGTCCCCTCTGTCCTGGACGGTCGTGACACCGGCCGGATCGGACGTCGAGACCTCGACGGATTTCCCTGACACATGAGCTCCCTGGGGAAGTTTCGGCGAATGCCGATCGGTTGGCGCGGATTCGTCACGCCCGCCTTTCCAGTAGGCCCGGCCAGGCAATTTCTGTCCCGCCCCTGAATGTCGGATCTTGACAGGAGATATTCACCTTGATATTGCGAGGCATTCGGCGGGCGCCTTCACTCATTCCCTACGCTCCGTGCGCGAGGTGCAATTCTCCGTGCACGCGGTGACCCATCGCCGCCGCACACCGCAGGCGGGGGCTTCTCTCCCAGGCGAAAGCCTTCGTCGCGTGACATGAACCCCGCGACGTGGGCACCGACGCGGCTTCGGCAACCGGCTCCAGCCGCCTCCTTCGCCTTTCGCCGGGCATCAGCCGCTTCGTGTACGCGTAAACACGTCGGACGTCAAGCCCCGAATTTCTGTGACGTGACCGGAAAACCGGACTCAGGCGTACTGGAGAGGTCCCGCCGAGTCGAAACTGTCCGCCGGATTCTTCCCTCGCCAAGACGCGATCAACGGCCAGGAAGGGCTCCGCCCACAGCCGAGGAGATGACCATGCCCGTCATATCTGTTCCCCAGGATTTCAACGAGGACGACCTCTACGTCGATCTTGAGGGACTGGTCGGGCACCCGCTGTTCCTGAAGTGCGAGGGCTTCAACTTCGCCGGCTCGATCAAACTCAAGGCAGCCACCGAAATGGTCGAGGCCGCCGAACGCGACGGTCTGCTGACGCCGGACTCCGTCCTGGTCGAGTCCTCCTCGGGCAATCTCGGCGTGGCGCTGAGCATGATCGCGGCCAGCAGGGGCTACCGGTTCGTCTGCGTGACCGACCCCCGCTGCAACCTGTCGACCAGGCTGACGATGGAGGCGCTGGGGGCGGAGGTCCATGTCATCACCGAGCCCGACCCCGTCACCGGATTTCTCGGCGCCCGCATCGACCACGTCCACGCGCTGTGCGCCTCCGACGAACGCCATGTGTGGCTCAACCAGTACGCCAATCCCGGCAACGGTCTGGCCCACTACCGGCGGACCGCCCCGGCCATCGCCCGGCAGTTCCCCGACCTGGACGTGCTGTTCGTCGGTGCCGGAACGACCGGCACGCTGATGGGCTGCGCGCGCTACTTCCGCGAGTGGCACCGGCCCGTGCGCATCGTGGCCGTCGACAGCGTCGGCTCGGTGACCTTCGGAGACGCCCCGGCCCGACGGCTGATCCCGGGCCTGGGCACGAGCCGGCGCCCCGAGCTGCTCGACGAGTCCCTCGTCGACGACGTGGTCCACGTGTCGGAGCCCGACACCATCCGGGCCTGTCACCGGCTGGCCGGGCGCGGTTTCCTGTTCGGGGGCTCCACCGGGACGGTGGTCAGTGGCGCGACGCAGTGGCTCGCCCGGCAGGAAGGACGGAGACTGACCGCGGTGGCCATCGCCCCCGATCTGGGTGAGCGGTACCTGGAGACCGTCTACCAGACCGACTGGGTCCGGCACCTGTACGGCGAGGACGCCTTGGACACACAGGTGCCGACGACCACCTCCCGGGCAGCGTGACACCCGCCCTCGGCACCTCACGCTCACCCCTCCGGCCGTGGCCGGGGACTCCCCTTTGCCGGATCAGGGCTTCAGAACCCCGGCGTGGCGCAGCTGTACAGTCGTCGCTGATCAGCGTGCCGCGAGAGGCGGTTGCGTGGGGTCTTGGAGGAATGCGCACAGATGTGGTCCGTAGTCGACGACGCCGAGCGAGCCCAGTGGGACTTCGTACCGTTCGAGGCGGTCGGCCCGCTTCGGTTCGGCATGGCATCGAGGAAGTGGCCACGGCGATGGACGCACAAGGCTTCGTCAGCTCTTATTCCTACATGGGCCCGCCGCACGGTGCTCTGACGCAGGACGCCGGCTTTCACTCCAAGGACGCACCGCTGTACATGGGCGACGAGGCCGTCACGGCCTACTGCAGGAAGTCCGGTGCACTGGCCGCCGTCGCAGTTGACGCCTTGCGTGGCCCGCAAGTCTCCCTCGACGGGCTCCGCCTGATCGGCCGGGTGCCGTCTGAACTTTCGGAACAGCTCCATGGATACGCGGAGGACCGCGGCATGGTGGACATGGTCTCCGTCGATGGCGATCCGCGATCGGAAGAACTCGGACTGCTGATACGGGTCCAGCGAGCCGGCGACATCCTCCTGACGAGAGCCTTCTTCGTCGCCGAGTTTCAGGACTGGGCCAACACGCTGCACGACTGCGTTCCGGTCCATGAGTGGGACATTCGGTGATGCCGAACCGGTGACACCTGCTCCGCTGCGCCTCTGCGACTTCGCCAACACCGGTGCAGCTCAAGGCAGTTCCATGCCAACGTTGTCAGATCTGACTGGTCTACACCCTTGACTGGTACAGACCAAAGCGGTTGAGTGTGGCTCCACACCCCCCACCGCGGCCGCCCCGGACGCCGTGACCGGTCCTTCGGCACGTGCGCACAAGGCTCTGCCTTGCGTCCGGTGCGGCCTGGCCGCAAAGGATCTGATTCCGTGTCGAAGCGACGCCTCTCCGCGCTCATGGCCGCCCTCGTCGTCGGAACCGCCGCGCCGGTGCTGCTGCCGGCCGCAGGCGCTTCCGCCGCATCGTGTTCGAGCTACCCGAACTGGGTGGCCGGCACGTCGTACGTCACCGGCAACATCGTCCGGTACACCGACGGCAAGGCCTACATAGCCGAGCACGACAACCCGGGCTACGACCCCACCATCAGCACCTGGTACTGGGAGCCCTACGCCTGCGACAGCGGCCCCACGAATCCGTCCGACGGCTTCGTCGTCAGCGAAGCGCAGTTCAACCAGATGTTCCCGAACCGGAATTCGTTCTACACCTACAGCGGCCTCAAGGCCGCGCTGAGTTCGTACCCCGGCTTCGCCAACACCGGCAGCGACACGGTCAAGAAGCAGGAGGCCGCGGCCTTCCTCGCCAACGTCAGCCATGAGACCGGCGGGTTGGTGTACGTGGTGGAGCAGAACACCGCCAACTACCCGCACTACTGCGACTGGAGCCAGCCCTACGGCTGTCCCGCGGGCCAGTCCGCCTACTACGGGCGCGGCCCCATCCAGCTCAGCTGGAACTTCAACTACAAGGCGGCGGGCGACGCTCTGGGCATCGACCTGCTCCACAACCCCAACCTCGTGCAGACCGACGCCTCCGTGGCCTGGAAGACCGGGCTCTGGTACTGGAACACGCAGTCGGGCCCCGGCACGATGACGCCGCACAACGCGATGGTCAACAGCGCAGGCTTCGGGCAGACGATCCGCAGCATCAACGGCTCCCTGGAGTGCGACGGCAAGAACCCGGCACAGGTGCAGAGCCGGGTGGACGCCTACCAGCGGTTCGTGCAGATCCTGGGCACTTCGGCGGGCGCCAACCTGTACTGCTGATCGACGCCGCGGGGGCGCCCCGGCCGCCCCCGCGGCGGTCGGCGCACCTGTGCTGCGACGTTCGAGGGAACGGCGCATGTCGCGAAGCGGGGGCGGCGGATTCGGCTCGTAGCTTCGTCTGCCGTGACCTACCTGTCGAGTGATCGCGCATCCGGCCCCACCCGCCGCACCGCTCTGGCCGGGATCGTCGGCGGGGCGGGGGCCGCACTGGCGGCCCCCGGGTGCACCTCGTCGGACACGTCGCTCGCCTCGGCGCCCACTCCCGGCCGTACCGCATCGGCCCCCGCCGTCCTGACGGTCGGTCCCACGCCCGGCGCCATGACTCTTTTCGAGGACGCCGCGTTCAATTTCAACGGGCTTCTCGCGCTCGGCGCCTCCGGCTACGGTGCCGCCGAGGTGGGCGAGGTACTGACGGCCGTCAACACGATCAACAAGTCCGGCCTCTCGGCGCAGTCCTATACGCAGGCCTTCACGAAACTCGGCGATCAGCTGATGAAGGCACCCCAGGGCGGTGAGCCGGACAGGGAGACCACCCGCTTCCGCGCCCTGCGGGCCTCCCAGTACTACGGCCAGGCGCTGTTCTTCGTCCTCGGATCCGACGATCCCGGCAGCGAGGAACAGCTGTACCGGGCCGGGCGCAAGGCCTGGGACACGTTCTGCAGGCTGTCCGACCCGGCACCGGTGACGGCGAACGTCCCGTACGGAAAGACCCCGCTGCCGGTGTGGTTCTTCCGGCCGGACGCGTCCGGCGAACGGCGCCCCACCGTGATTCTCACCAACGGCAGCGACGGGCAGAACGTCGACATGTGGACCTACGGTGTCGCCGCCGCGCTGGAGCGGGGCTGGAACGCACTGGTGTACGACGGGCCCGGCCAGGGACAGCTGCTCTTCGTGGACCGTGTGGTGTTCACACCGCGCTGGGAGAAGGTGGTGACGCCGCTCGTCGACTGGCTGACGGCCCGCCGGGACGTGGAGGCGGGGAAGATCGCCCTCACCGGGCTGAGCATGGCCGGTGATCTCGCACCGCGAGCCGCCGCCTTCGAGAAGAGGATCGCCGCCCTGGTCGCGATGCCTGGAGTCCTCACGCCCTGGCTGGGCTTTCCCTCCGAGATCCGGGAGATCCTCACCCCGGACGAGGCGAAGACCAACGACACCTGGAACAAGGAGGTCGTCCCCGCACTGTCGCCGTCGGATGCCGCGACGCTGAAGAAGCGCATGGAACCCTTCTCCGTGGCGGCGATGCTCGACGCCCGCGCGGGCAGGATGTTCACGGACTTCTACACCCCGGCCAAGCTCATCGAGTCGCTCGACATCACCGACGTCGTCGGCCGCATCACGACGCCCACGCTGGTCCTCGACTACGAGGACGAGCAGTTCTATCCCGGCCAGCCGCACCAGATGTTCGAGAAGCTGACGGCACCCAAGGACTACGTGAAACTGACCGCCGCCACCGGTGCGCAGTTGCACTGCTCCCCGATGGCCCCGCAGCAGCACTGCGAGGTCGTCTTCGACTGGCTGGAGGGCAAGCTGTCCGGCAGCTGACGCCGCCCGCGCCGTCGCCGCGGCACGAGTCGCGCGGACCGGCGCCGTCGACCTCGGACAGGGCCGGACGGAACGTGCGGATCTCTGTTCCAATGACGCCCTGATTCCCTGACGAAGGTGGGCAGTCGGTGACCCTACCCGTTTCCCTGCGCGTGGTGAACGAAGGACTTGCGTTCGTCCTCGAGCTTCTGGCGCTCGGCGCTCTCGCATGGTGGGGATGGGAGAGCACGGACGAGATCTGGCGGATCCTGCCGGCCGTCGCCGCTCCCGCCGCGGCTGCGCTGCTCTGGGGAATGTTCGCTGCCCCTCGGGCGCGCTTCAAGGTGTCTGCGCCCACTGTGCTGGTGGTCAAGGCCGTGGTGTTCGGCTCGGCCACCGCAGCGCTCTGGGTGGTCCGGGGACAGGCCTGGGCCGTCGTGTTCGCCCTGGTGATCCTGGCGAACACGGCCCTCCTGACGATGGACAGGTCCGCGACCGCGCGCCGGGCCGCGTAGGCCAACGCCCGTCCTGGGCGGCGGCTTAGGCGGTAACCGAACACAGGATGTCGAACGCCCCTTCTTGCGTGACGGGGGCGGCTGTTGTGCGTCGGGACACCGGTCAGGACGCCACCGACTGCGATCCGACACCGAGGACGTCGAGCATCGCCCGGGTGGCCG
Source organism: Streptomyces sp. NPDC025784 (assembly GCF_055558435.1). Classification (NCBI taxonomy): domain Bacteria; kingdom Bacillati; phylum Actinomycetota; class Actinomycetes; order Kitasatosporales; family Streptomycetaceae; genus Streptomyces; species Streptomyces sp. NPDC025784. Next base: position 377,992 of record NZ_JBVHMN010000006.1, read on the forward strand.
GGCTGGGGTTGAACCGGCTCCACGCCAGATACTCGATGCGATGCGGTCCGTCAGCCACCGGGACCAACGCCAGTGCGGGGTTGTCGGCGGCCAGCGGCTGTATGAAGGCCGACGGCAGCAGCGCTATGCCCAGTCCGCGCGCGATCAGCCGGGTGATCAGCTCGACGACGCCCGCTTCGTAGGCGACTTCGCGGACCAGGCCCGCCGCGGCGAAGGCCTGATCGGACTGGGCGCGGGCGGGTGTCCCGTCCACGAAGTCCACGAACGTCTCCTCGGCGATCTCCGGCAGCGTGACCCTGGCGGCATCCGCGAGCCGGTGTCCGGAGGGCACCACGAGTACGTGTTCGTCGTGGTCGAGGACAAGGGCTTCCACACCCGACGGTCGCTCGTCCTCCGGCAGGCCGAGGAAGGCGATGTCCAGTTCGCCCTTGCGGATCGCGGCCACCAGTTCGTCGCTGCGTCCGGAGCGCAGGGCTACGCGGACGTGCGGGTGCTGGGCGCGGTACCGCTGAAGCAGTTCGGGTACGTCGACGGCGGCCGCGGTCACGATGACGCCGACCGCCAGCCGTCCCCGTACCACGCCGGTCGCGGCGGCCGCGTCGGCGACCGCGCGGTCCGCGGCGGCCAGGCACTCACGGGCGCGGACGACGAACGCGGCCCCGGCGCTGGTCAGTTCGACGCGTCGGCTGGACCGGGCGAACAGCTTGACCCCGAGCTCACGTTCCAGACCGGCGATCCGGTGGCTCAAGGACGACTGGACCACGGAGCAACGCTCCGCGGCGCGCGTGAAGTTGCGGGTTTCGGCGACGGCGACGACGTATCGCATCTGCTGGAGATCCACGCAACCATCGTTGTGGTTCATGGCTGGGATGACAAGCATGCTTTGGACACATGACGAATTCCGCCGAGACTTCCCCCCATGCATCCATCCACCCCGCCCTCAGGGGGCCCTCCGCACACCGCGTACGCGGGGCGGGCGGCCACCGTCGCACTGACCGCGCTCGCTCCCGCGTCCTGGGGCACCACGTACATCGTGACCACGGAGCTGCTGCCGCCCGGGCATCCGCTCTTCGCCGGGCTGATGCGGGCCCTGCCCGCGGGGTTGGTCGCGCTGGCGATCACCCGCGTGCTGCCGCACGGGGACTGGTGGTGGAGGGCCGCCGTTCTCGGCGCGCTCAACATCGGTGCACTGTTCCCGCTCCTGTTCCTGGCGGCCGAACGACTCCCCGGCGGTGTCGCCGCCACGCTCAGCGCCACCCAGCCGCTGCTGGTCGCCGGGCTGGCTGTCGCGGTGCTGCACGACCGGCCGACGGTGTGGCGACTGACCTGGGGCGTGCTCGGTGTCGTGGGTGTCGGGCTCGTCGTGCTCGGGCCCGAGGCGGGGCTGAACGTCGTCGGGGTGCTCGCCGGTCTCGGTGGTACGGCCACCATGGCCGGCGGGGTCGTCCTGACCAAGCGGTGGGGCCGTCCCGCCGGGGTCGGTCCGCTGGCCCTGGCCGGCTGGCAACTGACGGCCGGCGGGCTGCTGCTGCTCCCGCTCACCTGCGCGATCGAGGGCGTGCCGGAGCGGATCGACGCCGGAGCGACCGTCGGCTACCTGTGGCTCGGCAGCATGGGTGGGCTGATCGCGTACGCGCTGTGGTTCCGCGGGATCGGGAAGCTGCCGGTCGGTGCGTCCGCACCGTTGGTGCTGCTGTCACCGCTTGTCGCGACCGTCATAGGGATCGTGTCGGGCGAGTCGCTCAGCCTGCCGCAGGCCTTCGGTTTCGTGCTCGCCCTGGCCGCCCTGCTCGCCGCGCAGCTCGATCCCCCGAGCCTGAACGGCCTGCACCGCCCGGTCACGCGCCGCGCATCCGCAGGCCCGCACAAGGGAGAGCGGCGAATCCGAGCGGAGGACCGGATCCGGGACGAGATCCGGAATCGCGGTCAAGACCGGACCGGAGGAGGACGGGTTCGATGAAGACGGGACCGGTGAAGGAGAGTTCGGTACTGACGAGTTCAGCGAGGGACGGTTCGGTGGCGAGGAGTACGGTGCGGGCGGATCCGGCGAGGACACCTATGAGGATCGCGGTGCTCGGCGCCACCGGCATGGTCGGCAGCCGTGTGACCGACGAGGCCGGCGCACGAGGGCACCAGGTGCTCGCCCTGTCCCGGAAGCCCGCGCGTGCGTCGGAGCGTGAGTCGGCGCGCCGGTCCGCGAACGTGACGGCGAAGGCAGTCGACGCGGGCGACGCGCACGCCGTCCGCGAGGCCCTTGCGGGCTCCTCCTCGAAGGGCGTGGCGGACGTGCTCGTGCTGGCGGTGCGGACCGATCCGGTCGACGAGGAGTTCCTGGTCGGCACCACCCGGATGGTGCTGGACATCTCCGCGGAGCTGGGGATCCGCGTCCTCGTGGTCGGCGGGGCCGGTGCGTTGCGCAGCCCCGGCCACCGCGAACTGCCGGTCGCCGACAACGACGCCTATGTGCCGGCCGCATACAAGGCCGTCGCCGCGGCCGGGATCGCTCAACTACGGATCTGCGAGGCCCATGACACCGGCGACTGGGTGTACTTGAGCCCGCCGGCACTGCTCGAACCCGGTGAGAGGACCGGCCGCTACCGACGCGGGACCGACACCCTGCTCACCGGTGCCGACGGCCGGTCGTGGATCAGCGCCGAGGACCTCGCAGTCGCCGTGGTCGACGAACTCGAGACACCGGGTCGCGAACGCCACATCACGGTCGGCCACCACGACGCGCTCCCGTCGTCCTGAGGCCGCTCGTCACCCGCGGCGCGGAGAGCGGCTTCGTCGCATGCCGCGGGTTCGGTGACGGCTCTCACCCGTTCGGGTCCCTCCTGGATGCCCGTGCCTCCCCGGCGGCGTCGACTGAAGGCAGGCCGTCGGTTGGGAGCAGGCCGGGGAGCGGCCTGTACGACAGCGCCGCGTGCACCGGAATGCGAGGAAGATCCCATGGCTCATGAGACCGCCCGTCCGTCCCGTCGCGCCTTCCTGACGAGGGCGGCGACCGCGGGGGCGCTCGCTGCCGTGCCGGGTCTGGCCGCGTCGGCGTGCACCCGGGACCGGCAGACGCAAGCCGCGGCGGCCACACCGAGTGGCACCGGGCCGGAAGGTGTGCTGACGTCCAACGGATACGGACACACCGATGCCGACTTCGCGCGCTCGGGGCTCAAGCGTGACAGCGTCCAGAGCTGGGAGGACGGTTTCCGCACCGCCGCGGACAACGACGACCCGAACGTCTTCGAGTGGTGGTACTCCGACTTCACCGGGGACGACGGCACCGTCGTGTCCTTCACTCTCAGCACCCGCGTCGACGACGGCTTCGTGCCCGAGCCGGGCGAGGCCGGCCGCAGGCCCAAGTCGAGCGTCATCGTCACCGACCCCGACGGCACCAGCCACGGAGGAGTCCACACCTACGGCTGGGACGAGTTCAGCAGCTCGAAGGACCACTGCAACGTGCGCCTGGGTCCGTTCACCTTCACCGGCGACCTGAAGACGTACCACATGAAGGGCCAGTCGGGCGACGTGACCGTCGACCTGACCCTGACCAGTACGGTGGCCCCCTTCCGCCCCGGCACGGGCATCATCTACTTCGGCGACACGGAGGACTACTTCGGCTGGCTGTGCGTGGTGCCGTCGGGCACGGCCACCGGCACGGTCACCGTCAAGGGAGAGAAGCGGTCGTTCACCGGGCTCGGCTACCACGACCACAATTGGGGCAACCGGCCCTTCCCCTACTCCGTCGAGCACTGGCGCTGGGGCCGCGGAGCCGTCGGCCCGTACGCGGTGATCGGCGCCGATCTCCATCTCCGCAAGGAGTACGGTTCCGCAGTCGTCCCCGTCTTCCTCGTCGACGACACCAAGTCCGGCGAGCGCCTGGTCGGAGCGTTCGATCCGCAGAAGGTCACGGCCCAGGAGTCCGATCCCGTGGCACACCCCGATTCCGCCTACCCCGACGACTACTTCAGCACGGTCCGCTGGACCTACAGGAACGGCAAGGACCAGGCCGACTTCTCCTTCACCGACACCGATCAGCTCATCGTCGCCCGGCAGTACGTCACCGACCCCACCCAGGCGCAGAAGACCGCCCTCAAGAAGCTCGCCATCGACGAGATCTGGTACACCCGCTACGCCGCCCGCAACGATCTCACCCTCTCGCTCGCCGACCTCCACGCCGCGGGTACGGGAACAGGGACCCTCGAGGCGGCCCAGTTCGGTCTGCGCACCGCACCGCCGAAGAACGCCACGTCCAGCGCTTCGCCGACGGGGTCCGCGTCCTGAGGAGGAGGCGCGGTGTCGTCCCGTGACGTCGTCGGACAGGCGTGCGGTCAAGACACCTGGTGCGTCGTGTGGCGGATCATTGTCGTGACTCAAGTGGCCACGCCGGGTCAGGAGTTCACCAACAAGGACCAAAGGGCCCGCAAAGCGGGTGCCGAAGCTACGGTGGCGCCTCGTCGCGTGATCCTGGGAGCCACCATGAGAATCGCCTTCTGGACCCTGCTCGCCGGCCTCCTCACCTGCTTCACCGGATACGCCGTCTATCGCACGGCCCTCAGCGACGACCGAAAGACCTTCGTCAGCTGTGCGCTCCTGAGCCTGTGCTCGGGCTGGTACATGGTCACCAACTGGGGACGCGCCTGTCGGGCCGTGCGCGAACGCCTGTCCAGGCCCAGGAACGGCCACGAGTCGAACGCCGGCTCGTGACCCTGCCGCCCGAACGCGCCGTGACGGCGGCCGACTCGGTACGCGATCAGTGGGCGGCGGTGGCGACCGCGAGGCCGAACCCGATCAGCACGACGCCCGTGGCCCGCCCGAGCAGGCGGAACGTCCCCGGTCTTTCGAGGACGGGCCGGGCCTTGGCCAGCAGCAGCACGTAACTGCCCAGCCATGCCAGGGTCAGACCGGTGTGGAGGAGGACCAGGACCGTCATGGCCCACGTGACGGGCATCTGGGCAGGGGCGAGTGTGGGCAGCAGTCCGGTGTAGAAGACCGCGATCTTCGGGTTGAGGACGTTGCCGATCAGACCGGTTCGCCAGGGGCTCCCCGCGAGACGGGCACTGCTCCTGCCCTCGTCCGTGGGCGGGGGGCGGCGGCTGTGTAGCAGCGCCTGTACCCCCAGGAGCACCAGGTAGCCCGCGCCCAGAAGTCTGACCGTCAGGTAGGCCATGGGTGAAGACGCCAGCACCGCTGCGAGACCCGCCACGGTCAGGGCGCCCCAGACCAGCAGCCCGGTCGCGATGCCGCCCACGGTCCGCAACGCGTCGGGCGTGCCGGCCGCGACGGCACGCCGGGTCACGACAGCCATGTCGGGGCCGGGCACCACGACGAGCAGACAGAGCACACCGAGCGCGGCCACGAAGTGAGTCAGCACGCCGTCGGCCTCCCGCCGGGCGGGGTGACCGGTCCGGTCGGCTCGGCCCACTCGGCCGTCACCCCGCCGGGTGCGGGCGGGGGGCCGTACGGGCCGCAGGGAGATCGGGGGGAGGCAACAGTCTCTGGCACAGGCCCAGCGTGCGCGGGTGATCATCGATCGGTCCAGCGAAAGTTTTCGACCGGTACCCGTAGAGGAAACCGATCGTTCAGGCGGCGACCGGCGACGCCTCGGAGAACGGTGGCCGCCGATCACGCCGGGCGCCCCGTCGCGAACACCGCATCGGAACCACACCGTCGGCCGCACCGAATTCCTCAGCCGGTCGCCCTCCCGCCCGGTCCGCCCGTCGGCAGGGCCGGTGGTGGAGGCGGGGGCGGTGACGACGGTCCTGGGGAGGACGGAGTCTCGTCGTCCAGGTCGCCGCGGACCGCGCCGACAGCGAAGCCCAGCATGGTGACGAGGAGCAGCGCGGCGACCGACCCCCAGATCACCGGAATCGCCCACATCGGCCAGTCATTGGCCGACTGGGCCCAGAGCGTCAGGATGGCTGCCCCGCCCATGCCCACGCCGTGCCACCGCACGATCCTCGCCGCTGTCGCCTGACGCCTGTTGTCCCGGGCGAAGAGGCCCCACACCGCTCCGACCAGGGCAGTCAGGCCGAACGAGAGGCAGGCGAGCGCACCGCCGAGGCGGTCTTCGGGCCACCCCACGGGCCCTTCGGACGTCTGCTGCCGCCGTCCGTCGGCATCCCGTACCTCGACGACCTGCCCGTGCCAGATCAAACCGACGACCTTGTCGTCCGGCTTCATCTCCGAGACCACCGGATCGGCCTTCCGGAAGGTCACGTGCCACGGTTTGCCGGAGGGCAGCACCAACTGCGCCTCCGGTGCGGCGCGTTTACCACGGCGCGTGTCGGCCGTCCGAACGGTGAACTTCTGCTTCCACAGGCATCCTGACGCTCGTACCGGCACGGAGGTGCAGGCCGGCGCGGCGCGGAACTCCCGTTCCCGCTCCAGCGCTCCGCGGATCGCCACGGCCGATCCCACCCCTACGGCGAGCGTCGCGACTGCGATCAAGAGCCACATCACGTTCCGCGCCGGGTTGTTGTCCCCCGCTCCCACCGTGTCTCCTCAATTGTCTCGCGCACCCCCGCACGTGCATTCGAGCACGATTGTAGGAGCCAACGACCAGGCCGACCGCCTCCATGGCGTCAAGATCGCGCAAGCATTCCCCCCGGAGACCGGTCACCCCGGCACCGGCCCGCGCCATCAAGACCCCGGGGTTCGGTCCGGGCGAGCGGATCTCGCACGGCACTCCGGTGCCCCGGTCCGGCGACCGGGGCACCGGCGCCGCGGCGGCCGCTTTCCTATCACCGCGACGATGCCTGCCACGCCCGACCCGGCGGTGCGGGCAGCCGTGCTCCGCCGACCGCTGCGGCAGCTCCGTCTCGCCGCGCCTCGCGCGTCCGGGTCCGGAATCGGCATGCCGCTCGACGACGGGCGAGCCCAGGCTGCCGCATGGTCCGGGCCCGCCGGAAGCGTTCTCCCGAGGCGTCAGCATTGCGTAAGGACTCGCAGCGACGTGCGCCGTCGGCCCCGCTCCGTGATGTCGCCCGGCCTCCCCATCGTGGATACGATGACGTGGGGGATGTGACTGCCGGCGAGGCGAGGTCGTCATGAGCAGACGAGTCGCTCCCCGGCCCGCCGAGGGCGCCATGGGCCAGGGGTACGCGTTGCACTCCAGGGCCCAACACCACGCCGCCGACTACGGGATGCCCCTGTTGCACCGGGCGCTGGAAGTGGTTCCGCTCCCGGAGGGTGACGAGGTGTTCCGCGTCGCCGATCTCGGGGTCGCCGCCGGGACCAACTCGCTCGAACCCATGGGGGCTCTCGTCGAGGACATCCGGAAACGCACCAGTGCCGTCACGCCCGTCGTGGTGGTCCACACCGACATCCCGGCGAACGACTTCAACGCGCTGTTCTCCACCGTCACCGGCTCCCCCCAGTCCTACGCGCACGAACCGGAGGTATTCGCCTGCGCCGAGGCCCGCTCCTTCTACGAACCGCTGTTCCCGCCCGCGGAGCTGCACGTGGTCTGGAGCGCGATCGCCGTGCACTGGCTGTCCCGTCTCCCCCGGCCCGTCCCCGACCACATCTTCTGCTCCCGGGCGACCGGCGACGTGCGCGAGGCGCTGCGGGCGCAGTCCCGGCGCGACTGGGAGACCTTCCTCGAACTGCGGGCGCGGGAGCTGCGCGCCGGCGGGCAGCTCGTGGTCCTCGGCGGCGCGTCCGCGGACGACGGGTCCAGTGCCGCCGAGGGGCTGATGGACGCCGCCGACGCCGTACTCGGCGACCTGGTGCGGCAGAAGGAGATCACGCCGGACGAGTACGCGCGGATGACCATCCCCACTTGGAACCGCACCGAGGAGGAGTTCCTCGCTCCCCTGCGCACGGGGCCCGTGTCGGACGCCTTCCGGGTCGAGGAGCACACTCTCGTCGCGCTCCCCGACGATCTGCTGGAGCGGTTCGAGCGGAGCGGTGACGCCCAGGAGTTCGCGCACGAGGTGACGGCGTTCTTCCAAGCCGCCTTCCTGCCCTCCTTGTTCAGCTCGCTGGCGCCCGGCCGCAGCGACGTCGAGGTCGATGCGCTGGCGGCGGCGTTCGCCACAGGTCTGCGGGACCGCGCGGCGGCGGACCCCGAGGCGGTCGAGACGCATTGGCACTTCGTCGCCCTGCGCCTGACGCGCCGGTGACGGCAGCGTTCCCCTGGCCTTGGGACACCGGTGCCGGGAGGGGTCCGCCCGAGCGGGGCGAGGAAGTCGGACGGACCCCGGCACCGGGACACCGGGACGGGTGATCAGCCCGTCGGGTTCGCTAGTTGGCCGTGCAGGCGGAGCCGTTCAGGCTGAACTGCGCGGGCTTGGCGAACGAGCCGCCGTAGGTGCCCTGGAACCCGAAGGTCTGGCTGCCACCCGCCGGGATGCGCGAGTTGTACGCGAGGCCGGATGCCGTGACCGCTCCCGCGGCCGAAGAGACCGTGGCGTCCCAGGCGTTGGCGATCCGCTGTCCCGACGGCAGGGCGAACGCGAGGTTCCATCCCTGGACGGCGGTCGAGCCGGTGTTGGTCACGGTGACGTCGGCCGTGAAGCCGCCGGGCCAGACATTGGTGCCGTACGTGACAGTGCAGGCGCCGGACGGCTGCGGGTCACCCGGGCCGGTCGGTCCCGAGGCGGTGTCGACGCTCGCGGAGAAGGTGTCGACGGCGAGTCCCGTCCCGTTCTCCCACGGCTCGAAGCCGGCCTGAATGCTCGTCAGGTACCAGGAGGGCTGGGCCAGTCCGCGGGACACCGCCTGGCGGACGAAGTCCATCACGTCGAAGCTCCAGCTGCCGATCGCGGAGGGTGCGACGAAGGACAGCACGTCGTTGGAACCGTTGTTGCCCGACCACACCTGCCAGTCGCGTCCGGCGACCGCCGCGCTGCCCACCGGGGATCCCACCGGCTGCACCGGCCCCACATGGTTGAACCAGACCATGATCTCGGTCTTGTTCACACCGTCCTTCCGCGGGGTCGGGTCGAGCCATATGTCGTAGGCGGCGTCGTAGGTCGTGCCGCCCCCATAGGTGTACGAGATGGAGGTCGGGGCGCTGGAGATGCCGTCCAGCCGGGCGGGGAGGTTGGTTCCGGGCGAACAGTTCGTGTAGTGGCAGCCGTTGTAGACCGACGGGTAGGACTTCGGAGCGCCGTTGGTGGGAACCGATCCGTCCGCCCTGCTGATCCGGAAGCCGGTGCCGGTGACGTCGATGCACTGCGGGGCGCTGGTGCCCCACCGGTTGTTCTGGACGACGTAGCGGCCCTGGATCGTGGTCGTGCCGAACGCCTCGCAGATCGAGGTGTCGGCCTGCGCGGAACCCGCGCCGATCGCGAGCCCCGCGAAGGCGCCCAAGGTCATGAGGAGCGCCGCACACAGGGCGCGAGCCGTGCGCGCTTGATGCCGGAGCGATCTCATGGTGGTCCTCTCTGTGGGGGGGTGCCGGGAGACGAGGACGATCGCGGGAGCGCTCCCACAAGTCGAAAGGTGGGAGCGCTCCCATCCTCCCGGTTTGAACGAGACTGTAGGAGTAGGGCATGGCCCTGACAAGAGAGAACGCGGCAACTCCGTCGAACCGCTTTCGAATGCCCAGGTCAGTCGCCCGACAGTCGACGGCGGGCCGGGCCGACGCACCACGGTCGCCCCGGCCCGGCCGGATCACCACACGCCGGCCTCGATCAGTCCTTGTAGTCGGGAGCGATCCGCTCCACGAGTCGCAGCAATGCTGCCCAGGCCAGGTCGTAGGCGATGTCGTCCTGGAAGTCGGCGTCCGCCTCGCCGGCCAGCTGCTGGGCGGTGTACTCGCAGACCTGGGCGGGAGGCAGGACCAGCGGGACGCCGCCGGCCTGGGCGGTGACCTGGATCTCGCAGGCCTTCTCCAGGTAGTACATGCGCAGGAACGCCCGGGCGGCGCTCTCGCCGACGGTGAGCAGTCCGTGGTTGCGCAGGATGAGCGCCGGGTGGCGCCCGAGGTCGGTGACGAGGCGCTGCTGCTCGTCGAGGTTGAGGGCGACGCCTTCGTAGTCGTGGTAGCCGACGCGGTTGTGGAATTCCATCGACATCTGGTTGACCGGCAGCAGCCCGTCGCGCTGGGCGGCCACGGCGCAGCCGGCCTTGGTGTGCGTGTGCAGCACGCAGTGCGCGTCGGGGCGGGCCTTGTGGATCGCGCTGTGGATCACGAATCCGGCCGGGTTGACCCGGTGCGGTGTGGGTTCGACGGGGTTGCCGTCCAGGTCGATCTTCACCAGGTTGGAGGCGGTGATCTCCTCGAAGAGGAGTCCATAGGGGTTGATGAGGAAGTGGTTGTCGGGGCCCGGCAGTCGCTGCGAGATGTGGGTGAAGATCAGGTCGGTCATGCGGAAGTGGGCCACGAGCCGGTAGACGGCGGCCAGTTCGCGTCGCAGCCGCCGCTCTTCCTCCGCGGTGGCGTCGACTGCGGCGGCGGTCGTGAGGGTGTCGGTCACGCGGGTGCTCCTTGCGTACGGGGCGTGCGGGCGGTGATGTCGCAGGCGGGTGCGGCGACTCCTGCCGGGACGGTCACGGGCGTGTGGGGCCGTCCGGTCCTCCACCAGGCGATGACGTTGCGGGCGGGCTCTGTCGCGTAGGCGCGCAGCGAGGCGTCGGTGAGGAAGGCGCTGTGTGGCGAGAGCAGCAGTCGCGGGTGGGTGCGCAGGCGGTCGGTGGCGGCGGGGGGTTCGACGGGGAAGACGTCGAGGGCCGCACCCGCGAGGTGCCCCGTGTCGAGCGCCGCGAGGAGGGCTTCGGGGTCGACGAGGTCGCCGCGGGCCACGTGGACGAGCACGCTGCCCTGGGGCATCCGTGCGAGCAGTTCGGCGTTCACCATGCCGCGGGTCCGCGGGGTGGAGGGGACGTGCAGCGACAGCACGCCGGCGTTCTCGACGAGGATGTCCAGGTGGAGCCGCTCGACTCCGTCGGGCCAGTCCGCGGCGTGCGGGTCGTGTGCGGCGACCCGGCCGAAGACCGGGGCGGCGAGGCGGGCCAGGGTACGGGCGATGCGGCCCATGCCGAGGAGCCCGAGGGTCATCTCGCCGGCCCGGCGCGGCACTTCGCCGAAGTCGGTGCTCCAGCCGCCCGCCCGGACGACCACGTCGGCCTGCGGAAGGCGCCGGGTCAGCGAGAGGGCCTGGGCCAGGGCGTGGACGGCGACGTCCTCGGTTGCCGAGTGCGGCAGGTTGGCCACCCATACACCCCGGCGGGAGGCCTCGACGGTGTCGATCATGTCGTGGCCGGCGGACATGGTGGCGAGCATCCGCACCTTGGGCATCCGGTCCAGCAGCGCGCCGTCGATCCGGGCGTAGCCGACGATGACGGCGTCGGCGTCGTGAGCGACGGCGGCGATCGCGTCCGCGTCGGGGCTGCCGACGACGCGCACCTCGAATCCGGCCTCGTCCAGGAGTCCGACTCCGGGTTCGGGATCGAGTTCCCCCGTGTCGGTGATCACGGCGACGGGTCGCGTCACACCATCCTCCATCAATGATTCGCTCGTCAATGTGGCACAGAACCTACGTTTCGGCAGCATGCATTGTCCAGCCCGGATGAGATGGTTGTTCCAGCGGCAAGCGGACGACCTCGCCCCCGTGGTGCCGGGGCACCCCGCCGGCTGACCGACAATGAGCGAACGGCCGCCCGACCCCGGGGCCGGGCGGAGAACCAGCCAACGGAGGGGACCTTCACGTGGATCTCGACGAGACCGACCTGTCGATCGTGCGGGAGCTGCAGACGGACGGCCGTCTGACGTACGAGACGCTGGCCCAGCGGGTCGGCCTGTCCCGTCCGGCGACCCGCATGCGGGTGCAGCGGCTCCAGGAGTCGGGGGTCGTGCGTGTCGTGGCCATCGTGCATCCGGCCGTGCGGCGACTGACCGCCTCGGCCCATCTGGCCATCGACACCGACGGTCCCGCCGCCCCGGTCGCGCGGGAGATCGCCACGCTCCCCGAGGCCCCGTTCGTGACGCTGACCAGCGGACGACGGTCGATCATGACGGAACTGCGCACGTCCGGCTTCGCCGAACTGGAGCGGACCGTCGAGCGCATCCGCGCCCTGCCCGGGGTCCGCAGCGTGGATCCACTGGTGGCGACCCGGCATGTGAAGGATCCGTATCTGCTGCCCGAGGAGCCCACGGTCGCCCTGCAGGACGCGCTGGACGACCGCATCCTCGCCGAACTGGAGGAGGACGGGCGGCTGCCCTTCGCGGAACTGGCGGGTCGCGTCGGACTGTCGGCCGGCGCGACCCGTTCGCGGACCCTGCGACTGCTGGACGGCGGCGTGGCCAAGGTGGTCGCGCTGGTCCGGCCCGACGTGCTGGGCATGGGCTACCTCTGCGGGTTCAGCCTGCGGGTGGCCGGACAGGCCGCACCCGTGGCCGAGCAGGTGGCGAAGTTCGAGAGGGTCACGTTCCTGTCGACCTGCCTGGGCCGCGCGGAGCTGGTCGGCACCGTCACGGCGGAGTCGTTCGGCGCGGTGCGCGCGACGCTGGAGGACATGCGCGCCCTGCCCGAGGTGCGCGAGGTGGAGAGCTGGCTGCATCTGGAGCTGGTCAAGGAGCGTTACGACCTCGGGCCGCGGACCACCTGAGGCGGCGGCCGGGGCGGAGTACGAAAGGCGACCGGGGCGGCGCACGAAGGGCCACCGTGGACGGGCGCGAAGGGCGACCGCGGACGCGGCGCGAAGGGCGAGCGGGGCCACGCGAGAGGACCGATCGACACCGGCCGCTTCCCGGGCGGCGACCCCAACGGGCAGCTGTGCGACGCGGCCCGCGATCTGCTCACCGGCCCGGCCGGAGTGAAGATCGGCAACCACGGACCGAACTTCCACCTCTCCGAGCCGGACGAGATCATGGCGGACCATCTGCTGCGCGCCCAGGAGGTCTTCCTCGCCTCCTCGGTCCTCGTCGTCATCGGCCTGGTGGTGCGCACCGAGCTGGAGGACTCCCCGGTGATGGAAGACATCCACGCCGACCGGGCGGAGCAGGGCGACCGCAGGCTGCCCGTCGCCGAGGTGCTGCACAAGAGCTGGAAGACGGTTCTCACGGGCGTGTTCGCGCTCGCCACCGCGACCGGCGGCTACTACGTCGTGACCAGCTACCTGCTGTCCTACGGCACCGACGACCTGCGCCTGTCCGAGTCCATGCTCCTCAACGGCCTCACCCTGGCCGCGTTCCTGGAATTCGTGGTCACCCCGTTCCTGCCGCTTCTGGGCGACCGGATCGGCGCGCACGAGGTCGTCGCCGCCGGCCTCGTGGGCGTCGTACTGCAACCTGGTCTTCGCCGGCTTCGCACCGGACACCGCGGTCTGACTGTCGTCCCCGGCCGGAGGCGCCTCCTGGCCCCCGGCGGTCGCGCTCATGGCGGTCTCCGTCATCGGCATCTGGTGCACCCTGTGGCTGCGGACGTACCACCTGCGGCGCGTCGCCGCCGAGACCGCCGCGGGAACCGGACCTGCCCGCCGTGTCCGCGTCGGCACCGGTGTCGACCGGGGCCTGACGGACATCACCAGCCGTGGGTCCGGCCCGCGCCGCCGACCGGGCGGTGCGGGCCGGGCCCCAGCGTTTCCGCGTCCGCCTCGCCACGCGTCGCGCGGTGCACCGTCGCAACGCGGTCGAAGCCCTGACCTCAGCCGCGCAGAGCGGAGACGAAGATGCCCGGCAGCCTGACCGCCTTCGGGTCCGAGGTGTAGGCCGTGAGACGCGCCATCGTGATGCGGCCCGTGCGGTTGGTGACGAAGTACGGGGGGCGGGGTGACAGCGAGAACGATCCGGTGAACAGGCCGCGCGGTGCGGGGGCGAACGGCGCCCGCAGGACGGTCTTCTCGACGTCCTCCAGCATGAAGGCGTTGTGCACGAATCCGATGCCGCTGCCGATCTCCTGGCGACTGTGTCCCGGGTGGGCGCCCCAGGGCGTGTAGCCCAGGAGGAACCCGAACGCCGACCAGCAGTTGACACCGACCGTGCCGTACCGGAGTGCGGTGACGGCCGTGTCCACGGCGGTGCGGTGTGCGCGGTGGGTTCGAGGATGGACCAGCAGCGTGGCGCCGAGAGTCCCGGGCAGCTTGTCGTTGGCGAACTCCGTGGCCGCGCGCAGGAACCGGGACGCGTCGTCGCCCGGCAGCCGCACGACTCCGAGGGCGCTGGCGAACACCTCGACCGTGAGCATCGGGTCGTCCTCGTCGGTGATGTCCGGGACGAGGAGGCGGCAGTTGTCACCGCCCAGCGACTCGGCCTCCGGGTGGGCCCGGGTCACCGCTTCGAGGCGCTCGCCCGCGCCGGGGTAGTAGTCGGTGCGGGACGGGAGTTCGCCGAGCACGCGGCGGACCTCGGCGAGCAGCCGCTCGGTGCCGTCCCAGTGGCGGGGCACGACAAGGATCTGGCTGGCGACGCAGTTGTGGCCGGAGTTGTTCATCTTGCTGGTGACGATGTGCTCGGCCTGGTAGCGGAAGTCCGCCGCGCTCCACGGCCCGGGAGCCACGATGCAGGGGCTCACCCCGCCCAACTCGCTCGTGAACGGCTTGTCGTTGAGCGGGGTGTCGTCACGGCGGCGCTGCTCGGCCCGCTCGTCCGTGCCCCAGACGATGGCGTCGTGGGTGCGTTCGCTGCCGGTGACATGGATGGTGTCGACGCCCACGTGCGCCGTGAGATAGGCGCCCTCCCCGGCGCCGCCGTCGACGAAGCGGACCCAGCCGCGGTCCACGAACTCGGTGAACACCTTCTCGAGGTGAGGCCTGAGGTAGGCGTTCACCGGGTTCATCTTGGCGAGGACGACCTGCCCTTCGGCGTACAGCTTGTGCAGGATGTCGAGCGGTGTGATGGCAGGTACGTTGCCGGCGCCGAGCACCAGCGCGACGCGCGGGCCGGACGCGGCGCCGCGGTACTGCCCCGCGGCACGGACCAGCGCCTGTTCGCGGGTCGTACCGGGCAGTGTCCACACCTCGGCGCTGAAGCCGTTGAGCAGCAGGCGGTCGGAGACGGTGGCGGGGAAGACGTCGACGACGGTGCGGCCGTCGCGCTCACGCACGGCTTTCGCCGCGACGGGGTCCTGTCCGGCGGCGAGGCGCCGCAGCACGTGCAGGTAGGCGCTCACGGTCTGCGCCAGCGCCCACGGTGCCGTCACCCAGTCTTCGGTGGCCCACACCGATGTGGGTCCGTACCCCTTGGCGCGGGCGGCCTCGGCAACGACCTCGGCTGCTCCGGCGGCGATGCGGGGAAGCATCCGCTCCAACAGGGCGATCCGTTCCGGGAGCGCCGTGGCGGACCAGGTGGCGGCGTGGTCGCGCAGATCGGCGACGGCGTGATCGAGGGTGGTGCGTTCGAGTGCGGGTGCGGCGTTCAAGGGTCCACTCCAGTGCGGTGACGGGTGCGCGGGCCGCTGCGGCATGCGGCCCGGTGGGACGGGTCAGCTGCCGAGCCGGGCGACGTCCCGGGCCGGGTCGACGAGCAGGAAGGACGCGGCGGCTCCGGCGGCGAGGAGCAGGCCGGACAGCAGGACGGCGCTCTCGTAGCCACCGCTGCCCTGCGCGTCGACCAGGGCGCCGACGGCGACGGGGGCGGCGAGACCGGCCGCCGTCACCACCGCGTTCATCGTGCCCAGGGCACCGCCGCTCCTGGCGGGCGGCGCGAGTTCGGCGACGGTGGTCGCGGCGACGGTCGCGTACGATCCGCCGAGCCCGAAGCCGAGAGCGACCAGGACGGTCTTCGGGGCAGGGCCGTCGACGAGCGGCAGGGCAAGACAGCAGGCGGCGCCGAGGGCGAGCAGCCACCCGCCGACCCAGCCACGGGCCCGACGGGTGCTGACGCCCCGCCGCATCAGACGCCCGGTGATCCCGGCCTGGGCGAGCAGTACGACGGCACCGATCGTCCAGGGGACCACGACGACGATGCCGGCGTCGTGAGCCGAGTAGCCGAGGGCGTTGCGGAGGTAGGACGGCAGCCACACGAGCATCAACGCGACGGCCCAGTAGCTGGTGAAGTAGGCCAGGGTCGCGCCGATCCAGGTGCGGCTGGCGAAGATCTTCCGGTACGGAGGTGCGGTCCGCGCAGACGGACGCACGGCGGTGTCCTGGGGCGCTGTGCCGTGGCGGCCGTCCGCGCCGAACCTGGCCCAGGCCGCGACCCACACCAGGCCGGCGGCCGCGAGGACCCACAGAGCCGCCCGCCAGCCGTGGTGCTGGATCACCCACGACAGACCGGGGGCGGAGACGATCACGCCGAGAGTGACGCCGAGAGTGATCAGCGCGCCGGGCAGATTGCGCCGGTGGTCGGGGAACCACGCCAGCGTGGCCTGCTGGGCGACGGGGAAGGCCGGGCCTTCCGCCGCCCCGAGGAAGACACGTGACACGACCAGCACGGTGAGCCCGCCGCCGATCGCCGCGGGGACCTGGGCGACCGACCACAGGAAGGCCATCACCAGGAGCAGTGCTTTGGGCGACACCCGGTCGGCGGCCAGTCCGACGACGACCGCGGCGACGGAGAACAGCAGGAAGAACGCGCTGTTGGCGAGGCCGAACTGCGTGGCACTCAGGTGGAGGTCCCCGCGGATCTCGTCGGCGGCCAGACCGAGGACCGACTTGTCCGCGAAGTTGACCATCATGAAGACCACGAGCAGCGCGGTGACCGTCCAGGCGCGGGCACTGGGGCTGCCGGTGGCTCCGGTGGGCCCAGCGGAGTGCCGGGTCGCGGCGGGTACGGCGGTCATGGGTGCTCCTGAGGAAGAGGGCTGACGGCCGTACGCGGTAGGCCGTGGAGGACGACGAGCCGGGCCCGCACCGCCTGGGACGGCGGGCTGTGCGGGCCGAAGCCGGTTCAGGACAGCCGGACCCCGGCGATGGCGATGCGCTCCATCACGCGGCGCTGCGGGAAGTAGTCGTTGATCGCGTAGTGCTGGGTGGCGATGTTGTCCCAGACGGCGATCGAGTCGGGCTCCCAGTGGAAGCGGACCTGGTACTCGGGGATGCGTGCCTGGAGGACCAGGATGTCGAGCAGTTCGCGGCTCTCCGCGTCGGACAGCCCCTTGATGCGGGTGGTGAAAGGTTCGTTGACGTACAGGGTCCTGCGGCCGCTGCGCGGGTGGCGGACCGCGACCGGGTGTTCGACCTGCGGCCAGTGCCGGCGGAAGGCGGTCTTCTGCTCGTCGTTCATGAGGGCGCCCCAGCTGGGTTCCCAGTCGTGGACCGCGGTGAGGTTCTCGATCCGCGCCTTCGTCTCGTCCGGAAGGTTGTCGTAGGCCGCACCCATGTCCGCCCACATGGTGTCGCCGCCCGCTGCGGGCACCTCCACCGCGCGCAGGACGGAGCCGAGCGCGGGAGCGGCCATGAAGGAGTGGTCGCTGTGCCAGATGTTCTTGTTGCCGGCCGCCTTGGCGTCCTTGGCGAGCCGGGAGACGCCCGCGGTTCCGGCCTTCGGGAAGAACGGGTTCGGTTCCGGCGGGCCCCAGATGCCGGACAGCGCGAGCTGGTGGTCGGCGGTGAAGCCGGTCTGGTTCCGGAAGAAGATCACCTTCCACTCCAGCAGCGCCCGCCGCAGTTCCTCGGCGAGTTCTTCGGTGATCGGCCGGGTCAGGTCGACTCCGCCGAGGACGGCGCCGAAGTGCGGGGTCATCGGGCTGATCTCGATCAGCCGGTAGGCGCACGGCTCCGCGCCGGGCGCGAGCCGTTCGAGGACACGGCTCCCGTAGTGCATGAGGGGCTTGTCCAGGACGGGCTTGGGGTTGCTCACAGGATGGGTCGCGACGTCGTGCATGGGGTTCCTCCCGACAGCGGTCCGCTGATTACGTAACCGGCAGTATCGATATTGCGATGCGGCGGGGCAAGGGGTCGGGACAGGTTGTTTTCCAGCAGGTCCGCCGGCTCCGGATGCTCTTCCGGGCATGCCGGAGGGCGCGTCGGCGTCACAACGCGCCGCGCGCTCAAGGAGTTCGACGAGGGGCGTCGGCCCGTCGTCACAAGGGGCGCCGCCCCGTGGTCACAAGGGGCGCCGCCCCGTGGTCACGCCCGGGCGGCGACCGCCCGTCCGATCAGATCCACTACGGACTCGACGAGCGCCTCGTCCGGCAGGCGCTGTTCGCCGACCAGCCGGAAGACCAGCGAGGCCGCCACGAGCGTCGCCGCGGCCGGCACGTCGACGTCCGGGCGCACGTCTCCGCGCGCGACACCGCGTTCCAGCAGATGCCGGGTCTCGCTCATGACCCGTGCGGTGTAGGCACGATAGGCGGCGGGTTCCGCATCCGCCTCGGCGGCGGAGCCGATCACACCGGCGAGCAGGCGGCCGACACCGGGCTGCCGGTACGCCTTCGTGCGAGCCGTCAGCACGGCCCGCAGCTCGGCCCGGAAGTCACCCATGTCCGGCACGGTCAGGGGCCCGATCCTGGACTCGGCGGCGGCGATGACGAGGTCCTGTTTCGTGGACCAGCGCCGGTACATGGCGGGCTTGCTCACCCCGGCACGAGCCGCGACGGCGTCCATGGTCAGCGCGCCCATGCCGTTCTCCGCCACCAGCTCGACGACGGCGTCCAGCACGGCTCGGGTGACGCGTTCCTCCCGGGGTCGTCCCGGCCCTCTGCGCGCCTGCTCCACCTGCTCCTCGGACATGTCGTGACCATACGCGGGCCCCGCACCGTGCCGCCCGCGGGGTACGGCGCCCGCCGCACGTACGTCTACGCGCTCATCTCGGCCCGGAGCACATGCTTGGTGACCTTGCCGGAGGGCGTACGGGGCAGCTCCGGCCGCAGGACGAGCTCGCGCGGGATCCTGTAGCGGGCGATCCGCGGATCCAGCCACGCGCGCATCCCCGCCAGGCCCAGCATCGCACTCCCCCGAGCCACCACGACGACCACCACGGTCTCGCCCCAGTGCGGGCGCCCGACGACGGCGACGTCGAGGACGTCCGGGTGAGCTCGCAGCGCCCCCTCGACCTCCTGGGAGGCGACGTTCTCACCACCGGTGACGATCACGTCCTTCATCCGGTCGACGACGGTGACGAAGCCGTCCTCGTCGACCCGGCCGAGATCGCCGCTCCGGTACCGGTCCCCCGCGAACGCCTCGGCAGTGGCCGGTGCGTCGTCGAGGTATCCGACCATACGGGTGTCGGAGCGCAGCCAGATCTCACCGGTCTGCCCCGGGCCGGCGTCGACGCCGTCCGGTCGGACGACCCTCGGATCCACGCCCGGCATGCCGCCGCGCCCGATCGCGCCGGCCCTCTCCACCTGTTCCGCCGGAGACAACGACGACCCCACAGGGCCCATCTCGCTCATCCCGTACACCTGGTGGAAGTCGTCCGATCCGTACGCCTTCATCAGACGACGTGCGGTGTTCCTCGTCGAGCGGTCCGGCTCCGTAGATCCAGGAGCGGACGGACGTGAGGTCGTGGTCGGAGAAGTCCTCGACGGTCTGCACCGGGGCGACGAGCGCGATGGGCGCCCCGAACATCGCGGTGACGCGTTCCCGCTGGATGGTCTCCAGCGTGCCGCGCGTGCCAGATCGACATGCAGATCAAGAAGCGCTCATCCCGGTGGAGGGGGATCGCGGCCGCGGTGTACGTCGCCGTCAGCGCGACCCCGCGACGGGTGTGCACGCACCCCTTGGGAGTGCCGGACGTGCCCGAGGTGTACAGGATCTGCGCCGTCATCACGGCCAGTCGGTCGCCGGGCCGCAGCCCGGCCTGCCGCAGCACGGTCGCGGCACGGCGGGCGGCTTCGGCGAACTCCTCGTAGGCCCATCGCTGCCCGCCGTAGACGACGGCTTCCTTGTTTCCGGCCGAGCGAACAGCGCTGTCCAGCAGGGCACCGAGGTGCATCACGTTCTCCTGACGAGCCTGACCGGGCGACCGGTCGTAGCGGGAAACTCTGAATGATGGTTCACTTCTTGCATGGCCTATCGCAAGACACCCGCCGAAGTCCGACGGCTCGAAGCGGCCCGGGACCACCTCGTGGCCTGCGCCACCGCGGTCGTCGCCGAGGTGGGCTGGTCGCAGGCCTCGGTGACCGCTGTCGCCGACTCGGCCGGGATCGCGGCGGGCTCGGTCTACCAGCACTTCGCGTCCAAGTCGGCCCTCGCCGTCGAGGTGTTCCGGCGTGCGGCCGGACGCGAGGTGGAGGTGCTGGCGCAGGTCCTCGAAGGACCCGGCACCGCCGTGGAACGGCTCGCCCGCGGCGTGGAGGTCTTCGCCCGTCGCGCGCTGGAGAACCGCGGACTCGCCTACGCCCTGCTCGCCGCGCCGGCCGAACCCGCCGTCGGCGTCGAGCGCCTCGACTTCCGCCGCCGCTACCGCGCCCTGTTCGCGGAAGTGGTCCGCGAAGGCATGACGGCGGGACTGCTGCCCGCCCAGAACGGCGAGATCACCGCCGCCGCGCTCACGGGCGCGATCGGCGAGGTCCTCGTCGACCCGCTCGGCGCACCCGACGAGGACGCCACCGACGAGCTCCTCGCAGAGCTCAGGTCCATGGCCCTGCGCTGCGCGGGCGCCCCGTCCGTCTGACCCGACCCCGCTCCCAGGAGGCCCGATGTCCACGCCCGCACCGCGCAGCCACCCCGCCGCCGTGACGCACGAAGTGACCAACCAGCCGCCGCCGTTGGCCGGGCACGACGTCGCCGACGACCCGGTGCTGATCGAGGGCGTGCGCCGCGAGGGTGCCGCCTGGTACCTGGACGACCTGCACCGGCTCGGCCGTCGCACGGGCAGCGAGGAGGTGCAGCGCTGGGCGGACGAGGCCAACCGGTACGAGCCGGTGCTGCGCACCCACGACCGTTACGGCCACCGCGTCGACGAGGTCGACTTCCACCCCTCGTACCACGCGCTGATGGACGTGGCGATCGGCGAGGGGCTCGGCGGCAGCGCCTGGGCCGACGAGCGCGAGGGCGCACACGTGGCGCGCGCCGCCGGGTTCATGGTGTGGAGCAGCGCCGAGGCCGGACACGGCTGCCCCGTGTCCATGACCTACGCGGTGGTCCCGGCGCTGCGCCACACCCCCGATCTCGCCAAGGCGTACGAGCCGCTGCTCACCAGCCGTGTCTACGATCCCGGTCTGCGCACCCCGGCCGACAAGCGCGGCCTGCTCGCCGGGATGGGCATGACGGAGAAGCAGGGCGGCACCGATGTGCGCGCCAACACGACCGCGGCCGCCGAACAGCCCGACGGGACCTGGCGGTTGCGCGGGCACAAGTGGTTCACCAGCGCGCCGATGAATGACCTGTTCCTCGTCCTCGCGCAGGCACCGGGCGGCCTGTCCTGCTTCCTCGTCCCGCGTGTCCTGCCCGACGGCAGCCGCAACACCTTCCGCATCCAGCGGCTCAAGGACAAGCTCGGCAACCGCTCCAACGCGAGCAGCGAGCCCGAGTTCGACGACACCGTGGCGTGGCTCGTCGGGGACGAGGGCAAGGGTGTGCGCACCATCATCGACATGGTCACCATGACCCGGCTCGACTGTGTGCTCGGCTCCGCCTCCGGGACCCGCGCCGCGCTCGCCCAGGCCGCCCACCACGCACGCCACCGCACGGTGTTCGGCGCCAGGCTCGTGGACCAGCCCCTGATGCGCAACGTCCTGGCCGACCTGGGCCTGGAGTCGGAGGCCGCGACCACGCTCGCGCTGCGGCTGGCCGGGGCCACCGACCGGGCCCGGCGCGGCGACGCCCAGGAGCGTGCCTTCCTGCGCCTTGCCACGGCGGTCGGCAAGTACTGGGTGTGCAAGCGTCAGCCCGCCGCCGTCGCCGAGGCACTGGAATGCCTCGGCGGCAACGGATATGACGAGGCCTCAGGCCTGCCGCGGCTGTACCGCGACGCCCCGCTCAACGGCATCTGGGAAGGCTCCGGCAACGTCAACGCCCTCGACATGCTGCGTGCCCTGGCCCGGGAGCCCGAGTCGCTGGAGGCCTTCCGTGCCGAGATCGAGGCGGCGGCCGGTGCCGATCACCGACTCGACACCGCCTGGCGGGAGTTGCGGAGCGAACTCGTCCTGACCGAGGACGCTCCGCTGCGCGCCCGCCGTGTCATCGAGCGGGCGGCCCTGGTGCTCCAGGGCTCGCTGCTGGTCCGGCACGCGCCGGCCGCGGTCGCCGACGCGTTCTGCGCCTCGCGTCTCTCCGGGGACCAGGGCCTCGCCTTCGGAACGCTGCCGCCCGGCACGGACTTCTCCGGACTGCTGGAGCGGCTCCCCGTCTGACGGGATCCGGCGGGGCGCCGTCGGCCGCGCCCCGCCCTCCGCACGGTGCGGGTGTCCGGCGGGCACCCGCACCGTGCGGAGGCACACCCCGAATCGGGCTCGTCATGCTGCGACGAGCCCGAACCACAGAAAGTGGCTCGGTCCTTCGCCGTCCGCCGCACCGCCGCCGTCCATCAGACCGCGCGCCGCGGTCGCGCGTCGGCTCCCGGCCGGATAGGGCAGCGTCGAGGCCAGCGCCTCGGCCCGCGTGAGCGCCTCGTCGGCCTCCTCCGTCCGCTGGAGCCCGGCCCGGGAGACGGCGAGGGCGACCCGTGCCTCCGCCTCGGCCGGCCGCTCGCCCGTCCGGCCCGCTCGCCGGACCTCCGCGAGTGCGATCCGTCGCGCGGACTCCGCCCGTCCTGAGAAGAGTTCGCCCCGGGCCACCAGGACCGGCGCGTCGTCCGCGAAGCGGTCGAGGGTCCGCAGCGCCAAGTGCGGGCGGTGCGTGCACAGGGCGAGTTCGGCGCGTGCCGTACGCACCTCGTGACCGACCTGCCGGTCGCCGCGTTCACCGGCGGACGCCTCGGCACGGTCCAGGAGCGCTTCGGCGTCCGCCGTCGCACCCGCCCGCATCCGCACCCGGGCCGGCGTCGCCAGCGCGTACGGCAGGCACCAGGCACCGTCGGGATCGGCACCGGCCACCGCCGCCTCGGCGAGGGTGCGGGCCTTCTCGGGCTCCTCCAGCAGCAGGTGCAGTTCGGCGAGGTTCGCCCGCTCGAACGCGGCGGCCGTGGGATCTCCGGACTGCTCGGCGAGGTCGAGCGCGCGCTCGCCGGTGCCGACGGCTTCGCGCAGCCGGCCGGCGCGTCGCGCGTTCTCCCGCAGGGTCGACAGGACCGAACCGAGCAGCGTCGGATCGCCGTACGCCTCGGCCGCCGCCCGCTCGGCGGCCCGGCGCAGCCGGTCCTCCGGGCCCGGCTGCGGCGCGGCGGCGCGCACCAGGGCCAGGCAGGCATCCCGGTCGGGCCGTGCCAACACCTCGCGTACGAGCAGTCGTTGACGGCATGCCGATCATCCCCGGAGCGGCATGACGAGCCCTGCGACAACCCGCCTCGCACCGTGTCCGCGGCGCCGCCTACGACTGAACGACGAAGCGATAGACCTTGGAGTCGCGCCCCTGGAATCCCAGACGCTCGTACAGTCGGTTCGCCGCCCCGCGCGACGGACGCGAGGTCAGGTCGACCGTCCGCGCCCCGGCCGCCTCGGCCAGGCGCAGTGCCTCGGCCGTCAAGGCCGCCCCGACGCCGTGGCCTCGGGCCGTCTCGTCGACCACGACGTCCTCGATCCGGCACCGCAGGCCCGACGGCAACGGAAACGTGATCAGGGTGAGCATGCCGACCACCTGGCCCTGGATCCGGGCCGTCAGCAGCGTGTTGGCATCACTGCGGAGCAGCCCTGTCACCGACTCACGGTCGGGTTTTTTCGCCGTGCTCGAAAGCTGGGGCAACAGGCGAGCGACCGCCCCGACCACCTCGTCGGTCGCCTCATGGACGACCTGCACCTCAACGCTCATGATCGGGACCCTATCGAAGGCTCGGTCGAGGCGTTCCGATGTTCGGCCCCGTCGTCCAGCAGGGCGCTCAGAGCCACGAGAAACCGCTCCCTGGCGCGCTCGACGTCGTCCTGGCGGACGTCGCCACCGTTTCGAAGCTCCCGCAGAGCGCGGGCCGTTGCCAGCACGGGACGCCATGGTGGGTCGTCCGGGTCGTCGGCGGGTGCGGCGGAGCTCAGGGCGGCGAGTCGTTCCAGTTGCTCGCACCGATGGATGACCGTCCGCAGATTCTCGTCGAGGACGCGGTCGAAGCGTACGTCGGAGAGGCGGCCCAGGGCATGGGCCAACTGTGGTCGCAGGCGCTCGAGTTCGGTCCGGACAGCGGTCGGCCGCGGAGCTTCCGTCGCGGGGCGCGATGGCGTGGTGTCCTCGGTCGGGGGCGCAGGAGGCGGCTGCGGCGCCGACGGGACCGGCTTGGCCACGTCTTCGAAGGCGGCGCAGGCGTGGGCGGCCAGTTCCAGGAACCAGCGTCGTTCGCGCTCGGTGGTGCGACGCGTGACGAACATCAGGGCGCATGCCTGAAGAGCCAGCAGGTACTGGGGGCGCCAGTCGGTCAGGGAGTAGCGCCTGCGGTGGCGCCACTCGTCCGGCGCCGAGCGGGTCTGCCGGACCATCGTGTGCAGGCCGCCGGGCAGCAGGTCCTCGTTCGGGTCGGGTGGCACGTCCGCGACGAGGAGTTCGACCAGGTCGTCGAGGGCCCGATCGCCCAGTTCGGGGAGGTAGTCGCAGACCAGGCACAGGGTCAGGTGGGCCGGATCCCGTGCCAGCAGGCCCTGTTGCTGGAAGCGTGACAGGTCGACGAAGCGGTGGGCGTCGGGGACGAGCGCGGGGATCGTCTCCACCATGATGTTGCCGGGGTGCAGGTCGTAGTGGGCGCGCCCCAGGGCGACGGTGGGCGGCTTCAGCCCGGCCAGCGGAGAGCCCGCGAACCACAGGGGGTTCGGCAGGGACTCGGAACGGCCCGGCAGAGTGACGCGCGGGCGCTGCGCGTCGGCGCCCAGGAGGCCGGTCGCCGTGCGCGCCAGTCGGCTGTCGGGAGCCGCCCGGTGGCCGAGTGCCCGGCGCAGGAATTCCAGGGCCGTCATGGAGTGATCGGCACCGGGATCCGGGTTCCATTCGCCGAGCACCGATCGGATGACGGCGGCGGCGACGCCGGCACGCTCCGTGGAGGAGGTGAGCCGGCTGAGCGGGGTCAGCTCGTGATCACCGCGGTCGTCGAGGGCGATGCCGAGGAACATCAGCCAGGTGTCCGCCACCGCCAGTGGCGGGTAGACCTGCCGGACGAGCCGGCGTTCCGGGAAGTCGAACGTACGCGCCCCCTTGTCGAACGTCGGGCCCGACTTCCATGCGATGTCGAGGTCGCGCGGTTCGGTGACGGCGCCTTCGTCCGGAGCGCAGAGTTTGATCAGCAGCTTGTGTTCCGGGTGGTCCGCGTCCCCGTCGTGGTGGAAGACGGCCAGCCGTGCTCCGCTGCCGCCGTCCGGCAGCGCTTCCACGAAGTCCAGCGTGGGCCCGCCGCGCTGCCACCGCTCCAGCGCGGCCGCCGCGTCCTCACCGAAGCAGGTGCATCCGCTCATCGGCCCAGTCTGTCCGAACCGGTCCCGCCGCGGCGCGGGTTGTGGTGATATGCCTGCGGAACATATCGGGGGAACTGGCAATGGCGCGGCGTGACGACATGGCCCGGCTGCAGCGTGCGGCGGCGGGCGGAAGGCCCATCAGGGCAAGCAGACTGGAGGCCGCGGTGGTCGGCCACGACCCGGCATCCGGTCCGTTCCGGTTGCGAGGCGCAAGCGTCGTCGGACCGGTGGATCTGACGCACCGGCAGCTCGCTTTCGGACTGGAGTTCGTGGAGTGCCGCTTCACCGACTCGCTTGATCTGCGCGGTCTGTCGGCGGGGTCACTGGATCTTGGTGCTTCGCGTCTTCCGGCACTGGTGGCCGACGGCCTCGCGGTCGAGGGCGATGTACGGCTGGCCGGCTGCCATATCGGCGCGGAGCCCGGCAGGCCCGTCCCACTGGGCGCCGAGGCGCGCCCCGTCCGCGACCGCGTGCGGGCGCCGCGCCGGGTCGCGGAGGCGTCCGCCCAGGCGCCGTTGCGGCTCGCGGACGCGAGGATCGCCGGCAATCTGGTGGCCGAGGAGCTGGCACTGTTCTCCACCGGCCCCTGGTCCTGCTTCGCTCCTCGGCTGCGGGTCGAGGGCGCGGTGCAGGGGCAGTCGCTGACCGCCACCGGAGCGCTGTATCTGCGCGACGCGAGGGTCGGTCACGCGCTCGGCCTGAACGGCGCGCGGGTCGGTGGCCTGGACGCCACCGGTCTGTCCTGCGGCCGGGGGTTCTACGCGGACTGGGGTTTCCACACGAGCGGTCAGGTCCTGCTGCGCGGAGCGACCGTCGAGTCGGTGGTCACCTTCCACGACGCCACCCTCGCCGGTCCGCACGCGGGGCTCGTCCTGGGCCGGCTGACGACTCCGCGGCTGCGTCTCGATCTGCGCAGCGCCCCCGAGGGACGGATCGTCCTGCGCGACGCCCACGTGGGCGCTCTCGTCGACGATCCGTCCGCCTGGCCCCGCGCGGGCAACCTCGACATCGAGGGGCTCGTCTACAAGCGCCTCGGGTCGACCTCGCCCTTGGACGTGAAGGGCCGGCTCGGCTGGCTCGCCCTCGACCAGGAGGCGGGGGTCGGTGTCTTCGAACAGCTGGCGCTCTCCTACCAGTCCTCCGGGGACGAGCGCGCGGCGCGGACCGTGCGGCATGCGCGGGAGCGGCACCTGCGGCGCGGGGACCGCCTCACCGGCCGGATCTGGGGCACCGTGCAGGACGTCCTGTTCGGCTACGGCTACGCCCCGCGGCGGGCGTTGCTGTGGCTGCTGGCCCTGGTGGCGGCGGGCTCGTCCTGGTTCTCGGTGCGCGCGCCCGCCCCGGTGGGCGGATCGGGCCAGCGGGCCTTCGATCCGGTGCTGTACTGCGTGGACCTCCTGGTGCCCGTCGTCTCGTTGGGCTACCGCTCGGCCTTCGACCCCGCGGGCTGGGACAAAGCCGTGGCCGTCTTCCTGATCGTGTCCGGCTGGCTGCTGGCGACCGCCGTGATCTCGGGCGCCAGCCACGCCCTGGGGCGTGTGTGAACGGCAGGAGGCGTGCGTGAGGGACGCTCACGCCCCGTTGTGCGCCTGCCTCGCCACCATGCGCCTTCACTCCTTCTGCGCGGGTCGGAGCGGAACCAGTGGGGCACGAGGCAGCGTTGTGGGTGGCATACATCCAAGGCGCCTACGGAAAGCGGGTGCACGAACAGTTGAGGTTTCCGGCCCACGGCCGACCGGACGCGAACGGACCTGAGGGACTCATGAACGAAGACGAGTACTGGGTCGATCTGTGTCAGCACGATGCCGTGCTGGGCGGTGGCTTCTTCATCACCCGCTTCTTCGTCATGACACTCCTCGAGTGCGTGCAGCCGCTCGACGGCGGCTCCACGCTGGTCCTGGAGCTGGCCGGCGAAGAACCGGTGGAGCTGGAGGGGCGCGTCGTCGACCTCCAGCCGGAGGCCGGCCTCGCCCTGATCCTGGTGGTGGCCCCGCCGAGCCAGGTTCTGCCCACCCCGCGTATGGATCACGTCGTCAAGGGTGACGACTGGCTGGCTCCCTACACTCCCCCGCGCGTGCGGCGCCCCTTGCACGGCACGGTGGACGGCGTCGTGCACGACCACGCGCAGGACGCCCCGTGCCGTACGACTCTGCAACTGGTGCTGGACGGACCGGCCAAGGACTACAGCGCGTTCGGCGGCGGGCCCGTCGAGAGAGCGACCGAGGACACCGAGCAGACGCTGGTCGGCGTGCTCATGGGGTCCAGTTCCCCGCGTTCGGCCGCGCCCAGCGCGCCGGACGGAATGATCGCCACGGCGATCGACAGCGCGATGGAAGCGTTTCCCGGGCTGTCCGCCCTGAGTCTGGCGCAATGGCTGACCGGCACCGGTCTCCCGCCGGCCCACCCGACCATGGCTGCCCCGTCCGAGGAAGCGGTCGTGGTCCCCGGCGCCGAGCAGGCGCACGGCGCGCAGACGCGCGCCGGAACACACCCTCAATCCCCTCCAGTTTGCACCGATGGGGGTTCCAGTACTGCCACTTTGGACATATCCCCCAAGGCAGAGGTCACCACGTGGTCTCCTCAGGACATCAGGGACCCGGTGGTGGCCCAGCTTTGTGCCCGGACGGAGGACTCACTCAAATTTCTCGACCACCTGGGCGACAGCGGGCTGGTCGACCCACTCGACCTGGACGCGTTCCGTCTACGGTTGCTCGACGACCTCACGGAGGCGTTGGGCGCACACGGGTCACTCGGCGGCGACAAGGGGGGTGAGGAGGCATGATCGACTCGTATGAAGAGGCTGTCGCGTGTGCTGAGGCGGCACTGCGTGATGCCCGCCGAGTCACAGTGCCCGACGCGCTGAGGACGTTCACGGCCCGGTGGGCCGAGGGGAAGTTCCCCGCCTACGGTGACGACGACCTGGCATCCGTGATGCGGCTGGCCTGGCTGCTCTACCAGATGGGGGTGAACGACGCCTCGTACGCCCTGGTGAAGCAGCTCGTGACCCACCCGCCCCAGGGACGTCCACCGGGCGGAGACCCCAACCGGTGCGCGGTGCTGCTCACCTGTCTCGGCCGCCCGGACGAGGCGCAGCACCTGCTGGCAGGCGATCAGACGGACGCGGTCCTACCCCGTCGCGGGATCGAGCCGGGCAGCGCGGCCGGCGCCGAAAGCCCTTCTGCGGCACGGGAGGACGGCGCTCGGCTCGCAAGGCCACCGGCTCCGCGACCCGGCGGCGCCGGCCGGTCGGGCTGGTCCCGGATCCGGGCTCTGGCCAACCTCGCCGCCATAAGCGCCCGTACGCAGCCGGCTCAGGCGACTCACTGGCTGACCCAGGCCGAGGACCACCTCGGCTCCGCGTCCGGCACGCCACCGGCCGAGATCCGCCAACTCCTGGCGGGAGTACGGGTCAGCCTCGCCCGCCGTGAGAAGCCCCAGGACGTCGACGACGCACCCATGACCGAGCTGCGCGACGCGTCCCTGGCCGCCCTCGCGGCCCTCGACGGCCGCGACCCGCAGGGCTATCTGATCGTGGCCCGACTCGCCCTCGCCTACTTCGAGTCGGCCCGTGACGCACAGTCCAGCGACCGGCTGGAACATGCGGCGGGAGTCCTGGAAGCGGCGAGCCAGCGACTGTCCGCGATGCTCGGTGCCGACCATCCCCGTGCCCTGGTGGTGCAGGGCAAACTGGCCGCCGTGCAGGTCGAGTGCGCGCGGGCCGCCCGGTCGACGGCACGCCTGGACCGGGCGACCACACAGCTGGCCTTCATCAGCACGCGCCTGTCCCGCCGTCTCGGCGCCTGCCACCCGCAATCCCTCGCCGCGACCGGGAACCTCGCGGTGGCACGCCTCGAATGCGTGCGCACGACCACCGAGCACACCCGGTCGGCACAGATCTTCCAGGACCTGGGATGGCAATGCCGTGCCGTCACCGACCTGGTCGGCGCCGATCATCCCGTCGCACGCCTGGTCACGGCCTCCTACACGGTGTGCAGGAACCTCCTCGACCGAGGCGGTGACAGCTGGCACGGCGTCCCGTCGTCATACCGGCCGCACCGCCGGCACGGTGCGGCCGGCGCCATGTCCGTACACGCCTCCGTATCCTGGCAGGCTGCCGCGCACAGCCGTCCGGAGGCGGCGCGGCCTGCCACGGCGGCGATCGTGCGGCCGGCGCAGGCGACCGCGCCTCCCGTTGCGGTCAACGACATCGGTGACGAGGAAGCCTTCCTCGCCGCGATCGACGAGACGATCAAGTACTTCAACGACGGCGACATCGTCGACGGCGTCATCGTGAAGGTCGACCGGGAC
>NZ_JBVHMN010000007.1:0-2584 GCF_055558435.1 Streptomyces sp. NPDC025784
GTTACATTCCGAACCCGGAAGCTAAGCCTTACAGCGCCGATGGTACTGCAGGGGGGACCCTGTGGGAGAGTAGGACGCCGCCGAACTAATTTTGAGAAGAAGCCTCAATTCCTGGGCACAGCCCAGGGATTGGGGCTTTTTCGCGTTTCCTGGATAGTCATGAGCGCGTCAGGCTCGGCCGGCGCAGGAGCACTCTCTGCCTGGTCGGGCTCGGCCTCCGGCAGTTCGTACCGGCTGTCGGAGCCCCGGTGACGGCAGCCGGACGACCGGGCGACGGCCAAGGGCCGGGCTGCTACGCATCGGCCGGGAGGGCAGAGGAGCAGCGGGACACGCAGAACCGAGAGCGGCAAAAGCGGGGGCGGCCTCGTCATGAGGCCGCCCCCGCTCCCTGTTTCCCGGCGTTGCGCGCTACTTCAGGCGGGACGACGCGACGATCGAGACGATGTGGGCGGGGACCAGCAGCCACACGATCGCCGTGACCGCGATGGTTGCGATCTTCGTGGCTGTCAGGTCGCCGAGCGCCAGGTCGACGACCGCGGTCACGAGCAGCAGCAGCGTGCACTCGATGCCGTTGACCAGCCGGTGGAGACCGACGGCCGAGGCCAGCCGGCGGACCCTGGCGAGACCGGTGGACCGCGGCACGACGGACTGGTCGGTGGCCTTCTCCATGCCGCTGTCGGAGCGGGCCACGTGGACGAGGTCGGAGGAGGACTTCAGGAGCAGTACGCCGATGGCCGCCGCGAGACCCGCCACCAGGTAGGGGTCGAGGCCCATCTCCGAGGCGCGGATGCCCATGCCGACCATCACGGCGGCATCGGCGAGATACGCGCCGAGACGGTCCAGGTAGACACCGAGCGGGCTGAACTGGCTGCGCCAGCGGGCCACTTCGCCGTCCACGCAGTCCAGCAGCAGGTACAACTGCATGAAGACGACGGACAGGACGGCGCCGCCGAGGCCCGGCAGGGCCAGGGCCACTCCGGACAGGACGCCCGCCCCCACCATGATCACGGTGATCTGGTTCGGCGAGATGCGGGTGTCGAGCAGGTGGCGGGTCACACGGAGGGAGAGGGACCTCATGTAGAGGCGGCCGGCCCAGTGCTCCGCCCGGCTCTCCAGCTTGCCCGGAGGGTGGATCACATGGCGAAGTTCGTCGAGTTGGACCTTGGGCATGCGGCTTTCTCCCTGGCGCGCTGGCAGTTGGTTGTGCGGTGTCTGTCCACCGAAGTGCTGCGTCGTACAGGGAAGAGCATGACGGGGGGCCGTACGGCGGGATGCGGCAGGGTGGATATCCGGTGGGAAGAGGCCGTAGGCGGGGTCTACCGTGGCTCCCATGAGTCACGTGATCCGTTCTATACGTTCCGACGAGTGGGCCCTGGTGAAGGAGCTTCGACTCGCTGCCCTGCAGGACCCGGTGGCGCACCTCGCGTTCCTGGAGACGTACGAGGACGCGGCGGCGAAGTCCGACGCCTTCTGGCAGGAGCGGGCCGCCGGAGCCGCGGAGGGGACGACCGCGCGGCAGCAGATCGTCGCCGAGGCCGAGGACGGCGTGTGGTCCGGCTCCGTGACGGTGCTGGTCGAGGAGGCGGGGACGCAGGACCCGTTCGGGACGGCCGTCGAGCAGAGCCAGGGGCATCTGGTGGGGGTGTTCGTGCGGCCGGAGCACCGGGGGAGCACGGCCGGAGTGACGGGAGCGCTCTTCGACGCCGCCCTTGAGTGGTCCTGGGGGATCGGGCTCGACCGCGTACGGCTCTTCGTGCACGAGAAGAACGCCCGCGCAGAGGCGTTCTACCGCAAGGCGGGGTTCGTGCCGACCGGAGGGACCGCGCCGGTGCCGGGCGCCCCGGGGGAGCTGGAGCTGGAGTACGTCATCGCACGGCCGTAGGGGTTCGCGTGGGCGATGTGGTCCGGCGTCATTGCGTCAATCGCCCACATTCCGGGGCTGGTCGGAGCGGATCTTCATAGCGTTGCTGATCGACATCAGTGATCGGGCAACACAAGTGGGAGGGACCGACCCCATGGCAGAACTCTTCGGCGCGCTCGGACGTGGGTCGCGCAAGGCATGTGTGTTCGCCGCGAGTGCCGTGATGGCGGGTACGGCGCTCGTGGTGAGCGCGCCGACGGCGTCCGCGGCCTCCTGCGGGCAGGTCGGTGTCGACCGGCAGCCGGGCCAGGGCACGGTGACGGCGTCCGCGCTGGCGCGTCGGAGCGGACCGTTCACCTCGTGCGCCGCGCTCGGCCAGGTGTCCAAGGGCACGAAGATCAACTATTACTGCTTCGAGATCGGCACCGCGGTCAACGGCAACAAGCTGTGGACGTACGGAGAGGTCGCCGGCACCGGGCAGAAGGGCTGGTTCGCCAGCGCCTACCTCGACGACGACGGGGCCTCGCTGGGCTGCTGAGGCCGTTCCGGCCGTCGTGGTGCGGGGCCGAGGTCGAGCCCGTCGGGCGAGGCCGCAGGGCGTGCCCCCGGCCCCGGGCCCCCCCCGGGGGCGGCCGGGCCCGGGGGGGGGGGGGCGCCGGGGGGGGGGGTGGGAACGGGGGGGGGGCGGGCCCCGCGGGGCCGGCCCCGGGCGGCCGCCCGCGC
>NZ_JBVHMN010000007.1:2590-189227 GCF_055558435.1 Streptomyces sp. NPDC025784
GTACGGGGGGGGGGGGGGGGGGGGGGGGGGGGGGGGGGGGGGGGGGGGGGGGGGGGCGGCGGCGGGGGGGGGGGGCGGGGGGGCGCCCCCCCCCCCCCCCCCCACGACGGGATCAGAAGGCTCCGTCGTGGTGCGGCCAGCGGGCGCGGAGTTGCTCACGGGAGCGGAGCAGGGCCAGGGTCGGCAGGCCGCGGTCGGCTCCGCCGGTCAGCAGCTCCGGGAGCTGGGGGAGCGGTGCCACGGCCGCGACGTCGTCCAGGACGAGGGTGATTGGTGGGTCGAGGCGACCGGAGGATGACCGTTCGGCCATGCGCCGGCCGCGCTCGACCACGCTTGAGGCGAGGGCCGTCAGGAGCGGCATCGCGCCGGGCTTCGCCTTGGGGTCCTCGATGGGTTCACCGACCACATAAAGCGTGCCCCCTTCGTTGACGAAGGAATCCAAGGCGAGGCTGTCATTTCGGTTCGCGGTGCAGGATTCGCGGATGTTGACCGTGAAGAGCGAGGCCAGCGCGCGGGACGTCAACTCCTGGGCGATGTCACGTCGTTCGGGGTGCGAGGTGAGAGCGGCCTCCAGTTCACCGGCGGAGCCGGGCGCGGCCTTCGGGTTGGTGCGCAGGACTCGTACGGCGTCCTGCACCTGGGTGCCCTGCGCCCAGCGGTGGACGTGGCGGAAGGCCTTGCCCTCCACGGCGGCGGCGTGCAGATAGCTCCGCAGGAGCGTTTCGGCGACGTCGGCCATCGGCTGGTCCATCTTGGCGGTGGGGCGCACCGGGGCGAGCAGGGCGACGGCTCTGGCCACCGCGGTCGCCTTGTCCTCGCAGCCCGTCGAGGGGGACCAGTGGAGGCGGGCCGGGGTGTCGCACAGGTGCGTGGGGTCGTAGAGGAGGACGGGGCCGAGCTTGGCGCGCGCGTCCTTGGTCTCCGACCAGGTCCGGGGATTCGACGTGACGACCAGGACGGGGCCCTCGGCGTCCCGTACGGCCTGTGTCGCGGTGAGGTGGCGGGAGTCGGCGGGAGCCAGGACGAGCGGGCCCGTGGCGGGCGGTCTCTCCCGGTCGCTCCGCTCTTCACGGCCCGTGCCTGCACGGCCCGTACGGTCGGCGACCGCGGCGGAGACCGTGGCCGTCGATGCCGCCGGCGGGGGGTCCGCTATGGGCCGGGAGGCCGCGGCGCGCGCCGCATCCGGTCCGCCGAGGTGCTCTCCGCCCACCGCGTAGGAAGCGGGTGACGACGCCGCCCGCTCCGCTCCGGCGGGCGGAACGGTCGCCGTGCCGGCCGCCTCCGTCCCGCCGCGGTGCGGGCCCGCCACGGCCTCGCCCAGGCCTCCCGCAGGCGCCGTCCTGCCGGCGTCGTAGGACGCCTCCGTGACGCCCGAGGCCGCCTCGGCGCGGCGCCGGGCCCGGCCCGCACGCCATCTCGCGACCGTGCCCATCACGAACACGGTCAGGACGAGCAGGACCATCAACTGCCCGATGAACAGGCCCCAGAAGAGCCCGTACCCGGACAGCTGTCCGGCGGGGGTGTCCGGCCAGGCGCCGACGATGTCGTGCGGCCGGCCGATCAGATGCCGCATGGCCAGCGGCGTCCGGGTGAAGGTGACCGCGTCCGGCCAGGCGCCCCGCGCCAGCCGGCCCGCGAGCCCCGTCGCCGTCCACACCATCAGCGTCATGCCGAGGAGGAAGGCCAGCACCCCGATCAGCAGCCCGTCGGGGATGCCCCCCTCGCCCTCACGCCGGTGGTCGTGCCGGTCCTGTCTCATCTCACGCCACCGTGGACTCGGAGGAGCCGTCCAGATCGGCCAGATGCTGCTCCACGAAGGCCGCCGCCCGTTCCTCCGCCTCCAGTTCGGCGGCGCGCAGCGCGTCGTCGGAGAGGAAGTCGGCGGAGGACTCGGTCATGGCCCGGTCCGTGAAGACGAGAGGGCGCTCGGTCTCGGTGATGAGGTGCTTGACCACCTGGACGTTGCCGTTGACGTCCCAGACGGCGATGCCCGGCGTCAGCGTCGGGATGATCTCGACCGCCCACCTGGGCAGGCCGAGGACTCTGCCCGTCGACCGTGCCTCGTCCGCCTTCTGGGCGTAGATCGTCCTGGTGGACGCCATCTTCAGGATCGCCGCGGCCTCCTTCGCCGCAGCGCCGTCGACCACGTCGGACAGGTGGTGCACCACCGCCACGAAGGACAGGCCCAGTCGCCGGCCGAACTTCAGCAGCCGCTGGAACAGCTGGGCCACGAAGGGGCTGTTGATGATGTGCCACGCCTCCTCCACCAGGAAGATGCGCTTCTTGCGGTCCGGCCGGATCCAGGTGTGCTCCAGCCACACGCCGACGATCGCCATCAGGATCGGCATGGCGATGGAGTTCCGGTCGATGTGCGACAGGTCGAAGACGATGAGGGGCGCGTCGAGGTCGATGCCGACCGTCGTCGGGCCGTCGAACATGCCCCTCAGGTCACCGTCGACCAGGCGGTCCAGGACCAGGGCGACGTCCAGTCCCCAGGCCCGTACGTCGTCTATGGCGACGTTCATCGCCTCGGCGGACTCCGGCTCGGGGTGGCGCAGCTGCTCCACGATGTCGGTCAGCACCGGCTGGCGCTCGACGATGGTCTCGTTCACATAGGCGTGCGCGACCTTCAGGGCGAAGCCGGACCGCTCGTCGAGGCCGTGGCCCATCGCGACCTCGATGATCGTCCGGAGCAGCGCGAGCTGGCCGGTCGTGGTGATCGCCGGGTCGAGCGGGTTGAGGCGGATGCCGTGGTCCAGGGCCGCCGTGGGGTCGAGCCGGATGGGAGTTATTCCCAGCTCCTCGGCGATGAGGTTCCACTCGCCGACCCCGTCCTCGCCCTGCGCGTCCAGGACCACGACCTGCCGGTCGCGGAACCTCAACTGCCGCAGGACGTACGTCTTCTCCAGCGCGGACTTGCCGTTGCCGGACTCGCCGAGGACGAGCCAGTGCGGCGCCGGCAGCTGCTGCCCGTACAGCTGGAAGGGGTCGTAGATGTAGCCCTTCCCGGAGTACACCTCGCGGCCGATGATGACGCCGGAGTCGCCGAGGCCGGGTGCCGCGGTCGGCAGGTAGACCGCCTGGGCCTGGCCCGTGGACGTGCGGACGGGCAGACGGGTCGTCTCGACTTTGCCGAAGAGGAAGGACGTGAAGGCGTCGGTGAGGACGGAGAGCGGATCCCGCATCAGAACATCAGCCCCTACCTGCGGATTCCGGTGGCGAACGGCAGCGTGTTGACGAAGGCGCGGTGGTGCTCGCGGTCGCACCACTCCAGCTTCAGGTACGACTTGCCGGCGGAGGCGCGGATGGTGCGCTTGTCGCGGGCGAGGGCCTCGGGGGAGCGGGCGGAGACGGTGATGTAACCGACCAGGTTCACGCCCGCGGCGCCGCTCGCGAGGTCCTCGCCGCGCTGGTCGAGGCGGTTGTGCGAGGCGATGTCACGCGGGTCCACGGTCCGGTTCATCTTGGCGGCGCGGCTGGCCTCGGCCTCGTCGTTCGTCTTCTCGGTCAGCATCCGCTCGATGGCGACCTCGGTGGGTTCGAGGTCCATGGTGACGGCGACGGTGCGGATGACGTCCGGGGTGTGCACGAGGAGCGGGGCGAGGAAGTTGACGCCCACCGGCGTCATGGGCCATTCCTTCACCCAGGCCGTGGAGTGGCACCAGGGCGCGCGGGTCGAGGACTCGCGGGTCTTCGCCTGGAGGTAGGTGGGCTCCATGGCGTCCAGCTCGGCCGGCCAGGCGTTGCGCTTCGTCATCGCCTGGATGTGGTCGATGGGGTGGTCGGGGTCGTACATCGAGTGCACCAGGGAGGCGAGCCGCCCCTGGCCGAGCGGCTGCCGCACCCGGATGTCGGCCTCCTGCAGACGCGAGCAGATGTCGGTCAGTTCGCGTGCCATGACGACCGCGAGCCCCGCGTCCCGGTCCAGCTTGCGGCCGCTCTGCGGGCGGGCCGCCCGTGCCATCGCCTGGGCCTCGGCGGCCAGTTCACGCGAGTAGTGCATGCAGGCGACGAGGTACGCCCGGTGCTGCTCGCTGCTGGTGGACACCATGGACTGGAGCTGGTCGTACGACTGCTGGAGCCAGCCCGGGGCGCGCTCGTCACCGCGTACGGCGACGTCCTTGGCGTGCGCGTCCGGGTCGGCCGGGAGGGTGCGGGCGAGCATCTGGAGGCGGGTGACGAAGCCGTCGCCGTTCGCCACGTGCTTCAGGAGGGTGCCGAAACGGTCGACGAGGGCCTCCTGGTCCTCGCTGTCGCGCAGGCCGACGCCCGGCCCCTCGATCTCGATGGCCGCGGTCACCGTGCGGCGGTCGGCGTGCAGCAGCACGGCGATCTCGTCGGGTCCGAAGGGCGCCGCGAGCCAGGAGATCCGCCCGATGCCGGGCGGCGGCCCGATCTCGACCTCGCGCCCGTCGAGCGCCGTGCCCGCCTCCATCACATTGCTGCGGTACGTGGTGCCCTGGCGCAGGGTGCGCTTGTAACTGCGGTTGATCTCGAACCACTTGTAGAACGTGCGGCGCTTGTACGGGACGTACACGGCCGCGAGCGCCAGCAGCGGGAAGCCCATCAGCAGCACGATCCGCAAGGACAGTACGGGGACGAGCAGGCCGCACATCATGCCGAGGAACGCGCCCGCGATGATCAGCGCGATCTCGCCGGACTCGCGGTTCCGGCCGACGATCGCGTTCGGCCGGGCACGGCCGATCAGATATGTACGGCGGGGCGTGACCGGATGGGACATGTGGGACTCGGTCGTCAACGCCCTTCACCTCCCGTGCGGTTGGTACTGCTGTTGCGGCTGTTGCTCGCGTGCGGGGTGTTGGCCGGGCTGCTGCGCGGTGGGGGTGCGGCGGAGGGGACAGATCCGCCGCCTCCGTTCGAGGTGCGCGTGCTGTGCGCGGCCACACCGCCGGACGCGGGATTGGAGGGGCGGGGCTGCTGGCTTGCGCCGCTGCCGCCGCGGTTGTTGTTGTCGGCGCGGGTGCTGTGGGTCTTGATGCCCTGCGCGACCAGGGTCGCGGGCGAGCTGATGACGGCCGCGGCCTTGCCCTCGGCGCCCTGCATGATGCGGTTGCTGCGGGAGTTCGCGATCTCGTCGCCGAAGCCGGGGACGAAGCGGTAGATCATCGCGCTGGCGAAGATGGCGAGCAGGATGATGGCGAGGCCGGAGACCACGGCGGAGAAGGCGTCCGGGCCGCTGTCGGTGGACAGCGCGCCCGCGAGACCCAGCACGATCACGATCACCGGCTTCACCAGGATCACCGCGATCATGATGCCCGCCCAGCGGCGGACATGGCCCCACAGGTTCTTGTCGACGAGGCCCGCGTAGACGACGGTGCCGAGCAGGGCGCCCACGTAGAGGAGGGCGGCCCTGATGACGAGCTCCAGCCACAGCACGCCCGCGGCGAGGATCGACACCAGCGACACGACGATGAGCATGATGGGCCCGCCGCCGATGTTCTCGCCCTTGTCCAGGGCGCCGGAGAACGTCCCGAAGAACGTGTCCGTCTGGTTGCCGGTCGTCTTGGCGAGGACGTCCGTGACCCCGTCGGTGGCCGACACGACCGTGTAGAGGATCAGCGGGGTGAAGGCGCTCGCCAGCACCGTCAGCCACAGGAACCCGATCGCCTCCGACAGCGCGGTGGTGAGGGGGACGCCTCGCACCGCCCTCTTCGCCACGGCCAGCAGCCACAGCAACAGGGTGAGGATCGTCGACGCCGCGAAGACGACGGCGTACTGCTGGAGGAACTTGGGGTTCGTGAAGTCGACGTTCGCCGTGTCGTTGACCGCGGCGGAGAGCTTGTCGATGGTCCACGCGGCGGCGTCGGCGCAGCCCTTGGCCAGCGAGGAGAGGGGGTCGAGCGTGCCGGTCGGGTCGAGGGTCCCGCCCGTCTTGTTGCTGCCGCTGTCGCCTTCGCAGTAGTTCTTGGCCGGCCCGTGGATGAGGCCGCAGGGGTCGCTGCTCTTCGACGGCGACGGTGTCGGTGCTGCGACGGCCCGTGTGGCGAGCAGCAGCACCGTGGCCTGTACGGCACCGACGGCTGCGGTGAGCTTGAGTACGCGGTGATTAGCGGGCATACGTGAACCCTCCGTACTCCTCCACGGCCTTCGCGATTTCATCGGCGCCGGAGGCGCGGTCGTCCCCCGGCACGGGCGCGGGGCCGTCCTTCTGGGAATGCGAGACGATCTTCCAGTCGTCACCGGTCCACTCCAGCTGCATGGTGATGGTGAACCAGCTGCTGGTGACAGGGTTCGTGGAGTTCTGGCCCGCCAGGCCGAGCAGGCCACCGCACCAGACCTCGACGGTTGCGTTGTCGCTGGAGGACTCGGTGACTTTGGTGCCGATGGGGCTTGTCCGGGAGACGAACGTGTAGCCCTTGGGCGCCGAGCCGTCCTCGTTCAGCCCGACGTTCTTGTTGAACTGTGGGGTGTACGCCTTGTCCAGTGTCGCCTCGAACTCGCTCACCCGGGACGGGGTGATGATGGTCGAGAGGATCTGGTCCCGCCTGGCCTTGCTGAACATGTCGGTCGAGCCCAGCGCCACCGCATAGTTCGCCGCAGCGCTCTGCGCCCCCCGGGCGTTGTGCGCGTACCCCGAGGGGATGCCTGAGGTCCGCGTGTCCACCGGGCGGTCGCCGGAGGCCGCCGTGGGCGACGTTCCGGCCTTGTCGCCGTCGCCGTTCCCGGAGGAGGAGTCGTCCCCGCCGCGGTTCGCGAAGGCGATCGCGGCGATGAGCAGCACGACGACGCCGACGACCGTGACCAGGCTCCGGGAGGAGGACCCGCGGCCGCGCCGCGCCCCGCCGTAGACGTCCCCCGTGCGGTCGGGGAGCCGGGTACGGGTCTGGCCGGAGCCGCCGTACCCCCGGTCCTCGCCATGGGAGGTGTCGCCGTAGCCGGGTTCGTCACCGGGACTCATGTCGGGTACGCCCCCTCAACCTCTCGCTGAACCAAGTAGTACGACGGTAGCCGTGCTGGTTCCCGCGCGGGCGCGGTGTGGTGACTCGACATCAGGGAAACGCAACCTCAGCCGGTGGGCACGACGGACGGGTGGGTCGGAGGGGAGGGAGGTCCGGGCGCGCCCGGCCGGGCATGGCTCAGGGGTGTCCCGCACCCCTTACACGGCCATGCCGTACACGATGGTGAAGAGCGTGCCGAGGGATCCGATGATGAAGACTCCGGTGAGGCCCGCGATGATGAGGCCCTTGCCCTGTTCGGCGCTGAAGGTGTCGCGGAGAGCGGTGGCGCCGATGCGCTGCTTGGCCGCGCCCCAGATCGCGATGCCGAGGCAGAGCAGGATGGCGACCGCCATCACGACCTCGATCATCACCTTCGCCTCGTTGCCGAGGCTGCCGAAGGGGCCCCAGTCCGGAGCGATCCCGCCGATGATTGTGGTGATGTCGCCCTTGTCGGCTGCGAAAAGCATGTAAGTCACCGCCCCTAGTGGGTAGTTCTGCACCCCCTGCCACTGCGCAGAGGTCGGGCCCATTCTCGCCGACAATGGTGCCGTCGTATGTCGACTTGGCGTCATTGATTGGCGGGTTTCGTACGAATACCTTGCCGCCGCCCCGCGCGAGCCCCTCACGGGGGTGCGGGGCGGTATACGAAGGGCCGTATGGTCACTCTGTGTATCACGGCAGGTCACGCCGGGCAATGAAGTCGATGCGGAACCTGTCGTGTGGTTCCGTCGTTAACCCCTTCTACGAAGCGCACGCTCCGCCCTTCCCGTACGTACACCGCGCGCGCCGCCCGTTTCTGACAGGTCGTCGAGCCGATGTTCCCCGGGTCGCCGTGTCTGCGGGAGGTGGACGCCGGCCGACGGCCCCGGACGAGGCACAGGCTAACGCCCGCCGTGCCGCGCGGAGGAACGGGCCGGGTCGAGGCCCGAGGGGGCGGGCCATGGGGCCGAATGGGCGTCTGGGTGCTGGCTCCCGGTCCCGGGGCGGGTAGGGGCGCAGGAGGCGGGAGGCCGTCCCGGGAAAAGTCCCGGTGGCGGTGACGGATCGGTTGCGAGGAGCGCCCCATGTTCGACGTCACCCAACAGATCGACGCCGTACGGCGACAGGTCGGCGCGCGGGAGTACCAGGGGCGCAGCGCAAGGGTGGTGACGGTGGGCCAGACGTACGGCGCGACCGTCGAGGACGTCTGGGACGCCTGCACCAACGCCGAACGCATCCCGCGGTGGTTCCTGCCCGTCACGGGCGAACTCCGGCTCGGCGGCCGGTACCAGCTGGAGGGGAACGCGGGCGGCGTCGTCGAGCGGTGCGAACCGCCCCTGAGCTTCGCCGCGACCTGGGAGTTCGGCGGTGAGGTCAGCTGGATCGAGGTCCTGTTGGCCGAGGAGCCGGAGGGCGGCACCCGTTTCGTGCTCCAGCACATCGCCCACGTCGACGACGAACGCTGGGCGGAGTACGGCCCCGGTGCCGTCGGTGTCGGCTGGGACCTCGGCATCATGGGCCTGGCCCGCCATCTCGGCGCTCCCGGCGACGCGCTGGACCCGAAGGAGGGCACGGCGTGGCTCGCGTCCGAGGAGGGCCGCCGCTTCGTGAGGGAGAGCAGCGAGAGCTGGTACGAGGCGAACGTGGCCGCGGGCGAGGACGAGGCCGCCGCGCGTGCGGCCGCGGACCGCACCGCCGCCGCCTACGGAGGGACCGCGCCGGAGTGAGGGCCACCCCGGCACGGAGACGGGGACGGGGCCGCGCGGTCCGGTGGAATCACCGCGGAGCGGGGCCGCCCGGCCCCGCGCTCGCCCACGGACGGAATCCCGGCGCCGCGCTCGCCCACGGACGGAATCCCGGCGCCGGACGTGCGTGCCTGTCGCGGGTTCCTGGATGAATTCCTGGCGCGGACCCGGGGTTTTCCCCTCCGTCTCGGGCAGGGTGGGGTGCGATGAAGCGCATCGCAGGTCTCGCCGCACCCCGCCGGTACGCGCTGCTGGGCTCCTTCGCGCTGCTGGCGGCGACCTCCTCGTCCCTGGCGGCGGCCGACGACGGGCCCGGGCCGTTCGGTGTGACCGTGCGGGCCGCGGCGACCCCGCAGAGCGCGCGGGTGGGGGCGCTCTTCAGCGGAGGGCCGGGCGGACGGCACTTCTGCACGGCGTCCGTGGTGCGCAGCGCGGCGCACGACCTGACCGTGACCGCCGCGCACTGCCTCGGCGGCGGCGGAATGCCGGTGTTCGCGCCGGGCTACCGGGACGGCAGGGCGCCGTACGGGCTGTGGAACGTGCAGAGGGCGTACTTCGGCGACGGCTGGAGGAGCGGGCAGGACGAGGACAGCGACGTCGCCTTCGCCGTCGTCGCCGACAAGGGCGGCAAGGGGATCGAGGACGTCGTGGGCGGCAACGCCTTCGCGGCGGGCCGCGCCACCGGGGCCACCGCCGTCACTGTCACCGGCTACCCCGGCGCCCTCGACGCGCCCCTCACCTGCACCGACAAGCCGACCGCCCGCGGCCGCACCCAGCAACGCATCACCTGCCCCGGTTTCGCGGGCGGGACCAGCGGCAGCCCCTGGGTGAACGGTGACGGCGAGGTCGTCGGTGTCATCGGCGGCCACCAGCAGGGCGGGGCCACCGACGACGTGTCGTTCAGCGTCGTCCTGCGCAGCGAGGCCGCGGCCCTGTACCGCGCGGCGGCCGCGCCGGTCCGGTCCGGCGAACCGTCCTAGCCCGACATCTCGTTGAAGAGGTACGCGGCGAGCCAGAGCGCCGGCAGGAGCAGGACGACGTAGGCCAGCGGGCGCTGGAGGACCGGCTTGCCCTGGTCCATGACCACACCGGTCGGCGAGGGCGTCGTCGGGTGCGGCAGCTTGCGGATCCGCGTACGGACATAGAGGTTCCACAACAGGGTGAGCGGGGTGAACAGCGCCAGGGACACCGGGCTCCACCAGCCGCCCGCCAGGGTCTTGGTCGTCATCTCCCGGTGGATCGCGGTGGCGCAGGAGCGGCAGAACGGGCCCTCCATCTTGGAGAACCGCATCGCGACGAGCAGCCCCGTGTGCTGGCGGACGGTCATGTCGCCGGCCGGCTGCGCGGCACATATGCGGCAGCCGGGGGTGAGGGGCGGGGCGACCGCCGGGTCGTGGCCGCC
Organism: Streptomyces sp. NPDC025784; assembly: GCF_055558435.1. Taxonomy (NCBI): domain Bacteria; kingdom Bacillati; phylum Actinomycetota; class Actinomycetes; order Kitasatosporales; family Streptomycetaceae; genus Streptomyces; species Streptomyces sp. NPDC025784. The sequence goes on from NZ_JBVHMN010000007.1 coordinate 12,676, forward strand.
CGCGGGGGCGAACGGGTTCTGTCCGTACGCGGCGAACGGATTCTGTCCGTGCGGGGGGTGCGGGGTCTGTGCGGCGCCCGGTGCGGCGTAGGCCGCGTTCTGGGCGTACGGACCCTGCGCGTAGGGGTTCTGTGGGTGCGGGCCCTGGGCGTACGGGTTCTGCGCGTACGCGTTCTGGCCATGTGCCGGCGCCCCGTTCGGCGCGTAACCGCCTTGCGGGGCAGTGGGGTTGCCCTGGGGCGCGTTCGGGTGCGGAGGCGGGGTCGCCACGTGCGGTTTCTCCTCGTGTGTGATCGTCCCGCCGCACGGTGCCCGCCTCTACACTGACGTCGGCGGACTCCTGGGCGACGAGGGGCGGTTGACGGTGCGTAAGGCATGGATCGTAGCGACCGCTGCCGTCGGGGCCGCGCTCAGCTTCGTGATGCTGCTCGTCGTCGGCGTCTACATGGTCGCGGGCAACCTGGCCAACGGTATCGGCGGGGGCTCCGTCGGCCTCGCCAAGGGTTCCGTGCCCGCCGCGTACCGGACCCTCGTACAGAAGTGGGGAAACCTGTGCGGCGCCATCAATCCGGCACTGCTGGCCGCCCAGTTGTACCAGGAGAGCGGATTCAATCCGAATGCCAGGAGTCCGGCGAAAGCGGAAGGGATAGCGCAATTCATTCCGGGGACCTGGGCCACGCACGGAGTCGACGGCGACGGTGACGGCGACCGCGACGTATGGGACCCGAATGACGCGATTCCATCGGCCGCCTCGTACGACTGCCAGCTCGCCTCGTACGTGAAGGACGCGCCGGGGAGCGTCACGGAGAACATGCTCGCCGCCTACAACGCGGGTGCCTACGCGGTCATCAAGTACGGCGGCGTACCGCCGTACAAGGAGACCCGGAACTACGTGAAGACGATCACCACGCTGGCGAAGAGCTTCGCCGCGCCGGTGACCCGCGTCGACCCCTCCAGGCAGGCCGCGGCGGCCATCACCTACGCGCAGAAGAAGCTCGGCACGCCCTATCTGTGGGGCGGCAACGGCACGTCCGACCAGGGCGGACGCTTCGACTGCTCGGGGCTCACCAAGGCCGCGTACGAGAGCGTGGGCGTCACCCTCCCGCGGGTCGCCAACGATCAGTACAACGCGGGTCCGCACCCCAGGCGCTCGGAGCTGCTCCCCGGCGATCTGGTCTTCTTCTCGGACGACCCGACCGACTCCCGGGCCATCCGTCACGTGGGTATCTACGTGGGCGGCGGATACATGATCGACGCGCCCCGTCCGGGGGCCGTGATCCGCTTCGACCCCGTCGACACCCCCGATTACTTCGGGGCGACCCGAGTGACCGAAGATGGCGCGAAAGCATTGCCGACTACTGTATGAACCCACCCCCTGAGCTGCGGCGATGTGTCTCTCTTCGATAACGTCTGCGTGATCATTCCGTGGAGGGTGGAACGTAGTAGAGGGGACTGTGCGTTCCTTTTCATGTAGCGCCGGGCCGGGTACGGGTTCCGGCGGTTTCTACGACCACGGGGGTGGATCGAGCGGGCGCGCGAAAGGGCGCGCTCGCGGGAAAGACGACGAAGGGGCCGCAGCACCATGGCTGGACTCGCCGAATCCGGTTCGAACCCCGACGTCGACCTGCTCTACGACATCAATGGCCTGGCCAAGGATGCACCCCACTGGTTCGACCGGATCATGGAGTTCGTCGGCGAGTACGGACTGCTGCTCGGCATGGTCCTGCTCGTGCTGTGGTGCTGGTGGACGGTGCGGCGCCGCGGTGACGACTCCGCCGCGTCCTCCGTGGCGGCCCTCGTGTGGGCACCGCTCGCGGCGGGCATCGCCGTCCTGGTGAACGTGCCGATACGAGGTTTCGTCGAGCGGCCCAGACCCTTCGTCGATCACCAGGGCCTGGACGTCCTCGTCTCCGGCAAGACCGACTACTCCTTCGTCAGCGACCACGCCACGCTCACCATGGCGATGGGCGTCGCCCTGTTCGTCGCGAACCGCAGGTTCGGGCTCCTGGGGATCGGGCTCGCCCTGCTCGAAGGTTTCTGCCGGGTCTACATGGGTGTGCACTACCCGACGGACGTCGTCGGCGGCTTCGCCCTCGGCACCGCGGTCGCCCTGCTGCTGTCTCCCCTGGCCATGGCGCTGCTCACCCCGGTGATGAAGGCGGTGGACCGCTCGCCGCGCGCCGGCCTGCTGATCCGTGCCCGGGGCACGGGGCGCACCGGGCACGACGCGCTGATCCCGGGATCGCGGACGGAGCGGTCCGAGGAGCGGGACCTCGCCGCGTAGCCGCGTCCCCGGCGGGGGCACGGGCCCGCGCCGGAGCCCCTCTCCCCCTCCGGAGCCTCTTTTCTTCCCGCAGGTCAGAGCGCCTGCGGGAAGGAGAAGAAGTGCTGCGGGTCGTACTGCTTCTTCAGGGCCGTGAGCCGGGTCGCCGCGTCGCCGTAGTACGCCTTGCGCCAGTCGGTGAGGGTGGCGTCCGTGTAGTTCTGGTAGGCGGCGCCGGAGGCGTACCGGCCCATGGCGGAGTGCGCGGTGCCCAGCCAGGACTGCGCCGTGGTGCCGGAGGTGCCCGCCCGCCAGGAGACGATGTACTGCGCGAGCATCCGTGAACGGCGATGCACGAAGGCGGTGGCCGTGGGCGACACCCGGTTCACGGCGCCGCCCAGCGCCGTCAGCGCGATGCTGCCCGCGCCACCGCGGACACCGGATATCTGGTTCAGCAGCGCCTGGACGCCTGCGGCCGGGATCGAACGGTCGAAGAAGTCCGAACGCGCCGCGTAGGTCTCACGGCCGAGAGCGCCCTGCGGGCTGCGGCCCGGCGTCGAACCCGGCAGGTGGCACTGCGCGTCCGTCGGGAAGGAGGAGCAGCCCGCGTACACCTCCATCGACTCCTCGTACGAACGCCTCTTGAGGGAGACGGTGCGTGCCGGGGCACCGATGCGGTCGGCCAGCCGGTCCACGGCGTTCTGGAGTTCGCCGTAGGTGCCGAGCGAGAACGCGGCCACGGACACCGTGGGGGTGCCGCCCGCAGCGTTGGCGAGGTGGCACGACGACCAGATCTCGTCGGGCTGGTCCGGGCCCCACTCCTGCCACGCCTTCAGCACGGCGGCGGCCTTGGCCCACGGCCAGGTCATGTAGGCCGAGACGCCCTGCGGGGCCGGGTGGGTCTTGAAGCGCAGTTCGGTGACGACGCCGAAGTTGCCGTTGCCGGCGCCGCGCAGGGCCCAGAACAGGTCCTTGTGGTCCGTGGCGTTCGCGGTGAGCTGCTTTCCGTCGGCGGTGATCAGCGTGGCCTGCGTGAGACTGTCGCAGGTCAGCCCGTACGCCCGCGACACCACCCCGTGGCCGCCGCCCAGGGTCAGCCCGGAGACGCCCACGGTGGGGCAGGAACCCGCGGGAATGGTGACGCCCTTGGCGGCCAGCGCGCGATAGACGTCGATCAGCTTGGAACCGGCGCCGACCACCGCCTCGTTCCCCGACGCCCGGATCTTGTTCAGCTTGGAGACGTCGATCACCAGGCGGCCGTTGCCGGAGGACCAGCCGGCGTACGAGTGGCCGCCGTTGCGGATCGACACCTTGATGCCGTGCGCGCGGGCGTAGTCCATGGTGGTGCGGATGTCGTCCGCGTGCGCGACGTACGCGACGGCCGCGGGCTTCAGCCCGTCGAAGCGCGTGTTGTACAGCTGGTGGGCGGTCGGCCAGCTGCGGTCGCCGGGGCGGATCAGCGCACCGTCCAGTTCCCTGGACAGGGCGGTCCAGTTCGCGGCCGCGTGGGTGCTGGTGGGGGCCGTGCGGACGGACGTGCCGGTGGCGGCGCTCTCGGAGGCGCCCGCCGCCTTGGTGTCGCCGCTGTCGCCGCCGTTGCACGCGGACGTCGCCGCCGCCGCGAGTACGGCGGTGGCTCCGCCGATGAACGTACGCCGTTGCATGTGCGCCTCCTGTGGGTTCCGTGGAACGAGACGGGCCACCGGGCCCCGGGGTTCCACGCGCGGACGTCGCAGAACGGCTACAGCGCGCCCCGGCCGAGCACGTCCTCGGAATGGATCTCCGCGTCCGTCCGGGCCAGACTGCGCGCACGGCGCGCGGGGCCTCTCCAGCCGCAGGTGCACCGGGCCACACAGAAGCGGCCCTGTTCGACCGTCGTCGTGCGGTGTTCGGGGAAAGGGCCGTCGTCGTCCTGCTGCGCCACGCCGACAACGTTACCCAAGGCAAGTGAATGGACGGGAGCCGCGTGACGGTCGCCCCTACCCGTCGTTAACCGGAACGACAGGGAGGGCCCGGGACGGACCGGCTGGGGGTCGGCGAGGCGATGGTGGCGCAGGTGGCTCAGACGGAAGGGCGGACCGGCCTGCTGGTCGTCGCGGCCGTGACGGCGGGACTGGCCGTGTGTGCCACGGGATGCGCGGGCGGAGGTGCCGCCGCAGACGACGCCCGGACCGGCTCCGGCACCGTCGAGGCGCTGCACCGGGCCGCCGCCACCCTGGAGCGCGCGGGCAGCGCCAAGGCCCGTACGTCCATGGAGATGGCCACCGGCGGGACCCGGGTCACCATCCGCGGGCAGGGCGTGTACGACTTCAGGAAGCAGCAGGGCGAGCTCAAGGTGCTGCTGCCGCAGGATCCCGCCGGGGCGGCCGAGCACCGGCCGATCACCGAGCTGCTCGCGCCCGGAGCCCTGTTCATGAAGAACCGCGGCGCGGGGGTGCCCGTGGACAAATGGGTCCGCGTGGACACGGCCGGGCTCTCCGACGGGAACCTGGTGACGGGCGGCGCCACCGACCCGTACGCGGCGGCGGAACTGCTGCGCGGGGCGCGGACGGCGACCTTCGTGGAGGAGACGGAGGTGGCCGGGACACGGGTGCGGCACTACCGCGGGACCGCCGACCTGCACGTCGCCGCCAGTGGCGCCTCGAAGGGGCAGCGGTCCGCGCTGAAGGCGGCGGCGAAAGGGTTCGCCACCGCGGAGGTGCCGTTCGACGCCTACCTCGACGAGCAGGGCCGGCTGCGCAAGGTCCGGCACCGGTTCAGCTTCGTCAACGGCCACCAGAAGGGCACGGTGGCCGTCGCCTCGACGACGCTGCTGTACGACTTCGGGGTGCCCGCCGACGTACGGCTGCCGCGCCCGCGGGACATTTTCGCCGGGAAGATCGCGGAACAGTAGCTTCCAGGGAGGGGCCGGAAATGGCCCTTCCGTGCCATGCGCGGTGTGTAGGCCGCTCCCTACTCTAGGAAGTCGGTGACGGCAGGAAGAGGTGATGCACGTGGCTCCGGTCGGCGGTACGGCAGTTCAGGACCACGTGGCCCTCGCCGAGATCGAGCTGTGCGGGGAGCTGATCATCGCGGCCTCGGCCGCCCACGAGGACCGGCTCAGTCTTGAGAGTATCGACGAGGTGCTGAAAGTGGCCGAAGAACGCGCCCATGAACGGGGCGCGCGGGAGACATAGGTCACCTCCCGCCGCGCGGAAACGGAATGCGCGGACGGCCGCAACCGTGTCCCTTCGGCGGCCGGCCCGGTCCGGGTCAGGTGCGCAGCAGCCGGCCGATCGCCTTGGTCGCCTCCTCGACCTTCGCGTCGATCTCGTCGCCGCCCTTGAGGGCCGCGTCCGCGACGCAGTGGCGCAGGTGCTCCTCCAGGAGCTGGAGCGCGAAGGACTGCAGCGCCTTCGTGGAGGCCGACACCTGGGTGAGTATGTCGATGCAGTAGACGTCCTCGTCGACCATGCGCTGCAGGCCCCTGATCTGGCCCTCGATACGGCGCAGACGCTTGAGGTGCTCGTCCTTCTGCTTGTGGTAGCCGTGGATCCCGCGGTCGTGATCCGTCACGGCCTCCGGGGTCCCTCCGGCAGGTCCCTCGACGGCCTCGGTCTCGCCGGAGGGTGCCGTCGCGCCGGCCTCTGTGGTCGTCATCGCGTCCTCCCGCCAACTGATACCCCTGGTGGGTATATGGTATCGAACTTTGCTGGGTATGGAGCCCTTGCCCGAAGCCGGAACCGGACCCTGTGCTGATCACTGTGCCCGATGGGCGACACTGGGGGACGGCCCATTAGCCGTGGCCGGATGATGCGCCTAGCATCAGCCTGACCGAACCGAAGCACCCCGAGGACCCCAAGTGCGCTTTCGTCTGACCCCCAGGGAGACGAGCTTCTACGACATGTTCTCCGCGTCCGCGGACAACATCGTCACCGGCTCGAAACTCCTGATGGAACTGCTTGGGGCGGACGCCTCCGCCCGGGCCGAGATCGCAGAGCGTATGCGGGCAGCGGAACACGCCGGTGACGACGCGACGCACGCGATCTTCCACCAGCTGAACTCCTCCTTCATCACGCCGTTCGACCGCGAGGACATCTACAACCTCGCCTCGTCCCTCGACGACATCATGGACTTCATGGAGGAGGCCGTCGACCTGGTCGTCCTCTACAACATCGAGGAACTGCCCAAGGGCGTCGAGCAGCAGATCGAGGTGCTGGCCCGGGCCGCGGAGCTGACCGCGGAGGCCATGCCGAACCTGCGCACCATGGACAACCTCACCGAGTACTGGATCGAGGTCAACCGTCTGGAGAACCAGGCCGACCAGATCCACCGCAAGCTGCTCGCCCATCTCTTCAACGGCAAGTACGACGCCATCGAGGTGCTGAAGCTCAAGCAGATCGTGGACGTGCTGGAGGAAGCGGCCGACGCGTTCGAACACGTGGCGAACACCGTGGAGACCATCGCGGTCAAGGAGTCCTGAGGCTTCGTGGACACCTTCGCGCTGATCGTGACCATCGGTGTCGCGCTCGGATTCACGTACACGAACGGCTTCCACGACTCGGCGAACGCCATCGCCACGTCGGTGTCCACGCGGGCACTGACCCCGCGGGCCGCGCTCGCCATGGCCGCCGTGATGAACCTCGCGGGCGCCTTCCTCGGCAGTGGTGTCGCGCACACCGTCAGCAAGGGGCTGATCGAGACGCCCGAGGGCGGCAAGGGGATGGGCATCCTCTTCGCCGCGCTCATCGGGGCGATCGTCTGGAACCTCATCACCTGGTACTTCGGGCTACCGTCGTCCTCCTCGCACGCGTTGTTCGGCGGGCTCGTGGGGGCGGCGCTCGCGGGGGGTACGACCGTTCTCTGGTCCGGCGTCCTCGACAAGATCGTCATCCCGATGTTCCTGTCGCCGATCGTCGGTCTGATCGTCGGCTACCTGGTCATGTGCGCGATCATGTGGATCTTCCGCAGGGCCAACCCGCACAAGGCCAAGCGCGGGTTCCGGATAGCCCAGACCGTGTCGGCGGCCGGCATGGCGCTCGGTCACGGTCTCCAGGACGCGCAGAAGACGATGGGCATCGTGGTGATGGCCCTCGTCATCGGTGACGTGCAGAGCGCCGACGACCCGATCCCGGTGTGGGTGAAGATCGCCTGTGCGGTGATGCTGTCGCTCGGCACCTACGCGGGTGGGTGGCGCATCATGCGGACGCTGGGTCGGAAGATCATCGAGCTCGATCCGCCGCAGGGGTTCGCCGCGGAGACGACGGGGGCGTCGATCATGTTCGTCACCGCGTTCCTGTTCAAGGCGCCGATCTCGACGACGCATGTCATCACGTCCGCGATCATGGGCGTCGGGGCGACGAAGCGGGTGAACGCCGTGCGGTGGGGGGTCGCCAAGAACATCGTGCTCGGGTGGTTCATCACCATGCCGGCCGCCGCGGTGGTGGCTGCCGCCAGCTTCTGGGTCGTGAACCTGGCGTTCCTCTAGGGCTCGGCGCCCGGGGCGGGGGGAGGGGTTTCGCCCCCTCCGCCCCTGCCCGTCCCTTGTTCCCGGGGGCTCCGCCCCCGGACCCCCGGATCGGCCTGGACGGCCTCGTCCTCAAGCGCCGGACGGGCTGAAGTCCTCGTGCTCCGGACGGGCTGAAGTCCTCGTGCTCCGGACGGGCTGAAGCCCTCGTGCTCCGGACGGGCTGGAAGCCCCCGCGTTCCGGACGGGCTGGAAGCCCCCCGTGTTCCGGAAGAGGCGTAGCCGACTGTTCGGGCAAAGAATCGGGCCCGCCCCCCGGGAGCCAGGGGGCGGGCCCTTCTTCTTCCTCGCGGTGGCACCGCCATGCAGCACCGCGAGGGTTCTCGGGGAGGACGGGCCGGTCAGCCGAAGCGTCCCGAGATGTAGTCCTCCGTGGCCTGGACCGACGGGTTGGAGAAGATGCGCTCCGTGTCGTCGATCTCTATGAGGCGGCCGGGCTGGCCGACCGCGGCCAGGTTGAAGAACGCGGTGCGGTCGGAGACGCGGGCGGCCTGCTGCATGTTGTGCGTCACGATGACGATCGTGAAGCGCTCCTTGAGCTCCCCGATCAGGTCCTCGATGGCGAGGGTGGAGATGGGGTCGAGGGCCGAGCAGGGCTCGTCCATGAGGAGGACCTGGGGCTCCACGGCGATCGCCCGCGCGATGCACAGACGCTGCTGCTGACCGCCGGACAGTCCCGAGCCGGGCTTGTTCAGGCGGTCCTTGACCTCGTTCCAGAGGTTGGCGCCCTTGAGGGACTTCTCGACGATGTCGCTCAGTTCGGACTTCTTGTAGGAGCCGTTCAGGCGCAGGCCCGCCGCGACGTTGTCGAAGATCGACATCGTGGGGAAGGGGTTGGGGCGCTGGAAGACCATGCCGATGGTGCGGCGCACGGCGACCGGGTCGACTCCCGTGCCGTACAGGTCTTCGTCGTCCAGGAGCACCTTGCCCTCGACGCGGCCACCGGGGGTGACCTCGTGCATGCGGTTCAGGGTGCGCAGGAAGGTCGACTTGCCGCAGCCGGAGGGTCCGATGAAGGCCGTCACGGAGCGGGGCTCGACCGTCATGGAGATGTCTTCGATCGCCCGGTGGGCGCCGTAGTAGGCGGTGAGCCCGCTCACGTCGATGCGCTTGGCCATGTCTATCACTGCTTCTTTCGCAAGGTTTCGGGTCGCTGATCGGCCGCGTCAGCGGCCCGTCTTGGGTGCCTTCCAGCGCGCGATGCCACGCGCCGCCAGGTTGAGGATCATGACGAAGGCGATGAGCGCGAGTGCCGCTGCCCAGGCCCGGTCGTAGGCCACTTCGGTTCCGGCGGCGTACTGCCGGTAGATGTAGAGCGGAAGCGAGGCCTGCGGGCCCGAGAACGGGTTGTTGTTGATGAAGTTCGTACCCCACACCAACAGCAGCACGGGAGCCGTCTCACCCGTGATACGTGCGACGGCGAGCATCACACCCGTGGTGATACCGCCGATGGACGTCGGCAGAACCACCTTGATGATCGTGCGCCACTTCGGGACGCCCAGGGCGAGGGAGGCCTCGCGCAGCTCGTTCGGGACGAGCTTGAGCATCTCCTCGGTGGAGCGGACCACCACGGGCATCATCAGGATCGACAGGGCGAGCGCGCCGGCGAAGCCGGAGTAGCCCATGTCCAGGATCAGGATCCAGAAGCTGAGGATGAACAGACCGGCGACGATCGACGGGACACCCGTCATGACGTCGACGAAGAAGGTGACGGCACGGGCGAGCTTGCCGCGTCCGTACTCGACGAGGTAGATCGCGGTGAGCACACCGATCGGCACGGCGATCAGGGTCGCGATGCCCACCTGCTCCAGGGTGCCGAGGAGCGCGTGGTAGATACCGCCGCCGGGCTCGTTGTCGGCCACCACACCCATGGAGTGGCTGAGGAAGTAGAGGTCGAAGGCCTTCACACCCCGCTTGACGGTCTCCCAGATCAGAGAGGCCAGCGGGACGACGGCGACGATGAAACAGACCCAGACCAGGCTGGTGGCGACACGGTCCTTGGCCTGACGGCGGCCCTCGACGCGCGCGGCGATGCCGTACGTGCCGAAGACGAACAGGAGCGCGGCGATCAGGCCCCACTGGACCTTGCTGTCGAGCCCCGCGGCCAGACCGATGCCCACGGCGAGGGCGACGGCTCCCGCGGCGATGGCCCACGGGGACCACTTCGGGAGGCTGGCGCCGCGCAGCGTGCCGGGGCGCTTGTCGATGAGGGGTGCGGTGCTCATGCGTTGGCCCCCGAGTACTCCTTGCGGCGGTTGATGATCACGCGCGCCGCGCCGTTGACCAGCAGAGTGATGACGAACAGGACGAGACCCGAGGCGATCAGGGCGTCCTGGCCGAACGTGGTGGCCTCGTTGAACTTGCTCGCGATGTTCTGCGCGAACGTGCCGCCGCCCGGGTCGAGCAGGCTGGCGCTGATGTCGAAGGTCGGGGAGAGCACGGTGGCGACGGCCATCGTCTCGCCCAGCGCGCGGCCGAGGCCGAGCATCGACGCGGAGATCACACCGGAGCGGCCGAAGGGCAGCACCGACATGCGGATGACCTCCCAGCGCGTGGCACCGAGGGCCAGCGCGGCCTCCTGGTGCATCTGCGGCGCCTGGCGGAAGACCTCGCGGCTCACGTTGGTGATGATCGGAAGGATCATGATCGCGAGCAGGATGCCGACGGTGAGCATCGAGCGGGGCGCTCCGCCCTGCCACTCGAAGATGCCGGTCCAGCCGAAGTAGTGGTCGAGCCAGCCGAACAGGCCGGTCATGTGCGGTACGAGGACGATGGCGCCCCAGAGGCCGTACACGATGGACGGGACGGCGGCGAGCAGGTCGATCACGTACGCGATGGGGCCGCCGAGCCTGCGGGGCGCGTAGTGCGTGATGAACAGCGCGATGCCGACCGCGACCGGGACCGCGAGGGCCATGGCGATGATCGCGGAGACCACCGTGCCGAAGGCCAGGACCGCGATGCCGAAGGTCGGCGGCTCGAGGTTGGTGTTCCACTCGAAAGCGGTGAGGAAGTTCGCGTCGTCCTTGCTGATCGCGAGGGCGGCGCGGTAGGTGAGGAAGACCGCGATGGCGGCCATGATCACCAGGAGGAGGATGCCGGACCCGCGGGAGAGGCCGAGGAAGACACGGTCCCCGGGGCGGGTGGTGCCACGGGTCGTGCGCTTGTGCACGGCGGTGGAACGCGGTGGGGTGGGGGGAGGCGCTTCAGTGTTCTGAGTCGATATGTCCATCGTGAGTCTCCGGTCTGCGGAGCCGGATGGCGGCTCCAGGCGGCGGTGCACCGGACGGTGCGGCCCGCCTCGGTGAGGCGGGCCGCACACTCGGGTCAGCTCAGGTTCGAGACGGTGGAACGAACCTTGGTGATGATCTCGGCGGGGATCGGCGCGTACTGCGCGTCGGTCAGGAGCTTCTGACCGTCCTCGCTCGCGATGTAGTTGAGGAAGGACTTGGTGGCGGCCAGGGTGTCGGCCTTGTTGCCCTTCTCGCAGACGATCTCGTAGGTGACCAGCGTGAGCGGGTAGGCGCCCTCGGCGGTCGGCTTGTAGTTCAGCTCCAGGGCCAGGTCGTTGCCGACGCCGGCGACCTTGGCGGTGGAGATCGCCTTGGTGGCGTTCTCGACGGTGGCCTTGACCGGGGTGGCGGCCTCCGTCTTGAGGTCGACGGTGCTGATGCCCTCGGCGGCGTAGGAGAGCTCGAAGTACGAGATCGCGCCCGCGGTCTGCTTCACCTGCTGGGCGAGGCCGGAGGAGCCCTGAGCGGACTGGCCGCCCTTCGCCTGCCAGGCCTTGCCGCCCGAGTACTTCCAGTCCGACGGGGCGACGGCCTTCAGGTACTTGGTGAAGTTGTCCGTGGTGCCGGACTCGTCCGAGCGGTGGAACGCCTGGATCTTGGTGCTGGGAAGCTTCGCGTCGGGGTTCAGCTTGGCGATCGCGTCGTCGTTCCACTTCGTGATCTTGCCGTCGAAGATCTTGGCGATCGTCGAGGCGTCGAGGACGAGGTTGTCGACACCCGGGAGGTTGTAACCGATGGCGATGGGGCCACCGACCATGGGCAGGTCGACCGCCGCGTTGCCGCCGCACGCCTTCTTGGCCGCGGTGGCCTCTTCGGGCTTGAGGGGCGAGTCCGAACCGGCGAACGCGGTCTGGCCCTGGGTGAACGCCGTGACGCCGGCGCCCGAACCGGTCGGGTTGTAGTTGATCTGGACGTCCTTGCAGGCGGCCGTGTAGGCCTTGACCCAAGCGTCGATCGCGTTCTTCTGGGCGGAAGAGCCGGAGGCCTGGAGCTGGCCCTTGGCGCCGTCGCACTTGATGGCGCTGTTGTTGCTGGCCGCCGAAGAGCTGCCGCCACCGTTGTCCTTGCCGGTGTCGTCCGAGCCGCACGCCGTGAGGGCCAGGGCGCCGGAGACGGCGACAGCACCGAGCGAGAGGGCGCGAAGCCGGTTCTTGCGCTGAAGCTTCACTTTCGGGAGTTCCTTCCAGGAGCCGCCGTCAGGTTGGCGGCGTGCGAGGTTCGGTGTCATGCGGAGGCTCCGTCGAGAAGGCGCTCCGCACCGGGTAAGGCCGAAATTAGGCAGAACAGGTGAAGCCGCCGATGGCCATAAGTGAACGGGGGGTGAACCCCTGCGGACGGTGCGGTGAGGTCACGGAACGCTTACGTCGAGGACACAGGTCGGTTTCCGGCAACTCGGGCCCCACCGACAACTCTAGGCATATGCGCGAAATCATTCAGATTGGGTCGTGAACCACTCAAAGCAGTACGGAACGGTGATCGCCCGGCACATACACGCCGGAGAGGGCGGCACGTACCGGGCGGAAGGTCTTCCTCGGCCGGGAGCAGGATTCCCTAGGCCAGGTGCAGCACGTCCGGGAGGGCGTCGACCAGGTCGCGGTCCCGGGACTGGGTCAGGCGGTGACGGGCCGCCGTGGGGGAGAGCCACAGGACACGGTCGACCTCGCGGTTCGGCGTGAAATGGCCGTCCACCGCCTCGGCCGCCCAGTAGTGGACCTCCTTGGGACGGCCGTCGACGAGGTAGCGGAGCGCGGGGAGGGCGGCTCCCGGGGCGGCGACGTACCCCGTCTCCTCCTCCACCTCGCGGACCGCCCCCGTGAGCGGGTCCTCGCCGCGCTTCAGCTTGCCCTTCGGGTGCGACCAGTCGTCGTACTTCGGCCGGTGCACGAGGCAGATCTCCAACTCCCCGTCGAACGGGGAGCGACGCCACAGGACGCAGCCCGCCGCGCGGATGGTGTCGTCTGCCGTGGGTGCCATGGGGCCTCCCTCAGGGGGTGCGTACGGCTTCCTTCTGCCATGCCTGCTGGAAAGCGAACCGGGCCGCCTCCACCTCGTGCCGCTGGTCGGCATGGAGCACACCGAGCGCGTACGCCGTCGCCGGGGCGATCCGCGGGGTGCGCGCCGCCGCGGCGGCGGCCGAGGCCGCCTCCGCCGCGTCCCGGTGCCGGTTCAGCGCCTGGCCCGCGGCGAGCAGCCGCACGTCCACCGGGCACTCCTCGCCGTACAGCACCTCGCGGGCATAGCGGTGCAGCCGCAGCAGCAGCCGGACCTGGTGCCACGGCGCGTCCTGCGGCTGCGGGGCGGTGTCGGCGGACAGGCCGTGGACGAGTGCCTCCGCGTTGTAGGGGTGGCCCGCGGTGACCAGTGGCAGCGCGGCGACGGCGTCCGTCAGCCGGTCCTCCGCGGCGGCGGCCGAGGGGCGCAGGTCGGTGCCGGCCGCGCCGGGGACCAGCGGGACCTCGCTCGCGAGCACGGCCACGCTGTCGGCGACCGCGTGGAAGCGGGAGGAGCCCAGTGCCTGGAGGGCCGCGGAGTGCGCGCGGGTGCGGGCCAGCGTGAGCTGACGGTCCAGCAGGGCGCCCGCCTTCGCCGCGCCGACGGTCAGGTTCCCCTTGGGGACCGCGCGGGCGCCCGACGCGGGCAGGGCGGCGCCGGAGAGCCGGTTGAGGGCCCCGAGCAGCCGTTCCAGCCGGGCCCCGTACGCGAGCTCGCGCGCCAACGTCCCGGACAGCCAGGCCAGTTCGGGGCGCATGCCCTCCGACCAGTCCGCTTCGAGCAGGGGACGGAAGGTGTGCAGGCTGCCGCTGACGCGGCGGGCCGAGCGGCGCAGGGCGCGCACCGCGTCGACCGACTCCTGCGAGCCGTTCGCCGCGCCGCCGGTCTCCCGGTGCTGGCGCAGCGAACGGAGGAACTCCGTGGCCTGGGCCCTCAGATAGGCCGCGAGGTCGTCTCCGGTGGGGGTGCCTCCCTGCGCGAGCGGGGCCGGGAGCCGGGGAGCGGACCGGGCCGCGGGGTTGGTGGGGGGATCAAGGTGCTGCTGTGCCACGCCGGCGCCTCCGGGCGTCTATGAGCATCTCCTGGACGTTCCGCAGGGGCTGGCCATCCGCGTCGGTCGCGTGCCGGGTCCACTCTCCGTCGGGGCCGAGGTGCCAGGAGGCGGTGGTGTCGGACATACCGGTTTCGAGCAGCCGGTTGAGGGCCGCCCGGTGGGCCGGGTCCGTGACCCGGACCAGGGCCTCGATCCGCCGGTCGAGGTTGCGGTGCATCATGTCGGCGCTGCCGATCCACACTTCGGGCTCACCGCCGTTGCCGAAGGCGAAGACCCGGGAGTGCTCCAGGAAGCGGCCGAGGACGGAGCGGACCCGAATGTTCTCGGACAGGCCCGTGACGCCGGGGCGCACCGCGCAGATGCCGCGCACCCATACGTCGACCGGGACGCCGGCCTGGGAGGCGCGGTACAGCGCGTCGATGATCGCCTCGTCCACCATCGAGTTGACCTTGATGCGCACGTAGGCCGGGCGTCCGGCGTTGTGGTGCTGCACTTCCTTGTTGATGCGCGCGACCAGGCCGTCGCGCAGGGACTTGGGGGCGACCAGGAGCCGCCGGTAGGTCTCGCGGCGGGAGTAGCCCGAGAGCCGGTTGAACAGGTCGGAGAGGTCCGCGCCGACCTGCGGGTCGGCGGTGAGCAGTCCGAGGTCCTCGTACAGCCGGGCGGTCTTCGGGTGGTAGTTGCCCGTGCCGACGTGGCTGTAGCGGCGCAGGGTGTCGCCCTCCTGCCGCACGACGAGCGACAGCTTGCAGTGGGTCTTGAGCCCGACGAGCCCGTACACCACGTGGCAGCCGGCCTCCTCCAGCTTGCGGGCCCACTTGATGTTGGCCTGCTCGTCGAAGCGCGCCTTGATCTCGACGAGGACGAGGACCTGCTTGCCCGACTCGGCGGCGTCGATGAGCGCGTCGACGATCGGCGAGTCGCCGGACGTGCGGTACAGGGTCTGCTTGATGGCCAGCACGTCCGGGTCGGACGCGGCCTGCTCCAGGAACGCCTGCACGGAGGTGGAGAAGGAGTCGTACGGGTGGTGCAGCAGGACGTCGCGCTCGCGCAGGGCGGCGAAGATGTCGGGCGCGGAGGCCGACTCGACCTCGGCGAGGTCGCGGTGGGTGCCCGCGATGAACTTCGGGTACTTCAGCTCGGGCCGGTCGAGGGCGCCGATGCCGAAGAGGCCGGTGAGGTCCAGGGGACCCGGCAGCGGGTACACCTCGGCCTCGGAGATCTTCAGCTCCCGGACCAGCAGGTCGAGGACGTACCGGTCGATGGACTCCTCGACCTCCAGGCGCACCGGCGGTCCGAAGCGGCGCCGCATGAGCTCCTTCTCCAGCGCCTGGAGCAGGTTCTCGGCGTCGTCCTCCTCGACCTCCAGGTCCTCGTTCCTGGTGAGGCGGAAGGTGTGGTGCTCGAGGACCTCCATGCCCGGGAAGAGCTCTTCCAGGTGGGCCGCGATGACGTCCTCGATGGGGACGTAGCGGTTCGGGGAGGCCTCCAGGAAGCGGGAGAGCAGCGGCGGGACCTTGACGCGCGCGAAGTGGCGGTGGCCGCTGACCGGGTTGCGCACGACGACGGCCAGGTTCAGCGACAGGCCGGAGATGTACGGGAAGGGGTGCGCGGGGTCGACGGCCAGCGGCGTCAGGACGGGGAAGATCTGGTGCCGGAAGAGCGTGAACAGGCGGGCCTGTTCCTTCTCGGTCAGCTCGCCCCAGCGGACCAGGTGGATGCCCTCCTCCGCGAGCGCGGGTGCGACGTCCTCCTGGTAGCAGGCCGCGTGCCGGGCCATGAGTTCGCGGGAGCGGGCCCAGATCATCTCCAGGACCTCGCGGGGCTGGAGCCCGGAGGCGGACTTCGTGGCGACGCCCGTGGCGATGCGGCGCTTCAGGCCCGCCACCCGGACCATGAAGAACTCGTCCAGGTTGCTGGCGAAGATGGCCAGGAACTTGGCGCGCTCCAGCAGGGGCGTGTCCGGGTCCTCGGCGAGTTCGAGGACGCGTTCGTTGAACGCCAGCCAACTGCGCTCCCGGTCCAGGAAGCGGCCCTGCGGCAGGGTGACGCCGTCCTGCGCCGAGTCCTCGTAGGCATCGAGGTCGGCATCGATGTCGGGCTCGAGGTCGGAGACGTTCGCCGCCACCGTGTGCGGGCGGTGCGCGGCTATGGAGCCGACGGACGGCTGCGGGTGCTTGACCGGTGCCTGGGCGCTTGGCTGGTTCATGGACCCATTCTTCCGCGCCGAGGGCGAGACCGGCGCGTCGGAGAGGGCGGGTGGCAGCGCGGCGATGCGGACGATCCGGTTCCGCACGACCGGCGTACGCTCACTCCCCGTCGCCGGCGTGGGACCGCTCTCCGGCACGAGCTCGTGGTCCGGCGGAGGTGAAGGCTCGGGCACGGCGGGCTTCATTGGTCGAGCGTTGCAAGGTCGTCTGAATCGATGGTTAAGACGACATGACGTGCGGGATATGGCGGAGCGGCTCCCGGACGTCCGCACGCCCGGGAACCGCGTACCGGCCCGCCCCCCGTGCGGCGAGTGCCGCCGGGCAGGAGGGCTACGGGGTGCGGCGGCGCAGGAGCCGGAAGGCGCCCGCGGTGGCCAGGCCCGCGACGGCGAGGACGATGCCGGTCTCCACCAGCTGGAGCGGCCAGAAATGGGACTCGGGGTGGTAGGTGGCCCAGAAGTCCTTCAGGCCGGAGTGCCGCATGCAGTCCTGGATGTCGGCGGCACTGTCGGAGCCGACGCAGGTCAGGTCGCCGCCGATGCGTCCGCCGGTGGCGGTGACCACGCCGTGTTCGAGGTCCAGGGAGCTCACCGGAAGGTGCAGGGCCGCCCGGCCGGTGACCGTGTCGGCGGGCCACAGGCCCGTCCGTACCTGTTCCAGCACGGTGTGCAGCACCAGGACCGCGGCGAGGGCCGCGCCGACGGCGGGCAGGGCCTTCCGGGTCACCAGCCCGGCGAGCGCGCCGAGGGCCAGACCCGCCAGGCCGTGGGCGACGGCGACCGGGCCGGTGGAGACGAAGACGTCGGGGTCGTACCAGGCGCCGACCAGGTCGGGGTTGTCGTCCTGGCGGGCCCAGACGGTGAGGAGCACTGCCGTGGTGGTGCCGGCCGTCAGCAGGACCGCGGGCAGGGCGAGCTTCGCGGCGAGCCAGCGCACCGGCGTCACGGACTGGCTCCAGGCCAGCTGCGCGGTGCCGCTCTCCAGCTCGCGGCCGATCAGGGCGCCGCCCGCCCAGGCGGCCACCGGGAACATCAGGTACGACAGGACGGTGCCGACGGAGTCGATGCCGGCGCCGTACGTCTCGTCGGTGCCGATCGCCCGCAGGGCCGAGCAGCTCGGCAGGCCGGTGCCCGGCGAACCGCACGGGCCGACGGCCGCGCGGGCGTCCGCGCCGATGGCGTACATCCAGACCAGGGTCGCCGCGACGGCGAGCAGGGCGGCGCCCCCGGCGATCAGCGCCGCGCGGTGCAGGCGCAGCACGGTCCAGGTCAGACCGGACGGACGGCGCAGGCTCGGGACGCTCACGGGGCGGACCTCCTCTTCAGGACGCCGAAGGCGACGGCGACGAGGACGGCGGTGGCGGCCAGCAGGACGCCGGTCTCCAGGAGCTGGCGGGGCCAGTAGTCGGGCGACGGCAGGTACTCGCGGGTGAAGCGGACGACGTCGTGCCGGTCGAGGCAGGCGCGGTCCGAGTAGCAGCCCGGGTCGCGGATCTCGGCGCCGGTGGAGGTGATCGCCCGGCTGCGGACGGACAGTTCGGGCTGCTGGTAACGGCCCTGGAAGGGCCAGGAGTTGGCGCGGAGCGCGTTGACCAGGACCTGTGCGACGCCGGCGACCGCGAGGGCGGGCAGCGTGCGGCGCAGTACGAGTCCGGCGACCGCGCCGACGGCCAGGCCGAGGAGCGGGGCGGCGACCGTGGCCGGGCCGAGGGAGAAGCGCAGGGCGCGCGGTCCGATGCCGGCCATCAGGAGGTTGCTGTGGGCGGACCAGAGCAGTTCGTAGAGCACGACCAGCAGGCTGGTACCCGCGGTGATGAGCAGCGCGGGCACCGCCAGCTTGGCGGCGAGCCAGCGGGCGGGCGTGACGGACTGGGTCCAGGCGAGCTGCGCGGTGCCGGTCTCCAGTTCGCGGGCGATCAGCGCGCCGCCCGCGAACACGGCCACCGCGAACGAGGCGATGTCCAGCAGGGAGGACGGGGCGTAGAAGAGGTCGTTGTAGGTGCCCGAGAGGTAGGTGGAGGTGATCCCGGAGGACCAGGCGGCCTCGTGCACGCCGGAGTATCCGAGCGTGTCGAGTTTCTCCTGCGTGGGGCCGGCGCCGGGCCCGTACAGCCACAGCAGCAGCCCCGCGGTGAGGACCACGAAGCCGGTCCAGATCCACAGTGCGGTGCGGTGCAGCCGCAGGACGGTCCAGACCAGGCCGCGGGGGCGCAGGAGGGCGCGGCGGGCGGGGGCCGGGAGGGCGGTGGCGCTCACGCGGTCACCCCCGCCGGGGCCGCGGTCGTGCCCGGGGTGAGCAGGGCCGGGGCCGAGGGGGAGCGCAGGTGGGCGAGGAGCAGTTCCTCCAGGGACGGCTCCGAGGTCTCCCAGCCGTCACCGACCGGTCCGTCGCGGCGGATCAGCGCGGTCAGGCCGCGGCCGGTGGCGCGGGACTCGACGACGGTGTGCGGGGCGAGGTCGGCGGGGGTGCCGCGGCCGGTCACCACGCTGTGGGCGTGCAGCAGGTCGTCGATGCCGCCGCCGAGCCGTATCCGGCCGCTGCCCAGGAGCAGCAGGTGATCGCAGGCGTCGGCGAGTTCGGCGACGATGTGCGAGGACATCAGCACCGTCGTGCCATGTTCGGCGGCGTCCGCCATGAGCGTGCCCAGCAGTTCGTGGCGGGCCAGCGGGTCGAGGTCGGCCATCGGCTCGTCCAGCAGCAGCAGTTCGGGCCGTTTGCCGAGCGCGAGGGCGAGCGCCACACGGGTGCGCTGACCGCCGGACAGGCCCCGGATCCGGGCCTTCGGGTCGAGGGAGCCCTGCTCGACGATCGCGGCGGCGTGCGCGGCGTCCCAGCGGGCGGGGTTGAGCTCGGCTCCCATGCGCAGCGTCTCGGCGACGGTGAGCTGGGGGTGCAGGGGCTTGTCCTGGGAGAGGTAGGCGATGCGCTCGCGTGCCTCGGCCGGTGCGGTGCCGAGGACGGTGAGCGTGCCGGAGGTGGGCCGCAGCAGTCCGGCGGCGGTGGCCAGCAGCGTCGACTTGCCCGCCCCGTTGGGACCGACGAGGGCGCTCACCCGTCCGGTGGGCAGACGGAAGGAGCAGTCGTCGAGGGCCGCTGCGGAACGCCTGCCGTACCGCAGGGTGAGCCCGTGCGCCTCGACGGCGACGGCGGGCGGGGTGGTGCTGGTGGAACTCACTGGTCCCCCTTCGGGAAGTGCGCGTCCAGTACGGAGCCGAACAGCGCGGCGACGTCCTCGCGGTCGAGTCCCGCGGCGTGCGCGTTCTTCGCCCAGGCGTCGAGTTCCGCGCGCAGCGGCGAGTCCGCCGGGGCGGCGCCGAGGGTCCTGCGGACGAAGGTGCCGAGGCCGCGGCGTGCCTCGACCAGTCCCTCGCGTTCGAGTTCTCGGTAGGCCTTGAGGACGGTGTTCGGGTTGATGGCGGTGGCCTCCACGACCTCACGGGCCGTGGGGAGCTTGTCGCCCGGCTCCAGCAGGCCCAGACGGAGGGCCTGCTTGGTCTGCTGGACGATCTGCAGATAGGTGGAGACGCCGCTGCGGCGGTCGATGCGGTACTCGATGCCGTGGTCCCCCATGGCGAAACCCCCTTTCACTAATTGAGTAGTGAAAGGGTGGTGCAAGACGGTCCCCGAAGTCAAGGCGAAAATTTCGCGGACCGATCCGTGAACCGATCGGCAGGGCTCGTCCGATGAAGGGGCGTGAGGGAAACGAGAAGCGACGGAGAACTGCTGCGGGCCATCGCGGCGGACGAGGACCGTCGCGCCTTCGAGGAGCTGTACCGGCGCTACGCGCCGTGGCTGACCGCGCGACTGCGCGGCCGGTGCGCCGACGCCTCGGTCGTCGACGACGTCGTACAGGAGACGTTCCTCTCGGTGTGGCGCGGCACCGCCCGCTACCGCGAGGAGGGCGACCCCGCGGGCTGGCTGTGGCGCATCGCCTCGCGCCGGCTCATCGACACGCTGCGCGGCGACGGCGCACGCGGCCGGCTCCGGAATGCCTTGGCACGCCTGCGGCACCGCGACGAGGCCTCCGCCGAGGAGCGTGTCCTTTCCGGCGTGGAGCACGGCGACCTGGCCGGCGCACTGACCCGGCTGTCGCCCGAACTGCGGGCGGTCCTCCAGGCCACGGTGATCGACGGACTCACCACCAGAGAAGCGGCCGTCCTGCTGGGGATTCCGCCCGGCACGGTCAAGACGCGGGCGCTGCGTGCCCGCAAGCAGCTGAGGGAGGCGCTGGCATGAGCGCACACGGTACGGCCTGGCACGTGCCGGAGGACGACCTGCGGGCCTACGCGCGGGGCGAGGCCTCACCTCCCCGGCTCTGGTCCACCGACACGCACCTCGCCTCCTGCGCGCGGTGCCGCGAGGCGCTGGCCGCGCTCAGCGATCCGGTCGCCCTGGACGCCGGCTGGGAACGGCTCGACGCCGAGCTGGACGCCCCGCGACCGGGCCTCGTCGAGTCGCTGCTGGTGCGTGTCGGCGTCGCCGAGCACACCGCGCGGCTGCTGGCGGCCACGCCGGTGCTGCGCCGCTCCTGGCTGGGCGCGGTCCTCGCCGTGCTCCTCATGACGGTGGCGGCGGCCGACGCGGTGCGGACCACGGCCACGCCCACGATGTTCCTGGCGCTGGCACCGCTGCTCCCGCTCGCCGGGGTCGCCCTGTCCTACGGGCCCGCGCTCGACCCGACGTACGAGATGGCGGTCGTCTCCCCGATCCACGGCTTCCGGCTGCTCATGATCCGCACGGTCGCGGTGCTCACGGTGAGCCTCGGCCTCAACGGTCTCGCCACGCTCGCCCTCCCCTCCTACGGGCTGCGCGCGCTGGCCTGGCTGCTGCCCGCCCTCGCCCTCACCGGGAGCGGCCTCGCGCTGACCCCCCGGCTCGGGCCGGTCCTCGCGCCCTCCCTGGTGGGCGGCGCGTGGATCGCGGTGCTGATGGCGGCACGGTCGGCGGCCGGGACGCACGCGACGCTCGCGCCGTTCACCGCGACGGGCCAGGGTGTCGCCGCGGCCGTCGCGGTGCTCGCCACGGGCCTGCTCTACCTCGTGCGCGACCGGTTCGACGCCTCCCGCGTGCCCCTCACCGACGCCTTCCGCGGCGGCACGGCGTGACCACGCCGGCCACCGCCCCCGACCGCTCCACCCACGTCTCCCGCGGGCGCGCCGCGTGACCGCCGCTCCCGCCCACCTCACTCCTTCGACAGGAGCGCCGCGTGACCGCCGTCCCTGACCACCACTCCGACAGGAGCCTCCTGCACATGCAGCCCACCGTCTCCGCCTCCGGCCTGACCCTGCGCTACGGCGGAACCGTCGCCCTCGACGACGTCTCCCTGCGACTGGGTGAAGGCGTCACCGGACTGCTCGGCCCCAACGGCGCGGGCAAGACCACCCTGCTGCGGGTCCTCGCCACCGCGGTGCCCGCCGACCGGGGAGCCTTCACCGTCCTCGGGCACGACCCCGGCAGCCCGTCCGGCCGCCTGGACGTCCGGCGCCGACTGGGCTACCTGCCCCAGACACCCGGCTTCCACCAGGACTTCTCCGCCTTCGCGTTCGTCGACTACGTGGCGATCCTGAAGGAGCTGACGGACCGCACCGCCCGGCACCGCGAGGTGCGGCGCGTGCTGGATGCCGTCGACCTGTCCGACGTGCGCGGCAAGCGCATCAAGAAGCTGTCCGGCGGCATGCGCCAGCGGGTCGCGCTGGCCGCCGCACTCGTCGGCGACCCGGGCTTCCTCGTCCTCGACGAGCCGACCGTCGGCCTCGACCCCGAACAGCGCATGCGCTTCCGGGAGCTGATCGCCCAGGCGGGCGAGGGGCGCACCGTCCTGCTCTCCACCCACCAGACGGAGGACGTCGCGATGCTCTGCCACCGCGTGATCGTCATGGCCTTTGGCCGGATCCGCTTCGAAGGCACACCCGCCGAGCTGACCGCGCGGGCGGCCGGCCGGGTCTGGAGCAGCACCGAACGCGACCCGGGCGCCCGCGCCGGATGGCGTACGGGCACGGGCAGCTTCCGCAACGTCGGTGACCCGCCCCCGGGCGCCGAACTCCTCGAACCGACCCTGGAGGACGGCTACTTGCTCACCCTCGACGGCGAGACCGCGGAGGTGGCCGCATGAGCGCCGCCGACACGATCGAACGGACGGCCCCCGCGGGGGTGGAGCCGCCCGCGCCCGGACAGGGCTCCAGGACGCGCGCCGTCCTCGCCCTGGCCCGCTTCGAGGCCCGTGAACTGCTCCTGCAGATACCGGTGTTCGCCTTCCTCGTGCTGTACGTCGTCTACACCGGCTGGCAGATGTTCTCCGGCCGGGACGGCATGGACGACTTCCCCGTCCTCCAGGACGTCGACCGCGACACCCAGTCGGGGCCCATCCTCCTCGGCGTCGCGCTCTTCGTCTGCGCCAACCGGGCCGTGCTGCGCTCGCGCCGACGGGACACCGACCGTCACCTCGACGTGCTCCCCATGGAGCCCTGGCGGCGCACGATCGCCCACGGGCTGTCCGTCGTGCCCTTCGCCGCCGTCACCGCGCTGATCGTCACCTTCCAGTTCACCTGGGCGGCGTTCAAGCCCGGTGCCGTCGGTCACGGATCACCGGCCGAACTGGCCGTGGGCCCGCTGTCGGTGCTCCTCTCCGGCGTCCTCGGAGTCCTGGCCGCCCGGCTGGTGACCAGCTCGTTCGCCGCACCGCTCCTCGTCGTCGGCATCGTCGCCTTCGGCACCCTGGTCTCCGTCGGGGCGAGCGACGCGCACTGGGAACGGTGGCTGTGGCCGAGCGTCTCCGAGATGGGCCGCACCGCGCTCCCGTCCGACCTGATCGGCCGCCCGGCCGCCTGGCACGCGCTGTACCTGTCCGGGCTCGTGGTGCTGCTGCTGTGCCTCGCCGTGCTGAGGGGAGGCGGCCGGACACGCACCACCGTGGCCGTGACGGCTCTCGCCCTCGCCGCGACGGGCGCCGGGGTCGCCGGGCAGTCCCCGGGCGACCCGGCCTCGCTCGCCGCCGCCCGCACCGAGGCGACCGTCACCCCGCAGAAGGTGCAGTCCTGCGTCACCCACGGCAGGTCGACGTACTGCGCCTACCCGGAGTGGACCGGCCGCACCGCGGACTGGGCACGCGTCGTCGACGGCGTCCAGTCCCTCGCGGGCGGCGCGGCCGGCGGCGAGCGGCTGACCGTGCGCCAGCGGGTCGACGCCCGGTACGGCCTGGACGGTGACGCGGCGCTCGCCCCGTCCACCACCCGTGGCACCGTCACCGTCGGCACCCGGTGGGGCGGCAACCGCACCCCCGAGTTCGCGGTCGGCGTCGCCTCGGTCCTGGTCGCCGGGGACGAGGAGTCCGGCGGCACGATGTGCGACGCCCGCGGAGTGACGGCCATGTGGCTGGCGCTGGGCGCGCTGCCCCATCCGACGACCGCTTTCACGAACGTCACCCTCGACGACCACGTCGACGGTGCCGAGGTCATCCTGGCCCCCACCAACCCGATCTCCCTGACCTCCGAACAGACCCGGATCGTCCAGGAGTTGCTCCAGCGTCCCCGCTACAGCGTCGTCCCCAAGGTGAAGGCGCACTGGGCTGAGCTCACCTCCCCCAAGACGTCCACGGCGCGCGCGGCCGAGCTCCTCGGGGTCCCCGCGGGCGACGGCGGCACCGAGACGTCGGACGGTGACTCGTGCGGGGGCTAGGGACGGCCGCCGCGGCGGGGCCGGCGCCCTCTCCCGGAGGAGGGGCACCGCTCCCCGCGGGCCCGGCGTCCGGCGCGAGCGGGTACGCCGTGGCCGGCGCGCTGCTCCCGCCCCTGTGGCGCGCCCTGCCCCGGGCGGCCCTCACCACCGGCGCCGTCCTGGCGCTGTTCCTGGCCGCCCTGCCCCGGCTGCTGTCCACCGAGCCCGACCCCTGGCTGAGCCTCAACCTGCTGCGGGCCGCCGCCCTCACTCTCGGTCTGGGTCTGGCCTTCCTGCTGGACGACCCGGCCCGGCACACCACCGCGCCGGTGCCGACCCGGCGGCCGGTACGCGCCGGGCTGCGGGTCGCGCTCGTCGCCCCGCTCGTGGCGCTGTGCTGGACGGTCGCGCTGCTCCTGACGCCGGCGCGGGTGCGGCCCCCGGTCGGCGCGATCACCCTGGAGGCGGGCGCCCTGGCCCTCCTCGCGCTGGCCGCCGCCTCCCTGGCCGTGCGGTGCACGGACGCCGCCGAACCGGGCGTCGTGGTGTCGGCCGGGCTGCTGGGCACGGTCTGCGCCGCGGCCCTGCTGCTGCCCTACCGCTGGACGCTGTTCCCGTCGGCCGACGACCCGGCCTGGGGTGACGCGCACCACCGGTGGGCGTGGCTGCTGGCCGGCGCGGCCGTGACGGTCGCGTACGCCGGCACGGAACCCGTCCGCCGCCGGCGCGTCCTCAGGACTCGGTCCGGTACATGAGGTCCGTCTCGTGCGTCACGAAGCCGAGCCGCTCGTACACCGTCACCGCCGCCTTGTTGTCGGCGTCGACGTAGAGCATCGCGGTGGGCAGGCCCTGGGCGGCCAGGTGACGCAGACCGATCGTGGTCAGCGCCTTGCCCAGGCCGCCGCCCTGGGAGCCGGGGCGCACCCCGAGGACGTACACCTCGCCGATCTGCTCCTCGGCGTGCACCTTGGTCCAGTGGAAGCCGACGAGTTCGCCGCTCTGGAAGGCCAGGAAGAACCCGGAGGGGTCGAACCACGGCTCCGCCATCCGGTCGTCCAGGTCCCGCTGGGTGAGGGAGCCCTGTTCGGGGTGGTGGGCGAAGGCCTCGGAATTGACGGCCAGCCAGGCGGCGTCGTCCCGGCCGGGCACGAAGGCCCGGACGTTCGTACCGTCGGGGAGCTTCGGCTCCCCGAGGTCCATCCCCTCCAACGGCCGCCGCATCTGGCGCAGTTCGCGGAACAGTGTGAGTCCGAGGACCTGCGCCAGGTGCCGGGCGGCGGAGTGCCCGCCGTGCGCCCACACCCGCAGCCGCTTCCCCGACTCGGCCAGCAGCGCGGAGCCGAGGGCCCGGCCGTGCCCGTGCCCGCGGTACGCCGGGTGCACGACCAGCTCGGCGGCGGGGGCCTCCACCGGATCGGTGTCCTCCAGTTGTGCGTACCCGACCAGTTCGGGACCGACGGTCAGCAGCAGATGCCGTACGCCCTCCCGGGGCCCGCCCTTCAGCTGGAGCCGTCCCTGCTCGGACACCGCCTGCTGGCCGTCGGACCGGGCGGCCTCCGCGAGCAGCCCGAGCACGTCCTCCGCCTGGGCCGGGGTGAGCTCGGAGAAGGTCTGGATGGAACGCGAGTGCGCAAACGGTGCGGTGTCGTCGCTGGTCATGCATACGAGGGTACGGCCCGGTGATTTCCGGACAAGGAGTTGAGCGCGGCGGATGTCGATCGTGGCGGGACGTCCGGTCGGCCGCGGTCGGGCGGAGGCCGTCTCCCGGTGAAGCGATGGCAACCAGTCCGTAACCGCTAACCCCCTGTTGCGCTACGCGCGTTGAATCTAAGGTGCGTGCACAAGCCACAGCCTTCCCACAGTTCTCGTGGTTCCGGCGGACCGCCCCCGTGGCGGTCCTCGCTCCCGCAGCTCTCACCGGTCTCCAGGGGGGATCCCATGCAGCCGACGCCCCGGCACAGACGTACTCATCGCATGCTCGCGGCAGCGGCAGGACTGGCCACCGTCGGTGCGCTGGCCTCCGCGATGCCCGCGAGCGCCGGCCAGGACACGGCGACGCCGTCGCACCACAAGGGCAGCGGCCGCTACCAGGACGTGCAGTTGCTGTCCTTCAACGACCTGCACGGCAACCTGGAGCCGCCGTCCGGCTCCTCCGGCCGCGTCACCGAGCAGCAGGCCGACGGCACGACGAAGACGATCGACGCGGGCGGCGTGGAGTACCTCGCCACCCATCTGCGCGAGGCCCGCAAGAACCACAAGTACTCGATCACGGCCGGGGCCGGAGACATGGTCGGCGCCTCCCCGCTGATCTCCGGGCTCTTCCACGACGAACCGACGGTCGACGCGCTGAACAAGCTCGACCTGGACGTGACGAGCGTCGGCAACCACGAGTTCGACGAGGGTGCCAAGGAGCTCGCACGGCTCCAGAACGGCGGCTGCCACCCGAAGGACGGCTGCTACGACGACCACGCGAAGTTCCGCGGCGCCGACTTCCCCTACCTGGCGGCGAACGTCACCGACGAGAAGACCGGCAAGCCGATCCTCAAGCCGTACTGGGTGTGGCGGAAGAACGGTGTCAAGGTCGGCTTCATCGGCGTGACCCTGGAGGGCACCCCGAACATCGTCTCCGCCGAGGGCGTCAAGGGCCTGAAGTTCGGCGACGAGGTCGAGACGATCAACAAGTACGCCAAGGTGCTCCAGCGCCAGGGTGTGAAGTCGATCGTCGCGCTCATCCACGAGGGCGGCGCGCCCGTCTCGCCGTCGTACAACTACGACTGCGACAGCCCCGGCCCCGGTGACGGCATCTCCGGCCCGATCGTCGACATCGCCAAGAACGTCTCGCCGGCCGTGGACGCGCTCGTCACCGGCCACACCCACCAGGCGTACGCGTGCACGATCGACGACCCGGCGGGCAACCCCCGCATGGTCACCTCGGCGTCCTCCTTCGGCCGCCTCTACACGGACACCACGCTGACCTACGACCGCTGGACCGGCGACATCGCCCGTACGGCGGTGAAGTCCGCGAACCACGTCGTCACCCGTGACGTGGCGAAGGCCGCCGACATGACGGCGCTGATCGGCAAGTGGAAGACCCTCTCCGCCCCGATCGCCTCGCGTCCCATCGGCTACATCGCCGGAGAGATCGGCAACACCGGCACCGAGTCCCCGCTCGGTGACGTGATCGCCGACGCGCAGCTCGCCCACGCCAAGTCGCTCGACCCCGAGGCCGATCTCGCGCTGATGAACCCGGGCGGCATCCGCGCCGGGCTCACCTACGCCGCGAGCGGCGGCGAGGGCGACGGCGTGGTGACGTACGGCGAGGCGTACACCGTGCAGCCCTTCTCCAACACCGTGAACCTCGTGAACCTGACCGGCGCGCAGCTGATCACCGGGCTCCAGCAGCAGGTCAGCGGCGCCAACGAGGCCGCGCCGAAGATCCTCCAGGTCTCCTCCGGACTCACCTACACGCTGGACCTGACGAAGACGGGCGCCGCCCGTGTCGTCACCGACTCGATCAAGCTCGACGGTGCCGCCATCGACCCGGCCGCCACCTACCGTGTCGCGATGAACTCCTTCCTCGCGGGCGGCGGCGACGGCTTCGCCGAGCTCGGCAAGGGCACCGGTGCCCTCGTCGGAAGCGACGACCTGGCGGCCTTCGAGTCCTTCCTGACGGCCAACTCCTCGGCCACCAACCCCTACCCGGTGCCCGCGGCGAACCGGATCACGGTTCTGAAGTGACCGCACCGATCATGGAATGCACCCGGGAAATGGCCTGTTCGTTTCCCGGGTGAGTTCCAAGTGAGGCCGGTAATAAATTCTGTGTGAGTGGCGGCTCGGTTCCGCCGCCACTCTGAGAATTACTTTCAGTCGTAATTCATCGAGGTCTCAGCAGAATTGGCGATTTCAGGGTCCGGGCTCCCGTAATGTTTTCCATGTCGAAAGCGAACAGCGCGAACGGCAAAGGGAATTCACCCACAGGGAAGAAGGAGAACCCATGAGCTTCCACAAGATCGCCCCGGTCAAGAAGCACCGCAAGGCCGCTCCCAAGCCTGCGCCGAAGCCCGTCGAGAAGAAGGCCGCCGCCGCACCGAAGCCGCGTCCGGTGGGCCGGCAGGGTCGCTAGCAGCAGCCGCGAGGCGGGGTCCCGGAATTTTTCCGGTGGCCCCGCCTCGGCCGTTTCCGGGGTTCATTCCTGGGTTCCGAAAGGGAGTTGAGGATTCATGCGGGAAGTACGGGAGGCGTTCGCGCGGTTCTGGCCGCTCACGCGCGGGGACCGCACCTGGCTGGTGCTGATCACCGGCTGCGTGGTGCTGGCCGCGCTCGCCGAGACGGCGTCCATCCTGCTCTTCGCGGATCTCACCGACCACGCGCTCGGGGCGGGGTCGGTGTCCGCGTTCTGGGGGCCCGCCGGCGCCTGGCTCGGAGTCGCGGTGCTCGGCGCGCTCGTCGGCTACCTCGGCAACTCGCTCGCGGTGTGGACCGCCGAGAGATTCGTGCTGCGGCTGCGCGCGGCCGTGTTCCGGCACGTCCAGGAGCTGCCCCCGCACTTCTTCCGGCGGCACCGGCGGGGTGACCTGGTCGAACGGCTCACCGGCGACGTCGAGGCCATCGAGCGGATGGTCGTGTCGGGTGTCGTCGGGACGGTCTCGGCCGCGTTCTCGGCGCTCTTCTACGCGGCCGCCGCGCTCTGGCTCCGCTGGGACCTGGCCCTCGTCACCTTCGTCCTCGCGCCGCTCTTCCTCGTCGCGGCGCGCCGCTTCTCCGGGCGGATCAAGGCCGCCTCCCAGGAGGAGCGGGCCGCCGACGGCGCGATCACCTCGGTCGTCGAGGAGGCGCTCGGCAACGTGGTGCTCACCCAGGCGTACAACCGGCGGCGCGCCGAGGAGAGGCGTCTCGACCGTGAGGCGCGCGCCTGGATACGGGCGTCCGTGCGGGGGGCGCGGGCGAGCGAGAAGTACGAGCAACTCGTCGAAGTACTCGAGACGCTGTGCGTGCTCGCGGTGATCGGCCTCGGGGCCTGGGAGATCTCCCAGGGGCGGATGTCCCTCGGCCAGTTGCTCGCTTTCGCCGCGTTCCTCGGCTACCTGTACCCGCCGGTGCGGACCCTCGGCCAGCTGGGGCTCACCGTCACCGCCGCCACGGCCGGGGCCGAGCGGCTCCAGGAGATCCTGGACGCCGAGCCCGCGGTCCGCGACCCCGCCGAACCGGTGGGAAGCTGGCCCGTGGGCGGCTGGGTCGGGCTGCACGGCGTCTCGTTCCGTTACCCGGGGGACGAGCGGGACTGTCTGCGCGACGTGACCTTCACGGCCGGACCCGGTGAACTCGTCATCGTCACCGGTCCCAGCGGCGCCGGGAAGTCCACGCTCTCCAAACTGCTGACCCGCTTCTACGACCCGACGGCCGGGGTGATCCGTCTCGACGGCGTCCCCCTGGGCGACATGTCCCTGGAGTTCCTGCGCGAGAACGTGACACTGCTGCCCCAGGAGACGCTCGTCCTGCACGGCACGATCCGTGAGAACATCGCGTGCGGCCGGCCGGGGGCGTCCGTGGCGGCGATCGAACAGGCCGCGGTGGATGCCTTCGCACACGACTTCATCAGCGCGCTGCCCGACGGGTACGACACCGAGATCGCGCCCGGCACGGCGACGCTCTCCGGCGGCCAGCTCCAGCGGATCGCCATCGCCCGCGCCATGCTGCGCGCCGCGCCCGTCCTCGTCCTCGACGAGCCGACGGCCGGGCTCGACTCGGTCGCCGCGCGCCGGGTGGTCGGGCCGCTGCGCCGCCTGATGGCGGGCCGGACGACCGTCATGATCACGCACGACCTGTCGCTGGCGCCCGACGCGGACCGCATCCTCGTCGTCGATGGTGGACGCTTGGTGGAGTCGGGCACCCACGAGGAACTGATCGCCCGCGGCGGCACGTACGCGCGCCTCGCTGCACCGGACCTCGCCGTCGCCGTCGGTCCGGTGGGTGGGTCGGGGCCGTGCCGGTGATCCGCCCGTTGCAGCCCTCGTGTGGTCCGGTGTGTCGGTGCGGTGGGGTCGTGTCACCGGCCGCAACGGGCATGTGATCACCGGCACGGCCCCCTTCTGTGGGGGAGGCGACTGCGGGTGTGAGTGGGACTGGGGCCCGGGCGTCGGCCCGTCCGGCGGTGGCTCTCGTCCAGTCCAGCGGCAGCTCACGTCCCGTCCGGCGACAGCTCCCGCCCCCGACCCGCGGGTGGTTTGCCCTGCCGTGGTCACCCGGCCGCGCGGCAGCCGGGTCAGCCCGCCGGGCTGGTCAGGATGCAGTGCGGATAGTCGTTGTCCGGATCGCCGACGGCGACCCAGAGCTTCAGGATCTCGCCCTGCCTCAAGGCGGCGTAGGACGCGGGCTGCCGCTCACCCCTTTCGGGGTGATAGGCGTCGACGGAGTGAGCGGCGTCGAAGGTCACACCGACGAAGCTCTGCTCCTTGTTGGAGCCCTGCTCCCAGGTGCCTGTTCCGGACCAGGTCAGGCTGTCGTACCAGCCGACGGCGACGCAGACTTTGTCGGCGACGAACGTCCCGTCCTGCTTCAGTGTGAGGGTGCCGCCGTCGGCATCGGTCCAGGTGGTCCCAAGTTCGGCCGGTTTCAGCACGACCGGTTCGCCTTCGGGTGGCGGCATGACCGTGAACCTGCCGCAGGCCGTGAGAGCAAGGGCCATGGCGAGCAGGATCAGCGCACTACGACGGCGACGCAACACACTCCACCCCCAGCGGGTTCCGCAGGCCGCGTGCGCGACCGGTGGGCTCAAGAACGCATGCGTACCCTGACACAGATTTTGAACGTGTTCAAATAGTCGGTGTCGGTGGGCAGCGTCCCAGCCCGTCCGGCGTTCGAGGACGAGGCCGTTCAGGCCGGTGGGCGTCTGGGTGTGGAGCCCTCAGGGGATGGGCCGGGCAGGCGCGGCGGGGGCGAAGAAGCGTCGTGAGCCGACCGCGGCGCTGGGCGCGACGGGCGGGGAACGCCTGAGCCGAGGCGGGCCGGGAATGCCCGGGGGCGACGGGGCGACCCGGTGGACCGGAGTCCCAGGTCGACCACCGTTCCCAGGTGAGCCCGGGGTGTCATTCCGTTTCGTAGGGCTCGAACTTCTCGTACGTGCCGAAGAGTTCCGGCGGCGGCGTCGGCGCCCCGGGCAGCCGAACCGTCGCGACCGTACCGCCCCCCTGCGCGGGCCCGAGCGACACCTCGCCCCCGCACTGCTGCACCGTACGGGCCACGATCGAAAGACCGAGCCCCGACCCGGGCAGCGCACGCGCGGACTGGGAGCGCCAGAAGCGGTCGAAGACGTGCGGCAGCTCCTCCGCGGGGATGCCCGGCCCATGGTCGCGGACCGTCAGCTCGCCCTCCTTCAGCACGACCTCGATCGTGCCGCCCTCGGGGCTGAACTTCACCGCGTTGTCGAGGATGTTCACGATGGCCCGCTCCAGCGCGGCGGGCTCGGCCTTCACGAACCAGGGCTGGAGGTCCGCCGTGATCGTCAGCTCGGGCCCGCGCAGCCGGGCCCGGCGCAGTGCCGCCTCGACGGTGTCCTCCAGGGCGATGAATTCGAAGCGGTCGGCGGGCTGTCCGGAGTCCGACCGCGACAGCGTCTGGAGGTCGCCGATCAGTGCCGCCAGCTCGGTCATCTGCGCGGTGACCGAGGCGAGGAGCGCCTTGCGGTCCGCCGGGGGGAGCGGCCGGCCCGTCTCCTCGCTGCGGGAGAGGAGCTCTATGTTCGTCCGCAGCGAGGTGAGCGGCGTCCGCAGTTCATGGCCCGCGTCGGCGATGAGCTGCTGCTGGAGGTCGCGGGAGCTGGCGAGCGCGGACGTCATCGAGTTGAAGGAGCGGGACAGCCGGGCGACCTCGTCCTCACTGTCCTCCTCCACGGGGATGCGGATGGTGAGGTCCTCGGTGCGGGCCACGTGCTCGACGGCCTCGGTGAGCCGGTCCACGGGGCGCAGCCCGGCGCGGGCGACGGCCAGCCCGGCCGCCCCGGCGCCGACCACTCCGACGCCGCCGACGACGAGGAGGAACACGGCCAGCTCGCTGAGGGTGGAGTTGGTGCCGCTGAGCGGCAGGGCGTTCAGGACGGCGGCGTCCGCCACCACGGTCGGGTGGCCGTTGGGCCCGTCGATCGTCAGGGGGGCCGTCAGTACGCGTACGGGGTTGCCCTTGGTGTCGACGCCGTTGCGCAGGATGCCTTCGTCGCGGACCGGGTTCTTGGCCAGGCCGGTGTCGATGTCGGTGACCTTGACGGTGCCGAAGGAGTTCGAGGAGACGCAGGACTCGCCGTCGACCTTGACCACCTGGAGGTAGTACTCGGTGTTCGCGCGGAGCTCGCCCGGATCCGGTGCCTGGTCGCTCTGGTCGGTCTGGCCGCAGTTGGCGATGCTGTCGACGATGGCGGGCCGCATGGGGTGGCTCGCCTGCGACTTCAGCTCGCTGTCGACCTGGTCGTACAGCTTGCCGCGCACGATGAACCAGCACGTCACGGACACGGCGGCCACCGCGAACGCCACTGCCGCCGCCACCAGCAACGCCAGTCGCGACCGCAGCGGCAGAGCCCGGAACCTGCGGATCACTCCGCGCCGCCCGACCTGAGGACGTAGCCCACGCCCCGCACCGTGTGCACCAGGCGCGGCTCGCCGCCCGCCTCGGTCTTGCGGCGCAGGTACATGACGTACACGTCGAGGGAGTTGGACGAGGGTTCGAAGTCGAAGCCCCAGACCGCCTTCAGGATCTGCTCGCGGGTGAGGACCTGGCGCGGGTGGGCCATGAACATCTCCAGCAGGGTGAACTCCGTGCGGGTCAGTTCGACGGGACGGCCCGCCCGGGTGACCTCACGGGTCGCCAGGTCCATGCGGAGGTCGCCGAAGACGAGTGCGTCGTCCTCCTGGGTGCCGACCGCCGCCGCGGCGTACGAGCTGCGCCGCAGCAACGCCCTGACGCGCGCGAAGAGCTCGTCGAGCTCGAAGGGCTTGACGAGGTAGTCGTCGGCGCCGGCGTCCAGGCCGGTGACGCGGTCGCCGACCGTGTCGCGCGCGGTGAGCATCAGGATCGGCGTGGTCGTACCCGCGCCGCGCATCCGGCGTGCCGCCGTCAGCCCGTCCATGCGCGGCATCTGGATGTCCAGGACCACCAGGTCGGGCCGGCAGGCCGTCGCCTTCTCCAGGGCGTCCGCGCCATCGACCGCGACCTCGGTCTCGTACCCCTCGAAGGCGAGGCTGCGCTGCAGTGCTTCGCGCACGGCCGGCTCGTCGTCGACGATCAGGATGCGCTGGGGGTCACGGTCGCCATCGGCGGGGCTCATGGGCGTCGGTTCCTAGGGATGCGGTGGGACGGGGCTCGACTCATTCAGCCTCGCACGTTTCCGGGCGGGGGCGGAGAGGACCGGCGGGCCGCCGGAGGCCCGCCGGTCGTGGCGTGCGGCCCCCGGTGCGTACGGCGGACCGGTCCGGCGCCGGCCGCGTGGCGGGCACGGCGGTCAGCCCCGCAGGGCGTCCAGCCGGTGCAGGCGCACCCGGCGGCGGTGGGTCCGGGTGGCGGGGGTGCGGAGGCCCATCAGCTGCGGCGCGATCTCGGGCGCCCGGGCCGCGGTGGGGGCGTGCAGTTCCCTGACGACCGCCAGGGCCAGGTCCAGCTTGGCCGGATCGATGCCGGCGACCGTCGCGTGCGCTATCTGCTTGATCATGACGAACCTCCTGGATCGGTGCCCCTCGGGGCGGTGGTGCACGCTCGTCCGGGCGTGCGGTCAGCTGTCCGAGCCACCTGCCCGCAAATCGGCCAGGTCTGCCTTCACGGTGTTGATCGGGATGGCGAAGCCGAGGCCGACGCTGCCCGCGCTCGACGAGGAGGACGAGTCCGAAGCGGCCGAGTACATCGCCGAGTTGATGCCGATGATGTTGCCGTTCATGTCGATCAGGGCTCCGCCGGAGTTGCCCGGGTTGAGCGAGGCGTCGGTCTGGAGCGCCTTGTACGTCGTCGTCGACGACCCGGTGTCGCCGTTGAACTCGCGGCCGCCGAACTCGAACGGCCACCGGCCGCCGCCGTCGCCCTGCTGCTGGCCCTGGCTCTCGTCGGTCGAGACGGTCACGTCACGGTCGAGAGCGGAGACGATGCCGCTCGTGACCGTGCCGGTCAGGCCCTCGGGGGAGCCGATCGCGACGACCTGGTCGCCGACCTGGACGCCGTCGGAGTTGCCGAGCGTCGCGGTCTTCAGGCCGGACGGCGCGTCCTCCAGCTTGATCAGCGCGAGGTCCTTCTTGCTGTCGGTGCCGACGACCTGCGCGGTGTAGGACTTGCCGTTGCTCAGCTGCACCTTGATCGACGAGGCGCCGGAGACGACGTGGTTGTTGGTGATGATCTCGCCGTCGGTCGTGATGATCACGCCCGATCCGGTGGACGAGCCCGCGTTCGAGGTCGCGCCGATCTCGACGATGCTCGGGCTCACCGCCTTGGCGACCCCGGCGACCGTGCCCTTCTGGCTGGTGGGCACGACGTTGGTGCTGGTGCTGCTGGAGGCCACGGTGTCGCTGCCGGTGAGCTCCTGGATGCCGTACGCGGTGCCGCCGCCGATGGCCGCGGCGACTATGGCGACCGCCGCGAGCAGGGTGAGGGGGCCCTTGGCGCGCTTCTTCGCGGGTGCGGCCGGCTCGGCCTGGATGGTGGCGAACGCCGCGGTGGGAGCGGAGTCCGGCTCCGGGTACGCGGTCCAGCCGCCGCCGTGGCCGTCGCCTCCGTCACCGCCCTGACCGGTGCCCGGCCACACGGTGGTGCCCGGCTCGACGGCGTAGGGCCCGGCAGGCTCGTACGCCGGCGGGGGAGGCCACTCGGGGTTCACCGGTGAAGAGGCGTGCTGCTGGTGAGCCGCCCCCGGGTGCAGGGGGTGTGCCGGCTGGTGGTCGTCGCCCTGGGGGTGGTCGCCGCTGCGGCGGAAGCTCTCGGTCATGCAATTGAGAGTGTCCCGGGATCATGAGAGCTCCCTGAGTGTGCCCTGAGAAGCCCGACAGAACCTCGTATGCCCGATATAAAGGCCCGCGAGCCCGGGAAACAGCGGGTTGCGTGAGAGTGATGACTCGGAGGGCGATGGACGAATACTTGTCCGACCGCTGTGAAGGCCGTGTGCACAGGGACTCCTGAGGCCTACGCTCTCCGCGCCGGAGGGGGGCTCCGCGGTAGGCCTGAATCGATGCAGCGACTGCTGTCGCGTCGTTCGGGCCGGTGCGTCGTACGCCCTTTTCGGGCCTCTCACGACATGGAACACCACCACACGCACCCACCTCAGGAGCCCCGAGTGATACGTGCCCTGCGCGGTCGCTTCAGACGCCGCGCCACGGCGTTGCCCACGGCCGCTCTCGCGCTGGCGCTGACCTGCGCCGGCGCGGTCGCGGCGCAGCCCGCGACCGCCGCCGACAACCCGGCCGGACTGCCCGACGCGAACGTCGCCCAGTCCGTGAACCCCGCCCCGACCGCCTCCGACAAGGAACTGCACCGCCGGGTGGTCGAGGCGGCGAAGGACCGGGCGACCCCGGAGACGGACCCCAAGAAGACGCCGTTCATCATCGGCGGCAGCGAGACGACGATCTCGAGCGCCCCATGGATGGTCCAGCTCGCCTACTACGACGACACGACGGGCGCGGGCTACTTCTGCGGTGGCACGCTCGTCGCCCCGAACAAGGTCCTGACCGCGGCGCACTGCGTCGCGGGCCTCGACTGGAAGCAGAACGGCGCGGTCGTGGCCGGCACCGCCGACCTGTACGACGGCACCAGCGGCACGGTCGCGGGCGTCTGGCGCCAGTGGAACCACCCGCGCTACAACGCGGACACCATCCAGCACGACATCGCCGTCCTCACCCTCGACCGCCCGCTGGACCAGCAGTGGATGCGTCTGGCCGCCGCCAACGACACCCCCTGGTACCACCCGGGCAGCACCGCCACCGTCTACGGCTGGGGCCTGACCTCCGGCGCCGACGGTGCCGATCTGTCCGCCAAGCTCCGCAAGGTCGACCTGACCCTGCGCACCGACGCCACCTGCGACTCCGCCATGAGGGCGGTCCTCGGCGAGGACGACTTCATCGAGGGCTCGATGTTCTGCGCCGGCACCCCGGCCTCCGGAACCGACGAGGGCACCAAGAGCCCCTGCAACGGCGACTCCGGCGGCCCGGTCATCGTCGCGGGCAAGGTCATCGGCATCGTCTCGTGGGGGGTCTCGGGCTGCACGGCCAAGGGCGCCTTCCCGGTGTTCACCAAGGTGTCCTCGTACACCTGGGCGGCCCAGCCGCGGATCGACGACACCGACCTGTCCTTCGACGGCAAGGCCGACATCCTGGAGCGCACCCCCTCCGGCGGGCTGTTCGAGCAGGACAGCAAGGGCACCTCGCTCGCCCGGCGCGCCTTCCAGGGCAGCGGATGGCAGGGCATCAGCTGGGGCCTGCAGGCCGACCTGGACCGGGACTTCTACCAGGACCTGATCGTCCGCGACAAGGGCGACGGCAAGCTGTACCGGGACTACCTGGACCACTCCACCGGTGAGTTCACGTGGATGCAGATCAGCTCGGTGTGGGGCGGCTACAAGTCGTACGCCGTCCCCGGCGACATGACCGGTGACGCCCGCCCCGACCTGGTCGCGGTGGACGCCGACGGCTCGGTCTACCTCTACCCGGGCAAGGGCAACGGCCAGTTCTACGGGCGCGTCAAGGTCGTCGACAGGTCCTGGAAGAACGTCAAGATCTTCGGTCACGGCGATCTGTCCGGTGACGGCCGTGCCGACCTGCTGGTCCGCAACAGCTCGGGCGTCCTGTACCTCTACCGGGGCACCCAGCAGGAGCACACCCCCTGGTCGACGCGGATCCAGGCGCGTACGGGCTGGAACTTCACCTCGTACGTCGCCAATGGCGACGTGACCGGTGACGGCATCGCGGATGTCGTCACCCGCGACTCCGGCGGCAAGCTGTGGCTCTACCCGGGCACCAACAAGGCCTCCAGCAGCCTCTTCGGCTCACGGATCGGCCTGGGCAGCGGCTTCAACCAGTACAACCTGCTGTTCTGAACCGTCCCGAACGCGCCGGTCCCGCGATCCCCGCGGGGCCGGCGCAGCCGTGCGGGCCGCCGCGGGCCGCTCGCCGCCGTGAGACCTGGTGGGAGCTATTCGCAGCCGCAGGAGCGGCGGACCACCAGGCGCGACGGGAACTGCTTCAGCCGCTCACGGCGGGAGCCGGCCACCCGCAGGCCGTCGTCGAGGACGAGGTCCACGGCGGCGCGGGCCATGGCCGAACGGTCCGATGCGATCGTTGTCAGCGGCGGGTCCGTCAGGGCCGCTTCCTTGACGTCGTCGAAGCCCGCCACGGCCAGCTCGCCCGGCACGTCGATGCGCAGCTCGCGGGCCGCGCGCAGCAGACCGATCGCCTGGTCGTCGGTGGAGCAGAAGATGGCGGGCGG
Source organism: Streptomyces sp. NPDC025784 (assembly GCF_055558435.1). NCBI lineage: Bacteria > Bacillati > Actinomycetota > Actinomycetes > Kitasatosporales > Streptomycetaceae > Streptomyces > Streptomyces sp. NPDC025784. The sequence continues at coordinate 50,084 of NZ_JBVHMN010000007.1, forward strand.
CCGGTCGGGCCCCGCCAGCAGCTCCAGGGCGACCTGGTACGCGTCGTAGCGGTTGTACGGCGCCTCGAAGAGCCGGCCCTCGGTGGGGATCCCGGCCTCCTGCATCGCGCGCCGCCAGCCCTCGACGTGGTCGGAGACGGGGTCGCCGACCGCGGGCGTCTCGGCGGTGCCGCCGAGACAGGCGACGTACTCGTACCCGTGCTCCAGCAGGTGGCGGACCGCGAGCTGCGCGCCGCCCAGGTCGTCCGTGACGACCGCGACGTCGTCGATCGCCTCCGGGCGCTCGTGCAGCAGCACCACGCGGGCGTCCCAGGCGTCGATCTCGGCGGCCGCGTGGTCGTTCAGCGCATGGCTGACGAGGATCAGTCCGGAGACCCGCATGCCGAGGAAGGCCCGCAGATAGTGGACCTCGCGCTCGGCGATGTAGTCGGTGTTGCCGACGAGCACCATCTTCCCGCGCTCGGCGGCGGCCTGTTCGACCGCGTGCGCCATCTCGCCGAAGAACGGCTGACGCGCGTCCGGGATGATCAGGCCTATGAGTTCGGTGCGGCGCGACGCCATGGCCTGGGCGACCCGGTCGGGCCGGTATCCCAGCTCCTTGATCGCGGCGAGGACGCGCTCGCGCGTGGCCGGGGCGACCGGCCGGGGTCCGTTGTTGATGACATAGCTGACGACCGCGGTGGAAGTCCCCGCCAGTCGCGCCACATCATCCCGAGTCACCTTGGCCACGCGCGGAGTCTACGCGGATGGACCGCCTCTGGGCAGGGCGTACGGGAGGCTTCTAGGCCTCCGCGGTCACCTCGGTGGCGTCCACGGCGTCCACGCGAGCCGTCTCGTCCCCATCATCCGCCTTTGGCCGGGCCGCCTTGGCCTTCGCCTCGTCCGCCGAGCGGTCCAGCTTTTCGGGCGTAACGAATCGATAACCGACGTTCCGGACGGTGCCGATCAGCGACTCGTGCTCGGGTCCGAGCTTCGCGCGGAGCCTTCGCACGTGGACGTCTACCGTCCTCGTGCCGCCGAAGTAGTCGTAGCCCCAGACCTCCTGGAGCAGCTGGGCGCGGGTGAAGACGCGGCCCGGGTGCTGGGCGAGGTACTTCAGGAGCTCGAACTCCTTGAAGGTCAGGTCGAGGACCCGGCCCTTGAGCTTGGCGCTGTAGGTCGCCTCGTCCACGGAGAGGTCGCCGTTGCGGATCTCCATGGGGGAGTCGTCGTTGACGATCTGCTGGCGGCCCATGGCCAGGCGCAGCCGCGCCTCCACCTCGGCCGGCCCCGCGGTGTCGAGCAGCACGTCGTCGATGCCCCAGTCGGCGGTGACGGCGGCGAGACCGCCCTCCGTGACGACGAGGATCAGCGGACAGCCCGGTCCCGTGGAACGCAGCAGCTGGCACAGGCTGCGGACCTGGGGCAGATCACGGCGGCCGTCGATGAGGATGACATCGGCGCCGGGGGTGTCGACGAGAGCGGGGCCTTCCGCCGGAGCCACTCGCACGTTGTGCAGGAGCAGGCCGAGAGCGGGAAGCACCTCCGTCGACGGCTGGAGGGCATTGGTGAGGAGCAGCAGAGAACTCATCGCGCCCCTCCTGCCCGGGTCGTCATACGTTCGTGCACGGTTCGCTCGCCCATAACGTCTCGTTCCTCCTCGGTCCCTGCGAGGACGTTTGCGGCACTGCTTCGTACGTGCGGTTCCCGCGCCCTGGGATCCGCTGCGCGTCCGACGCCCGTACACCTGCGGTTTCCCGCTTCGTATACAACGCTTCCGAAAGCACAAAAGGACCCGGGGGCTACGCTGCCCGAGTCCTCTGCCCAGCAGAATAGCCCACATGAGCTCAGGTCCGGCAGGTCAAGTGACGCGATCTTCCCGTCGTCCACCCCTTGAGACGGCGCCGCGCGGCCCGCTGCGCACGTTTCTGCGCACCACGGACGGAGTGTCCGTCGAAGCCGCGTACGACCCCGGAACGACGCCTTCGGGTGACCTCGCGATCGTCGTCGCGCACGGTTTCACGGGTGATCTGGACCGCCCCCACGTGCGCCGTGCGGCGGACGTCCTGGGGCGGAACGCGGCGGTCGTCACCTTCTCCTTCCGTGGTCACGGCCGTTCCGGCGGGCGTTCCACGGTCGGCGACCGGGAGGTCCTCGACCTGGCGGCCGCGGTCGCCTGGGCGCGGGCGCTCGGACACACACGGATCGCGACCGTCGGCTTCTCCATGGGCGGCTCCGTGGTGCTGCGGCACGCGGCCCTGTACGGGCCGGCAGCGGGGGAGCGGGCCGCGCGGCCGGGAGAAGAGGACCAGGAGCACGAGGGGCGCACGGATGCGCGGACGGACGCGGTGGTTTCGGTGAGCGCACCGGCCCGCTGGTACTACCGGGGCACCGCCCCTATGCGGCGCCTGCACTGGCTGGTAACCCGCCCGGTCGGCCGCGTCGTCGGCCGCTACGGTCTGCGCACCCGCATCCACCACCGCGAGTGGGACCCGGTGCCCGTGTCCCCCGTCGAGTCCGTCCCCCTCATCGCGCCCACCCCACTGCTGATCGTCCACGGCGACCGGGACGGCTACTTCCCGCTGGACCACCCGCGGATGCTCGCCGACGCCTCCGGTGGTCACGCCGAGCTGTGGCTGGAGCACGGCATGGGCCATGCCGAGAACGCCAGTGACGACGGGCTGCTGGCCCGTATCGGCGACTGGGCCGTCAGGTACGCCAGCTAGCCTGACGGTGTTCACAGGATCCACTGATTCTCACCAAGCCACTGATTGAGGAACGAGATGGCAAAGGGCACGGTGCGTTACTGGGCCGCCGCCAAGTCCGCGGCAGGCGTCGCCGAGGAGCCGTACGACGCGGGCACGCTCGCCGAGGCGCTCGACGCGGCCCGCGAGCGACACCCCGGCGAACTCGTCCGCGTCCTGCGGCGATGCTCGTTCCTCATCGACGGTGACCCCGTGGGTACCCGCGGGCATGAGACGGTACGGCTGGCCGAGGGCGGCACGGTCGAGGTGCTCCCGCCGTTCGCAGGAGGGTGAACGAGACGATGAGCAACCAGCCGCACGAGGGCAGGTACGAGCATCCCCACGAGGGATACGACCCGTATCGGCAGCAGCAGTCGCAGCCGTCCGCGCACCACCCGCAGCAGCAGAACGCGCCCGAGCCCGACTGGCAGCAGCACACCCAGCAGTGGGAGGGGCAGACCTGGGAGACCCAGATGCAGCCCCCGGTGCCGGCCGCGGACACGGCCTACCTGCCGCCGCAGGGGTATCAGCAGGCGTATCAGGGGCAGGGGCAGGATCAGGGGTACCAGGAGCCGTACGGGTACGGCCACGGGCACGGGCCGGGCGCCACGGCGCAGCCGCTTCCGCAGGAGAACGCGCACGGTGCGGCTCAGGGCTGGGACCACACCCAGGCCCAGTACCAGCAGCAGGGCCACCAGGCGCAGCAGCAGCCCGTCCAGCACCAGCAGCCGCAGCACCATCAGCAGGCGCAGGCCCAGTACCAGCAGCAGCCGGTCCAGCAGGCGCAGCACCAGCAGCAGCCGGTCCAGCAGGCGCAGCACCAGCAGCAGCCGGTCCAGCCGCAGCACCAGCAGGCGCAGGCCCGGTCGACGCACGTCCAGGCGCAGCCGCAGCAGCCCGGGGCGCCCGCCGAGGACGGGGCGTCCGGGTACGGTCCGCCGACCCTCACCGGCAACGCGCGCATCACCGACGCCCAGCGGGCCCGCGCCGAGGGCCGCTCGCCGATCATCGAGCCCGGGATCCAGCCCGCCGGCCTGACCGCGGCGCTCGGGCTCCTGATGTCCGGCACCGCGGCGGTCGGGGAATACGCCCTGCTCGCCCCCCTCGTCCTCCTCCAGGCCGTCACCGCGGCGGGATGGTTCCGGCTGAACGGCATGTGGCCGGCCCGGCAGGGCATCGCCCTCGCCTTCCTGGGCGCGGTGACCGCCGACGTCGCCCTGCTCGTGGCGGGCCGGGAGAACGCGCCCGCCGCGATCCTCGGCACGCTCGGCGTGTGGGTGCTCCTCACCCTCGTCCTGCAGCTGCGCAGCCACGCCGACCCGGACACCCGGATGTACGGCCTGATGGCGACCGTCGCCTCGGCGGCGCTGTCGATCGTCGCGGCCGGACACCTCGCGGCCGAACCGGACGCCGTCACGGTGGGCGCGGCCGCGGTCGCCGTGGCGATCCTGGCCCGTGCGCTGCCGCTGCCGACGGCGGCCTCCGTCGCGGTGGCGCTGCTCGCCGCCGCGGGAGCCGGTGTCGCGCTGGGCGGTGCGACGGACCTGGGCGCGAAGGGGGCCGTCCTCGGCCTCGGCGCGGGTGTGTGCGCGCTGATCGGCCACCGGGTGGCCAGCTACGACTACCCGTCACGGTTCGTCCACTTCACCGCGGGTGTGGCCCTTCCGCTGGCCGCGGCGGCCCCGGCGGTCTACCTGCTGGGCAGGGCGCTGGGCTGAGGCCCGTCGTGCCGTCCGGCGGCCTTGTCACAGGTGATCGACAACTTTCTGTGCACCCCCGGCCGGTCCTCGGCCGGGGTTAGGCTCGCGCTGGACGGCCACCCGGGTCGTCGAGACCGACCGAGCCGGCCGACGTGGGGGAACACCGAGCATGCGCGCGCTGCGAATAATCCTGATCGTCGTCGTGGTCCTGGGCGGCCTGTTCGTGATCGCGGACCGGGTGGCGGTCGGATTCGCGGAGGACGAGGCGGCCGACCGGATCAAGAGCACCGAGGGACTGTCCAGCACCCCCGACGTGTCCATCGAGGGCTTCCCGTTCCTCACCCAGGTGGTCAGCGGTGAACTCGACGACGTGAAGATCGGCATCAAGGACTACGAGGCGTCGACGGGCGGCACGAACGCCGCCACCGCCAAGATCCGGATCGACGACCTGAGCGCCGAGATGCACGGTGTCGCGTTCAGCGGCGACTACAGCTCCGCCACCGCCGACAGCGCGACGGGGACCGCCACCATCTCCTACGACGAGCTGCTCAAGGCCGCCAAGTCCGAGCCCGCGCAGGTGGCCCCCGGTGTCACCGCCCAGGTCATCGGCCTCTCCGACGGCGGTGACGGCAAGGTCAAGGTCACGGTCTCGGCGACGGTCCTCGGCACCAAGCTGCCCCAGCCGGTCTCCGTGCTCAGCTCCGTCAGCGTCCACGGCGACACGGTGAGGGTGCACGCCGACTCCCTGCCCAAGCTGGGCGTCGAGCTCGCCGAGGGCCGTATCCGGTCCATCACCGACTTCCAGCAGAAGATCGACGAGCTGCCGGGCGGCATCGAGCTCGACAAGGTCGAGGCGGCCGAGGACGGCGTCGACATCTCGGTGAAGGGTTCGGACGTCAAGCTGGTCGGGTAGCCGGCCGGCGAGTCGGTTGAGCAGCCGGCCGGGGCGCGGTGGCGTGGGCCGGGCAGGCGCGCCGACCGCGGCCCGAGGGCCTTGTGCGGGCCTCCGGGCGGCCCGGTGTCCGAGGGGCGAGACGGCCCGGTCCGTACAGCAGATGGGATGACGGATCCGGGTACCCGGAAACCGTGCGGGCGTGGCCTCGGCGGCCGGTGCGTCCCGCAGTGTGGACGATCGCATCTCAGCATGCGACACACCGGTGACATGCCCGCCTGTCCGTCCCTACGATCGGACGCATGAAGCGACAGGCGGATCTCACGAAGCGGCGGGCAGTCGACCTGTGCCGCGTCGCCGCCATGCTCTGTCGCACCTTCTGAGCGGAAGCGTTCCGACTTCCGCGAGCCGGGCCCTCGACCTCTCTTGTCGGGGCCACCCCTGCGCCGCGCAGCCCTCACCGGCACGACCGCGCATTTCTCTCTAACGCCCCGCCCCGCCGCAACTGCCCCGGAGGAGAAAGAGCATGAGCCGCAGCGACGTCCTGGTAGACGCCGACTGGGTCCAGGACCACCTGGACGACCCGAACGTGGCCGTCGTCGAGGTCGACGAGGACACGTCGGCGTACGAGAAGAACCACATCAAGAACGCCATCCGGATCGACTGGACCAAGGACCTCCAGGACCCGGTGCGCCGTGACTTCATCGACCAGGAGGGCTTCGAGAAGCTCCTGTCGTCGAAGGGCATCGGCAACGACACGCTCGTCGTCCTCTACGGCGGCAACAACAACTGGTTCGCGTCGTACGCCTACTGGTACTTCAAGCTCTACGGCCACGAGAACGTGAAGCTCCTCGACGGCGGCCGCAAGAAGTGGGAGCTCGACTCCCGCGACCTCGTCGACGGCTCGCAGGTGCCCGAGCGCGCCGCCACCGACTACAAGGCGAAGGCCCAGAACACCGCGATCCGCGCCTTCCGTGACGACGTCGTCGCCGCGATCGGCTCGCAGAACCTGGTCGACGTCCGTTCGCCCGACGAGTTCAGCGGCAAGCTGCTCGCCCCGGCCCACCTGCCGCAGGAGCAGTCCCAGCGCCCGGGCCACGTCCCGACCGCCCGCAACATCCCGTGGTCGAAGAACGCCAACGACGACGGCACCTTCAAGTCGGACGACGAGCTCAAGGAGCTCTACGCCGACGAGCAGGTCGACCTGGCCAAGGACACGATCGCCTACTGCCGCATCGGTGAGCGCTCGGCGCTCACCTGGTTCGTGCTGCACGAGCTGCTCGGTGTGGAGAACGTCAAGAACTACGACGGCTCCTGGACCGAGTACGGCTCCCTGGTCGGCGTGCCGATCGAGCTCGGCGCCAACAAGTAACCCCCAAGGCCTGAAGGACGGAATCGAAATATGTGTGGAGCGAAGGCCGGCGGCCCCGACGCCTCGACGATCAAGCCCGGTGAGACCACGATCCAGGGTCAGGTGACCCGCGACGGCCAGCCGGTGACGGGTTACGTCCGCCTGCTGGACTCGACCGGCGAGTTCACCGCCGAGGTCCCGACCTCGGCGACCGGGCAGTTCCGCTTCTACGCGGCCGAGGGCACCTGGACCGTGCGCGCCCTGGTCCCGGGCGGCAGCGCCGACCGCACGGTCGTCGCCCAGACGGGCGGCCTCGCCGAGGTCGCGATCGCCGTCTGACGGCACCGCCAGAACGGCCGAAGGGCCGCACCCCCGGGGGTTGGACGCTTACCGGATCGGGGTGCGGCCCTTCGGCTTGCCCGGGGCCCGCGCATCCCTGCGCCACCTGGCTTCCACGGGCCTACGCTGGTGGTATGTACGCACGCAGGCGTCACGTGTACTTCGCCATGATGGGGACGTGCATCGGGCTCTTCGTCCTGGCCTGGGGAGTGGTGCGCCTCTGGTCGATTCCCGTGGCCGTGGGCATGTGCGTGGTGGCGATGGTGATTCCTCCGGTGGCCGCGATGGTGGCCAACCGGCGCGGCCCCGAGGACCGCTGGTGGGACGATCCCTCCGGCGATCCCGAGTCCGACAAGTGGTGGGACGAGCTGGACGGCAAGAAGCCGCGCCAGTGAGCCCGCGCTCCGGCCGCCCCCGGCGGTGTCAGTAGACGAGGGCCTGGGTCCCGTCCGTCATCGCCTCCTGGACGAAGACCTGCGCGCCCGCGATGCGCACGCCCTTGAGGACGTCGTCCTCCGTGATCTCCCGCCGTGCGGCGCACTGGGTGCACAGGGTGATGCGGCCACCCGCCAGGATCGAGTCGATCAGGTCGGGCAGCGGTGCGGCGTGCGGAAGTTCGAACTCGGCCGCGCGGCCCGGCAGGGCGAACCACGAGGACTCGCCGGTCAGCCACAGGGAGACCTCGACGCCACTGGCCACGGCCACCGCCGCGACGGTGAACGCCTGTGAGCAGCGCTCCGGGGCGTCGGCCCCCGCCGTCACCTTGATCACGAGCTTTTTCGCCATGGCCGAATGGTAGTCCGAATCGTAATCAAGTCCCGTACAACTCCATGCATGGGCCATGGGTCTCCTGTGCGCGCGGATACGGAATCTGCGCTTCACGTTCTGTGGGGGGACGTCATGGAAGTACCTGAAGGACCCGAAACACCTGAAAGACCGGTCGTACCTGGAGTTGTGCCGGTTGCCGATCCCGGCACGGCCGCTCCTGGCGGTGCCGGTCCGTCCGCGCCTGCCCAGCCGGCCGAGGTGCCGACCGCGGTACCGGCGGAGTCGTCCGCCGTGCCGGCCGAGTCGTCCGCCGTGCCGGACGGCACCCCGGCGCGGCCCGCCCGCCGGCGCGGTCGCACGACCCTGATCGTCGCCACCGCTGCCGTACTCGGCCTCGTCGCCGGAACCTGCGTCGGCTATCTGGTCCAGGCCGACCGCGAGCCCACCAAGCTGCCGTCGCTGTCGCAGCCGGTGGTGGCGCAGGCCAAGGGCGAGGGCCCCGAGCCGCTGTCCGCCGCCCAGGACCGCCGGGTGAAGACCGACGGCGACCTGCGCAAGCTGCTGATCAAGCGGCCCAAGGGCACGAAGGTGCCCGACTGGGAGCCCGGCGAGGACGGCTGGCTGAACATGGCCGACTACGCCGACCAGCTGGAGGACTCGGACCGCGAGTTCGGCGACCTCGTCAAGTCGGAGTACCGCCGGGCCGCCGGCACCAGCTGGCTGGTCGGCAGCAACCAGAGCGTCGAGATCCGGCTGGTGCAGTACCGCCAGGAGGAGAGCCTCGGTGCCTCCGACCGCGTCGCCTGGTGGGACACGGACGACACCAGCAGTTGGCCCATCCCGGGCGCGGGCGACGGCATGGTCTACCTCTTCAAGGTCGAGAGGAAGGCCGGTTACCTGCCCCTCTACAAGGCGCAGGCGTCCGCCTCGCGCGGCGACATCGCCATGGAGATCTGGATCTACGACACCAAGCCGATCCCGAAGTCCAAGATCATGGACCTGGCCAAGCGGCAGATGGAGCGGCTGTGACCGAGCAACCGACGAACCCGGAATCCACGGACCAGTCCGCGACCCCGGCGCAGCAGCCCGCGACCCCCATGGACAGCGCCCCGGTTCCCGCTCCGGCACCCGCGCAGGATGCCGCCCCGGCACCCGTGTCCGATGTTGTCCAGGCACCGGCCCAGGACCCCGTCCAGGACCCCGCGCCCGCGAAGAAGCCCGTACGCCGTGGCCGCGTCGCCGCCGTCGCCGGCTCCCTCGTCCTCGTCGGCGCGCTCGTCGGCGGTGTCGGCTACACCGTCGTGACGGTCCAGGACGCCGACCGCGACGCGGGCGCGCCCACCTGGAAGTTCCCCAAGGGGCAGAAGGAGGAGGCCAAGGCGGCGAAGAGCTCCTCGTCCCTCGCCTCCATGCTCGTGCCGTACGACGACGGCTGGACCCGGGGCCCCGACATCGCCGGGTTCGGCTCGGACGCCGCGCTCAGCGGCGGCCAGGCGGCCGCCCTGCGCAAGGAGTCGATCCGTGATCTGCCCCGCTCCCAGCGGCGGCGGATCGAGAAGGAGATCGACAAGCAGCACACCAAGGGCATGGCGATGCGCAGCTACCTCTACGGCGGCTCCACGCTCGACGACGACGGCACCTACACCGTCAGCGTCGAGCTGGCGCAGATCGAGGACAAGCGGGCCGTGCGGAACATGTCGACGTTCCAGAACGAGTTCCTGGAGGCACTCTCCGTCTTCCGGCACGGGCCGAAGATCGAGGGCCACAAGAACGCCAAGTGCTTCCTGCCGCCCAAGGACAAGGAGGAGAAGCTCGACATGATGGTCTGCTCCGCCTACCAGGGCGACGTGCTGGTCAGCGCCACCGCGTACGCGGCGAAGCCACTGAACACCAAGGGGGTCGCGAAGCTCCTGCGCGAGCAGCTCGACCGCATCGAGGAGCCGGGGGAGGCGGTATGACCGAGCAGACGACACCGACCGGGACACCCGCGGAGCCGGAGGCCACGGCCGCTCCGCTCCAGAGCGGGTCGCCCGCCACCGCGGAGCCGCAGGCCCCGGCCGCCCCGCCGGCCCCGGCCGCACCGCCGGCCGCGGTCCAGGCGCCGTCGGCCCCGGTGGCCCCGCCCGTGCCGGACCTGCCGCCGGCGCCGCCCGCCACCGTCCAGGGCCAGGTGCCCGCGACGGCCGAAGGCCAGGTGCCTGTCACCGTCGAGGGCCAGGTGCCCGAGGCGAGCGCGGTGAAGGTGAAGAAGGACCGCAGGGTCCTGCGCGCCGTGCTGCGCTGGACGGCCGCCACCGTGGTCTTCGCGGCGGTCGGCACGGCCGCCGCGTACGGCATCACGCGGATGGAGCGCACCGACGTACCGGGTCTGGCGACGCAGGCCGACGGACGCTGGGACTACCCGACGATCAGCAAGCCGCCGCTGCCGTCCGGCAGTCCGGGCCCGTTCGCCGAGGCGAACACGAGCGGCAGCCACTACGCCGACCTGCGCAAGCTCGTGCTGCCCGCGCCCAAGGGCGCGAAGGCCGACGTGGCGCTGCGCGGCGAGGACGGCTGGCTGACGCGGAAGGCGTTCCTGGCCGAGTACGCCGAGAAGACGGACCGGGACACCGTCGGCCAGCTGCTGACCGACTACGGCCTGCGGCACATCGCCGCGCGCGGCTGGACCGCGGCCGACGGCACGCGGACGAGGATCTACCTGCTCCAGTTCGACACCGCGGCCGTCGCGGAGGACCTGGCGTCCACCCAGCTCGCGAACTACGACTCGGCGCAGTTCGCGGTGCGCGGTGTCACCGGCACCGAGCGGGACGAGAAGTTCCCGGAGCGCGCCGCGGTCGACGAGATCACCCGGTTCGCGTACACGGAGACCAAGCCGTACGGTGCCGAGCAGGTCCGGGAGGCGTACCTGTCGGCGGGCGACACCGTCGCGCTCGTCGTGCAGTCCCACAAGGGCCTTGCGAAAGCGGTCCCGTTCCAGCAGACGGTGATCCTGCAGAGTCAGCTGCTCGGCTGATCCGGGCGGCCCCGCGAGGGCGTACCTGACCGAGAGAGCCGGGCCCCAGCCGCGTAAGCTGGGGCCCGGCCTTGTGTACCGCCGATCCGCTCATGCGAGGAGCACCCTGTGGAGATCTTCTTCGAAACCCTGCTGGTCCTGGTCTGCGTCGGCGTTCTCGCCTTCGCCGGTCTGACCGTGAAGAAGCTGTACCAGGGCCAGCGCTGACCGCAGTCACCGAACTGACGCTACGAGACTTCTGAGCTGCTCATGATCGAGATCCCGTCGGACCTCCACAAGGACCTGGTCCCCCTCGCCTTCCTGCTCGGCAACTGGGCCGGCGCGGGCGTTCACGACTTCCCCGGCTCCGAGAAGTGCAACTTCGGGCAGGAGGTCACGTTCACGCACGACGGGCGCGACTTCCTGGAGTACCACTCGCACACCTGGGTGCTCGACGCCGACGGGAACAAGGTCAGGCCGCTGGAGAGCGAGTCCGGCTTCTGGCGCGTCGACGCCGACCGCAAGGTCGAGGCCGTGATGACCCGTGACGACGGCGTCGTCGAGATCTGGTACGGCGAGCTGGCCGACAAGAAGCCGCAGATCGACCTGGTCACGGACGCCGTGGCGCGCACCGCCGCGGCCGGCCCGTACAGCGGCGGCAAGCGTCTTTACGGCTACGTGCACAGCGACCTCATGTGGGTCGGCGAGAAGCAGACCCCCGAGGTCGAGCTGCGCCCCTACATGTCCGCGCACCTGAAGAAGGTCGTCACCCCGGAGGACGTCGAGCGCTGGGCGAAGGCCCTGCCCGACGACATGCCGGACGACGGCATCGCGTTCTTCAAGTAGTCATCGTCTCCCGGAGTGGTCCTAGACTCTCTGGTGTGGTGAGCACCGACTGGAAGAGCGATCTGCGGCAGCGCGGCTACCGGCTGACCCCGCAGCGGCAACTCGTGCTCGAAGCCGTGGACACCCTGGAACACGCGACCCCCGACGACATCCTCGTGGAAGTGAGGAAGACGGCGTCGGGGGTCAACATTTCCACGGTGTACCGGACCCTCGAACTCCTCGAGGAGCTGGGGCTGGTCAGTCACGCGCACCTCGGACACGGCGCGCCGACGTACCACCTCGCGGACCGGCACCACCACATCCACCTGGTGTGCCGCGACTGCACGAACGTCATCGAGGCCGATGTGTCGGTCGCCGCCGAGTTCACCGCGAAGCTGCGGGAGACCTTCGGCTTCGAGACGGACATGAAGCACTTCGCGATCTTCGGGCGCTGCCGTGACTGCACCCTCAAGAGTTCAAGTACCAAGTCGTAGGCTAGGCGCATGAAGAGCCCTCTGCTGTCCCTGCCCGGCGCTGTCCCTGCCGAGGGCGTGGACGAAGGCGTCGCCGCCCACTACGGCGATCTGTTCCGCGAGCAGCGCGCCCTCGCCGACGGCGCGGGCTTCGTCGACCTCTCCCACCGCGGTGTCGTCACCGTCACCGGGGAGGACCGGCTCAGCTGGCTGCACCTGCTGCTCACACAGCACGTCACGGACCTCCCGGTGGGCCGCGCCACCGAGGCGCTGATCCTCTCCGCGCACGGCCACATCGAGCACGCGCTGTACCTCGTCGACGACGGCGAGACGGTGTGGATGCACACGGAGCCGGGCACCCAGGAGGCGCTGATCGCGTACCTGGAGTCGATGAAGTTCTTCTACCGCGTCGAAGTCGCCGACTCGACGGCCGAGTTCGCGGTGGTGCATCTTCCCGCCGGCTCCATCGCCGAGGTCCCCGAGGGCGTCGTCGTGCGGGAGACGCCGTACGGCCGTGACCTCTTCCTGCCGCGCGCCGACCTGGAGGCGTACGCCGAGGACGCCGTGAAGCACGGGCCGCCCGCCGGGCTGCTCGCCTACGAGGCGCTGCGGGTGGAGCATCACCGTCCCCGGCTCGGCTTCGAGACCGACCACCGCACCATCCCGCACGAACTGGGCTGGATCGGCACCGCGGTTCATCTCCAGAAGGGCTGCTACCGCGGCCAGGAGACCGTCGCCCGCGTGCAGAACCTGGGCAAGCCCCCGCGCCGCCTCGTCTTCCTGCACCTCGACGGCAGCGAGGTCCACCTGCCGCCGCACGGCACCGAACTGCGGCTCGCGGCCGACGGCCCCGACGGCCGCAAGATCGGCTTCATCACCACGTCCGTACGCCACCACGAACTGGGCCCCGTAGCCCTGGCCCTGGTGAAGCGGAACGTGCCGGTGGACGCGCCGCTCATGGCGGACTCGACGGCGGCGGCCCAGGAGGTCGTGGTCGAGCCCTAGGGGGCTTCGTCCGGATCAGCTCGGGTCCGCGGTCACATCTCCAGCAGCACGGTGAACGGGCCGTCGTTCGTCAGCGAGACCCGCATCTGCGCGCCGAAGCGGCCCGTCGCCACCGTCGCGCCCAGCGCGCGGAGCTGGGCGACGACCTCGTCGACGAGGGGTTCCGCCACATCGCCCGGCGCGGCCGCGTTCCAGGTGGGGCGGCGGCCCTTGCGGGCGTCGCCGTACAGCGTGAACTGGCTGATGACGAGCAGCGGCGCGTCGACGTCGGAGCAGGACCTCTCGTCCGTCAGCATCCGGATGGACCAGAGTTTGCGGGCGAGTTGGGCCGCCTTCTCCTTGGTGTCCTCGTGCGTGACCCCGACGAGGACGCACAGTCCCTCACCGGTGATCTCGCCGACCGTCTCGCCCTCCACGACGACGCTCGCGCCGTCCACCCTCTGCACCACCGCACGCATGCCGCCCATGATGCCGTGCCGCCGCGCCGCGACGTCGCGCGGGCCCTCAGGCACCTCACCCGCCTCGCGGGCACCGCCTTCATCAGGCGCGTCCAGGCGTGTCGTACGGGCCCCGTCACGCGCCTCGGGCCGCGCCCGAGAGGTGTCGCGCGGGTCGTCCCGCACGCCGCGCGGTTCTGTCACGGGCGCCGTGCGAGCCCGGCGCGGGCGCTGCGCGGACCTCCGCGCGCGCCCGGCTCCCTTCGCGTGATTTCCGGGGGCGCTAACCCCCCATCTGGGGCCTATCGGGGGCACTCGGTCACATAGCGACCACTTGGGGTGGCACGATGCAGTGTGTTGCGGTGCATACGTGGGGTGGACCGCGCCGGTCGAGGGGACGGTAGAGGCAGATGAGCACACCTGGTATCGGGCAGCCGCCCGCAGCCGTGTCATTGACCCGGACGAGCCCACGGGCCGGAGGGGTGGCCGCGCGGCCACCGGCGCAGCGCACCGACAGCCCCCTGTCCGTCGACCCGCCCCCGCACGACCTGGCCGTGCTCCGGCTGCCCGAACTGCGCACGCTGCGCCGGGACGCCCAGCGCGACGAGGCCGACCTCAGCTATGTGCGACGGCTCCTCCAGGGACGCATCGACATCCTGCGGGCGGAACTGGCCCGCCGCGGCGGCCTGCGGATCCCCTCCCTGCAGCCGGGCGGGCCCGGGTCCCCCGACTCCGTGGAGGTGTCGGTCGTCGCACGGCTCCCGGAGATCCTCACGGACGCGCCCGCCCGGCACCGATCGTCGGCCCGGCACGTGACCGTGGGCACACCCCATGGCGAGGAGTACCGGCGGCTGGCCGCCGACATGCTCGCCGAGGTCGAGCTCTCCGACCTCGACGCCCGCACCGACGAGGAGCTCGGCGCGGGCCTGGGACGGCTCGTCCGCTACGAGCGGCAGGTCTCCCGGCGGCGCCAGCAGCTCCAGCGCACGGCCGACGACTGCAGCGCCGAGATCGCCCGCAGGTACCGTGAAGGAGAAGCACAAGTAGACGACCTGCTCATGTGACGCGGCGGCCCCGGTGATCCCGGGGCCGTGCGGCGGTCGCGGCGGCTCCCCCCGGGGCCGGCCTGGCCCGGGGACCTCCCGGCCGGCCGGACCGGATCCGGGGCTCCCGCGCCGCCGCCCGGGAAGACCCGGGGCCGCGGTGGCGGTGGTCGCACGCGGCCCGGTGACCGGGGCCGTGGTGGCGGTGTCCGAGCCCCCGCCCGGGAGATCCGGGATGTGGTGGCGGCGCCGTGCCCGGCCCGGTGGGACCGGTCCGCGTCCGCGACGGCCGCGACCGGGCCCGGTGCCCGGTTCCACGGCGGCGGCGACCGTGTCCCGGCCCGGAAGGCCCGGCGCGCGGGAGCCGGCCCCCGGATCCGGCGACGTTCCGGGTCCGGCCGCCTGAACGGGTCCCCGTCCCGGAAGGCCACCGCCGATGTCCGCCGTTCCCGCCCGCACCACCGCAGACCCCGCCATATCCCGCGAGCCCGCCTCGGCGCCCGCGCACCCCGTCCTCGCAGAGATCGTGCGCTCCGGATTCGTCGAGGGGCGGCACCGCGGCAGCCTGGTGCTGCTCGCCGCGGACGGGACGGTCGAGCTGGCGCTCGGCGACGTGACCGCGCCGGTCTTCCCCCGCTCGTCGAACAAGCCCATGCAGGCGGCCGGCGTGCTGCGTGCCGGCCTCGAACTGGCCGGAGAGCGGCTCGCCCTCGCCGCCGCCAGCCACTCCGGCGAGACCTTCCACCGTGATCTCGTCCACAAGATGCTGGACGAGCACGGGCTCGCGGCCACCCAGCTCCAGTGCCCGCCGGACCTGCCGCTCGACCCGGCCGAGGCCGAGACCTACCTGGCCACCGGCGAGGTCCGCGACCGCGTCACCATGAACTGCTCCGGCAAGCACACGGCGATGCTCGCCGTGTGCGCACAGCGCGGCTGGCCCACCGAGTCGTACCTCGACCCCGGGCACCCCCTCCAGCAGCTGATCCACTCCGTGGTCGAGGAGGCGGCGGGCGAGCCCGTCGCCGCGGTCGGCACGGACGGCTGCGGGGCACCGCTGATGGCCATCAGTCTCACCGGCCTCGCCCGCGCCTTCCGCTCCTTCGTCCTCGCGGCTCCCGGCTCCGCCGAGCGTCGTGTCGCCGACGCGATGCGCGCCCACCCCGAGTACGTCGCCGGTACGCGCCGCCCCGACACCTGGCTGATGCGGGAGATCCCGGGCGCCCTGTCCAAGATGGGCGCGGAGGCCGTCCAGGCGGTGGCTCTGCCGGACGGACGCGCCCTCGCCTTCAAGATCGACGACGGCGGGAGCCGCGCCCTGGGGCCGGTGCTGGCCCGCGCGCTCGGCCTGCTCGGCGTGGACGCCCCGGTCGTCTCACACATCGGCCGCTCGCCGCTGCTGGGCGGGGGCCGCGAGGTGGGGGAGATCCGGGTGGCGTTCTGACGGTGGGCTCGCGGTCCGCACGAGGGGCGGTGCGGGGTGGCCCGGGGCGGTCGTCTCCCGGGACCCGATCACGGGCCGGGGAGGCGGGGGTGTTGCCAAGAGCCCGATCGCGGTCCGGTGCGCGGCTGTTTCCCAGGAGGCCGGCCACGGGCCTCGGGAAGCCGGCGTTCTCGGGGAACCGACCGCGGGCCCGGAGGGACCGGTGTCTCCCGGGTGCCCGCCTTCGCGGCGCGTGCGGACGGTTCCGGGCCCCGTCCCTGGGCCGGGGCCCGGGCGGCAGGGTGTGGACCGGCGAAAAACGTCGCGACATCCGCCGCGCCGTACACCTAGCGTGGCGCCATGAGCCCCCGCGAGACCACAGACGTACGAGCGATCACCGAGGCCGAGATCGCGGACTGGATCCGCGCGCTGAACACAGGGTTCCTGCGGTCGCCGGCCGTGTCGGAGCGGGAGCTCGCGGACCGCAGCTCCTACATCGTGCCCGAGCGCACCCTGGGCGCCTTCGACGGCGCCCGGTGCGTGGCGACGTTCCGGTCCTTCCCGCAGGAGCTCACCGTCGTCGGCGGTGCCGCCGTACCCGCCGACGCCATCTCGAACGTCACGGTCACCGCCACGCACCGCCGCCGCGGCCTGCTCAGCCGCATGATGGCGGCCGACCTGGCGGCGGCGAAGGAGCGGGGAGACGTCGTCGCGACCCTGATCGCGGCGGAGTACCCGATCTACGGCCGGTACGGCTTCGGTCCCGCCACCAGCACCGCCCAGTGGACCATCGACGTACCGCGCACGGGCCTCGATCCCCGCTGGTCGGGACCGGACGACGGCGGCCGCATCGACCTGGTGGACGGCGAGGACGTCCGCAAGACCGGTCCCGAACTGCACGAGCGGCTCCGCCGCGCCCAGCCCGGCGCGGTCAGCCGTGACGACCGCTGGTGGCAGGCCAACACCGGCGCGCTCGTGCTGGACCGCTCGCCGTGGACCGAGCCGTTCTACGCGATGTACCGCTCGGCCGGCGGCGAGGTCGAGGGCCTGGTCTCGTACGAGGCGGACGACAACTGGGGCGACGCCAAGCAGCCGTTGAACACGGCCGACGTGAACTGGCTCATCGCGGTCACCCCGCGGGCCGAGCGCGCCCTGTGGCAGTACCTCTGCTCGATCGACTGGATCGCCCGGGTCAAGACGGGCTGGCGCGCTCCCGACGACCTGCTGCCGCACTTCCTGCCCGATCCGCGCGCAGCGCGCATCACCACGCAGTCGGACTGGCTGTGGGTGCGCGTCCTGGACGTCGTACGGGCTCTGGAGGCCCGCACCTACGCGGGTTCGGGGACGCTGGTCCTGGAGGTCTCGGACCGGGACGGGCTGTCGGCCGGCCGGTACGCGCTCGACGCGGGGCCGGACGGCGCGTCCTGCGCGCCGACCACGCGGGCCGCCGACCTCACGCTGGACGTGGGCGAACTGGCGGCCCTGTGGCTGGGCGACGAGTCGGCGGTGCGGCTCGCCGCGCTGGGGCGGGTGCGGGAAGAACGAGAGGGCGCCGCCTCCGTTGCCGACGCCCTGCTCCGCACGTCCAGGCGACCGTGGTGCCCGGACCTGTTCTGAGCCGATTCCGTACCTTCGTACCTCCTTTGTGGCCGGGGCCGTGGGGCCGGTGTGCGACGACGTCCATCCGTAGCGATTCAGTTGTGGTGGTGCCGGGCGGTGCCCTGTCGTGCCGGGCGGTGCCCTGTGGTGCGGACTGACCGAGCTCCCGGCTCCCCTCCGGAAGGGAGCCCGGTCAGCCGGACTGCCGGACGGTGGGCGCCCGTCAGCCGGACTGGGCGAGCAGCATCACGAGGATCACGGCCCCGATGCCGCTGATCGCGGTGTTCTTGGCCTTGAGCCCGATGGACAGTGCGACGAACGCGATGATGCCCATCGGCCCGTACTTCCACTGGACGAGCTGCTCGAATCCGATGGCGAGGGCGGCGACGGCGAGGGCGATGAACGGCATGACGATCCCTCCTTCGGGACGGAGCGGGCGGGACCCCGCTGAGGACCGTCCGTCCGGCCCACCTGGCTGACAGGTGCGACTCCGACGGCCAACCCCCCGGAAGTTTGACCATGTTGCTGAAGTTGGCGACCAACTCACTCTTACTTATCTCCGCGTTGGGTCGACTCATAACCACCTATCCAGTAACTGCCCAAAGATGGCGGGAAGTTGTAGTGTTTGGTCGTGGACCCGGAACATGCCCCCGTCAATGGGCGGAACAGGTCACCACGGCCACACGCGTCACACCGTGACGTGGCCGACGAGCTGCGCAGGCGGATCAGGTCCGGTCAGCTGCGAGCAGGTCAGCGCATGCCCACGCAGGCCAAGCTGGCCGACGAGTTCGGCGTGGAGCGCGCGGCCGTGCGCCGGGCGCTGCGCATCCTGCAGTCCGAGCGGCTGCTCGTGAACATGTCCAAGGGGAGCCCGGCGACCGTCGCCGACCAGCCGGAGAAGGGCCTGACCGGTCCCGAGGCCACGCCGCAGCCCACCACGGTGGCGCTCGGCGCGCGGATCACGGCGGCCTTCGCCGCCCCTCACGTGGAGATAGACGCGCTGTGCCTGACGTCGATCTCACTGACCCTCGCCATGGGCGAGCCGTTGCGTCAGATTCACGCCGGGCGTATCAAACCGGCCAAGGTGGATGTCCGGGTGCTGCTCCCGAGCAGCGACATCGACCTGGCCTTTCCGGCTCCCGTCGACGCCTCGTCCGACGGCCGGCTCCAGCGCAACTGGCTGGCCAACCGCAACGCCCAGGGCCAGGTGCTGCGGCACAACCTGCTCGCCCTGCGCGCCACGCACGGCATCGACGTCAACGTCACCTTCCGCTCGCTCCCTTTCACGCCGCCCGTGAAGCTGTACCTGCTCAACGGCGCCGAGGCCCTCTTCGCGTACTACACCCTCGTCAAGCGTGAGGAGGAGATCGACCATGTACATCTGGAGATGTACGACGTCCAGGGCACCCAGTCCATGCTCTTCCCGTTCACCCAGGGCGCCGGGCTGCGGGACACCACGTTCGTCGAGCAGTCCCACCTGTGGTTCAACGCACTGTGGGAGACCATCAGCTCGGAGCTGGTGCTCACGAACTGAGGTCTCCCGGGCGGAGGCGTTGCGGGCGGATGCCGTCGGGTCGGCGGTCGTCGCAGCTCACAGGGCGGGGCCGGCGACCATCAGGGCGAGCACGACGGCCCCGATGGAACTGCACGCGGGGCTCTTCGCCTTGAGCCCCATGGTGAGCAGCAGCAGTCCCACGATGCCCATGGGGCCGTACTGCCACTGGACGAGCTGTTCGAAGCCGACGACGAAGACGGCGGAGAGGAGGGCGATGGCGGGCATGGTGGTTCCTCCTGCTTCAGGTCCTTCTTTCACGGAAGACCGGTGCTGGGCCGGTGGGGGCGGCGGGAGCAGGGCCGGGACGGGAGGCAAAACTTCCGCCAACTTGGCCGAGTTGGCTACCAACTATGCATAGGTTGTCCCCAGTTGGTTGATATCAATAAACAACTTCAGAACAACTCCCGGTAGATGGACGCAAGTTGTAACGTTTGGTCGTGACCCAGGAGAACGTGGCAGTGAACGGCAGCAGAAAGATCTCGCCCCAGGAGATCGCCGACGTGCTGCGCGAGCGCATCCGCGCCGGAGACCTCAAGGCGGGCGACCGCCTGCCCACTCAGGCGGAGTTGGCGGAGGAGTTCGGTGTCGAGCGCGGCACCGTCCGTCAGGCCCTCCGCGCACTCCAGGAGGACGGTCTCCTCAGCAACGTCAGCAAGGGCAGCCCGCCGCGGATCGCCGAGGTCCCCCCGGTGCGGGACGAACCGCAGCCGACGATGGTAGGCCTCGCACCGCGTCTCACCGAGGCGTTCTCCGTGCCCCACGTGCGCATCGACGCCGCCTGCCTCACCGCGGAGACCCTGATGCTGGCCCTCGGCGACCCGGTCCGTCAGATCCACGAGGGCAGGATCCGCCCGGCGTCGATCGACGTACGGATCCTGCTGCCGTCGCGGGACATCAACCTGGCCTTCCCGGTCCCCGTCGAGGCCCAGGGCGAGGACGACCCCGTCCACAAGCGCTGGCTGGACCAGCGCAACGCCCAGGTGGTCGTCCTGCGCCACAACCTCCAGTCCCTGCGCTCCTCGCACGGCATCGATGTCAGGGTGGCCTTCCGCGCCCTGCCCTTCACCCCGCCGGTGAAGCTCTACCTGCTCAACGAGGCCGAGGCGCTGTTCGCGTACTACATGGTCACCAAGCGGGAGGAGGCCGTGGACAGCGGCATCCTGGAGATGTACGACGCCCTCGGCTCCGCGTCCCTCCTCTTCTCCTTCGAGAAGCGGGCCGGCCAGCGGGACGCCGCCTTCGTGGAGCAATCCCAGAAGTGGTTCGACGCCCTCTGGGAAACCATCACCACGGACCTGACACTCTCCTAGTGACTTCTGATACGGCGCAGACTGAATCGGTGGCAACAGAGACAGAGAACCTACGGGAAGTGATCACCCGCGCCCGCTATGTCCTCTTCGACTTCGACGGCCCCATCTGCCGGCTGTTCGCGGGGCACTCCGCGGAGGACGTGGCGAAGGACCTCGTGGAGTGGCTGGAGCGGCACGGGCTGCTCGGGCTGCTGACCGAGGGCGAGCGTGTCCACCCGGATCCGATGGCTGTCCTGTACGCGGTCAACCGGCGGGACCCGCGCAGCGATCTGGTGGCGGAGCTGGAGGAGCGGCTCACCTACCAGGAGCTCCAGGCGGTGCCCTCCGCCTGGCCCACCGCCTTCGCGGACCCGTTGATCCGCACCTGGAGTGCGGTCGGCGTCCGGCTGGCGATCGCGACCAACAACTCCCCCCGCACAGCCGCCGGGTACCTAGCGAGCCGGGGTCTCACCGAGTGTTTCGCACCCAACATCTACGGGCGTACGCGTGACCTGCACCGCCTCAAGCCCGATCCGCACTGTCTCAACCGTGCCCTGAACGCCCTGGGTGCGGCCCCGTCGGCGGCCCTCATGATCGGCGACGCCCCGTCGGACCTGCTCGCCGCACGGCAGGCGGGCGTTCCGTTTCTCGGCTACGCGCGTAACGAGGACAAGGAGAAGCTGCTGCGCGACGCGGGGGCGGAGCACGTGGTGAACTCGCTGGAGCCGGTGCTGCGGCTGGTCCGCGACCAGGGCTGAGCGCTCGGCGCCGGATCGGACCCGACTGACCGTTGCCGGACTCGGACCTGACGGCCCATCGCCGGGATCAGGCTTGAAGGCGCAGTGCCAGCAGACAGACGAGGAGCCCGAGAGCCCACCAGCCCGGGTGCTCCCGGAGTGTCCGCCCGATCGCCTTGAGCGAGATCCGTATGAGCAGGGGTGCGAGGGCCAGCAGGAACAGTCCCAGACCGCCGAGCGGTCCGAGCCGCGTCTGTACCACCTGTCCCACCCCGAATTGAATGATGGTCCCCACCAGTTGAAAGAAGACCACGTCCCCCACCCCGTCCACTTCAGAGAATCGATCAACTACCTGTCCAATTGGACTGATTGTCCTGAAGGTGGTGTGCCCTGCCTGACTGATCGCTTAACGGGCAGGCGTCTTCGGGATATGCCGACCGGCGTATCCGGCCGCCAGTGTGACTGAAAGCGGTTTGCCCGGGCACGGAGAGCGGTACGGTCGCGATGTGGGCGAAGGGCGCGGCGACGGAGGCGGCACGGAGTTCGACCGTGTCCTCGGAGAGCTGCGCACCCGGATAGCCGACGGGACGTACCCGCTCGACTCCCAGCTGCCGCCGCAGCGTGAACTCGCCGAGATGTTCGACGTGTCGAGGGACACCGTGCAACGGGTGATGCGGGAGCTCAACAGCGAAGGATGGATCAGGTCCCGTCAGGGCAGCGGCACGCGCGTCGTGAAGAGGCCGACGCACGCCGATACGTCGAGCAAGGAGCCGCCGAGGGTGCGTGCGGCGCTCGGCACCTTCATCGCCCGGGCTTTCGCTCAACCGGTAGTCCAATTGGACGTGTTCACCCTCACCTCCGAGTCGCTGGACGCGCACATCCGCCTCCAGGCCGAACGCATCCGCCTCGGGGAGATCCGGCCCGAGCGCATCGAGCTGCGCATGCTGCTGCCCACGGAGTCGGTCGACCTCCCGTATCCCCGGGCCCGGGTGGCGGGCGCGGAGGAGGAGCTCCAGGGGCAGGGCCGGCCGAACCGGTTGCAGGAGCGGCTGCGGGGCATCACGCGCCGGCACACGACCTCGCTGCGTGTCGCGCTGCTCGACCTCCAGGCGGAGGGGCTGGTCCCCTCCGCCGAAGCACTGATCCGCTATGTGCCGCTGACTCCGACGTACAAGCTGTATCTGCGGCCCGGCGTCGAGGCGCTGTTCGGGCCCTACGAGGTGGTGGAGCGCCCCATCCTGCTGGACGACGGCACGGAGGTCGACGCCCTCGACGTCCTCGGCTTGGGCTCGACGCTGACCCGCCACGTGAACGACGAGGGCGACCCCGACTCGCCGGGGTCGGTGTTCATGGAGAGCATGCAGGGCTGGTTCAACTCCTGCTGGGACCTCCTCGCCGAGAAGTCCTGAGGCGACCTGACACACCGTGGGGCGATCCGGCCCGCGCCGGAGCGATCCGACGCACCCTGAAACAGACTCGGAATCACGCCTGCTTCGAACGGCTTGAGGCTCATGGGTGGAATCTCTCTCAGGTCGGTATCGAATGCTGACGTCCGGCCATCCGTAATTGCAGCAGAGCACTAAGGTGTGCTCACCTCTCGCGGCGCATGAACATCAATGGCGACGCACAGTTATTCAGGAGTGACCCGTGGGCGTTCCGCCGTTGCCTCTCAGGCCCGCTCCGGCGAGGGCGGCGGACCCCAAGTACGACGCCTTCGTGCGCTACGCCCGGGCCCTGGGGTCGTTCGGCCGGGGGCACCACAACACGAACTACATGGTGCGCCCGCTGCCCGAAGGGCACTCCGCGCTCCCGGAGTGCGAGGACGGGGCAGCGGTCACGGTCCGGGAGCCGATCCCCTCCGCACTGCCCGTCGTCATCAGGACCTGGCAGGACGAGGCAGAGGTCCTCGACAGAATTCGCCGTTTCCTGCCGCACGTGCCGCGCTGCCTGGTCAAGCGCGGGGACATGACCATCCTCAGCTATGTGGAGGGTGTGCCGCTCTCCAGCATCTGCCCCAACGGCAAGCCGGTCGACGCCGACCTCATCGGCGCGCTGGCGGGGCTGCTCGCCGACATGACGCAGGTCCGCAGACAGCACCTGCCGGAGTTGCCGCTGTCCTGGCCCCGCTCCAGCCGGAACAGCAGGGCCTTCCTGCTGGCTCTGGCACACGCGGCGGAAGAGCAGATCCGGCAGCGCAACTGGAAGGAATTCGGCGGCCTGTTCGCGATGCTGGGCATCCCGGACGACGCGCTGGTGCGGTTCGCGGAGCGGGTGCCCGCGCTGATCAGACGGCCCTTCAGCCTGCTCCACACCGACCTCCACCGGGACAACGTGATCGTCTCCTATCTCGGAGACCCGCCCCTGATCTGCGTCGACTGGGAGCTTGCGTCCTTCGGGGACCCGCTGCACGACCTCGCCACCCACCTGGTGCGGATGCAGTACCCGGATTACCAGTGGTCCGAGGTGATCGAGGCATGGCGGGAGGCCATGGGCAGCCGGCGCAGCAATGCCGTCGACGGCCTCGACCGGGACCTGAAGCACTATCTGGCCTTCGAGCGGGCGCAGTCGGTCTACCCGGACGTGATGCGGGCCGCCACCCTGCTCGGCGACATCTTCGACCAGCGCGACCTGGACGCCGCGACGGGTGCGGTGCACCGGGCGCTGGTCGCCGCCGAGGAACCGTTGCGCCTCAAGAAGGTGCCGGACGAGGGGGAGATCGAACGCATTCTCTTCCGTTGGAACGAGTCCAACGGGGTCAAGGCCGGCCGTGAGAGGTCCGTCTTCCAGATCGTGTGGGAGCGCGACCCGCGGGTGCCTGAGCATCCCGAGTTCTCCGGGACGGCGGTGAACAACGCGCTGTTCGAGGAGGGTGCGGCCTCCGCGGACCGCGTGTTCAAGGGGACGGCCCATCTGAACACGGCGGTCCGCGTCCCGGGGGTCCCGTTCCCGGTCATGGTCCGGCGGAAGGTGGGCTCGGCCAACCCCAGGGAACGCCGGTTTCTGGACGAGCACGCCGTCCTGAGGGCCATCGAGCGGTCCGGGACGCCGGTGCGTGCCCCGCGCGTGCTCGCTCTCGGCACCAGCGGTCTGAAAGAACCATTCACCATCCACTCGTACGAGGGATCGGCTGACGGCTTCGGGCCACCGGTCCATCCCGAGAGCGGGCTCCTGCCGCACGAGGCGGACGATCTGGTGGACCAGCTCGCCGCACTGACCCGGGTCGACTGCACCGAGCTGGACCCGTTCATGCGGGGGCCGGAGTTCTACTGGGAGCTCCAGTACGAGCTGGTGCGCCTGGTGAATGAACTGCCCAAGGCCACCACGGAGGTGGCGCGCGAGCTGGGACTGCCCAGCAGCTACCGGCTGATGCAGATCCTCGAACGCCACACCGTGGTGCCCCGCCGTCCGGTGCTGCTGCACGGCGACCTCAACCCGTGGAACCTGGTGCGCCGGGACGACGGGCGCCTGACGCTCATCGACTGGGAGATGGCGATGATCGGCGACCCGCTGTACGACCTGGTCCGCCACATGCACCTCACCCCGACCCGCCCCGAGATCCGCGAGCGACTGTTCTCCCGCTGGTACCGGTCGCTGCCCGAGGACTGCACGAAGGGCTGGAACCAGGACTGGCGCGTGTACCGGTGGATGGAGGTCGTCCGCTCGGCGTACGTGGACCTGGACCGTCTCCTGACCGGCGACAGCCTGGAGGCCCCCAACGTCCGCCGCGCGGTGGACGCCTACGCGATGACCCTGGCCGCGGCCACGGCCGCGCTGGGCCTCCCGAAGCGATGGAAGGTGCCGGCGAACCCCTATCTTGCCCGTGCGCTGATGTCCCGCAACGATGGAGACCCACGGACAGTTGAGGTCCCCGCGGACGTCTGACGGGCCCGTCGGGCCGAACGGCGCCGCAGGGCCCTTCGGAGCGGGAGGAGGCCCGGCGCATGTCCGGAACGGGGGGCAGGGCGGTCGACGGTGGCGTGGGCGCGCACCTGAGGCGGTTTCAGGAGCGCTATGAGCCGGTCTTCACACGGATGCTGCTGTTGACGATCTTCGTGATCGGTCTGACGGCGCAGTTCGTGAAGCCCGTGGGAGACGCCCTGGAGGACAAGGCGTTCCTCGGTGGCGCCCTGCTCAGCCTGGTCGGCTACGTCCTGTACGACACGGTGAAGGACCTTTCTGCGACGCTCCGCAGGCCTCCGCGCGTCCAGGTCGAGTCGCGCGAACTGGGCACCTTCGTCAATGACGCCTTCAGGGCGCGCGAGGTGGAGATCACCTTCCTCGGTTACACGGGTGAGACGCTCTGCAACGAGATGTTCCACCGGCTGGAGAAGCTCCTGGAGGACCCCGGGCCCACGAGGCACGTCTCCGTCAGGGTGCTGATCCCGGACTTCGGGCACGAGATGACCGTTCCGGCGCGGGTGGGCGAGGACGACGCGCCGGTGGACGACCCCGACTTCCGCAAACGCATCGAGTCGAAGTGCAAGGAGTACGACGAGACGCTGTCGGGCATCGAGGAGCGTCTGAACGGCCTGGGCAGGGTCAGCGCCGAGTGCGAGTACCGGGTCTACCCCGGCATACCGCGGGACAAGATATGCATCTTCAACCGGGAAGTCGTGCTGCACGGCCTCTACAACGTGGCGGCCCGCACCATGCTGCGGAGTGCGGGCCCCGAGTTCTACGACCCCAAGGGCTACCGTACCGACCTCAGCGTCTGGTCCCGGGGAGCCGGTGACGACGCCAAAGCGGTGGTCGCCACGTGGAACAAGCATCTCGACGACCTGTGGAACCTGTCGTTCGCACCGGGCTGGCGGCGGGTGCCAGGGAGCTGAGCCTGGCCCCCGCCCCCTCCTGACCGCGTCGTCACACCTTCAGCAGCGCCTTCCCCACCAGCCGCCGGTCCTCGATGGCCGCGTGCGCCTCGGCCGCGCGGTCCAGCGGGAACACCTCGCCGACCACCGGGTGGAGGCGTCCCGCCGCGGCTCCCTCCAGGGCGGCGGCGGTGAAGCGGCGCAGGTCGGCGGGGGAGAACTGGACGTCCGCGATGCCGAAGAGGGTGATGCCGCGGCGGGCGGCCTCGGCCGGGTCGACGGGGGAGAAGGCGCCCGTCGGTGCTCCATGGGCGGAGAAGCGTCCGCCGTCGGCGGTCAGCGGAAAGGCGGCGGCGCCGAGTGGTCCGCCGACGCCGTCGAGGACGACGTCCGCGGCGGGCTCCGGGCCGCCGAGGGCCTCACGTGCGGCGGCAACCCAGTCTTGGCGCGTCGCGTCGACCACCGCGTCCGCCCCCAACTCCCTCACCAGGGCCAGTTTCGCGGTGCCCCGGGCCACCGCGACCACGCGGGCCTCACGAGCCTGGGCGAGCTGGATCAGGAGCGTGCCCATGCCTCCGGACGCGCCGAGGACGAGGACCCGGTCGACGGCGCGGACGGCGGTCCGTTCGAGGAGGCCGGAGGCGGTGACGCCGTCGTGGACCAGGGCCGCGGCCCTGAGCAGGTCCACGGAGTCCGGTACGACCGTCAGGGCGGAGACCGGGGCGACGGCCCGCTCCGCGTAGCTGCCCCGCACGAAGGACACCACCCGGCGGCCCAGCCACTCGTCCGGCACGTCCGCTCCGAGGGCGGCGACGACCCCGGAGACACCGCCGCCGGGAACGTACGGAGGTGTCACCGGGAAGAACTCGCGGCCCCAGCCCGCCCGTATCTGTGTCTCCACGTAGATCGTGTCCGCGTAGGCGACGTCGATCACGACCTCGCCGGGCGCGGGCGCCGGGTCCGGCAGATCCACGGGGGCGAGTACCTCGGGCCCGCCGAACGCCTTCACCTGAGCTGCTCGCATGGGTCACTCCTCAGCAGGATCTTCCTTCGGGGTCGACTCGGGACGAGCCGCCGATCACTGCCCGCAGTCTTCGACCTCAAGTCCGATTGAGGTCAAGCGCCGTCCCTGGGCGGCCCCGGCGGTGCGTACGCTCGTGACCATGGGTGAGACCGGACTGCGCGAGCGCAAGAGGCAGCGGATGTACGAGGACGTCTCCGAGATCGCGATCGGAATGTTCCTGGAGAAGGGGTTCGACGCCGTCTCGGTGGCCGAGGTGGCGGCCGCAGCCGACATCTCCAAGCCGACCCTCTTCCGGTACTTCCCGTCCAAGGAGGACCTCGTGCTGTACCGGTTCGCCGACCACGAGACGGAGGCGGCGCAGGTGGTCGCCGGCCGTCCGGAGGGGCAGTCCGTGATCGGCGCGCTGCGTGCGCACTTCCTGGAAGGGCTCGGGCGGCTCGACCCCGTCACCGGGCTCAACGACCATCCCGCCGTTCTCGCCTACCTCCGGCTGCTCTACGGCACGCCGTCGCTGGTGGCGCGGCTGTACGAGTACCTGGAGCGGTCCGAGGGGGCGCTCGCCGAGGCCCTGGGCGGCGGCCTCGACGCGCGGCTGGCGGCCGGGCAGATCACCGCGGTGCGGCGCATCCTCGCGCTGGAGAACTGGCGGCGGATCGCGGACGGGGAGACGGTGGCGCAGGTGCGGGGGGACGCCGTGGCCGCCGCCGAGCGGGCGTTCTCGCGGCTGGCGGCAGGGCTGCCCGAGCTGGCCACCTGCACAACCAAGTAAATAATTTAACTCGGTAACGCATTCCGCTATCCTGGGTGGAATGACGCCACCCGACCCTGCCTCCGCACAGCCCGGCGCCCCGTCCCTCCGCGGCTCCCTCGACCGCGAGCGCGCCTACCACGACACCTGCCGTGCCGCCCTCGCCGCCATGGTCGAGGGCGCGCAGGAGCAGGTCTTCACCGGCGAGGACGTCTCCGCCTCCGGCGCCGACGCCGAAGTGCTCGGATACCAGTTCCGCAGCCGGGCGAAGGAGATGCGCGAACTGCCCCACGGGCCGCTGTTCTTCGGCAAGCTGGACTTCGAGCGCACCGGCGCGCAGGCCGGCGAACACGCCGGGCAGAGCTACCACGTCGGGCGGCTGCGGATCACCGAGCATCCTGCCTCCCCGCCCCTCGTCGTCGACTGGCGCGCGCCCGTCTCCCGCGCCTTCTACCAGGCGGGCGCCCACGACCCGCAGGGCGTCGCGGTCCGTCGCCGCTTCGGCTGGGCCCCCGGCAGCCGGGGCGACTCCGCCGACCTCACGGGGCTGGAGGACGAGCACATCGGAGCGGGGCAGACGCGCGACAGCCGGATCCTCACGGGCGAGATCGAGCGCCCTCGCATCGGCCCCATGCGCGACATCGCCGCGACCATCCAGCCCGACCAGGACGATCTCGTACGGGGTGACCTCACGGACTCGGTCTGTGTTCAAGGCGCCCCCGGCACCGGCAAGACGGCCGTCGGACTGCACCGGGCCGCGTACCTGCTCTACACGCATCCACAGCGCATCCGCCGCGGCGGACTGCTCATCCTCGGCCCCAACCGCACCTTCCTCTCGTACATCTCGGAGGTGCTGCCCGCGCTCGGCGAGACGGGGGTGCGGCAGTCGACCGTCGAGGACGAGATCGCCCGGCACCCGGTGACCGGCCGGGACGACGAGCGCGCCGCGGTCGTCAAGCACGACGCACGGATGGCCCGGGTGCTGCACCGGGCCCTGTACGGCGCCGTCGGCGGGCCCGTCGAGTCGCTGGCGGTGCCCGACGGTTCGTACCGCTGGCGTGTCCCGGCCGGCGCGCTCCGGCGCATCGTGGACGACGTACGGGCCGAGGAACCGCCGTACGCCGTCGGCCGCGAGCGCGTGCGGACACGGGTCGTGCGTCATGTGCGGGAACAGGCCGAGCGGCGATCCGGACCACAGACCCACGCGTGGGCACAGAGGATCGCGCGGGCCCGGCCGGTCACCGCCTACGTGGACGCGGTGTGGCCCCGGCAGCGCCCCGAGGAGGTGCTCACCCGGATCCTGACCGACGCGGACGCGCTGGCGGAGGCGGCCGACGGGATCCTCGACGCCGACGAGCAGAAGGCGGTCCTGTGGGGAAAGCCGCCGCGCTCCCACAAGTCCGCACGCTGGTCCGCCGCCGACCTCGTCCTGCTCGACGAGATCGCCGGACTCGTGGAACACCCCGAGGGGTACGGCCATGTCGTCATCGACGAGGCGCAGGACCTGTCACCCATGGAGTGCCGGGCCATCGCGCGGCGGGCCGCGTTCGGATCGCTGACCGTGCTCGGGGACCTCGCGCAGGGCACCACGCCCTGGGCGGCCCGCGACTGGAGCGAACTCCTCGCCCATCTGGGGAAGTCGGGCGCCGTCGTCGTCCCGCTGACGACCGGCTTCCGGGTGCCTGGCGCCGTCGTCGAGATCGCCAACCGGCTGCTGGACCGGCTCGACGTGGCGGTGCCGCCCGCCCGGGCCCTGCGCCGGGACGGCGCGGTGACGATCCGGCCCGTGTCCGACGTGCTGCCCGCGACCGTCGACGCGGTGCGCGCCGCGCTCGCGCAGGAGGGCTCCGTCGGGGTCATCGCCGCGGACAAGGACGCCGGACGGGTAGGGGAGGCGCTGAACGCCGCGGGCATCGAGGCGTCGGGCCCCGACGCACTGGGCGCACGCGTCGTGGTGGTGCCGGCCGGCCTCGCCAAGGGACTCGAGTACGACCATGTCGTCGCCGTCGAACCGGCCGCCGTCGCGGAGGCCGAGGCCCGCGGGCTGCACCGGCTGTACGTGGTGCTGACCCGGGCCGTGTCACGGCTGGACGTCGTCCACGCGCGGCCCCTGCCCTGGTGAGTCCGCCGCCGGTGAGCCGCGGTCACCGGAGGGGCGGCCGGTTCAGCTCACCAGGGCAGGGAGCGGCCGTCGCGGAAGAAGCCGCCGGTCGGGCCGTCGTCGGGGAGGGTGGCCGCCCAGACGACGCTCGCGGCGCCCTCCTCGACGGGCCGCCCGCCCGGGCCGCCCATGTCGGTGGCCACCCAGCCCGGGCAGACGGCGTTCACCAGCACGCCGTCGCCGCGCAGTTCGGCGGCGAGCATGCGGGTGAGGGCGTTGAGGGCCGCCTTGGACGCGGAGTAGGCGGGCGTGCCCCCGCCCATGCCCGCGAGGGACGCGGCCTCGCTGGACACGTTCACGATCCGCGGGTGCGCGCTCGCGCGGAGCAGGGGGAGCAGTGCCTGGGTCAGCCGCCAGGGGCCGTAGAGATTCGTCTCGGCGGCCTCCCGGACGACGTCGAGGTCCGCGGTGGTCGCACGCTGCCAGGTGTCGTACGTGATCGCCGCGTTGTTGACGAGGACGTCGAGGGCGTCGAGGTCCCGGGCGAGGGCGGTGATGTCGGCCTCGGAGGTGACGTCGAGGCGCAGGGGGCGGGCGTCCGGGCCCACGGCTCGTGCCGCCTCGGCGGCGGCCTCGGCCGAACGGGCGGTCACGAGGACGGTGTGCCCGGCGGCGGCGAGCTGCCGGGCGACCTCGCGCCCGATCCCGCGGTTGGCGCCGGTGACGAGTGCGATCACCGCGGCGCCCCCGGGGCGGCCGGTGCGGCCAGGAGGGGAATCAAGTGCTCCTCCTCGTAGGTCAGATGGGCTTCCAGTTCGGTCGTGAGGCGTTCCACGTCGGAGCGTACGCGGCCGGGTCCCGTGCCGGGCGCCGCGACGGCCCGGCGCAGCTCTTCGAGGAGTTCCGCGATCCGCTCGTGTTCGCGGCGCAGCCGGTCCAGTACGGGGGCGAGCCGGGGGTGGCGGTCGGCGAGCATCGGGAAGATGCCGAGGCCCTCACCGGTGTGGTGGTGGTGCAGGCCCTGGCAGAGGGTGAGGCAGTTGACGCGCAGCTGGGCGCCCAGCGCCGCCCCCTGCCGTGTCACCTCCTCCCGGATCAGGGCGAGTTCGCGCCGGAAGGCGTCGTGGACCACCTTCAGTCCCTCGGCCATGGAACTCGCGTTCATCTGCGGCGGGCCGTCCTTCGGGATCGCGCGGAGGGCGACGACGGGAATCACCCGGTCGGTCTTCGCCTGGTACTCCGCCCACCCCGGGTCCGCCTCCACCGCACGCGCGAAGACACGGTCGCGCTCCGGGCGTTCGAGCACGTGGGCCTCCGCCTCGTAGACGAAGACGCCGTCCTCGACGGTGACGCGGGGGTGCGCGAGGAGATTGCGGTACCAGTCCGGGTGGTGGGGCGCGCCGCCCGCCGAGGCGATGACGAGGACCTGCTCGCTCCCGTCGGGGTAGTAGCCGAGGGGGGTCGTGTGCGGGGCGCCCGTCCGGACGCCGGTGGTCGTCAGCAGGAGCAGCCGGGCCTTCTCGAAAGGGCCGCCGACCCGTCCGCCGCCTGCCCGGAATTCCTCGACGATCCGCTGGTTGAACTCGTTGGGCATTCTTTTCCCTCTCCCTTTTTCGGGCAGGTCGAATTGCCGCGTGGCGCATTCGGGCACGCGGTGGTGGACATGCGTGTGAAGACGCGCGCCGAAGGGGGACGGAGTCCTGCGCAGGGGGCGCGCGTGGAGGACGTACGGAAGGCCGTACGGAGACACGACGGTCCGGGGACGCCCTGCGGGGACGCGGCCCGACGGTGTCGTACGGGGATGTCGCCGCAGGTGGAGGGCGTACGCGGACGGCGCACGGAAAAGAAGGGGAGGGCGGGGCTCTACCCCGCCCCGGCCTCACTCGGAGGCCGGGCAACCAACTCGCTCACGGCACAAGGCCGACCCGGCAGTCATGGGAGCACATTAAAGGAACGTGCCGCGCCGGCGCAATGCCGTATTTCCGCGCCGGGGCATTCCGGCCGGACCGGCCTGCTTTTCCCGGGAACGGTATTTCCCCGTGTCAGCTCCTCCCGGGTCACGAGGTCTTCCCCTGTGTCGTGGGGTCTGCCGGCCGCGCCGGGTCCCGCGGAACCGCGACCTCGACCTCGCGCAGCCGGTCCGGGTCGGCGACGACGCGGATCGCGGTGACGCGGCCGTCGTCCGCGAAGTCGAAGGCGAGGACCAGGGCGAGGCGGCCGAAGGGAGCCATCGCCAGGCCGACCGTGCCGTCGAGGAGGGCGACGCCGGTGAAGCGGGCGCGGCCGGTGGCGGCCATCGCGCCCTCGGCGACGGGGACGGCACCGCTGACGACGACCGGTGCGGGCGTGGGGATGACGGACGCGTCGGCGTGCAGGATCACGTCCGGGTGGAGCAGGGCGACCAGGGCGTCGAAGTTCCCGCCGCGGGTGGCGTCCAGGAAGGCCTCGACGACCCGCCGACGGCGCGTCAGATCGGTGTCCGGCAGGGGCGAGACCCCTTTCACCCGGCGCCGGGCGCGACTGGCGAGCTGCCGTACCGCGGCGGGGGACTTCTCCAGCATCGGGCCGATCTCGTCGAAGGGCACGGAGAACATGTCGTGCAGCACGAAGGCGAGCCGCTCGGCCGGGGAGAGCGTGTCCAGGACCACGAGCATCGCGACGCCGACCGAGTCGGCGAGCGCGGCCTCCTCCTCGGGATCGCCGCCGTCCTCGGGCGGGACGGGTGCGTCGACCGCCCGGAGGTCGAGAGGCTCCTCGCGCCGCGCCTTACGGGTGCGGAGCGTGTTGAGGCACACCCGCGTCACGATCGTGGTCAGCCAGCCGGCCGGGTTCCCCACGCCCTCGGTGCCGGCGCGGTCGGCCCGCAACCAGGTCTCCTGGACGGCGTCCTCCGCCTCGGTCACCGACCCGAGCATCCGGTACGCGACGGCCCGCAGATGCGTCCGGTGCTCCTCGAACCACTCGGCCGGCCATGCGCTCTCGCCCACCGTGTCACATTCCCTTCGCGCGGCGTGTCAGCGAAGTAGAACACCCAAAACCCGTTGAGGGCACCGGAATTCGATCGTCCCGGCCCTCATGGAACAAGGAGTGGCAATGGCTTTCGACACGTCGATCATCCTGGTCACGGGCGGTACCGGCACGCTCGGACGGCTCGTCGTCCCGCTGCTGCGCGAGGCGGGGCGCGAGGTGCGGGTGCTCAGCCGGCACGGCCGGCCCACCGGCGGAGGGGGAGGTGCGGACGCCGACGGCGTCGACCACGTGGCCGTGGACCTTCTCGACGGCGAGGGCATCGGGACGGCGCTGGAAGGGGTCGGCACCGTGGTGCACCTCGCGGGTGGTCCCAAGGGCGACGACATCGCGACCCGCAACCTGGTCCGGGCGGCGCGGTCCGCGGACGTACGGCACGTCGTCCTCATCTCGGTCATCGGCGCGGACCGGGTGCCGCTGGCCTGGCTCAGGTCGAAGCTGGCCGCCGAACGGGCGGTGGCCGAGTCGGGGCTGCCGTGGACGACGCTGCGGGCGGCCCAGTTCCACGAACTGACCCTGAAGACGGTGCGGGCGATGGCGAAGTCGCCCGTTTTCCCGGTGCCGGGCGGGCTGCGCCTCCAGCCGGTCGACGCGCGTGACGTGGCGGCCCGCATCGCGGAACTCGCCCTCGGCGGACCGTCCGGGCTGGTGCCCGACCTCGCGGGACCCGAGGTGTACGGCCTCGGCGACCTGGCCCGCGGATACCTGAAGGCGTCCGGGAAGCGCCGTCCGACGATCCCGGTCCGCATACCCGGCAAGGCGGGCCGCGCCTACCGGGCGGGCGACAACCTCACGCTCGACGGGGCGGACACCGGGAAACGGACGTGGGAGGACTTCCTTGCGGAGCACGTCGGCCGGGACGGTTCTCCGGCCTCGCGGACTGCCCCGGGCCCCGGGCGCCGGTCCATATGATCACCCCATGATCGAAGGCAAGTTGGTGCGACTGCGGGCGCTGAGCGCCGAGGACCTGGACGCACACGTGCGCTGGCGGAACGACCCGGAGGTCGTGCACTGGGCCACCGGCGGCAATCCGCAGTTCGGCCCCGTCACACGGGAGGCCCTGGCGTCCTTCCACGAGGTCCGGCTCCGCGACGACCCGCGTTCCGAGAGCACGTTCACCGTGGAGGACCGGGCCGACGGCCGTGCGATCGGCATGGCCGACTACCGCGACCTCGACCCGTTCACCGGCCGGGCCACGGTCGGCATCACCATCGGCGAACGGGACCGCTGGGGCGGCGGCTACGGCTCCGAGGCGCTGCGCCTGCTGCTGGGCCACCTCTTCGGCGCCTGCCGCCTGCGCCGCGTCGACCTGGAGACCTGGAGCGGCAACGAGCGCGCCGTCCGCGCCTTCCGCGCGGCCGGTTTCGTCGAGGAGGGCCGCCGCAGGGCCGCCGTACGCGTGGGCGACACCTGGCACGACGAGGTGCTGTTCGGACTCCTGAAGGAGGAGTGGACGGCGTAGCGGCCCGGCGGCGGACGCCCACCGGGAGCGGCCCGGAGGACGGGGCGGGTCCGGAGGCGGGAACGGTCCGGGAGCCGCGAGCGGGCCCGTGGGCGGGAACGGTTCCTGGGACGAGGACGGGCCCCGGAGACGAGTGCGCGCCTGGGACCAGAAGGGTCCGGAGACGACAAAAGGCAAGGAGTCCCTGCTCCTCGCCACTCTCAACGTATAGCGCACAGGGGGCCTTGCGGCAAGGCCCGGTCCGTGCCGCACAATCGTCCGCCGAGGCCAGGACCTGCACCTACGCAATCTCGTTGAATGGGCGTGCTGATGATGGACGTGATCGTGGTCGGCGGCGGACCGACCGGCCTGATGCTGGCCGGCGAGTTGCGGCTGCACGGTGTGAACGTGGTGGTGCTGGAGAAGCTGACCGAGCCGACCAAGGAGACCCGCGGGCGCGGTCTGCACGCGCGCAGCGTCGAGGTGATGGATCAGCGCGGCCTGCTGGACCGGTTCCTCGCGGTCAGCGACACGTTCCAGGTCGGCGGACTCTTCGGCGGCATCGTCAAGCCGTGGCCGGACCGGCTGGACACGGCGCACCCGTACGGACTCTCCACCCTCCAGCCGGCCACCGAGCGCCTGCTCCGCGAGCGTGCCCTCGAACTCGGTACCGAGATCCGGCGGGGCTGCGAGGTGGTCGGGCTGAGCCAGGACGAGGACGGGGTGACCGTCGAGCTGGCGGACGGCACGCGGCTGCGTTCGCGCTACGTCGTCGGCTGCGACGGCGGCCGCAGCGTGGTCCGCAAGCTGATCGGCGCAGGTTTCCCCGGCGTGCCCGCCACGGTCGAGACGCTGCTGGGCGACATGGAGCTGGCCGAGGACCCGGCGACGGTCGAGGCCGTCGTCGCGGAGGTCCGCAGGACCCAGCTGCGGTTCGGCACCATCGCCAACGACGACGGCACGTACCGCGTCGTCGTCCCCGCCGCCGACGTGTCCGAGGAGCGGGCGACCGCGCCGACCTTCGACGAGTTCAAGCAGCAGATGCGGGCCGTCGCGGGCACCGACTTCGGCGTGCACTCGCCGCGCTGGCTGTCCCGGTTCGGGGATGCCACCCGGCAGGCCGAGCGGTACCGGGTGGGGCGGGTGCTGCTGGCAGGCGACGCGGCGCACATCCACCCGCCGACCGGCGGGCAGGGGCTCAACCTCGGCGTGCAGGACGCGTTCAACCTCGGCTGGAAGCTGGCCGCCGAGGTGGCCGGCTGGGCGCCGGAGGGGCTGCTGGACAGCTATCACGCCGAACGCCATCCGGTGGGCGCCGCCGTGCTGGACAACACCCGCGCGCAGATCACCCTGCTGGGGACCGATCCGGGCGCGACCGCCCTGCGGGAGCTGTTCTCGAAGCTGATGGACTTCGAGGAGGTGAACGCGTACGTGACCGGACTGATCACCGCGGTCGGGGTCCGCTACGACTTCGGCGAGGGCCACGAACTGCTCGGCCGGCGGCTGCGGGACGTGAAGCTGAAGCAGGGGCGTCTCTACGAGCTGATGCACGGCGGCCGGGGACTGCTGCTCGATCGGACCGGACGGCTCTCGGTCACGGGCTGGGCGGACCGGGTCGACCATGTCGTCGACGCCGGCGAGGAGTTGGACGTGCCCGCGGTGCTGCTCCGGCCGGACGGTCACGTGGCGTGGGTCGGTGAGGACCAGCGGGATCTGCTCGACCGTCTGCCGAAGTGGTTCGGCGCCGCCACCGGCTGAGCAGGCCGAGGGGGCGCCGACGCGGAGCCGGAACAGAGGGACGGGGCGGCGCACGCCGACGCGGAGTCGGAGTACGCCGCCCTTGGGCGGTGCGGGCCGCGACAGGCTGGCCGCGCCGTCGCCGCGGCTACTTCGGGTCGCGGTCGAAGACCGACTTCGACCAGAAGGAGCCGAGTGCGCACAGAGCCAGGCACCAGCCGACCGCGAGCCATCCGTCGTGCCCGATCCCGGTGCCGAGCAGCAGCCCGCGCAGGGTCTCGATGGCGGGGGTGAAGGGCTGGTACTCGGCGATCGGCTGGAACCAGCCCGGCATGGCGTCGACCGGGACGAAGGCGCTGGAGATGAGCGGGAGGAAGATCAGCGGCAGCGCGTTGTTGCTGGCCGCCTCGGCGTTCGGGCTGACCATGCCCATCCCGACCGCGATCCAGGTGAGCGCCAGGGAGAACAGTACGAGCAGCCCGAACGCCGCGATCCACTCCACAGCGGTGGCGTCCGTGGCCCGGAACCCCATGGCCACCGCGACGGCCCCGACGAGGAGCACGCTCGTCACACACTGCAGCACACTGCCGACGACGTGCCCGACGAGCACGGAGCCGCGGTGGATCGCCATCGTGCGGAAGCGGGCGATGATGCCCTCGGACATGTCCATGGAGACGGACACCGCGCTGCCGACCGTGGTGCCGCCGACGGTCATCAGCAGGACGCCGGGTACGAGGTAGGCGATGTACGCGGAGCGGTCGGCACCGCCGCCGCCGATGCCCGCGCTCATCACGTCGCCGAAGACGTAGACGAAGAGCAGCAGCAGCATGACCGGCGTGAGCAGCAGGTTCAGGGTGAGGGACGGGTAGCGCCGTACGTGCAGCAGATTGCGGCGCAGCATCGTGGTCGAGTCGCGCACGGCGAGGGACAGGGAGCTCATCGGACAGCCATGCCTTTCTTGTCGGTCCGGCCGGTGCCGCCGGTCAGGGCGAAGAAGACGTCGTCGAGGTCGGGGGTGTGCACGGTCAGCTCGTCGGCCTCGACACCCGCCGCGTCCAGCCGGTCGAGCAGGGTGCGCAGCGCCCGCTGGGTGCCGTCGCTGGGGATCTGGAGCGTCAGTGCCTCGTCGTCCCCGGTGATCTCGGGCAGCGCGGCGGCGGCGCTCCGGTACGCGGCCGGATCGGAGAAGCGGAGGCGGACATGGCCTCCGGGGATCAGGCGTTTCAGTTCCTCGGCGGTGCCCTGGGCGACGATCCTGCCGTCGTTGAGCACGGCGATCCCGTCGGCGAGTTCGTCGGCCTCGTCCAGGTACTGGGTGGTGAGGAAGACGGTGACGCCGTCGGTGACCAGCTCGCGGATGATCTGCCACATGGTGTGGCGTGAGCGGGGGTCGAGGCCGGTGGTGGGCTCGTCGAGGAAGATGATCCGCGGGCTGCCGACCAGAGTCATGGCGATGTCGAGGCGGCGCTTCATGCCGCCGGAGTAGGTGGAGGCGGGCTTCTTCGCCGCGTCGGTGAGGTCGAAGAGCTCCAGCAGTTCGGCGGTGACCCGTCGTCCCTCCTGCTTGGACAGGTGGTGCAGGTCGGCCATGAGGAGCATGTTCTCCTCGCCGGTGATCAGCCCGTCGACGGCGGAGAACTGGCCGGTGACACCGATCGCGGCGCGCACTCCGTCCGGTGACGTGGCGACGTCGTGTCCCGCGACCTGGGCCTGGCCGCCGTCGGCGGTGATGAGCGTGGACAGGATCTGCACGGTGGTCGTCTTGCCGGCCCCGTTCGGCCCGAGCAGCGCGAACACGGACCCGGCGGGGACGCGCAGATCGATGCCGTCGAGGACGGTCTTGTCGCCGTACGACTTGCGCAGACCGATGGCGGAGAGGGCGGCGGGCGACTGCGGACCGTCGTCCTGCCTGGGCGTGGGCATGACAGAAGAAGGCATGGAGCCCTCCGATCGAAGGCTGAAGTGGGCGGAGAGTGGGTCGGTCGACGGCGCGGCACTCAGGGCCGGTCGGCGAGGCGGTGCTCAGGCCTTGGCGCGGCGGACGTCGATGTTGCCGTGCCGGGTGCGGGCGCGGACCTCGACCGTGTCCTCGGTCTGCTCCGGGGTGTCGGACGCGGTGAGCGCGTTGCGGACCTGGCCGGAGCCCGAGCTGACGTCGAGCCAGGCGGCCGTGCCCTCGCGGACGCCGACCTCGATGGCGCCGTAGTTGGTCTCCAACTGGACCGTGCCGCGCGCCACTTCGCCCACCCGCAGGGTGCCGTGCGCGGTGGTGGCGGTGACCGAGTTCTCGGCGCGCCGGATCTCGATGTCGCCGTTGGCGCCGCTCACCCGCAGCTCGCCGGTCGCGGCGCCGACGGTCGTGGTGCCGTGGGAGTTCTTCAGGACGGCGGGACCGTCGACGAGGCCGACGCGCAGGCTGCCGGAGCTGGTGGTGATCTCGGCCGTGCCCTCGACGCGGTCCACGGTGATCGATCCGTGCGACGCCTTCAGGTGCAGCGGGCCGGTGGTGTCGAGCCGGACGTCGCCCGACGAGGTCTTCACACGGACCTCGCCGAGCCGGCCCTCGCCCAGCACCTGGGCCCAGGCGCCGGTCATGTCGATGCGCGAGCCCGTGGGCAGTTCGACCGTGATGTCGACGGTGCCGGTGCGGCCGAACAGGTTGGACTTGGGTGTCCTGACGGTCAGAGCGCCGCTCACGTACGTGACCTCGGTCTGGTCGGCCGCCCGCACGTCCAGGTCCTTCTTCGGGTCGCGGGGCCGTACCTCGACGACCGTGTCGAGGCGGTCGCCCGCGGTGAACTGGATGGAACCGGCCTCCACGTGCGCCGTGGCCGAGATCGCTTCGGGAGTGTCGAAAGAAGGCATGGCTGTCCCGTCCTCTTGGGTCTTCAGGCCGTCCCCGCTGGTGGGACGTGGTGTGGGTGAGGTGGTGCGGGCGGCGGTGCGGTTAGCGCACCCAGCCCGTGAAGCTCTGGCCGACGGTCTGGGTCTTCTCCGGCGTACGCGGCCGGGCGCCGCTGTCGACCGCGGCCGACACGGCCCGCACCAGCCAGGCGTTGACCGACAGGCCCTCGCGGCCCGCGGCCTCCTCGGCGCGTGCCTTGAGATGGGCCGGCAGGCGCAGATTGACGCGGGCGGTGGCGCCCTCGTCGCCCTCGGCGGGAGCCGGGGCCCTGAGCGGTTCGAAGGGTGCGGCGGACTCCATGGGGGCGGGACCGTCGGTGGGCGGCGGTGTCACCACGAAGTCGGGGTCCAGCCCGCGCAGTCGTACGTCGACCGAGCCGGGGGCGAGCTCGCGGGTGATCTCGTCCATCGCGGCGGAGAGCACATTGAGCAGCGTCAGCCGGGTCGCCGACTCCAGGGGAGCCGTGAGCCGCTCGGCCAGCTCGCGGGCTTCGTCCCCGCCGGCTTCGGCGGCCACCGCTAGTTCGCGGCGGAGGGTGTCGACATACGGGGTGAGGTCCATGACGCCATCATGGCGCCATGGTGGTGCCATATGCAAGTCCGTAGTGCCACCTTTTTGGAGTGGGTGGGGAGGGTGAGCTTTTGACCTGCGAAAACGTGAAGAAGGCGGCCTGATTCATTCTGGTGTCAGGCGTGCTCGCGAGTCTCGTGGGGCATCGAATGGTGCCAGGTGGCGCCGGACGGCACCGGATGGCGTCGAGCGACACCGCGTGGTGCCACCCGATGTCATGCTGTGCCGCCCGACGCCAGTGGTGCCACTCAGTGCCATGTGGTGCCATGTGGTGCCGCCGCCCTCACTCCTGCGGACCGGGCGCGCCCTGCCCCGTGGTCACCCCGAAACCCCCTAGTCCGTGGCGGCCGGCTCCGACGGGATGCCCCGACGGGTACCGGGGACGGCCGGCTGTCGTTCCTCGTGCCGGCCCAGTGCCGCGAGGGTCAGGGTCACGGTGACCGATCCGGCCGCCATCAGCGTCATCGCCGTGGCCGGAGAGGTCAGTTGGGCCAGCGTGCCCGCGAGGACGGCGCCGACGCCCTGGAGGGCGGCCATGCCGGTGGCGTGCAGGCCGAGAGCCTGGCCCGCGAGGTCGTCGGGGGTGAGGGACATCAGGCGTTCCTGCAGGACCAGGCTCGCGGCGAAGCCGACGGAGGCGACGGTGCAGGCCACGGCCGACAGCGCCACTCCCGGCCGCAGGACGAAGAAGAGGTAGGGGGCCGCGAGCAGCAGGCGCAGCGGGGTCGCGAGCCGGGGGCGCACCGCGGACGGGACCAGGCGGCCCACCGCCATGTCGCCCACGAACATGCCCAGCGCCCCGCACGCGTACAGCGTGCCGGCGGCCGAGGGCGCGTAGGAGACGTAGAGCGAATCGCTGCCGACCACCAGGCCGTTGGGGACCCACAGGCCCAGGTACGTGAGACGGCGGGGGCGCGCGGACCACAGGAGGGCGTTGGTGCGCCAGGTCGCCGACAGGGACGGGCGGCCGGAGACCCGCGGCGGGCGGGCGGTGAGGCCCAGGCGGGTGACGACGGCCGACGCCAGATACAGCGCCGCCGCGAGGAGCAGACAGGTCCGTGGGGACAGGAGCGCCAGCAGTGCGCCGCCCGTCGCGAAACCGGCCACCTGCGTCAGGCCCCAGAGCATGTTGAAGACCGAACGGCCCAGGACGAAGCCGTCCTTGGGCAGGATCTCGTTCAGCAGTCCTCCGCGGACACCGCCGCCCAGCGACGCGACCAGGCCCTGCAGGAGTACGACGGCGAAGACCGCCCCGACCGACAGGCCGGGCAGCGCCAGCACCGCCGTGCCGGCCGCGAAGGCGAGGGCGAGGCCGGACAGGATCGCGCGCGGGGGCAGGCGGTCGGCGCCCGAGAGCAGGAGCGTGCCCCCCACGAGCTGCGCCAGCTGCGGGCCGAACATGCTCACCGCCGACAGGAGCGGGGAGCCGGTGGCCCGGAAGACCAGCGTGCCGAGGGCCAGCGCGCCGACCGTCTGGGCCGCGGCGAAAGCGGTGAAGGAGAGCAGGAACGGTCTGAACTCCGGTACGCGGAACAGGGTTCGGTAGCTGCGCATGCGACAGAGTCTCGGAGCGGCCCGGGGCCTTGTTCACTGTTTCGCCGAGATGCGAAAGGTTGTGGGCATGGGCCTGTGGCAGATCGACACCGACACCCTCGCCGGCAGCCGGTTCGTGCTCTCGCCGTTCGCCGAGACCTTCGCGAGCCTGAAGCTGCTGCACGCGGAGACGGGTGCCCATCCGGGCGAGGCGGCCTGGCTGCGCGCGCATCTGCCCGGCTACCGCGCGCGCCTCGCGGCCGACCCGGTGGCCGCGCCGCTCGTGCGGGCGGCGCTCGGCACCTCCTGGATCGCCGACTTCTTCTGCCCCACCTCGTGCGAGGGGGAGAGCTTCGAGGAGACCGTGACCCGGGTGCGGGCGGCCGGGGCCGGGGACGCGCGGGCCGACCTCCGCGTGTCCCTCCGGGGACCGCTCCCCGCCGACCTGGAGCGGGACGACCTGCCCGAACGCGCGGCGGCGCTCCTGACGTACGTCTGGACGGAGACCGTGCGGCCGTACTGGGAGCGTCGGCGGCGGGTGCTGGAGGCCGACGTGGTCGCGCGGACCGCACGCGTGAGCCGGGGCGGATGGGCCGCCGTGCTGAACTCGCTCCGGCCGGGGACCCGCTGGCTCGGGGAGAGCCGGTTCCAGGTCAATGTGAACGCGTATCCGCCGCGGGAGATCGCCGCCGGGGCCGAGCTGCTGTTCATGCCGGTGACCCCGAGGACCGGGTGGGTGTCGTGGGAGGGGCGCGAGCGCTACGCCGTCGTCTACCCGTGCCTCGGCGTGCTCGCCGAGGACCACGACCGGCGGCCCGTGCCGGCCGGGCTCGGGGCGCTCATCGGATCCGCGCGCGCCGGACTGCTGGTGCTGCTCGGCACCCCCATGAGCACGACCCAGCTGGTCGCCGTGACAGGGCAGGCGCTGGGGTCGGTGGGACGGCATCTGCGGGTGCTGCGGAACGCGGGGCTGGTGGAGCGCCGACGGGCCGGGCGGTCGGTGCTGTACGCGCGGACGGTGGCCGGGGAGGTCCTCGTGGAGGCGTCGGGGGCCGACAGGGGTGACCCGGAGCCGGAAGCGGGGTTCCGTCAGCCGGGCCGGGCCGGACCGGCGCGGGAGCAGGAACCTGGGATCCGCCCGCCGGTACGGCGGAAGGTCCCGGGAGCCGGGGATGCGTCGGCCCGCCGGGTACGGGCAGGAGGGGGCTCGGGCGCGAGCCGACGATGCCGGTGATCGCTTCGCGCCCGGCCCGGCCGCATGGTTGCCCGGCCGCCGGCCGCCTGTCTGCTCAGCCGTACGGCCTCACACCCGTATCGCTGTGTGACGAGGCGGTCGCCGCGTGGCGTGGCGCACTTTTGCAAGCGGGTGCTTGCAATTGTTAGCGGGAGTGCGGCAAAGTGGAGACATGGCATCGCTCAACGTCGGCAATCTTGGTGAGTATCTGCGGGAACAGCGGCGCAACGCGCAGCTGTCGCTGCGGCAGCTCGCCGACGCCGCCGGAGTGTCCAATCCGTACCTGAGCCAGATCGAGCGCGGGCTGCGCAAGCCCAGCGCGGAGGTGTTGCAGCAGGTCGCCAAGGCCCTGCGGATCTCCGCCGAGACGCTCTACGTGCGGGCCGGCATCCTCGACGCCGAGCGCGACCGGGACGAGGTGGAGACGCGCGCCGTCATCCTCGCCGATCCCACGCTGAACGAGCGGCAGAAGCAGGTGCTGCTCCAGATCTACGAGTCCTTCCGCAAGGAGAACGGATTCGAGATCGCCCGGCCGGACGAGGACGCGCGGAGCCCCGAGGTGCCCGATGCCGATCTGCAC
Organism: Streptomyces sp. NPDC025784; assembly: GCF_055558435.1. Taxonomy (NCBI): domain Bacteria; kingdom Bacillati; phylum Actinomycetota; class Actinomycetes; order Kitasatosporales; family Streptomycetaceae; genus Streptomyces; species Streptomyces sp. NPDC025784. The sequence continues at coordinate 92,940 of NZ_JBVHMN010000007.1, forward strand.
GACGGCACCGGCATACCCGCAGCCCAGGACAGACCGGACAGCGCAGCCCGCGGCCCCCGCACGGCCGACGGCAGCGGTGCCGATCCGCAGCAGACCGCCAGTTGATCCGCAGATGAGCAGGACGAGCACCGCCGGAACGACCGTACGCAGGCCGGTCTTGCCGCGGACCACCAAAACCCTCAGCCGAACGCCACACGGGAGGACCATCGCCATGGCCATCACCGACGACATCCGCAAGGCCGCCACCGACCCGACCCCGCTCTACTTCCTCGCCGGCACCGCCGACCTGGCCGTGGAGCAGGCCCGGAAGGTCCCCGGCATCGTGGAGCAGATCCGTGCCGAGGCCCCGGCACGCATCGAGACCGTCCGCAACATCGATCCGAACGCCGTCCAGGAGAAGGCCGCCGCCCGCGCCAAGGAGGCGCAGGAGACGATCCAGACCCGGGTCACGGAGTTCATCAGCACCCTCGACACCGACCTGAAGAAGCTCGGTGAGTCCGCCCAGGACCTCGCCCTGCGCGGTGTCGGCGTCGCCGCCGAGTACGCCGTCAAGGCCCGGGAGACCTACGAGAAGGTCGCCGAGCGCGGCGAGCAGACCGTGAGGACCTGGCGCGGTGAGGTCGCCGACGAGATCGAGGACCTCGCGGTGGCCGTCGAGCCGAAGGCCGAGCCGGTCGAGGTCAAGGACGAGGGCCGGCCCGTCACGGCCGTGGCCGAGCCCGCCCCGGCCAAGAAGCCCGCGGCGAAGAAGGCCCCGGCGGCCCGCAAGGCCACGGCGAAGAAGACCACCCCGCCCGCGAAGTAGACGGAACCCGCCGCCCGGCGGGCAGCAGCGCACGACGTGCCGGCCCGTTCGGGCCGGCACGTCGCGATGTGGGCACGGGCCGGGCACTCCCGGAGTTCCCGGCCCGTTCTCCGGGTACGGTGGCCGTAGAGACGACTCGACCCGGGCGGTGGGCATAGTGCTGATGACGGCATTCGGCGGCTTCATGTGGCTGATCTTCACTGCCATGCTGGTGCTCGCCGTGGTGGCGCTGGTGATGGCCGCGGTCGCCCGCGAGGACGCGTACCGCGCCGCCGACAAGCAGAACAAGATGTTCTGGCTGATCATCCTCGGCGTCACGGTCGCCGTGAACCTTCTGGTGCCGATGCTGTTCCTGCAGATCGCGGGTCTGATCGCCACCATCGTCTTCTTCGTGGACGTCCGCCCCGCCCTCCGTCAGGTATCCGGCGGCGGCCGCCGCGGCGGAAGCAGCAGCGACGGGCCCTACGGCCCGTACAACGGCGGCCGGTGACGCTGCCGACCGGATGAGCGGCGGCCGGTGACCCGGCCGCAGCCGTATCCCCGCGCCCCCGCACGCCACAGGTGTGCGTGCCGCGGACCCGGTGGCCCGGGCACGATCCGACAGGCGGGCCTCAGGGCGTCCTGTCCAGCAGCAGCACCGCCACGTCGTCCGTCAGCTCACCGCCGTTGAGTTCGCGCACCTCGCTCACCGCGGCGCGCAGCAGTTCCTCTCCCTGGAGCCCCTGGGCCAGCTGACGGCGGACCATGTCCACCATGCCGTCCTGGCCGAGCCGGTCCTTGCCCTCACCGATGTGGCCCTCGATCAGGCCGTCGGTGTACAGCATCAGGCTCCACGCGGCGCCCAGCTCCACCTGCATGCGCGGCCAGCGCGCGTGCGGGAGCAGGCCGAGCGCGGGGCCGTTGTTCTCGTACGGCAGCAACTCGGCCTGGCGGCCGGGGCGGGCGATCAGCGGGGACGGGTGACCGGCCAGGCAGAGCCCGGCGCGGCGGCCGTCCGGAGCGATGTCCACGGTGCAGAGCGTCGCGAAGATCTCGTCGCTCTCGCGCTCGTGCTCCAGGACCTGCTGCAGCGTCGAGAGGAGCTCGTCGCCGCACAGGCCCGCGAAGGTCAGGGCGCGCCAGGCGATGCGCAGCTCCACGCCGAGCGCCGCCTCGTCGGGCCCGTGCCCGCAGACGTCGCCGATCATCGCGTGCACGGTGCCGTCGGCGGTGCGCACGGTGTCGTAGAAGTCGCCGCCGAGAAGGGCGCGGGAGCGGCCCGGACGGTAGCGCGCGGCGAAACGCAGCGGGGAGCCGTCCAGCAGCGGGGTCGGCAGCAGGCCGCGCTCCAGGCGCGCGTTCTCCTGGGCGCGGAGCTTGGACTCGGTGAGCCGGCGCTCGGCACGCTCGGAACGCTTGCGCTCCACCGCGTACCGGATGGCGCGGCTCAGCAGCCGCCCGTCGAGTTCCTCGCGCAGGAGGTAGTCCTGGGCACCCACCCGCACCGCCTCGGCGCCGCGCTCGGCGTCGCCGGACGCGGTGAGCGCGAGGACGGCATGCCGGGGGGCGAGCTGAAGGACGTGCTTGAGCACGGTCAGCTCGTCGTCGCCCCCCGCCGCCCGGCCCGGCGCGGGCAGCGCGAGGTCGAGCAGGATGCAGTGGACGTCGTCGGTGAGCAGCCGCTCGGCCTCGGTGAGGTTGCGGGCGGTACGGACGCGGATCGGCTTGCCGGCCGCGTCGAGCATTTCGGGCACGCTGAGGGAACCGGCCGGGTCGTCCTCGATGACCAGCAGGGTCAGATTGGTGGTGCTGTCGACCGGAGCGGTGGCGCGAGGCGCCGGGACTGACCCGGAGGGGCCGCCGGTCGCATGTCCGGATGGGCCGCCGGGTGAGAACACGGCTTGAGCCTGACCACTCTCCACGGCCGGGATCGCTCTCTGCCGCGGTACGGGTACGGGCATCGTGTGGGTTCCTTCCCTCCCCCCGAGGGCGTGGTGGGGCAAGGGACCTCGACCCACCGACGGGGACCATAGCGTCAGCCGGTGCCGCAGCGGAATGGCGTACGGCACGGCGTCGGGCAAACAGCCAGCGTCATATGCCGCATCCCGTAACGCATTTGGACAGGACGCGGCCTCACCGGGGATGACGAAGGTCACGTCCCCGGGGTTGACTCCCGAGGGCAACCGTGCGGTGGGTCACGTGGGACAGGTCACGCGGCTCCCCGGGGTGGGGTGTCCGGGTCACGCGTCGGGCCGGACCACCCCGAGGATCGGCATCGAACCCGCTCCGGTGATCGTCACCGTCCGGCCGGGCCGGGGGGCGTGCACGATCGCGCCGTCTCCTATGTACATCCCGACGTGGCTCGCGTCGTCGAAGTAGATGATCAGGTCGCCGGGGCGCATGTCCTTGATGTCGACGCGGTGCAGCTGCTTCCACTGCTCCTGCGAGGTGCGTGGGATGGGGTGCCCGGCGGACGCCCAGGCCTGGGAGGTGAGCCCCGAGCAGTCGTAGGACTTCGGGCCCTCGGCGCCCCACTCGTAGGGCTTGCCGATCTGGCCGGTCGCGTACTTCACGGCCTTCTTGCCCTGCGCGGACGCCTCGCTGTTGATCTCGGCGAGGACGCCGGAGCTCAGCCAGGCCGTCTGCGCCTGGTAGGCGGCCTCTTCCTCCAGCTTCGCCAGCCGCTCCTTCTCCTCCTTCTCCAGCTGGGACTCCAGCTTCTCGGCGTCGGAGATGCGCTGCTTGATCTTCTTCTTGGCCGCGGCCTTGGCCTTGCGGTTGGCCTCCAGCTTCTGCCACTGCGCGGAGGCGTCCTTCGCGTACTGCTCCAAGTCCTGCTGGGTGCGCGTCAGCTCGCCCAGCAGCCCCTTGGTCGCGTGCTGGCCCTGCCGCACGCGTCCCGCGCCGTCCAGGAACTCCTGCGGGTCGTCGCTCAGCCACAGTCGTGCCTCGGGGGGCAGCCCTCCGCCGCGGTACTGCGCCCGCGCCGCGGCGCCCGCCCGGTCCTTCAGTTCGTCCAGTTTCGCCTGGCCCTTGACGATCTCCCGGGCCAGGTCGACGAGTTCGGCGGACTGCTTCTTCGCCTTCTCCTCGGCCGCGTTGTAGGCATCCGTGGCGAGCGCCGCGTCGTGGTAGAGCTTGTCCAGCTTCGCGCGGACCGCTTCGAGGTCCTTGTCGGCCGCGGGCGTGGGGGTCGCGGTGGGTGTCCGGGTCGGTGTCGGTGTCGGACTCGCGTACGCCACGCCCGGTGTTGCCAGCACCGCGCAGGCACATGCGCAGGCCAGGGCCATGGCCGCCGTGGTCAGGCTCCGCTTGCCGGATCCCATGTACCCGCCCCCAAACTGATTTACCGTCAGTAACTTACGGATGCATCGGGGATCGTGCCATGTCGGAGCGCAATGCGACAGAGGCGGGCAAGAACTCCCTTCCCCCGCAGCCGCTTCCGCAAGACGATCTCCCCGCCGGTGTGACGAATCAGTCACCGAATTCGTTCCGCTCGCGCCGTGATGCCGGAGCGCGGCAGGTCATGACCCCTGGCGGCCGTCGGGCAGGGCTCCGGGGCCGAGGTGTCCCGGTGTCAGAACCGGGCGCGGAAAGACACCTGGGCCGTGCCCGGCGCCAACGCCTCCCAGCGCACGGTGACTTCGCCCTGCCGCCAGCGCGTCACGCCGTCGGTCACCGGCCAGTCGGCCTTCAGGTCGCGGACCGTGCGTATCCAGCGCTGCCGCGCGCCGTACGAGGCGTAGGGTGCGGCGGCCGCCCAGGCGCGGTCGAAGTCGCGCAGGAAGGAGTGGACGGGCTCGCCCGGGACATTGCGGTGGATCAGGGCCTTCGGCAGGCGCTCGGCCAGGTCGGACGGCCGGTCCAGGGAGCCGAGCCGGCAGGCGAAGGTGACGGTGCGGGGGCCTTCCGGGCCGAGGGCGACCCAGACGTGCCGGCGGCCGATCTCGTCGCAGGTGCCCTCGACGAGCAGGCCGCCCCGGCCGGCGGGTCCGGGCGGCGCGAGGCGGGCGCACAGGCGCCGCCAGACCTCGGCGACCTGCTCCTCGTCGTACTGGCGCAGCACGTTGGCCGCGCGGATGAGGGCCGGGCTGCCGGGCACGGGCACCTCGAAGCCGCCGTGCCGGAAGGTGAGGCCCTCGCGCTCGTACGGACGGGCGGCCGCGACGCGGGCCGGTTCGATCTCCACGCCCACCACGCGGGTGCGCGGTGCCGTGGTGCGCAGACGGGTCAGGAGCTCGACTGCCGTCCAGGGCGCCGCGCCGTATCCGAGGTCGACGGCCACCGGGTCGGCGGACCTGCGCAGTTCGGCGCCGTGGACGGCCGCGATCCAGCGGTCCATGCGACGCAGGCGGTTGGGGTTGGTCGTCCCGCGCGTCACCGTACCCACGGGGCGGGACGCGGCGCGGGTTGTCATGCGTACGAGAGTAGGCGCGTCCGGCGGGGGCCGGGCACGCCTGTGGACAACCTCCCGGCCCCTTGCCCACACCTGTGGAAAACATCCCGGCCCGCCGCCCCGGGGCGGTCCCCGGAGGATGCCCGCTCCGGGGACCGCCCCGGAGCCCGTACGCCACCGGGGCGCGGCGGTGTACGCATCCCGCTATCGAACGGTTGAGCGAGAAGGGGTAATGATTCGGCAAAGAGGAAATGGAGCAGGCCGCTCCGGCGTTTGGCCTCTTCGGAGGGCGTGCCGCGTCCTCCGACCGGCATGCCCGCAGCAAGGAGGAACGCCACGTGAGCCAGTACGTCGGCAGGCTCGGGCGTCGCTCCCCGACGGCGTCCGCACGGCTCAGGCTGCACCGCAGGCCCCGTCGCGTCGCGATGCTCTCCGTGCACACCTCGCCGCTGCACCAGCCCGGCACGGGCGACGCGGGCGGCATGAACGTGTACATCGTGGAGCTCGCGCAGCGCCTCGCCGCGATCAACATCGAGGTCGAGATCTTCACGCGCGCCACCACCGGCGCCCTGCCGCCGGCCGTCGAGCTGGCCCCCGGCGTCCTCGTCCGGCACGTCGACGCGGGCCCCTACGAGGGCCTCGCCAAGGAAGACCTGCCCGCCCAGCTGTGCGCCTTCACGCACGGCGTGATGCAGGCCTGGGCCGGCCACCGTCCCGGCTACTACGACCTGGTCCACTCGCACTACTGGCTCTCCGGCCACGTCGGCTGGCTCGCCGCCGAGCGCTGGGGCGCGCCCCTGGTGCACGCGATGCACACCATGGCGAAGGTCAAGAACGCCGCGCTGGCCGAGGGCGACACCCCCGAGCCGGCCGCCCGTGTCATCGGCGAGACCCAGATCGTGCGCGCCGCCGACCGTCTCATCGCGAACACCGCGGAGGAGGCGGACGAGCTCGTCCGCCACTACGACGCCGAACCCGGAAGGGTCGCCGTCGTCCACCCCGGCGTCAACCTCGACCGCTTCCGTCCCGCCGACGGCCGCGCCGCCGCCCGGGCCCGCCTCGGGCTCCCGCAGGACGCGCTGATCCCCCTGTTCGCGGGTCGCATACAGCCTCTGAAGGCCCCCGACGTGCTGCTGCGCGCGGTCGCCGTCCTGCTCGACGAGCGTCCGGAACTGCGCGGCAGGATCGTCGTCCCCGTGGTCGGCGGCCCCAGCGGCAGCGGTCTCGCCAAGCCCGAGGGGCTGCAGAAGCTCGCCGCGCGGCTGGGCATCGCCGACGTCGTGCGCTTCCGTCCGCCCGTCGGCCAGGAGCAGTTGGCGGACTGGTTCCGGGCGGCGTCGGTGCTGGTCATGCCCTCGTACAGCGAGTCCTTCGGCCTGGTGGCCATCGAGGCGCAGGCGGCCGGCACGCCGGTGCTCGCGGCGTCGGTCGGCGGACTGCCCGTCGCCGTGTGCGACCAGAAGACCGGCTTCCTCGTGCAGGGCCATGACCCCGCCGCCTACGCGCGCGTGCTGCGCCGTTTCGCGGACGACCGGGAGCTCACGGACCGGATGGGCGCCGCCGCCGCGCGTCACGCGGAGTGCTTCGGCTGGGACGCCGCGGCCGGTGCCACGGCGGACGTGTACACGGCCGCGGCGCAGGCCCACCGGCGCCGGGTGCGTGCGCGCACCGGCTGACACCCGGCCACGACGATGGCGGGTGCGCGCCTGCCGAGGGCGACCCCGGTCCGGGCGGTACTCGTCCGCGGCGGTACGGGGTGCGTGCCCGCCCCGGCCGACACCGGCCCGCGGCGGCGCCTGCCGCGGTCGCACCGGCCTCCGGGCCGTGCCCGCTCTGACGTACGCTCCCTGCATGGCGGACGTACAGCAGGCGGCACAGGTCATCGAGGGGGTCTTCAAGGACGCCGAGCTCGAGTGGGAGAGCCCCGAGCCCGGCACCTACGTGGTCAAGCTCCCCGGCACCCGGAAGCTGTCCACGACCGTCTCGCTGATCGTCGGCAGGCACTCGCTGTCGCTGAACGCGTTCGTGATCCGCCACCCCGACGAGAACGCGGAAGCGGTCCACCGCTGGCTGCTGGAGCGCAACCTGAAGCTCTACGGGGTCGGTTACGCGGTCGACCCGCTCGGAGACGTCTACCTGGTCGGCAAGCTGCCGCTGGCCGCGGTCACCCCGCAGGAGGTCGACCGGCTGCTCGGCTCCGTCCTGGAGGCCGCCGACGGCGCCTTCAACACCCTTCTGGAGCTCGGTTTCGCGACCGCGATCCGCAGGGAGTACGCCTGGCGGGTGTCCCGCGGTGAGTCGACCCGCAATCTGGACGCGTTCAGTCATCTGACCCAGCGTCCCGCCAACTGACCGACGCCACTCGGCAATTAGGGGTCGCGCACCCTCTTCCCCGCCCGGAGTCCTCGTGGCATGCTCACCGCCGACGCAGATCTGAACGTCGTTCACATCCATGGAAGCAATGGAGGGCGGACGGGCATGAGCAACGGGAGCTTCGGGAGCAACGGGAACGGCGAGAACGGCGAGAACGGCGGAAACGCAGCGCTCGACCCCGGCGAGGGGAACAGCGGGCGCGGCACCGTCACCAGACGGCGCCTGCTCGCCGGCGCCACCGCCGTGGCGGCCGTCGCCGTGACCGGCACGGCGGGGACGGCCGCCGCGTCCCCCGCACGGCAGGGCCACACCCCCGCCGCAGGACAAGGCCAAGTCCCCTCCCTCTGGCACGAGTTCACCCGTACGCCGTTCACCCACCCGCAGATCCCGTACGTCGGCCGGTCCGGCCGCGGCGGTGGGGCGGCGCGCTTGCCCCGCCACCGCGTCGTCGCCGACATCCGCGACCACGGCGACGTGACGGACGACGGCAGCACCGACTGCGCCCCAGCGATCAACCGTGCCATCGCCGCTGCCGGGAGGGCCGGCGGTGGCACGGTTCTCGTCCCGCCCGGCACCTTCCGCATCGACGACCTGGTTCGCCTCGGGCACTCGAACGTCGTCCTGCGAGGTGCCGGCAGCGACCGTACGAAGCTGTACGCGACCCGGAACCTCACCGAGCTGATCGGCGCCTACGGCTCCCGCTACGGCGGCGACAAATCGTCCTGGTCCTGGGCGGGCGGCCTCATCTGGCTCGCCCCGACCGCCCGTTGGGAGTCGCTGGTCGCCGCGATCAGGGCGAAGGCCTGGCCCTTCGAGGGCTGGACCGGCAACGGGCGCGACGAGTGGGAGACCCTCACGACGGTCGAACCCGCCCGCCAGGGCTCCTGGACCGTGACGGTCGCCGACGCGTCCCGGCTGCGGCCCGGCGGGCTCGTCCTGCTCCGCCTCGCCGACGACGCCGGCCACACACTCCTGGAGCACATGTCGGGCGGCGGCCCCGGCCCCGAGGCCTACTACTGGGACGACAAGACGAAACTCACCTCGTACGTCCCTTACGAGTGGCCCGTGCGCATCACACACGTCCGCGGCCGCAAGGTCACCCTGGAGCGCCCCCTCCCGCTCGACGTCCGGCCCGAATGGGACCCCCGCCTGACCACGCACGTGCCGGAACTGACCGGCTCGGGGGTCGAGGGACTCACCCTGGAGGCCGTCGAGACCCCGCAGTTCCCGCACCTGCTCGACAAGGGGTACAACGGCGTCGTCTTCCAGTGCGCCTACGACTGCTGGGCCGACGACGTCGTCGTGCGCCACGTGGACAACGGCTTCGGCCTCGTCGCCGCCTCCGCCTGCACCCTGCGCCGCACCAGGGTCGCCGGCCGCGGATCGCACCACCCGTACTTCTGCCGCGAGGGCTCGCACGACAACCTCGTCGAGGACTTCACCGTCGAGCAGCGCACGGTGCCCGCGCCCGCCGGGACCCAGCTCCACGGCATCAACGTCGAAGGCCTGTCCTCGTACAACGTCTGGTCGCGCGGGGACATGCAGATGGGCACCTTCGACAGCCACCGCGGACTGCCGTTCGCGAACGTCCGCACCGACATCACGGTGAACAACAACGGCCGCCACGGCGGCGACGCCTCCGCCGGACCGCTGTTCGGCGCGCGCTTCACCCACTGGAACATCCGCGTGACCAACGGCCGTGCCGGCCTCATGAGGATCGACGGTCTCGCGCCCCGCAGCGCCACCGTCGGGGTCAACGAGGTCAGCGAGTTCGACCAGATCGACGTACCGGACTTCACCGGGGACCTGCACTCCCGTCTGGAGCTGTACGGGACCACGGACGTGGTGCGCCCGCGCAATCTGTACGAGGCCCAGCGCGACCTCTAGATCGGCCCTCCGGCCGGCCTGCCGAGGCCGGTGCGCGCGTACCGGCCGGGCGTCACCCCCACCAACCGCTTGAAATGGCGGTCGAGATGGGACTGGTCGTAGAAGCCGGTCGCGGCGGCGACGTCGCCCGGCGCCCCGCCGTCGAGCAGCAGACGGCGGGCGCGGTCGACGCGGCGGGACATCAGGTACTGGTGCGGAGCGATGCCGTACGCCTCGCTGAACGCCCGCACCAGATGGGCGGGATGGGCGTGCACCAGCCCGGCCGCCTCGTCGAGGGTGAGGCCCGCGACGAGGCGCTCGTCGAGAAGTTCGCGCAGCCGGCGGGCGAGCGGGCGGTCGGGGCGCGCCGGCGCGCCGGCCGCCCGGGGGCGCAGCCGGCCGCGCAGCCGCTCCGCGACCAGCGTCAGCCTGCTCTCCGCCTCCAGCTCGTCCCCGGGGTGCGCGAGCGCGGTGTGCATCTGCCCGACGCGGCGTCGCAGCACCGGATCGACGAGGTCCGGCCCGTCCATCGCGGGCCCGATCCAGCTCTCGTCGAGCATGCTCAGGTCGAGGTAGAGGACGCGCTTGCGGAAGCCGTGCTCGGTGACCGGCGAACCGTTGTGGGGGACGTACGGCGGGAGCAGCGAGACCGTGTCGTGCGGGGTGCCGTGCTCGTGCCGGTCGAGGTCGTACCGCACCGCCCCGTCGTCGACGATCAGCAGCGTCCACGCCTCGTGCACGTGCATCGGGTACGCGTACTCGGTGTAGTGGGCGTGGAAGACCTCCACGACACCCGGGACTCCCGGACGCCACGCCGTGATCTCCCGAAGCGGGCCCATGCAAAGAACGTACAAGACGACGCGGTACGGCGGTCGGCAGTCTCGACGTATGAGCAGCAGCAGCACCGGCAGCCCGGACATCGAACCCATCCGCTTCGACACCAAGATCGCCGTCCTGTTGCGGGACGACCTGGAGCCCTGGCAGCGGCTCAATGTGACCGCGTTCCTCGTCAGCGGCCTCGGCAGCGCCGTCCCCGAGGTGATCGGCGAGCCGTACGAGGACGCCGACGGGACCGCCTACCTCCCCATGTTCCGGCAGCCCGTCCTCGTCTTCGAGGGGTCCAAGGAGACGCTGACCGCCGCCCACGGCCGTGCGCTGTCCCGGCAGCTGCCGCGGGCCGTCTTCACCTCCGACCTGTTCGCCACCGGCAACGACCGGGACAACCGGGCGGCCGTGCGGGCCGTGCCGGCGGCGGACCTGGACCTCGTGGGGATGGCCGTGTACGGGCCGCGGAACGGGGTGGACAAGGTGATGAAGGGCGCGCGGATGCACCACTGAACGGGGGTGGGCCGGACGTGCACGCCGGAAACCCCGGCGCCGACAGGGTGTCCCGGCGCCGACCGCACGGGGTCGTCCCCGCCCGGCCCACATCGCACCGTCGTCCCTGTGCCTGTCCCTGTCCCTGTGTCCCGTCGTCCCCGCGTCCGGGTCCCGGCGTCAGGCGGCTCCGACCTCCGTCGCCGGGGAGACCGGCGGCGCGGCGGAGGACGCGACCGGCGTCTCCGCGAGGGAGGACTCCTCCGCGGGCAGGTTCCGCATCAGCATCGCGTACCCCAGCCCCGCCGCCGTGCCGACCACGGCGCACAGCCCCCACAGCCACTCCGCGCCGAACCGGTCGATGACCACGCCGGACATCAGCGGAGCGACGAGCGCGGCGAGCGACCAGGACAGGGTGTACATGCCCTGGTAGCGGCCACGGCCGTGCACCGGGGAGAGGCGGACGACCAGCCCCGTCTGGGTGGGCGCGTTGACGATCTCCGCGAGCGTCCACACGCACACCGTCAGGGCGAAGACCCCGACCGAGCCGGCGAAGGCGGTGAGGCCGAAGCCGTACCCGGCGAGCAGCGACGAGACCACGAGCAGCCGCTTCGGATTTCGGTGCTCGATGAAACGGGTGACCGGGATCTGGAGGGCGACGATGAGGACGCCGTTGACGGCGACCGCCATGCCGTAGTCGGCCGGGGTGAAGCCCGCCGCGCCCATCGCGACCGGAAGCCCCACGGACCCCTGCTGGAAGACGAGGGCGACGAGGAAGGACAGCCCGACGACGCTCATGAACCGTCCGTCGCGCAGCACGGTCCCGAGACCGGCCGCCGGTTCCGCCGCGGCCTTGTCGGTGAGGGTCGGCCGGGACTCCGGCAGCTTCACGAAGACGACGACGGCGCAGACCAGCGTCATCCCTGCCTCGATCAGGAAGCCCGCGAGGTAGCTGAACTCGGCGATGAATCCGGCCGCCATGGAGGAGACGGCGAACCCCAGGTTGATCGCCCAGTAGTTGAGGGAGAACGCGCGCACGCGGTCCTCCGGGCGGACGATGTCGGCCATCATCGCCTGCACGGCGGGCCGGGAGGCGTTCGAGGCCATGCCCACCAGGAAGGCGACCGCGGCGATCGCCACGGGATCGTGCACGAAGCCGAGCAGTGCGACCGCGAAGGCCGTCGACAGCTGGGAGATCAGCAGGGTGGGCCGGCGGCCCAGGCGGTCGGTCATCACACCGCCGCCGAGCGAGGAGACGACGCCGCCCAGGCCGTGCAGGGACGCCACCAGACCCGCGTACGACGCGGAGTACCCGCGGTCCAGGGTGAGGTACAGCGCCATGAAGGTGGCGACGAAGGCGCCGAGCCGGTTCACGAGGGTGCTGGTCCACAGCCACCAGAACTCGCGGGGGAGCCCCGAGACGGTCTCTCGGGCGGCGCGTCTCAGCGAGACGAGTGACATGCGGGACCCCCCGGTCGGGCAGGTGAGTAAGCGGCTCAAGCGGTGAGCACAACTTACGAAACGGGGGAGGCGGAAGGCCACTCGATTAACAGATGCCGTCAACCGACCGGCGACGACGGGCCGCACTGTCCGCCTGCCGGGCGAGGGCGCGAGCGATCAGCGGGTTCGATTACGCTCGGGGCCATGGCCGACGCACCGTACAAGCTGATCCTCCTCCGCCACGGCGAGAGCGAATGGAACGCGAAGAACCTGTTCACCGGTTGGGTGGACGTCAACCTCAACGAGAAGGGCGAGAAGGAGGCAGTCCGCGGCGGTGAGCTGCTCAAGGACGCCGGCCTGCTGCCCGACGTGGTCCACACGTCGCTCCAGAAGCGCGCGATCCGCACGGCGCAGCTCGCGCTGGAGGCCGCCGACCGGCACTGGATCCCGGTCCACCGCTCCTGGCGCCTGAACGAGCGGCACTACGGCGCCCTCCAGGGCAAGGACAAGGCGCAGACGCTCGCCGAGTTCGGCGAGGAGCAGTTCATGCTCTGGCGCCGCTCGTACGACACCCCGCCCCCGCCGCTCGCGCGTGACGCCGAGTACTCCCAGTTCGACGACGCGCGCTACGCGACGCTCCCGCCGGAGCTGCGCCCGCAGACGGAGTGCCTGAAGGACGTCGTCGTCCGCATGCTCCCGTACTGGTTCGACGGCATCGTCCCGGACCTCCTCACCGGCCGCACGGTCCTGGTCGCCGCCCACGGCAACAGCCTGCGCGCTCTCGTCAAGCACCTCGACGGCATCTCCGACGCCGACATCGCGGGCCTGAACATCCCGACCGGCATCCCCCTCGCCTACGAGCTGGACGCCGACTTCAAGCCGGTCAAGCCCGGCGGCACCTACCTCGACCCGGACGCCGCCGCGGCCGCCATCGAGGCGGTCAAGAACCAGGGCAAGAAGAAGTAAGTTCGACGCTTCAGGCCTCCTACCAGGGATTTTCCCGTTGGTAGGAGGCCTGAAGCCGATTCTGGGCTGTTTCCGGGCCGTGGCGCCTGTGCTGTGACCGCACAGGTTCGCCGGGTCGCGTTCAGGCCGCCCGTGACTCGCGGCGCTACCTGGCCACTCGCAGCCGTGGATGGCCACTCCCGGTGCGGCATCGAGCGATGAGTTCCGATGCTAAAAGAGGTCTTCATGGGCGGACGTGCTCGCGAGGTGCCGGTAGAGGCGCCGCCCAGTCCGCGGATCGTGGGCACGTACGGACTCGACCAAGCCTGATGACCGGTAAGGAGACTCCAGCGTGAGCGACATTGTGGTCCAGAAGATCGTCCGGCCTGAGCGCGCGATATCGGGTCCGTGGCTGGAGGTGATCGCCTCGAATCTCGATCACCACCGAGCGACCTTCTTGTGGAAGTGCGAGGGACTCTCGGATGCACAACTGCGGCTACGTTCTGTGCGGTCGTCGGCGTTGACCCTGCTGGGGCTCATGCGCCATCTGCAGGGGGTTGAGCGTGCCTGGTTCCAGCGGACGTTGGCCGGCACGACGCCTCGCTTCTTCCCCTATCGGACCTACGTCACCGCCGACGGCGGCGAGTGGTACGACGAGTCGGACGCTACGCCGGCCAGGGACGTCTACGAGGACTACCTGAAGGCGTGCGAGGAGTCGCGGGAGGTATTCGCGAAGGTGACCGTCGACCTCGCACGCATCACGCCGAACCCGGAATTCGGTGACGCCGATGTGCGGTTCGTCCTTGAGCATGTGATCGAGGAGTACGCCCGCCACGTCGGCCATGCGGATCTTCTCCGCGAGGCCATCGATGGCGTCACTGGCGAGTAGCCGACCGCTGCGCCCCACGAAGCATGCCTCAGCTCGGCATGCGACGCACCGCTACCGTACTGGCCGGCCACGGCTGAGCAGGATGGCCGACCACCCGTGGGTGCATGCTCGTCACCAGGGGTTCTGCGACCGCCCCTGGCCACATGTCGCCGGCGGTCACACCGCCGTGGCGAGGCGCCGACCGCCCCAGCGGACCCGCGAGGGAGGCCCAGCCGTGCTGATGGACCAAGGACCCCGGGCTGGCCTACCGGCCGGCCCGAGACGCCCGCGAGAACTTGGCTATGATCTCGTGCTCACCGAGGGGGTGGGGGCAGTGAAGCGCGTCTTTCTGACGATCGTCGGCGTGTTGGTCTGCGTGGGGGCTGGGTGTACGGAGGCCAGTCCGCCTCCGACGTCGTCTGCTGCTTCTTCGCCTGCTTCCTCTCATTCTCCTGAGCCGCCCGAGACCGGTCCTGCTACACCACTGGGCGCGGCGGCGATCGGAGCGAAGGACACGAAACTGGTCGAGGCCTACAGCAGTGAAACGTTGTTCTCCGCGGATGTGGCTGTCCCGGCCACGTCTGAGGTGGCGGTTCTTCGCCGACGGGCTGCGGGTACGGGGGATGTCGCCTGGATGCCAGACGCCAACACGTACTGCATGGTGTCGGTCCGCGAGAGGGGGTCGGACCGTCAGTGCTTCGGTCTGCCGGCCAAACGCAAGCAACGCGGCTATGTGCACGTGGGCCGAAGCGCTCCGCACGGTGTCAGCAGTAGCGCAGATGTGCACCAGATGTGGCTCACGGTCACCGTCGTCGAAAACGCCAGCGAGCCCTACGCCTACACGGGCGGTACGCCAGAGCACGCCACGCCGGTGCAGCAAGCCACGGTGAAGTTCCCGTCGGGCCGGACGATGACATTCGTGACGTACGAGTTCCCCGAGAGCACGCTCATCCCCCGGGACGCAGAAATCTGCAATACCGGCAGGAGCGTCTGCTTCAATGCATTCCGACCGAGTCCCGACGGGGAGTAGGACGCCATCCGACCGCCATCCGTAGGCTGTCCCGCTCGGCTTGAGCTGCGGAGCAGATGGCTGCTGACATCAACAGCGCCGGATGGTGGTGCGCGCCGGCATCCCTGCCCGGCCGCTGTGCCAGTCGACAGTCTCAGAAGCAGCGGGCACGGATCGAACTTGTGAAGCGTGCGTCTGCTTCCGCGGCGGGTGCCATGCTCGGTGCGCGGCCGGCGCCGGCAGGTCTCTCCTTGGCCATCGACGAAGCCCGACCGTCCAAGGGGTCTGACCCTCCGACTGACCGACGCATGTTGTCCTGTTGATGATTTGTCGGCCGCTTCGGGCGGTGCCGGGCGAGACGTTCGGCCGCCAGCGACGGGACCAGCAGCCCGAGCGTCACCGACGTGAGGATGACACCGGTCCCGATGGCGTCGTAGCCGCGCACCACCTGCAATCAGGACCAGACCGACCGCGGACAGGACCGCGCCGACGGTGTCGAAGGGACGGTCCGGCTCGGGCGGCAGCGGATCCTCGATCCCCGGCTCAGCACGACGATCAGCACGATCACCAGGGCCTGGAACACGAAGGCCGCCCGCCGGCTGGTGCCCGTCGTGATGAGTCCGCCGATCAGCGGACCCGCGGCGGCCCCGACGCCGTACACGACGAGGCCCGTCAGAAGGCACCGCTTGCGGCCGTAGCGGTCGGTCAGCTTGCCGCCGGGGATCATCAGGGCGGCCATGATCAGCAGGAAGATCGTGATCGCCATCTGCACGCCCTCACGGTGGTGTCCAGGTCGCGGCTGATGTCGTTGATCGTCACGTTCATGTTGGAGCCGGCGAAACTGCAGATGGACTGGGCGAGCGAGAGGGCCGCCAACTCCCGCCGGTGTCCGCCCCGTCGCCCCGCCGCGACGGTCTCAGCCACCGGTGCCGCCTCCGCCGGCCCTGCCTTCGGGGGGCACCGTGTAACGGTAGGTGTGCGGCGTCGGACGGCCTCCGCCGAGATCCGGCCCCGCCTCCGCCCGGGCGAGCTGCTCGTCCAGAGCCGTGGCGGCGGTGATCAGGGCGAGATGGGTGAACGCCTGTGGGAAGTTGCCGAGTTGTTCGCCGGAGGGGCCGATCTCCTCGGCGAACAGGCCGACCGGGTTCGCGTACGTGAGCATCTTGTCGAAGGCGTACCGGGCCTGGGTGAGGCGCCCGGCGCGGGCCAGGGCCTCCACGTACAGGAAGCTGCACAGGTTGAACGTCCCCTCGGAGCCGCGCAGTCCGTCCGGTGAGGCCGCGGGGTCGTACCGGTAGACCAGGCTGTCGCTCACCAGGTCCTCGTCCATCGCGTCGAGGGTGCTGAGCCAGTCCGGGTCTCGCGGCGACAGGAAGCCGACCCGGGGCATCAGGAGCAGCGAGGCGTCCAGGACGGCGGTGTCGAAGTGCTGGACGAAGGCCTGCCGTTTCTCGTGCCAGCCCTTCTCGATGATCTGGCGGAAGACCGCGTCGCGGGCCTCGGTCCAGCGGGCGACATCGGCGGGGCGGGAGAAGTGGTTGGCCGCGTGGACACCGCGCTGGAATGCCACCCATGTCATCAGACGGCTGTACGTGAAGTTCTGCCGGCCCCCGCGGGTCTCCCAGATGCCCTCGTCGGGCTGGTCCCAGTGGTCGGTGAGCCAGTCCAGCACGTTGTGCAGCGACTTCCAGCCGCGGATCGCCCCGATGTCGCCGGCGACGATGAGCGCGTCGGAGGCCTCGCCGTAGATGTCGAGCTGGAGTTGGCCGGCCGCGCCGTTGCCCGCGCGCACCGGCCGCGAACCCATGTAGCCCTCCAGATGGTCGAGGGTCTCCTCGGCCAGGTTGGGGTCGCCGTCGACGCGGTACATGATCTGCAGCGGGTCGCCGGAGGCGTTGCCGCCGGCCTCGATGCGATGGCGCAGCCAGCGGCGGAACGCGTGTGCCTCCGTGTCGAAGCCGAGATCGATCAGGGCCCGCACGGACAGCGAGGCGTCACGGATCCAGGTGTAGCGGTAGTCCCAGTTGCGTTCGCCGCCGACCTGCTCGGGAAGCCCCATGGTGGCCGCGGCGACGGGCGCCCCCGTGGGTGCGTACGTGAGCAGCTTGAGGGTGATCGCGGAGCGGTTCACCATGTCCTGCCAGCGTCCGCGGTACGTGCACGAGCGCAGCCACGACTGCCAGAACGCCCGGCAGGACTCCAGTGCTTCGGCGATGCCGTCCAGCGTGGGCGGTGCCGGAGCGGGACCGCCACTCGCGGTGCTGGTCAGCGCGACCGCGGCCGCCTGGCCCGCGTCGAGGGTGAAGTGGGCGGTGAGGTCGTCTCCGTCGGCCCGGAGGGGGACACCGGCGGTGGACTGCACATGAAGATCGCTGCTGGGTCCGTGGAGGACGGCGGAGTGGTCGTCGCCGAGGGCGAGCCTGTGCCGGGCCCGTCCGTAGTCGAAGCGCGGACGGCAGTCGAGGGTGAAGGGCAGACTGCCCCGCACGACGCGGGCGACCCGGACCAGCCGATGCCGGTCCGTCGGCGTGGGGGAATCGATCGGCTCCATGAAGTCGGCGACCTCGCCGACGCCACCGGGTCCCATGAACCGGGTGACGAGGATGGCCGTGTCGGACAGGTACAACTGGCGGACCGTCATCCCGTTCCGTTCCGCCTGATCGGCGGCGAGACGGCAGTGGCCGCCGCGCTCGCTGTCCAGGAGCGAGGCGAAGACACTGGGCGAGTCGAAGCGGGGGGTGCACCACCAGTCGACCGTTCCGCCGGACGACACCAGAGCCGCCGTCTGGAGATCGCCGACCATTCCGTGCTCCGCGATGGGCGGGTACTGGTTCACGGGCCCTCCTCCGACGCACGGATGCGGCCACGGCGAGCGCGCGTGGCCGTCCGGCACTCGTCCAGCGTTCTCCCGGGACGTCGTCAGGGCATCACCCTCCCAGGGTGAGACCGGGCGGAGCGGTGGCCGTCCGGCCGGCGTACGGCCGTGACCCGGACGGGAATTCCGGTCGCATGACGACGGCGGCGTGGTGATGACGACATGGTGATGACGACGTGGTGATGACGACGTGGTGACGGTCGGGTCCGTGAAAACGCCGAGCCCATTCCGAATTTCTTCGATATCGGGGTGGATCAATGTCGGGGTGGATTGATATCGGGGTGGATTGATTCTTCCCGGTCGGTCTCTGCGCGGTGCGTCCGCGATCCGGATCACCCCGGTGTCCTCCGTGGCGCGCTTCGGCGCCCAGCGGGTTCGGAGTGCGGGGGCGGCATGTCATCGAGGCCGTCGTCGCAGCTCGGATGCCGTTTCTGTGGCGCTGGAGTGATCCGCGGAAGTGTCTCTTATGCGGCTTTTACCCGCCGTCCTGGCGCTCGTCAAGTCCCGAACCCTCGGAACGTGACCCTGCTGCGCGATTCGGGCCTACTGGTGGTGCGGGCCTCACCGGAAAGACCGGAAAGAAAAAGAGGCTCCGAGTCGCACAGAGCGAATTCCATCGCCAGGAGGAAACAATCATGGCCCGTATCATCCGAAAGCACGGCGCCGTCCGTCCTAAGCGCCGGCTGAGTATCGCCACGATCGTGGCGTCGTCCGTCGTGGTCGCCGGTGGCGTGGTTCTGCCGGCCGCGGCCGCATCGGCGGCTCCGATGTCCGACGCCTCGATGGTGACCAATGCCGCCGCACACCACGGCAAGGGCAAGGGAAAGCACTACTGCTGGAAAGAGGGCAAGGGTCACTGGGACAAGAAGCACAGGAAGCACTACTGCTGGGGCGACCACTACAAGTACTACTGGGACGACCACCACAAGTGCTACTACACGTGGCAGGGCAGCCATGTGTACTACTTCTGGGACACCCACAACAACCACCACTACTGGAAGCACCACAAGGACCACTGGAAGACCAAGGACAAGGACCACTGGAAGGACGAGGGCCAGGTCGGCAAGCCGGGTGAGCCGGGTAAGCCGGGGGAACCGGGTAAGCCGGGAGAGCCGGGTAAGCCGGGAGAGCCGGGTAAGCCGGGAGAGCCGGGTAAGCCGGGAGAGCCGGGTAAGCCTGGGGAACCGGGTAAGCCGGGAGAGCCGGGTAAGCCGGGGGAACCGGGTAAGCCGGGAGAGCCGGGTAAGCCTGGGGAACCGGGTAAGCCGGGAGAGCCGGGCACGGATCCGAAGACGGATCCGAAGACTGACCCTGGTCAGACGGATCCGAAGACCGATCCTGGTCAGACGGACCCGGGTCAGACGGATCCTGGTCAGACGGACCCGGGCCAGACCGATCCTGGTCAGACGGATCCTGGTCAGACGGATCCCGGTCAGACCGACCCTGGTCAGACCGATCCCGGTCAGACCGATCCCGGTCAGACCGATCCCGGTACCGACGGTAGCCAGACCGATCCCGGTACCGACGGTAGCCAGACCGATCCCGGTACCGACGGTAGCCAGACCGATCCCGGAACCGACGGTAGCCAGACCGACCCCGGAACCGACGGTAGCCAGACCGACCCCGGAACCGACGGTAGCCAGACCGATCCCGGAACCGAGGCCGGCCCGTCCGACGAGGGCTCGTCCGACCAGGGCTCGATGGACCAGGGTTCGTCGGACGCCGGTTCTTCGGACGGCGGATCGATGGACGGTGGATCGATGGACGCCGGATCGATGGACTCCGGTGGTGAGTGACGGTCGCACCCGCTGACCGCCCCTCACCGACGGACCGGGCGGGCTCCTGACGCCCGGCCCGCGGAACCCACCTCGACGGGGTGGAGGTCTCGAAGGCCTTCACCCCGTCGTCGTGTCGTCCGCCGCAGCCGAAAGGCCCGAGCCGACGGGGCGCGACGACGACGAAGGGCCCCGCTCGCACGAGCGGGGCCCTTCGCCGTCCTACTCGGTCAGCCGCACTGGCACGGATTGCCCGACTGGCAGCCGCACCCGCAGCCGGAGCCGCATCCGCAGGCTCCGAACAGTGGGAGGCTCTTGATCTCGGCGGGCTGCTGGGTGTCGCGGTCCTGCGTGGGGTCGGGCGTGCTGGGCGATTCGGCCATAGGTCCCTCCTTCAGGCGCGAAGGCGTGCGAGGCACACTGCACCGCACAGCTCCTGTCGCCCATTTCATGCCCAGTGCGGCAGGCGCATCAACGGCGCATTGAGGTGCACACGCGCCCCACAGCGGGACGACGACCGCCGGACGAACCCCGATCGAGCCCCCGCAGAACCCAGATCGAGCCCCGGCCGTGGGCCGTGACCGAGTTCCTGCGGGGACCCTGGCCGAGCCCCCGCAGGGATCCGGTCGTGCCGCCCGCAGGACCCCGGTCAGGCCCCCGCGAGGCCTCTGATCAGGCCCCCTCGACTCCCGTCACCGGCTGGATGTCCTGCTGGAGGTCGTCCGCGTGCTCGCCCGTGACCAGGTACACCACCCGCTTGGCGACCGAGACCGCGTGGTCGGCGAAGCGCTCGTAGTAGCGGCCCAGCAGCGTGACGTCGACGGCCGTCTCGATGCCGTGCTTCCAGCGGTCGTCCAGCAGGTGCTGGAAGAGCGTGCGGTGCAGCAGGTCCATCTCGTCGTCGTCCTGCTCCAGCTGGAGGGCCAGGTCGACGTCCTTGGTGATGACGACCTCGGCGGCCTTGGCCATCAGGCGCTGGGCGAGCTGGCCCATCTCCAGGACGGTGGCGTGCAGGTCGCTGGGGACCGCGCGCTCCGGGAAGCGCAGTCGGGCCAGCTTCGCGACGTGCTGGGCCAGGTCGCCGGAGCGCTCCAGGTCCGCCGACATGCGCAGGGACGTGACGACGATGCGCAGGTCCGTCGCCACCGGCTGCTGCCGGGCCAGCAGCGCTATCGCCCGGGCCTCCAGGTCGTGCTGCAGATCGTCGACCTTCTGGTCGGCCGCGATCACACTCTCGGCGAGCTTCAGGTCGGTGTCGAGGATGGCCGTCGTGGCGCGCCCGATCGCCGACCCGACGAGCCGGGCCATCTCGACCAGGCCCTCGCCGATCGAGTCCAGTTCCTCGTGGTACGCGTCCCGCATCTGGTTGTCCCTCTCTCACGTCGGCTTGGGGGTCCGGGGGCAGGGCCCTGACCTCGGACAGGCCCCATGAACCCCACGCTCCCACGTTCCGGCCCGTACGCGTCCGTTTCCGTCACCTCAAGTGAACCGACCCTGGCTCCCAGGTGAACTCTGGGCGACGAGTGTTCGAGGTCGCACTGTGATGGCTGTGGCCAGGCATGACGGCATGCCTAACCTGGACGCATGGACGTGAACGCGGCGGTCGCCGCAGCGGCAGCGATCGCCGGAGTGCTCACCGGTGTCATCGCCATGCTGGCGTTCCGCTGGAGCGAGCGCGACCAGAAACGCCCTACCCGTACTTCACTGCACACGGACCCGGTGCTTCCGCCGGGTGTCGACACCGTGCTCTCCGTGCTCCGGTCCTCCGCCGTCGTGCTCGACGAGGCGGACGCCGTGGTCAAGGCCAGCTCGGCAGCGTACGCGCTCGGGCTGGTGCGCGGCGGCAAGCTGTCCGTGGAGCCGATGCTCCAGATGGCACGTGACACCCGCCGCGACGGGGAGATACGCCAGGTCGAGCTGGACCTCCCGCGGCGCGGGACGGGCCGCGGCGAGGCCCTCGCCGTCTCCGCCCGCGTGGCACCGCTCGGCTCGCGGCTCGTGCTCCTGCTCGTGGAGGACCTGACGGAGGCCCGGCGCATCGAGGCCGTGCGGCGCGACTTCGTCGCGAACGTCAGCCATGAGCTCAAGACCCCGGTGGGCGCCCTCTCCCTGCTCTCCGAGGCGGTCATGGACGCCTCGGACGATCCGGAGGCGGTGGAGCGCTTCGCCGGGCGCATGCAGATAGAGGCCACCCGGCTGACCAACCTGGTCCAGGAGCTCATCGACCTGTCACGGGTGCAGAACGACGACCCCTTGGAGGACGCCGAGCCGGTGCGTGTCGACGAGCTCGTCGCCGAGGCGATCGACCGGTGCCGCCACCAGGCCGGCACCAAGCAGATCACCATGGCCGCGGGCGGCACCGCCGACCTGAGCATCTGGGGGAACCGCGGCCAGCTGGCCGCGGCCCTCGGCAACCTCGTCGAGAACGCCGTCAACTACTCCCCGGCCCGTACCCGTGTGGGCATAGCCGCACGCAGGGTGACCGCGCCGGGCGGGGACCTCATCGAGATCGCCGTGACCGACCAGGGAATCGGCATCTCCGACAAGGACAAGGAGCGCATCTTCGAGCGCTTCTACCGCGTGGACCCGGCCCGTTCCCGCCAGACCGGCGGTACGGGCCTCGGCCTCGCGATCGTCAAGCACGTGGCCGCCTCGCACGCGGGAGAGGTCACGGTCTGGAGCTCCGAGGGTCAGGGCTCCACGTTCACCCTGCGGCTGCCGGAGGCGGGCGCGGCCCGCGACCGTGCGCACGAACACCACATGCCCGGACTCGACGACGAGGACGAGACCGGGCAGCCCGACGGGACGACCACCGTCTCATCCCCGTACGAACCGCTTCCTGCCCCGGAGGTCCTTCCGTGACCCGTGTGCTCGTCGTCGAGGACGAGGAGTCCTTCTCCGACGCCCTGTCGTACATGCTTCGCAAGGAGGGCTTCGAGGTCGCCATCGCGACCACCGGGCCCGACGGACTCGACGAGTTCGAGCGCAACGGCGCCGACCTCGTCCTCCTCGACCTGATGCTGCCGGGCCTGCCCGGCACGGAGGTGTGCCGTCAGCTGCGCGGCCGCTCCAACGTTCCGGTGATCATGGTCACCGCCAAGGACAGTGAGATCGACAAGGTCGTGGGGCTCGAAATAGGAGCCGACGACTACGTCACCAAGCCGTTCTCCTCCCGTGAGCTGGTCGCCCGCATCCGCGCCGTCCTGCGGCGCCGCGGGGAGCCCGAGGAGGTCACCCCGGCCGCCCTGGAGGCCGGACCGGTCCGCATGGACGTCGACCGCCACGTGGTCACCGTCTCCGGCTCCAAGGTCGACCTCCCGCTGAAGGAGTTCGACCTGCTGGAGATGCTGCTGCGCAACGCGGGCCGGGTGCTGACCCGCATGCAGCTCATCGACCGGGTCTGGGGCGCCGACTACGTGGGCGACACCAAGACGCTCGACGTCCACGTGAAGCGGCTGCGCGCGAAGATCGAGCCCGACCCGGGTGCGCCGCGGTACCTGGTGACGGTGCGTGGCCTCGGCTACAAGTTCGAGCCGTAGACCGGCCTCACGTCCGGGCGCGTGTGAGGCGCGGTGCCGTCGCGGCGGCCCGGTCGCGCGAGTACGACGAAGGGCGGGACCCCTTTTCCGGGGGTCCCGCCCTTCGTCGTAGGGACAGGTCAGTGACCGGCCGAGGCGGTCGCCGTGCCCGTGGCGGTCGCCGTGGCCGTCGCGCTCGACGAGGCGGCGTCCGTGGGCTTGCCCGTGGCGGACCCGGACGGCGTGCCGGTCGCGCTGCCGGACGGCTTGGTGGTCGCCGTGGCGGTCTTGGAGGCTCCCGGGGCCGCCGGGATGTCGCTCGGGCCCCACTTGGAGAAGTAGCTCTCGGCCGGGACGACGAAGGCGCGCAGGCTCACGTCCCCGGTGCTGCTGAAGCTGAAGGTGACCTTCTGGGCGTTGCCGTCCTGGACGGCCTCGCTGCTGTTGTCGAGGACCGCGGAGGCGTTGCCCTTGCCGCCGATGACGACGGAGCCGCCGGCGGGGATGGTCAGCTTGCCGGAGCCCTTGGCGGGCGAGATCGTGGCCGTCTTGTTCGTCTCGGCGACGGTGATCGAGTCCAGCGTCTGCGGGGTGCGGCCGTTGTTGAAGATGGTCGCGGAGATCACGGCGGGGCCCGTCGACTGGAGGTCGGGCTGTGTGATCACGGTGGCGTTCTGGATCTTGATGGTGCCGACGGAGGTGGCCGCGTTGTCGGGCTTGACCTCCAGCGTCTGTGCGTTGCTGCCGGCACCGCACGCGGCGAGCGAGGCGATCGAGAACGCGATGGCGGCGGCGGCGAGAGCGCCGCGTCGAAGGCTGCTGCTCACGGCGGCGGCAACTCCTTGAACGTGGGCGAAGCAGGGCGACTTCGTTGTAAAGCCGCCCTAAGGGTCTGTCAGCGGCCTTAGGTTACCGAGCCGTTCCCACGCCACCGCACCCGACCCGCCTCTAAGCGTCGACGGGCTCCGCCGCGCGGGGTGCCCGGCGCGTCCGTCGCACACTTCACGGACGCGGCGGGACTGTTTTGGTGACACGCTGGTCCGCCATTCACATAAGTTCCCCCGTCATCGGCTTGCGGATTTTCCCGTAAGGCGTCGTAAGAGGGTGAAGGAATGCTCGGCGCTCTCTAAAATCGATCACGGACTGAACGGCGGTTGATCGCGGCCGGATGGCGGCCGGATCGGCGGTCGATCATGGGCCTTCTTGATCAATTCCGGATTCGACCCGTACTCGGCTCCGCTCCTCGAACGGAGTAGCGGAAGTCGCACCCTTGGAGCGGGACAAAACGGGATGTTCGGACGCTGGTCAGGGGCTCTCGTTGTGTGTAACGTGCGCGTTTCGCTCCCCCTGGACAGCGGCTCCGACCTGCGAATACCCTCTTCCGCTCGCCCCTCGCAGCACGTTCCTGTTGTGGTTGTCAAGCCCCGAGATATGCCCTGACCTGCGAAAACGCCATTCAGAAGACGCCGTATCCGTGTTACCCTGGATAGCCACGGAAGGGGTACCTGTCACATGACGTTCAAGGTTGGCGACACCGTGGTCTATCCCCATCACGGGGCCGCGCTGATCGAGGCCATCGAAACTCGCCAGATCAAAGGCGTGGACAAGACCTACTTGGTGCTGAAGGTCGCCCAGGGCGACCTGACGGTGCGTGTGCCAGCGGACAATGCGGAGTTCGTCGGCGTGCGTGATGTGGTCGGTCAGGACGGGCTGGACCGGGTCTTCGAGGTGCTGCGCGCGCCGTACGCCGAGGAGCCCACGAACTGGTCGCGTCGCTACAAGGCAAATCTGGAGAAGCTCGCCTCCGGCGATGTCATCAAGGTCGCGGAAGTCGTGCGTGACCTGTGGCGTCGCGAGCGCGAGCGCGGACTCTCCGCCGGTGAGAAGCGCATGCTCGCCAAGGCCCGCCAGATCCTGGTGAGCGAGCTCGCTCTCGCGGAGAACACGAACGAGGACAAGGCCGAGGCCCTGCTCGACGAGGTTCTCGCGTCCTGACGCAGGCCGCGGTCGCCGAGACGGTCGCCTTTTGACGGCGGTCCTCCCGACTACGCACACGCCCGCGCAGCTGCGCAACGAAATGCCGCGGTGCCCGATGACGCATTTGCTGTCGCCGGGCGCTGCGGCATGTTCGTACCCGCGGAAGTCTTTCACCCGCGCCCACTCGGTGTTCACCCGGGAATCCGGTCCCGGGTGACCGAAGTACCCGATACTGGCGTGCCGGGCCCGTGCAGTCGCTCGACCGGATGTCACGGAAGGGTTCCGGTCGAGGCGTCGCGCCCGGCACTCCCCCGAGCTCGGTGAGCCGGGGGTTACCCCCAGGGCCATACCCATCAAGGCCGAGCACACAAACCTGACAGGAACCGATGTCTGACGATTCGCGCCCTTCGCCGTCGGGCGCACGTACCGCGGTCGTGATTCCGGCCGCCGGCCGGGGCGTGCGCCTCGGTCCAGGCGCCCCCAAAGCGCTCCGCGCGCTGAACGGCACCCCCATGCTCATCCACGCGGTACGCGCGATGGCCGCGTCCCGCGCCGTGTCCCTGGTCGTCGTCGTGGCCCCGCCCGACGGCGCGGCCGAGGTGAAGGCGCTGCTCGACACGCACGCCCTGCCCGGGGACAACCCCAGCGGCAGCTGGGGGAAGACCGACTTCCTCGTCGTCCCCGGCGGCGACAGCCGCCAGGAGTCCGTGAAGTACGGGCTCGACGCGCTGCCACCCGGCATCGACATCGTCCTGGTGCACGACGCGGCCCGCCCCCTCGTGCCCGTCGACACCGTGGACGCCGTCATCGAGGCGGTACGCGACGGCGCCCCCGCCGTCGTACCGGCCCTGCCGCTCGCCGACACCGTCAAGGAGGTCGAGCCCGCGGCCGTCCCCGGGGAGCCCGAGCCGGTCGTCGCCACGCCCGCGCGGGCGCGGCTGCGCGCCGTTCAGACGCCGCAGGGCTTCGACCGCGACACGCTCGTGCGGGCCCACGAGACCGTGACGGACGACGTGACCGACGACGCCGGCATGGTCGAGCAGCTGGGGCTGCAGGTCGTGGTCGTGCCCGGACACGAGGAGGCGTTCAAGGTGACGCGTCCCCTGGACCTCGTCCTCGCCGAGGCGGTTCTCGCGCGACGGAGGCTCAACGATGGCTTCTGAGGCACCCGTGATCCCGCTCGTCGGGATCGGCACCGACATCCACGCCTTCGAGGAGGGCCGCGAGCTGTGGTGCGCCGGCCTGAAGTGGGACGGGGAGGGCCCTGGGCTCGCCGGCCACTCCGACGCCGACGTCGTCGCGCACGCCGCGTGCAACGCGCTGTTCTCGGCGGCCGGGCTCGGTGACCTCGGCGCCCACTTCGGGACCGGGCGGCCCGAGTGGGCCGGCGCCTCGGGCGTCACGCTGCTGACCGAGGCGGCCCGGATCGTCCGCGAGGCGGGCTTCACCGTCGGCAACGTCGCCGTGCAGGTCGTCGGCCCCCGTCCGAAGATCGGCAAGCGCCGCGAGGAGGCGCAGAAGCTGCTGTCGGAGGCGGTCGGGGCGCCCGTGTCGGTCTCCGGTGCCACGACGGACGGTCTCGGCTTCCCCGGTCGCGACGAGGGACTGATGGCGGTCGCCACGGCGCTGGTGGTGCGCACC
Source organism: Streptomyces sp. NPDC025784 (assembly GCF_055558435.1). Taxonomy (NCBI): domain Bacteria; kingdom Bacillati; phylum Actinomycetota; class Actinomycetes; order Kitasatosporales; family Streptomycetaceae; genus Streptomyces; species Streptomyces sp. NPDC025784. Next base: position 119,724 of record NZ_JBVHMN010000007.1, read on the forward strand.
GGCTGAGGCAGCCGGGAACCCCGGAGCAGCACCGACTTGCCGGGGTGTCACCCTTCGGACCCCCGGTACGGGCCCGACTTGCCCGGGTGTCACCCCTCCATGTCACGAATACGTGCCCCTTGAGCCGGAAGGGTCGCGGGGCACTACCCGGGGGCCACTACCCTGGAGTGGTGACTATTCGCCTGTACGACACCAGCGCCCGGCAGATCCGTGACTTCACCCCGCTCGTGCCGGGTTGCGTCTCGATCTACCTGTGTGGTGCCACCGTGCAGGCAGCGCCGCACATCGGGCACATCCGCTCGGGTCTCAACTTCGACATCATGCGCCGCTGGTTCGAGTACCGCGGCTACGACGTGACGTTCATCAGGAACGTCACGGACATCGACGACAAGATCATCACCAAGTCGGCCGAGCAGGGCCGCCCGTGGTGGTCCATCGGCTACGAGAACGAGCGCGCCTTCAACGACGGCTACGACGCCCTCGGCTGCCTCCCGCCCACCTACGAACCGCGTGCCACCGGCCACATCACCGAGATGGTCGAGATGATGCGCGGGCTCATCGAACGCGGCCACGCCTACGAGGCCGACGGCAACGTCTACTTCGACGTGCGCTCGTTCGAGGGGTATCTGTCGCTGTCCAACCAGGAGCTGGACAACATGCTCCAGCCGTCCGGCGAGGGCGAGACCGGCAAGCGCGACCTGCGGGACTTCGCCATGTGGAAGGCGGCGAAGCCGGGGGAGCCGAGCTGGGAGACGCCGTGGGGCCGCGGACGCCCCGGCTGGCACCTGGAGTGCTCCGCCATGGCCCACAAGTACCTGGGCTCCGCGTTCGACATCCACGGCGGCGGGATCGACCTGATCTTCCCCCACCACGAGAACGAGATCGCGCAGGCCAAGGCCTTCGGCGACGAGTTCGCCAAGTACTGGGTGCACAACGCCTGGGTCACCATGAGCGGCGAGAAGATGTCGAAGTCGCTCGGCAACTCGGTGCTCGTGAGCGAGATGACCAAGCGGTGGCGGCCCATCGTGCTGCGGTACTACCTGGGCACTCCGCACTACCGCTCGATGATCGAGTACAGCGAAGAGGCCCTGCGCGAGGCCGAGTCGGCGTTCGCGCGCATCGAGGGCTTCGTGCAGCGCGTGGTGGAGAAGGCGGGCGGGGTCGTGGCCCCGGCCGACGAGGTGCCGCCCGCCTTCGCGGAGGCCATGGACGACGACCTGGGCGTCCCGCAGGCGCTCGCCGTGGTGCACACCACGGTGCGTCAGGGGAACTCCGCCCTGGCCGCCGACGACAAGGAGGCCGCCGTCGCGCGCCTCGCCGAGGTCAGGGCCATGCTCGGCGTCCTCGGACTCGACCCGCTGGAGGCGCAGTGGGCCGGCGAGGGCGACCGGGGCGAGGACCTGCACGGCGTCGTCGACACCCTCGTACGTCTCGTGCTCCAGCAGCGCGAGGCGGCTCGCGGCCGCAAGGACTGGACGACCGCCGACGCGATCCGCGACCAGCTCAACCAGTCGGGTCTCGTGATCGAGGACAGCCCCCAGGGGCCGCGCTGGACGCTCGGACCGCGCTAGCGGCCCGCTGCGTCGACCTTGATCGATTGTGCCGCCCGGGCCTCCGGGCGGCACACTTCATATACGTACATACGCACGCTTCACACAGACAGGTAGGTCATGGCCGCTAACAACCGCCGCATGTCCGGCAAGAAGGGCGCGCAGATCGGCAGTGGCGGTCAGCGGCGCCGTGGCCTGGAGGGCAAGGGCCCGACGCCGCCCGCCGAGATGCGCAAGGGACACAAGAAGAACCGCATCGCCTCCGCCAAGACCAAGCAGGCGCAGCGCCGTCCCGCGCCGCGCGGCCGGGGCGGCAAGGGCGCCTCCGAGATGGTCGTCGGCCGCAACCCCGTCGTGGAGGCGCTGCGCGAGGGCGTGCCCGCCACGACGCTGTACGTCCAGCAGTTCATCGACAACGACGAGCGGGTGCGCGAGGCGCTCCAGCTCGCCGGCGAGCGCGGTGGCATCCACTTGATGGAGGCCCCGCGAACCGAGCTCGACCGCATGACCAACGGGCTCAACCACCAGGGTCTCGTCCTCCAGGTCCCGCCGTACGAGTACGCGCACCCCGAGGACCTCGCCGCCGCCGCGTACGACGAGGGCGCCGACCCGCTGATCGTCGCCCTCGACGGGGTGACCGACCCGCGCAACCTGGGCGCCGTGGTGCGGTCCGTCTCCGCGTTCGGCGGCCACGGTGTCGTGGTGCCCGAGCGGCGCGCGGCCGGCATGACCGCGGGCGCCTGGAAGACGTCCGCGGGCACCGCGGCCCGCACCCCGGTCGCCCGTGCCTCCAACCTGACCCGCGCCCTGGAGGCGTACAAGAAGGCGGGCCTCATGGTCGTCGGCCTCGCCGCGGACGGTGAGGTCGAGCTCGGCGAAATCGAAGCACTCGGCGGCCCCGTGGTGATCGTCGTCGGCAGCGAGGGCAAGGGACTCTCCCGACTCGTCGGCGAGACCTGCGACTTCCGGGTGCGGATCCCGATGCCGGGTGGCGCCGAGTCGCTGAACGCCGGTGTCGCGGCGGGAGTTGTGCTGTACGAGGCGGCACGGCGGCGCGCCTGAACAAGCGTGCGCGTCGTCACCCCCGTGGGTCGATCCGGACGTTCGGGACGACCTTGACGCGGTCCGGACAGATCGGTGCGGTCAAAGCAGTGTCCTAAACACACATCACTCGGTTAGATGAGTGTGGACACCAGAACACCCCGCACACCCACGGGGGACCGCTCGTCGGGATTCGACGACGCTCCCGCGCTGAGCATGGTGAAGGTGCCGAGCGATCCGGCGCAGGTCATCGTCAATCATGCGAGCTTCCGCGTGCAGCTAGGCGCCCCGGCGCGGAAACCATCTCCGCGCATCGCGCGGCACTTGAGCTCCACCGGCGACGCCGCGCGCTTCCCTGCCGTCGGCGCGGCGGGCAGAGCGGGGTCGGCGGCCGGGGGCCGCCGCCGCGCACCCGTCGTCTGGAGCGGGCGGTCCGCCCCGGACGACACCGGCGCCCACCGGCTGCTCCAGGCCGTGCGCGGCTCCAGCGTGGGCCCGGCCGACGCCGGGGCGACCCAGGTCATCCCGCGCGTCGGCGAACACCCGGGCTACGAGGCCGGCATGGGCGTCGACACGGTCGAGACGCCCATCGTCGACAGCCGGCGCACCCCGGAAGCCGGTGAGGCCCGGCTGCTGCCGCGCATGCGCACCGTGGGCAGCGCCTACGACGAACCTCCTTACACCGACGACCAGTTCGACGAGTACGCATACGAGTACGAGTACGAGGACGAACTCGACGAAGCGGACGACGAGGACCAGGACGGACGACGCGGCTCCAGGGCGGCGTCGGGCGCCTCCTCCGGGAGCGTCCGGCACGCCTACTACCCCGGCCGCCGCATGAACCTCGGGGTCGTGCTGCTCCCGCTGCGCGTCTTCCTCGGATTCATCTCCATCTACGCCGGCATGGGCAAGCTCTGCGACCCCGTCTACTTCGACGGCGGCAAGCGCGGCTCCATGGTGAAGTGGCTCGACACCCTGCACCCCTGGGAAGTCGCCGAGCCGCTGCGGCAGTTCGCGCTCCAGCACCCCGTCGGCGCCGGTCTCGTCATCGCCTTCTTCCAGGTCATCGTCGGCGTCCTCACGGTGCTCGGGCTGTGGCAGCGGGTCGCCGCCGTCGTCGGCGCGATGCTGTCCGCCGCCCTCATCGTCACCGTGAGCTGGAAGACGGTGCCCGCCTACGACGCGCCGGACATCATCTACCTCGCCGCCTGGTCCCCGCTGATCATCGCCGGGGCCCCCGTCTACTCCGTCGACGGACGCCTGTCCGGCGAGGCGTGGCGCACGCTCGGGCCGCGCGCGGAGCTCGGGGAGCTGCGACGGCGCGTGCTGCGCCGCGGCGCGCTCGTGTCGACCGTCGTCGTCGGCCTCACCCTGCTCATCGGCTCCCTCCTCGGCGGTGCCGTCCGCGACGCCGGCCGCGTCGTGGTGCCCGGCCCCGGTGAGGCGCCGCGCAACGAACTGCCCGGCTCCCCGCTCCCCGAGTCGCCCGGCGAGCGCCACCACAAGGCGTCCCCGTCGGCCTCCTCCGAGGCGCCCACGCAGGGCAGCTCCTCGTCCCCGTCGGGCGCGGCGGCCACCACGCCGGGCGCGACCCGCGGCAGCGGCACGGTCACCAGCGGCCCCAGCCAGACCCAGGGCACCGGCCAGGCGCCGCCCCAGCAGTCCTCCCCGGTGGACCGGGCCCCGAGCACCAGCGCGGGACCGACGTCCGGTGGCGGCACCGCGAGCGGCGGCACCACCGGAGGTTCGACGGGCGGCGGCTCCGGCAGCGGCGGCGGCAGCTCCTCCGGCGGTCAGCCGGGCCTGGTGGGCGGCCTGCTGGGCTGACCCCACCGGCCGTCGGTCCGACGCCCCGTCACCGGGGTGGACGCCGTCCGGCCACGACGACGAGGGGCCCCGCACCGAACAGCGTGCGGGGCCCCTCGTCGTCGTACGGGGTGTGGCCGGGCGGGGGCCGCTCAGCGCCCCAGAGCCGCGAGCTCCTTGGCCGCCTCGGTCAGGTCCTTCGCCGTGTCGATGGCGCGCCAGTAGGCGCCCTGGGGGATCGGGAAGCCGGCCAGGCGGCGTTCGCGGGCCAGGTGCGGGAACGTGGTGCGCTCGTGGTCGCCGCGCTCGGGGAGCAGGTCGGCGAACTCCGGCGAGAAGACGTAGACACCCGCGTTGATCTCGAACGTGGAGGGCGGGGCCTCGATGAAGTCCGTGATGTGGCCGAACCCGTCGGTCTGCACGGCGCCCCACGGGATGCGCGGCCGGGCCAGCGCGAGGGTCGCGACGGCGTCGCGCTCGGCGTGGAAGTCCGCCATCTCGCGCAGCGAGAAACGGGTCCAGATGTCGCCGTTCGTCGCGTACCAGGGCCTGTCGGGGTGAGGGAGGTGCGCGGCGGCGTACTTGAGGCCGCCGCCGCGGCCGAGCGGCTCGGTCTCGACGACCGTCTTGACGGTGACCGGGAGGTCCGCCGAGTCCAGCCACTTCTGCAGGACGTCGGCGAGATGGCCGCAGGAGATGACGACGTCGGTGACGCCCTCCTCGGCGAGCCAGGTCAGCTGGTGTCCGATGATCGGGGTCCCGGTGCCGGGGATCTCGACCATCGGCTTGGGCCGGTCGTCGGTGTACGGGCGCAGCCGGGATCCCTGGCCGCCGGCCAGGACAACGGCTTGAACGGGGCGCGACGCGGCGTTCGGATCGGTCATGCCCGAACTGTACGTGGCGCCCCGCTCGTGGCTTCCGGTGGCAACCGTTCCTTAACCAGCCGTTCCCCGGCGGCCCTGAACGGGCCGTTCGCGACGGCCGTCGGCCGGCTGCCCCCGCCCGTTGCGCGGGGGAGCGCCGCGGTTCAGAGACGGGTGGTCGCGACCCCGGACGCGAACGAGGTGTCGCACACCGGGCGGGCGAAGGACTGGGCGCGCGTCGGGCCGTAGGCGCGGACGGCGGCCCGGCCCAGCGCGCGGGCGATGGAGACGCAGTGCTTGGCCAGCGACGGCCGTCCGTTCACGGCTTCCTGGAGGTGGGTGAGGGCGACGCCGGGATCCTTCTCCTGGAGCTCCAGGAGAAGCTTGTCGCGCAGGACGTCCTGGGGAGTGCGGGAGGCGGCCCGGGTGGAGACGTCCGCCGGCGAGGCTTCGGCCGCGGTGAGCACCGAGTCCGCGGGATTCCCCGACCAGTTGACTCGGGTGACCGCGAGGGTCCCGGAGAGCACCAGGACGACAGGCAGAACGAGGGCGAGGGTGCGGCCGATCCGGCGGGCGGGGCCACGGCCACGCCGGGTCCGTTGGTTAGTGGTGGAGTGCTTCACGCGAGTGAGGGTAGCGCGGGGTGATGATTTGGCGACATTTAGTCACCGGTTCGGGGGATGGGAAATCGGCGTTCTTTGGGTAGTGGGTTGACGCACACGTATCGAAATGCCCGGTCTGCCGGGGTATTTGTCGACAACGAAGAGGGCCCCGCAGCAGGCTGCGGGGCCCTCTTCGTCAACTTGGGTGAATTCCACCCCTACGGGTGTGGAATCCGCCTCGGCGGTTGTCAGTCGGAGAGACGCTCACCCGTCGAGGTGGAGAACACGTGGGTCTCGCCTGGACGCGGCACGACGTGCAGCGTGGCGCCCTTCTCCGGGACCGCGCGGCCGCTGACGCGGACGACGAGGTCCTTGTGCTCGTCGCCGACCTTGGCGCTGCCGTAGACGTAGCCGTCGGCGCCGAGCTCCTCGACCACGTTCACCGACACGGCGAGGCCGGCCGGGGCGTCCTCGGTCTCCTTGGAGAGGGCCTTCGCGGCGCCGCCGTTCTGCTCGACGATGTCGAAGTGCTCGGGGCGGACGCCGACGGTGACCGTGCGGTCGCCCTTGTCGGCGGCGGCCTTGAGGGCCTCGCGGTTGACCGGGACGACGCTGTTGCCGAACTTCACGCCGCCGTCGGTGATCGGGACCTCGACCAGGTTCATGGCCGGGGAGCCGATGAAGCCGGCGACGAAGAGGTTGGCCGGGCGGTCGTACATGTTGCGCGGCGAGTCGACCTGCTGGAGCAGACCGTCCTTGAGCACCGCCACGCGGTCGCCCATCGTCATGGCCTCGACCTGGTCGTGGGTGACGTAGACGGTGGTGATGCCGAGGCGGCGCTGGAGCGACGCGATCTGCGTACGGGTCGAGACACGGAGCTTGGCGTCGAGGTTCGACAGCGGCTCGTCCATGAGGAAGACCTGGGGTTCACGCACGATGGCGCGACCCATGGCGACACGCTGGCGCTGACCGCCGGAGAGGGCCTTCGGCTTGCGGCCGAGGTACTCGGTGAGGTCGAGGATCTTCGCCGCGTCCTCGACCTTCTGGCGGATCTCCGCCTTCGGCACGCCGGCGATCTTGAGCGCGAAGCCCATGTTGTCGGCGACCGTCATGTGCGGGTAGAGCGCGTAGTTCTGGAACACCATCGCGATGTCCCGGTCCTTGGGCGGCAGGTGCGTGACGTCGCGGTCGCCGATGCGGATGGCTCCGCCGTTGACGTCCTCGAGCCCCGCGAGCATGCGGAGCGAGGTGGACTTGCCGCAGCCGGACGGACCGACGAGGACGAGGAACTCGCCGTCGGCGATCTCGATGTCCAGGCCGTCGACGGCGGGCTTCTCGGAACCCGGGTAGATCCGGGTCGCCTTGTCGAACGAGACAGTGGCCATGTGAATGGGCCCCCTTCACCGGCAGGAACGTGCCGGACGATCCGTTGTAAAGGTGGTGGTGTAGTCCACAAGGGTGAACTGGGTCAGGACGCTACCTGGCGTTCACGTGGTCTGTCAGCACCCGGAGCCCTGTGAACTTCGCGGAAATTTTCGACGGGGCCCGACGGGGAGGTGGGTACACTGCACGGGCACGCCCGCGCTGGGCGCGCGTGCAGGCCTCCTTAGCTCAGCTGGTCAGAGCGCCGCTCTTGTAAAGCGAAGGTCGTCGGTTCGAATCCGACAGGGGGCTCAATGCCCTACCAGGGTCAACGCCCCCGTGATCATGGATCACGGGGGCGTTGACGGTGGTTCTCGACGGCAGTCGCCCTCTGCCGTGCCGACCGTTTCTGCAGCCCCGGCGGGAGGTCCCGTGACTGACGAGGTATCGGTGTGGAGTCGGCTTCGTGAGGCCGGTGACCGCTTCAAGTGGACGCTCGGGGTGATCCTCTTGTTCGTCGTCCTCGCGGCGCTCACCCTGAATGCCGTCGCGAGCCTCCTGACTCCGCTCCTCTTCTTGCTGGGCGGCATCGACCACTGAGCGAGGCGTGGGCGACGTCCGTGCGTACGGGTCCAGCCGGACCCGGCGTGCGCGTCCCGGGGTCACCCGCGCAGCAGGCGTCCGATCTCCAGCTGCACGGCGTCCGGCGGGTGCCCGTCCGCGATCTCCCACAGGCAGTTCTGCAGTACCCGGGCCAGCGTCCAGGCGCGGGCGCGCTCGCGGTCGAGGCCGAGGACGCCGGTCAGCGCGTCGAAGCGCCAGCGCACCTCGCCGGGGTCGTAGCGGTTGCCGAGGGCCGGCAGCAGGTCGAAGCCCGGGTCGCCCGCCAGCGGTTTCGGGTCGATGGCCAGCCAGTCGGCGCGGTCGGAGCCGAGGACGTTGTCGAAGTGCAGGTCCCAGTGCAGGAGCCGGTCGCCGGGCTCGGGCAGCACCTCGCGCACCGCGGCGGCGCAGTCCCGGACCAGTCGGCGGTCGGCCGGGTCGGGGACGCGTGCCAGCGCCCACGGGACCTGTTCCAGCATGGCGTGGGCGATGTCCCCCAGTCGGCGCAGTCCGGCGGGAGCGGGTACGGCGGTGAGGCGGGCGAGCAGTCCGGCGATGACGAGGACGGCCTCGCGGGCGTCCGGCAGGCCGGTCAGCAGGCGTGTCTCGTCGAGCCGTTCGAGCAGGAGCGTGCAGGTGGACGCGTCGTGTTCCAGGAGCCGGACGGATCCGTCGCCGTCCCACAGGCGCAGGGCGACGGGCTCACCGGCGCTCTCCTCGTCGAGGAGCTGGAGTTTGAGCGCGGCCCGTGCCGGACCGCCGTGCTCGCCGCCCGGAGGGGAGCCGTGGCGTACCACCGGAAGGACCAGCGCGCTCACCCCGTGCATGGCGGGCCCGTCGATGCTCAGACCCCACAGGCCGAGGAAGTGGGCCGCCCGCCGGGGCAGGCCGGCGACGAACGCGCGGCCCGCGGCGCCGTTGAACTTCTCCTGCGCGGCCGCCAGCTCGCCAGGCACGTCGATCACCTTGCCGACCATACTTGCCGGTGTGAACCGGGTCGCGAGCACGAGGAGCCGGGGCCGTGGCGCGGAACGGGGCGGCCCGGCCGGAGTGCGCGCCCGCGTCCGCGGTGGCCTGGGAGGAGTGCGCGCCCGCGTCCGCACCGGCATGGGGACTGCGCGCGCCTACGTCCGCAGCGCCCCGGGGACGTACATCTGGCTGCTGGTCCTGTTCGTCACCACGGTCGCCCTGCACCGTATGTCGCCGGATTTCGAGGAGAACTTCCTGCGGCAGCGCTCGACCAACATCCACGAGCTGTCGAACGATCCGCTGCGGGTGCTGATCTCCAGCGCGATGTGGATCGACAGCGGGCACTGGCTGCCGTACGCCGCCCTCTACACGGTCTTCCACGCGCAGGCCGAACGCTGGCTGGGCACCGCGCGCTGGCTCGTCGTGTGCGTCGCCGCGCACGTCCTGGCGACGCTCGCCAGCGAGGGCGCCCTGCTGCGGGCGGTCAACGAGGGGATCGCCCCGTACTCGGCGCTCAACACGCTCGACATCGGGGTGAGTTACGCGCTGGCGGGGGTGATCGCCGTCCTGACGTACCGGATCGCCCCGCCGTGGCGGTACGCGTACGCCGGTGTCGTCCTGCTGGGCTACGCCGCTCCGCTCACGGTCAGCCCCACCTTCACCGATTTCGGGCATTTCATCGCGGTGCTGATCGGTCTGGCCTGTCGGCCGCTGACCCTGGGCCGCGGAAAAGCATGGAATCCGAAGGAGACACTGGCCGCGCTGAGGCGTTAACGTCCCGGCCATGAGCAGCGCAGACAGCGGTGTCGTCAACGGCGGCATCTCCTTCTGGTACGCGGACGACGGCCTCCCCCTGACGCGGGAGCCCCTCCCCGGCGACGCGACCGCCGACGTCGTCATCGTCGGCGGCGGATACACCGGCCTGTGGACCGCGTACTACCTGAAGAAGGCGGCGCCCTTCCTCCGCGTCACGGTGCTGGAGCAGAAGTTCTGCGGGTACGGGGCCTCGGGGCGCAACGGCGGCTGGCTCTACAACGGCATCGCGGGCCGCGACCGGTACGCGAAGCTGCACGGTCACGAGGCGGCCGTACGCCTGCAGCGGGCGATGAACGACACCGTCGCCGAGGTGGTGCGCGTCGCCTCGCAGGAGGGCATCGACGCCGACATCCACCAGGGCGGTGTTCTCGAAGTGGCCTACACGCCCGCCCAGCTGGCACGGCTGAAGGCCTTCCACGAGCACGAGCTGTCGTACGGCGAGAAGGACCGCGAACTGTACGGCGCCCGGGAGACCGCCGCGCGGGTGCGGGTCGCGGACGCGGTCGGCTCGACATGGACCCCGCACGGGGCCCGGCTGCACCCGGTGAAGCTGGTGAAGGGGCTCGCGGCGGCCGTCGAGGAGCTCGGAGTCACCATCCACGAGCAGACACCCGTGACGGAGATCCGGCCCAAGCACGCGGTGACGCCGTACGGGACCGTCCGCGCGCCGTACGTGCTGCGCTGCACGGAGGGCTTCACCGCGAGCCTCAGGGGCCAGAAGCGCACCTGGCTGCCCATGAACTCCTCGATGATCGCGACGGAGCGCCTGGCGCCGGAGCAGTGGGAGGCCATCGGCTGGGAGGGCCGCGAGACGCTCGGCGACATGGCGCACGCGTACATGTACGCGCAGCGCACCGCCGACGACCGCATCGCGCTGGGCGGGCGCGGGGTCCCGTACCGCTTCGGCTCGCGCACCGACAACGACGGGCGCACCCAGCCGGCGACCGTCGAGGCCCTGCGCGAGATCCTCGTGCGCTTCTTCCCGTCGCTGGCGGGCGTGCGGGTGGAGCACGCATGGTCGGGGGTGCTGGGGGTGCCCCGCGACTGGTGCGCCACCGTGACCCTGGACCGCTCCACGGGCCTCGGCTGGGCCGGCGGGTACGTCGGCTCCGGGGTCGCCACCACCAACCTCGCCGCGCGCACCCTGCGCGATCTGGTCCAGCAGGACTCGGGCCAGTCGGGCGCGACCGACCTGACCGGGCTGCCGTGGGTCGGCCACAAGGTCCGCAAGTGGGAGCCGGAGCCGCTGCGCTGGATCGGTGTGCACGGGATGTACGCGACGTACCGCACGGCGGACCGCCGCGAGCTGACCACGCACAGCGCGCGGTCGTCGCGTCTGGCGCAGGTGGCGGACCGGGTGGCCGGGCGGCACTGACCGGCCGGAGCCGGGCCGCGGCCGCCCCGCCGGGGTGCCGTCACCCCACCGATTCCGGCACCGGTGCTTTCGAGGGGAGGCGTGCGGAGGGCTTCGCGGTGACCATGAGGCCCGCGACCAGCCCGGCCAGGAGCATGATGCCGACGGCCCACCAGATGGCGACGGTGTAGCCGTGCACGATGCCCTCCCGCACGACCAGCTCCCGGTGTGCGGCATCGCCGAGGTGGGCGGCGACGAACGCCGTGCCGCTGGTGGTGGCGACGGTGTTCAGCAGCGCGGTGCCGATCGAACCGCCGACCTGCTGAGAGGTGTTGACGGTCGCGGAGGTCACGCCGGAGTCCCGCGGGGCCACCCCGGCGGTCGCGGTGGCGAAGATCGGCATGAAGATCAGGCCCATGCCGAGGCCCATCAGGATCAGTCCGGGCAGCAGCCGGCTCGCGTACGCGGAGTCGACCGTGATCCGGGTGAAGAGGAACATGCCGCCGGCCGCGAGGACCGTGCCGGGGACCATCAGCACGCGGGGCGCCACACGGGGCAGCAGCCGGGCCGATATCTGCGTCGAGCCGATGATGATCGCGACCGTCAGGGGCAGGAAGGCCAGCCCCGTCCGTACGGGCGAGTAGCCCAGGACGACCTGGAGGTAGTAGGTCAGGAACAGGAACATGCCGAACATGCCGATGACGGCGAGGGTCATCGTCAGGAAGCAGCCGGCGCGGTTGCGGTCCTTGACGATGTGCAGCGGCAGCAGCGGGCTCGGGGCCCTCGTCTGCCAGCGGACGAAGGCGGCCAGCAGCACGACGGCGAGCGCGAACAGCGACAGCACCAGCGGGTCCGTCCAGCCGCGCGGCTCCGCCTCGCTGAAGCCGTAGACGAGCGAGACCAGCCCGCCGCAGCCCAGCACCGCGCCGAGGACGTCGAGCCGGGCGCCCTTCTGCGCCGGGCTGTCGCGCAGCAGCGCGTACGCGCCGATGACCGCGGCGACGGCGATCGGGATGTTGACGTACAGGCACCAGCGCCAGTTCAGGTACTCGGTCAGCAGGCCGCCCGCGATGAAGCCGATCGCCGAGCCCGAACCGGCCAGCGCGCCGTAGATGCCGAAGGCCTTCCCGCGTTCCCTCGGGTCGGTGAACGTGGTGGTCAGCAGGCTGAGCGCCGAGGGGGCCAGCACGGCGGCGAAGGCGCCCTGGAGCGCGCGGGCGCCGAAGAGCATGCCGGGGCCGGTGGCGGCGCCGCCCAGCGCGGACGCGCCCGCGAAGCCGATGAGCCCGATGACGAAGGTGCGTTTGCGGCCGGCCAGGTCCGCGATCCGGCCGCCGAGCAGCAGCAGACCGCCGAAGGCCAGGGTGTACGCAGTGATGACCCACTGCCTGTTGCCGTCGGACATGCCCAGGTCGTGCTGTGCGGAGGGGAGAGCGATGTTCACGATGGTGGCGTCGAGCACGACCATCAGCTGAGCGAGGGCGATGATCACCAGGCCCCACCAGCGGTGGGGGTCGGTGCCCGGGGCACCTGCGGGAGCGGCGGATTCACCTGTTCGGGTGCGGCTCACTTGCCCAGAAGACCATGGATCGGTAGGGGTCGCATCTCCGGTCCGGTGCCTGGTCACGGCTCCAGCACCACCTTCCCGATCGTGCCCCGGGACTCCAGGGCCCGGTGCGCGGCGGCCGCCTCGGCGAGCGGGAAGCGGGTGACGGCCGGGGCGAGGCGGCCCGCGGCGGCTTCGGCGAGGGCGCGCAGTTCCAGGGTGCGTACGGGGCTGGGACCACCCGCCTTCCGCAGCATCGCCGGGCCGAGGACCTGTTCGGAGACGCCGTCGACGAGATAGGCGGAGCCGTCCTTGATACCTTCGCCGGACCAGCCGAAGACGATGTGCCGGCCGCCCGGGCCGAGGAGGGCGACGGCGGCGCGGGCGACGTCGCCGCCGACCCCGTCGAAGACGACCGTCGCCGTGCGGGTGCCGAGGAAGTCGCGCACGTGCCCGGGCCAGGCGGAGTCCGTGTAGTCGACGGCCAGGTCGGCGCCGTTGGCACGGACCCGGGCCACCTTCTCGGGCCCGCCCGCGAGGCCGATCACGGTGGCTCCCGCGTGCCGCGCGTACTGCACGAGGAGGGTGCCGATGCCGCCCGCCGCGGCGGGCACGACGGCCACGGAGCCGGGGCCGAGGTCGGTGAACTGCACGATGCCCATGGCCGTGCGGCCCGTTCCGATCATGGCGACGGCCTGGGCGAAGTCCAGGTTCTGCGGGATCTCGTGGAGGCGGTCGGCGTCCGTGACGGCGAGCTCCGCGTAGCCGCCGGGTGCGAAGCCGAGGTGGGCGACGACGCGCCTGCCCAGCCAGAGCGCGGCGACGCCCTCGCCGATGGACTCGACGGTGCCCGCGACCTCGCGGCCCGGGATCGTCGGCAGCGGGGTGGGCTCGGGGGCAGGGCCCTGCGCACCTTCGCGCAGGGCGGCGTCGAGGAGGTGGACGCCCGCCGCGGCGACGGCGATACGGACCTGGCCGGGTCCCGGCTCGGGGTCCTCGGCCTTCTCGTAGGTGAGGTTCTCGGCCGGACCGAAGGCGTGCAGGCGGACGGCGTGCATGGTGGGCTCCTCCCGGGCGCCTCGTCGTCGGGCGCCCCGCGTCGGTTTCTGTACGCGCCAGCCTTCAACCTCAAGCATGCTTGAGGTCAAGGCGCTGCCGGATCCGCAGGGCGAGAGCCACGGATTCGAGGGCGCTGTTGAAGGACACCTCCGAGAGCACCCCCGGGGCCGCGACCTGGTCGCCCGCCAGGTACACGCCGTCGCCGCGGTCGATCCGCGGCCGGTCGCGCCAGCTGGTCCCGGGCAGGTCCACCGCGCCGGTCCGGCCGTTCGCCACGGCCTCGCGCCGCCACACGAGCCGGTCGCGCCAGCCGTCGAAGGCGAGGTCGAGCAGGTGCTCGGCACGGGCCACGCCGTCGGCCCTGGACTCGTGCGGTGCGATGGGGATCTGTCCCTGGAGCAGCTGCTCGCCGGCCGGGGCGAGAGTGCGGTCCTGCGCGGTGAACCGCTCGATCCAGCCGGGCGCGTCCAGGTCGGAGACCGCGAACGCGTCGCCGCGGCGGGTGCGCAGGGCCAGGTCGACGAGCGCGGTACGGCCGCCGGTCCAGGTCAGCGACGGGTCGCCGAGGAGACGCCGTGCCGCGTCGAGGGAGGTGGCGACGACGACCGGACCACGGTTCACGGGGACCTCGTCCACGCGGGACAGCGTCTCCATGCGCACACCGAGGTTCCACGCCCGCGCCGCCATCCGGTCGATGACGCTCGCCCAGCCGCCGCGCGGGTAGTGCGCTTCCGGGGGCAGCCTCATGGCGCGGCGCAGCCGTTCCTGCACGAACGCGGCGGACAGTGCTCCGGGGTCGTGGTGGAAGAGGGCCACGGCGGAGTAGTTCGCGGCGGCCCGCGCGCCCTCCTCGCCCGCCTCCGCCGTGGCCCAGGTCATGAAGTCGACGTCCACGGGCGCCTGCCGAGAGGCGCGGCGCAGCAGCTTGAGCATCGCGAAGGGCGGGGTGCGCCGCAGGGCGCCCCTGTGGTGCAGCCGCAGCCGCGCGGCCTCCAGGGGCGGGATCGGCGCCAGCGGCCCGATCAGGTCGCGCTGCTTGAGCCAGGTCCAGTGCGGGCCGCCGCTGTAGAGGGCGTGCGGTCCCTCGTTGGTCCGGTACGGGCCCTCGGCGGTGCGGGCCCGGCCGCCGAGCGTGTGATGCGCCTCGTGCACGGTGACCTTGGCGCCCGCCTCGGCGGCGGTGATGGCCGCGGTGAGTCCGGCGAAGCCACCGCCGATGACGGTGATGTGATGCATGACTGGGGTCTCCCTCGCGTCGTCGTCCGCTGCCGGCTGTCCGGTGCTCCTCTTCTGCGCATACGACCGATCGAGCACCCCGGAATGTGACATAGGTGGCGTCTTCGCAGGTCAGGACGTTTGTCAGTGGCGCCGTGCAGGATGGGGCCATGGCGAGGCGAGCGACGGGCGGCAAGAGCGGGACACGCGGGGCGGGCGGGGGTGCCGGGGCCGGTGTGAAGGCAGCGCGGCGTCCGGAGATCCGGCTGCCCCCGCTGGAGCCTTTCGACGGTGGGGAGTTGGAGCCCGACGGGGACTACGACGGGCTGGAGTTCCTCCAGACCGACTTCGCCGGCCAGGACGGCGGGGGCGCCCGTTTCATGGACTGCGCGCTGACGGGCTGCGCGCTGGACGAGACCCGGCTGCACCACGCGCGCTTGCTGGACTCGGTCCTGACGGGCGCCCGGGGCGTGGGCACGGATCTCGCCGAGTCGACGCTGCGTGACGTCGAGTTGGTGGACGCCCGCCTGGGCGGGGTGCAGCTGCACGGCGCCGTGCTGGAGCGGGTCCTGGTCCGCGGCGGCAAGATCGACTATCTGAATCTGCGCACGGCGCGCCTCAAGGACGTCGTCTTCCAGGGCTGCGTGCTGGTCGAGCCGGACTTCGGGGGCGCCCGCCTGGAGCGGGTGGAGTTCGTGGACTGCGTCCTGAAGGGGGCGGACCTCACGGGGGCGACCCTCGTGGACGTGGACCTGCGCGCGGCGGCCGAGCTGGACATCGCGCGCGGTGTGGACCGGCTGTCCGGCGCGGTGATCAGCCCGACCCAACTGCTCGATCTGGCACCGGTGCTGGCGGCCGAGAGGGGAATCCGGGTGGACGGCGGGGCTGTGGAGGGCTGAGGGCCCTCGGAGC
Source organism: Streptomyces sp. NPDC025784 (assembly GCF_055558435.1). Classification (NCBI taxonomy): domain Bacteria; kingdom Bacillati; phylum Actinomycetota; class Actinomycetes; order Kitasatosporales; family Streptomycetaceae; genus Streptomyces; species Streptomyces sp. NPDC025784. The sequence goes on from NZ_JBVHMN010000007.1 coordinate 135,422, forward strand.
GGCCGGAGCCGGGGAGTGGCGCGTCGGTGGGCCGCGCCGGCGCCCGGTCGGTGCCGGGCGCGGGCTCCCGGGGCTCCGGGGCTACGAGACGCGGGGGAAGCGGGCCTGGAGCGTCCAGATCGCCGGGTTCTCGGCGAGGTCGTCGTGCAGGTCGGTGAGGTCGGCGATCAGATCGTGCAGGAAGTCGCGGGCCTCGCGGCGCAGTTCGGAGTGCGAGAAGGTCAGCGGTTCCTCGTCGCCGGGCATCCAGTCGGCCTCGATGTCCACCCAGCCGAATCGGCGCTCGAAGAGCATGCGGTCGCTCGACTCGGTGAAGTCCAGTTCGGCCTGCTGGGGGCGGGAGGCCCGGCTGCCGAGCGGGTCCCGGTCGAGCTGCTCCACGATGTCGCACAGCGCCCACGCGAAGTCCAGGACCGGCACCCAGCCCCAGGCCGTCGACAGCTCCCGGTCGGCCTTGGTGTCGGCGAGGTAGACGTCTCCGCAGAAGAGGTCGTGCCGCAGCGCGTGCACGTCCGCGCCGCGGTAGTCGGTCTGCGGGGGGTCGGGGAAGCGGTTGGAGAGGGCGTAGCCGATGTCGAGCACGTAGCCGATGGTGTCACGCCGCCGACCCGGCCGACGCGCGACGGTCGCGCACCGCGCGGCCACCGCGCGGGCACGCTCCCACCGACGGCGCCGGGCCACGACGGGCGCGGCCGGAAGCGGGCGCGGCCTGTCGCCGGGACCGTCGCCGGGATCGAGGCCGGCCGGGACGCGGCTCGTGGCCGGATCGAGTTCGGCCGGAGCGCGGATCGGAGCCGGGATCGAGGCCGCCGGGCGCGGCCTGTCGCCGGGACCGGGGCCGGCCGGGGCGCCGGGTGCGGGTGGAGCGTGTGGTGGGGCGGGCGATCGCGTCCGGGTGACGTCATCGGCTCGTAGGATCGTGGATGTGTCCCGATCTTCCGTCGCCGTCCCCTTTGCTCTCGCGTTCGCCCTCGTCCTGGCCGGATGCGACGGGGGCGGGGTGCATGGGAAGCCCGGAGCGGCCGGTGTCCGCGACCCGTACTTCCCGAAGCTGGGCAACGGCGGCTACGACGTCACGCACTACGGCCTGACCCTCGACTACGAGCCGTCCGGCCGGCAGCTGCGGGGGACGGCGGTGATCACGGCCCGGGCCACCTCGGACCTCAGTGCCTTCGACCTCGACCTGAAGGGGCTGGAGGTGCACGGTGTCACCGTCGAGGGGCGGGAGGCCCGCTGGAACCGGGCGGGCCAGGAACTGACCGTGCACCCGCGAAACGGCCTCGACGCGGGGGAGACGTTCCGCGTGACGGTCCGCTACTCGGGCAGCCCCGAGACGATCACCGACGCGGACGGCTCGCAGGAGGGCTGGCTGCGCACCGCGGACGGCTCGCTCGCGCTGGGCGAGCCGACCGGCTCGATGACGTGGTTCCCCGGCAACAACCACCCCTCCGACAAGGCGTCGTACGACATCACGGCCACCGTGCCGAAGGGCCTGCACGCGGTTTCCAACGGGGAGTTGACGAGCGAGACGACCAAGGACGGCCGTACGACGTTCGCGTGGCACACCGCCGAGCCGATGGCCAGCTATCTGGCGACGGTCGCGATCGGCAGGTACGACATCTCGCGCTCGACGACCGGGAAGGGTCTGCCGGTGTACGTCGCCGTCGACCCCACGCAGGCGGAGGCGGCCAAGAAGGTGCCGGACAGGATCGCGGAGATCCTCGACTGGGCGGAGTACAACTTCGGCCCGTACCCCTTCTCCTCCACCGGCGCGATCGTCGAGCGCCCCGGCGACGCGGGCTATGCGTTGGAGACCCAGAACCGTCCCGTCATCCCGGGCACCACCGACACCCGGATCCTCGTCCACGAACTGGCCCACCAATGGTTCGGCGACTCCGTGACCCCGAAGTCCTGGCGGGACATGTGGCTCAACGAGGGCTTCGCGACCTATGCGGAGTGGCTGTGGCAGGAGGACCACGGCGGGGACAGTGCCCAGGACGTCTTCGACGCCCTCTACGCGGGCGACTACTACAAGAGCGGCGCGGGCAACGAGGCCCTCTGGGCGTTCCCGCCGGGCGATCCCCCGAGCGCCGCGGAGGTCTCCGACCCGCCCGTCTACGACCGCGGCGCCATGGTGCTGCACAAGATCCGGCAGAAGGTCGGCGACGACACCTTCTACGACATCGTCCAGGGCTGGGCCGCCGCCCACCGTCACGGGAACGCGGACACCGGCGAGTTCACCGCCTTCGTCGAGAAGACGGCACCGGACGAGGACTTCGGCGCCATCTGGAAGGACTGGCTGTACGGCGAGGGCAAGCCCGCGAAGCCGTGACGAGGGAGCCGGGACCGCGAAGCCGTGACGAGGAAACACCTGACGGAGCCCCCGGCCCGAATGGGCCGGGGGCTCCGTCAGGTGGTGCGGGAGACGGCGGATCAGACGTTGACGCCGAAGTCCTGGGCGATGCCGACGAGGCCCGAGGCGTAACCCTGGCCCACGGCGCGGAACTTCCACTCGGCGCCGTTGCGGTAGAGCTCGCCGAAGACCATCGCGGTCTCGGTCGCGGCGTCCTCGGAGAGGTCGTAGCGCGCGATCTCGGCGCCGCCGGCCTGGTTGAGGATGCGGATGTACGCGTTGCGGACCTGGCCGAAGTTCTGCGTGCGGGTCTCGGCGTCGTAGATCGAGACCGGGAAGACGATCTTGTCGATGTCGGCGGGGAGGGCCGCCAGGTTGACGTTGATCGCCTCGTCGTCGCCCGCGCCCTCGCCCGTGCGGTTGTCGCCGGTGTGGACGATGGTGTTGTCCGGGGTCTGCTTGTTGTTGAAGAAGACGAAGTGGGCGTCCGAGTAGACCTTGCCCTGCGTGTTGACCGCGATGGCCGAGGCGTCGAGGTCGAAGTCGGTACCCGTGGTGGTGCGGACGTCCCAGCCGAGGCCCACGGTGACGGCGGTCAGGCCCGGAGCCTCCTTGGTGAGCGAGACGTTGCCACCCTTGGACAGGCTTACAGCCATTGTTGGGAGTCCCTTCCCTCGTTGCGTACGCGGTGCTTGTGCCTCGTACGTATGGGCTTCGAACGGCTTCGTACGGTCACGAAGCTACAGCTACCTCTATGAACGCCGAGAGGGGTACGGAAGGTTCCAGCTCTCTTTACTTTCTTTACCTTCGATTCGCTCCAACGGCGCAGGCGAGCGGAAAAACGGGTGACGCGGACCGGACATCCGCGCGACCATGAACCTCATGTCCGGTCCCTATGTCGTCCGCGGCTCCGTCTCCCTTCCCGAGGCCGAGCTCATGTGGCGTTTCTCGCGCTCCGGCGGGCCCGGAGGACAGCACGTCAACACCAGTGACTCGCAGGTCGAACTGCGCTTCGACCTGGCCAGGACCGAGGCGCTGCCGCCCGTGTGGAAGGAGCGCGCCCTCGCCAGGCTGGCCGGGCGGCTCGTCGACGGGGTCGTCAGCGTCCGGGCCTCCGAGCACCGGTCCCAGTGGCGCAACCGCGAGGCCGCCGCCGTGCGGCTCGCATCCCTGCTCGCCGAGGCCACCGCCCCGCCGCCCCGGCCCCGCCGCGCCACCCGCATTCCCCGCGGCATCAACGAGCGGCGGCTGCGCGAGAAGAAGCAGCGCTCGGACACCAAGCGCGGGCGCTCCGGTCGCGACTGGTCCTGACCCCCGCCGGGTCCCGGACGCAACGGCCCGACGGCCCGCGTCACATTCGCGTCCCGCGATCCGTCATGGCTGTGACGGACGGCGACGAGGAGACGGGACCCATGAGCGAGATGAGCGAAGCCGGCGAGCCGACGGGGCCGACCGGGCCGGCCCCCGGAGGGAACGAGTTCCTGGCCGAGCGGTTCGAGGCGCACCGCGGTCATCTGCGCGCGGTCGCCTACCGCATGCTCGGCTCGCTCACCGAGGCCGACGACGCCGTGCAGGAGGCCTGGCTGAAGCTCAGCCGGGCCGACGCGGGCCATGTCGACAACCTCGGCGGCTGGCTGACGACCGTCGTCGGACGGGTCTGCCTGGACATGCTGCGCTCCCGCCGGGCCCGCGGCGAGGAGCCTCTGGAGGACCGGCCCGGGGTGCGCATGCCGGAGCCGGTGCTCAGCCCCGTCAGCGGTGTCGACCCGGAACAGCAGGCGCTGATCGCCGACTCGGTGGGCATCGCCCTGCTGGTGGTGCTGGAGACGCTGACGCCGGCCGAGCGGCTCGCCTTCGTGCTGCACGACCTGTTCGCCGTGCCGTTCGAGGAGATCGCGCTCCTCGTGGGCCGTACGCCGGCCGCGTCCCGGCAGCTCGCCAGCCGGGCCCGGCGTCGGGTGCAGGGCGGGGCGCCCGCGCCCGACGCCGATCTCGCACAGCAGCGGGAGGCGGTCGACGCGTTCCTGGCGGCGGCGCGCGGGGGCGACTTCGACGCGCTCGTCGCGGTGCTCGACCCGGACGTCGTGGCGCGGTCGGAGGGCGGTGTGACGACCGGTGCGGTCGCCGTGGCCTCGGGCGCCATCGGTTTCGCCCATCTCGCGCACTCCGCGCGGCCCGCCCTCGTCAACGGCGTCGCGGGTGTCGTGGGCATCACCGACGGGCACCTGACCAGTGTTCTCGCCTTCACGGTCGTGCACGGCCGGATCGCCGTGATCGACATCCTCAACGACCCGGAGCGGCTGGCCGCGCTCGACGTCACCGTCCTGGAGCGCTGACCGTCCCACCCGTGCGGGGGCGACGCCGACGCCGTCCGCCGTGCGGGCGCTAACCCAGCTGCCGGTAGCGGCCCTTGAAGTACGTCAGCGGTCCTCCGTCGGCGCTCGGCACCTCGGCCGTGAGCACGCGGCCGATGACGAGGGTGTGGTCCCCGGCGGCCAACCGTTGCTCGGTGCGGCACTCCAGGGTCGCCAGGGCGCCGCCCACCAGCGGTGCCCCGGCCTCCTTGCCGCGCACGTACGGGATGTCCTCGAAGAGCAGCCGGTCGCTGATGCGGCCCTTCATGGCGAAGCGGCCGGCGATGTGGCGCTGGCTCTCGGAGAGCACGGAGACGGCCCACATCGGCTGTTCGGCGAGCAGGTCGTCCATGCGGGAGCCCTCGCGCAGGCTGACCAGGACGAGGGGCGGGTCCAGCGAGACGGACATGAAGGCCGTCGCGGTCATGCCGACGTCCTCGCCGCCCGGGCCCTCCGGGTCCAGCGCGGGCTCGTGGGCGGTCACCAGGACCACGCCTGCGGCCAGCCGGGTCATGGCGGCGCGGAACTCGTCGTTGCTCACCCCCTCAGCATGCCCGGATGCGGAGGGTGGAGCGGCAGGGGAAGTCTTCAGCACGCCGAAACGCTAGTCTCCGCTTCCCGGGCGGCGCATCGGCCCCCGGCCCGAGACAGGTCCTAGGACCGGAGACGGAGATCGCGACCGCACACGTTCGCGCGGCGCCCGGCCACAATCGCTCACAGTGTCGGCACAGCTCCCCACCATGCGTTCAGGAAACGCACGGTGAAAATGCAGAAACCCCACTCAATTGTTCATCTTCAGCTGTGACTTGAGTCACAGGTGCCATATTTTGTTGACCCTGTGTACCGAGTGGGGAGCGCGCTGTGATTCAGTGGCGGGGAAGCTGAGCACGAAGCTACCAAGCAGTACGTGGGAAAGCACCCGGCAGTCCACCGAGCGGTACACCCAGTCGTAAGCGCGAGAGCACGAAGAGCACCTGGTACGCCGAGAGAACCCTGGAGTTGCTGCGAGGTCTCGACGAGGGGGGAGGGCGAATGGAGACCGAGTCGGAGCCCTACGTCCGTCTGGCGACCCTGCGGCAGCTGCATCAGGTGATGGCGGACATGAACACCGCCCGCAGCCTGGCCGACACGCTGCAGACCGTCGCGGACGGCGTGGTCACCGGTCTCGGCTTCGAGCTCGCGTGCGTCAACCTCGTGCGCCAGGACGGCGACCTGGTCGTCGCCGCGCTCGCCGGGAACTCCGCCGCCGAGGCCCTGATCACCGGCCGCGTCGGGTCCCGCGCCTCCTGGGACCGCCGGCTCACCATGGGCGAGGCCTGGGGCGACCTCCGGTTCATACCGCACACCGAGGGCTGGGTCCTGGACGAGGACGACGTCCCGCAGTGGTACACCGACGGACCCGCGCCCCGCTTCGAGGACGAGTGGCACCCCTCCGACCGTCTCTTCGCGCCGATGTACTCGCCCGGCGCCTCCGGCTCGACCGGCGGTGGCGAGCTGATCGGCGTGCTGTCCGTGGACCGTCCGCGCAACGGCCGGCGCCCCGGTGCCTGGGGTCGCGAGGCGCTCCAGATGTACGCCTTCCAGGCCGCCATCGCGATCAGCAACGCCCGGCTGCGGGCCAACATGCAGCGCGCCCTGGTCCGCCTGGAGCGTGAGCAGCAGGCCCTGCGCGCCAGCGAGGAGTCCTTCCGCCAGGCCTTCGAGTACGCGCCCAGCGGCATGGCGATCGCCGAGATGGGCGGCGACCAGCACGGCCGCATCCTGCGCACCAACGACGCGCTGTGCCGTCTGCTGGGCCGCCCGGCCTCCGCGATGCGCCGCTACTCCTTCTCCGACCTCGTGCACCCCGAGGACATCGGCACCCTGCTCAGGACGTCCGCCGAGGGCGGCCGGGCCGAGCTGCGCCTCGGCCGCCGCGACGGCACGTACGTCTGGGTCCACCTGCGCAACTCCGTCGTCGCGGACGCCGCGGACGGCCCCCGCTTCCTGCTCACCCACGTCGAGGACATCGAGGAGCGCAAGCGCCGCGAGCTCCACCTCGCCCACCGCGCCTCGCACGACGCGCTGACCGGCCTGCCCAACTCCGCGGAGCTGCGTTCCCGGCTCGGCGCCCGCCTCTGCCAGCGCCCGCAGTCCCTGCCGCCCGGCGCCGTCGCCTCCCTGGACGCGGCGTACGGGCACGGCCAGTACACGGAGCTGCCGGCCGCCGCGAACGGCGGCTACGACGGCAGTGGCGCCTTCGACGGGCACGCCCACCCCGCCTACGAGGGCAACGGCCACGGTTTCGACTTCCGCTCCGGCCCCGAGGCCTACGACGCCTTCGACCACCACGTGCACACGGTGGCGCCCGAGGGCGAGACCGACGACGGCACCAAGGGGCTCGCGGTGCTCTTCTGCGACCTCGACGGCTTCAAGTCGATCAACGACCGCTTCGGGCACAACGCGGGCGACGCGGTACTCATCGAGGTGGCGCGGCGGCTCACCAGCGGCGTCCGCGACGGCGACACGGTCGCCCGGCTCGGCGGTGACGAGTTCGTGGTGCTCGCCGACGGACTCGGCCGGGCGGACGCGCAGGACCTCGCCGTACGGCTGCGGAACGCGATCATCCCGCCGATCCGGATCGACGGGCGGGCCGTCCGCGTGGGCGCCAGTTTCGGCATCGGATGGGCACACTGCGGGATGACGGCGGACGAGGTGTTGAAATCCGCTGACGAACGGATGTACGTCGAGAAACGGTCTCGTCCCAAACAACATCGGCGTGCCGGATAAAACGCAGGTCAGTGGGTTGATGCGGTGAAGACCCCCCGTTTGGACCAGCGAGAGCGGGTAGGCTCGCCATTCACCGTGTACCGCATCTGCTGAGGAGACCAAGGGATGACGCCCGGCGACAACGGCGCGAGCACGCCCGAGGACGACGACCCGTTCGGCTACCTGTACGCCGACGGTCAGGCCAACGGAGCCACCCCGCCCACCGGGGGTGGCGGCTACGGCTACCCGGGCTCGGTCAACCGGACGCGACCGGTGGGCCAGCGCCAGTACGGGCAGCAGGCACAGACCGCGCAGTACGGCCAGCAGGCCGCGACCGCGCAGTACGGCCAGGTCCCGCAGCAGCAGGGCTACGGTCAGCCGAACCCGTACTACGCGGCCCCCGAGACCGTCCCCGGCGGTGCGCCCACCACCCGGACGCCGCTGCCCGGCGACGGTGGCGGGCGTGGCCGCGGCCCCAACACCAAGGGCCTGCTGATCGGCGCGATCGCCGTGGTCGCGGCCGTCGTCATCGGCATCGGCATCGCCATGATGGGCGGCGACTCGAACGACGACGCCAAGGACGACGGCGGCGCGGACCCGGCCACGTCGTCCTCCGAGAGCGCCGCACCGAGCCGGTCCGCCACGGCGCCCGCTTCCGAGACGGAGCTTCCGAAGATCGACGCGAAGGCCATGAATTTGGGCGCCGGAGTCACCACGGCCTCGGACGTCGAGGGCGCCGAGTCGGACGGCGGTGTCTATGTCACGGGCCTGAACACCCCCGGAGCCCAGGTCACCTGGACCGTCAACGGCATCCCCAAGGACGGCATCTACACGCTTTTCGCGCACTACAGCACGGCGGGCCCCAACTCCGCGATGACGCTCACCGTCAACGGCAAGCCGTTCGGCAGCAAGCTGAGCATGAAGAACTACCGGCACGCCGCCGACGGCGACTTCGCGAAGGGCTGGACGAAGACCTTCGCGTGGCCCACCCTCAACAAGGGCACCAACACGATCTCCATCTCGTGCGGCGCCGGCGACAGCTGCAACGTCCTGCTCGACCAGCTGTACCTGAAGGCCGGCAAGGTCGACAAGTAGGGGCCCCTCGCGGTCCCCGCAGGCACCACAGTGACCCGAGGCGGTCGGCGCGCACACGCGTACCGACCGCCTCGGGTCACTCTTGTCAGATGCGGCCGCCCTCGACGCACATGATGGCCACCCAGCCGGTCCTGCCCGCCCAGCGCACCTTGACCCAGTCGTTGTCCCGGGGCCCGCCGGTCCAGCAGGTGTACGCACCGCCGCTGTCGTTCCGCCTGCACGGCGTCGTGGTGCAGGGAACCCGGGTATCGGGACTGGTGACGGTCACGATCTTGGCTGCGGTCGTGCTCGCGCTGGTGCGGATGGTGAAGGCATGGCCGTCCCGCATCCAGACGCCCGCCTGTTCCGCGGCAGAAGCCGTGGGACCGAAGGAGAAGGCGAGGCCCACCGAGGCGGCGCCCACGGCCGCGAGACGGGCGAACTTCTTCACTGTGTACATGTATTACCCCCATGAGAGACAGATCACTGGTCAGGTGATCCGTGGTCGCCGACGATCTTAACGAACACGTGATCGTCTGCGGAGTATGGGGTGATTACGCCGCGCTGGCCTCGGGGGTCACCGTGACCCGGCCGAGCAGGTCCTCGAAGACCGCGCGGTCGAAATCGCCCGCGGTGGGCGCCGTCACGGTCGCCGTGGACAGGGCGACGGCCCGGCTCAGCCGGGCCGGCCAGGGCAGGCCCTCGACGAGGCCCGACAGGAGGCCGGCGACGGCCGAGTCGCCCGCACCGGTCGGGTTGCCGCGGGCGCGGACCGGCGGGGCCGCCCGCCAGTGACCGTCCGGGGTGTGGGCGAGGAGTCCGTCCGGGCCGAGGGAGGCGACCACCGCGTGGGCGCCGCGGCGACGGGCGTCCCGGGTCGCGCGCAACGGCTCGTGGGAGCCGGTGAGTTCGGCGAGCTCGTCGGCGTTCGGCTTGACTATGTCGGGCCGGGCGGCGACCCCGCGGCGCAGCGGCTCGCCGCCGGTGTCCAGCAGCACCGGGACCGCCAGCGCGCGTGCCGTGCGGACGAGTTGGGCGTACGCGCCGACGGGCACTCCGGGCGGCAGGCTGCCGCACAGGGCCACCGCGGAGGCGGAGCACAGCAGTTGCTCGTACGCCGCCTGGAAGGCCGACCACTCGGCGGGGGTGATCGCCGGGCCGGTTTCGTTGAGCTGGGTCGTGTCGCCGGTGGCGGCGTCGACCACGGCTATCGTGCGGCGGGTCGAGCCGGTCACCGGCAGGAGCGCGTCCACCACACCCGCCGTCCGCGAGAGCAGTTCGCGCACCGTGTGACCCGTGGCGCCGCCGGCGAATCCCGTGACCGTCACCTGGTGGCCGAGGCCGGCGAGCACCCGGGCCACGTTCAGACCCTTGCCGCCGGGCCGTTCGGTCACCTCGGTCACCCGGTGCGAGGAGTGCGGTCGCAGGGAGGGCACGCGATAGGTGATGTCGAGAGCGGTGTTCAGCGTGACCGTGAGGATCACCTGGGACGACCTCCCCCGAAGAAATTCATGGAATGGACGCCGACTGAGCGCCTGCCGGCTGTTCCGGCGGTTCGATCATGCCAAAGACAACGGCGGTCGGCCCAGACCCCCGGGCCAACCGCCGTGCGGCAACGAGGTCGTGAATCATCCCAGTTGGGGATCGACCACCCATTCACCCCTGCGCATGACGCCCTTGAGGGCGAAGTCGGAGTCGAGGACGACCAGGTCGGCGTCCTTGCCCGGCTCCAGCGAGCCCACCTTGTCGTACAGGCCGAGCAGACGGGCGGGGTTGGCGGACAGGGCGGCCACGACGCCCTCGACGGGCAGCCTGTCGACCGTGACGGCACGCTGGAAGGCGCGGTCGAGGGTGAGGGTCGAGCCCGCGATCGAGCCGCCCTCCACGAGACGGGCGACGCCGTCGGCGACCTCGACCTCCAGGGGGCCGAGCATGTAGCGGCCGTCGCCGAAGCCCGCCGCGTCCATCGCGTCGGTGATGAACGCGACCCGGTCGGCGCCCGCGTGATGGAACGCCAGCTCCAGCGAGGCGGGGTGCAGGTGCACGCCGTCGTTGATGAGCTCGACCGTGATCCGCTCGTCCTCCAGGAGCGCCGCGATCGGGCCCGGCGACCGGTGGCCGAGCGCGGGCATCGCGTTGAACAGGTGCGTCGCCACGGTCGCGCCCGCGTCGATGGCGTCCCGTGTCTGCTCGTACGTCGCGTCCGTGTGCCCGATCGCCGCGATCACCCCGTGCTCGGCCAGCAGGCGTACGGAGTCGATGCCGCCCGGGAGTTCGGTGGCGAGGGTGACCATCTTCGCCCGGCCGCGCGCCGCGTCGATCAGCTTGCGGACCTCCGCGGGGTCCGGGTCGCGCAGCAGTTCCTCGGAGTGCGCGCCCTTGCGGCACGGGGAGATGAACGGGCCCTCGAAGTGGATGCCGGCGATGTCCCCTTGCTCCGCCAGTTCGGAGAGCATCCCGGCGCGCTGGGCGAGGCCGTGCATGTCACCGGTGACGGTCGAGGCGACGACCGTCGTGGTGCCGTGCAGGCGGTGCGTGTGCACGCCCCGGAGGACCTCCTCGACCGTCCCCGAGGTGAAGGACGCGCCGCCGCCGCCGTGGTTGTGGATGTCGACGAAGCCGGGGACCAGCCAGTGACCGGACAGGTCCAGGTGTTCGTGCTGCGGGGGAGCGCTCCCGGCGATCCGCGCGCCGTCCACGATCACGCGGCCGCCGTCCACGATCCCGGTGGGCAGTACCACCCGGGCGCCGGCGAGAACCTTGCTAGGGGCCATCAGGTGGTTACCTCCGAGCGGTCGATGGTGTCGGTGGAGCCGGTGGCGAGGAGATCCCAGGCAAGCAGGCCCGCGCCCAGGCAGCCGGCGGTGTCGCCGAGGGCCGCCGGGACGATGGACGGCAGTTTCTGGAAGGTGACGCGCTGTTCGACGGCGGCACGCAGCGGTGTGAACAAGGTTTCCCCCGCCTCCGCGAGCCCGCCACCGATGATCAGTGTGCGCGGGTCCAGCAGGGTGAGCGCGGTGACGAGGCCGTCGGCGAGCGCGTCGACCGCCTCCTGCCACACGGCGACCGCCCTGGCGTCGCCCGCCTCCACGGCCTTCGCGCAGCCGGCCGCGTCCGCCGAGGGGTCGTCCGATGCCTCGGCCCAGGCCTGGCTGACGGCCGCCGCGGAGGCGAAGCGCTCCAGGCAGCCGCGCTGCCCGCACGGACACGGGGTCCCTCCGGGGCGTACGACGATGTGGCCGATCTCGCCCGCGAAGCCGTGCGCGCCCTCCTCGACGCCGCCGTCGATGCCGATGGCCCCGGCGATGCCGGTGCCCAGCGGGACGAAGAAGAAACGGTCGGCGCCCTGTCCCGCGCCGATGCGTCCCTCCGCGAGTCCGCCGGTGCGTACGTCGTGCCCGAGGGCGACGGGCACGCCGCCGAGGCGGTCGCCGAGCAGACGGCGCAGCGGCACGTCGCGCCAGCCGAGGTTCGCGGAGTAGGCGGCGATGCCGTTGCGGGCGTCGACGATGCCGGGGACGGCGACTCCGGCGGCCACCGCGGGTTGGCCGAACTGCTCCTCGCCGTGCGCGCGCAGTTCGGCGGCGAAGCCGAGGATCGACTCGACGACCGCCTCCGGACCGCGTTCCCGGCCGGTCGCGCGGCGGGCCTGGTGGAGCAGCTCGCCGTCCGCGCCGACGAGGGCGGCCTTCATCCCGGTGCCGCCCACATCGAGGGCGATGACGTGTCTCACGGGGGACAGTGTCGCCCCTTACCCCAGGAGAGGTCTAGTCCACTCACGTGGTGTAGACCTTGTATCCGCATTCCGAGACGGATGCAACGGACGCAGAAGCAAAGCGACGGCCGGAGACGGTCCCGGGGTTGGGGAGAGCAACGCAGTGCAGCGGCGTAGGACAGGACTGATCGCGGTGGCGTGCGCCCTGGGCATGACGGCGACCCTCGCGGGCTGCGGCGGCCCGGGCGGCTCCTCGGACGTCACGCTCAGACTGGTGGCCGCCGACTACGGCGACTCCAAGGCCAACAGTTCCCAGAAGTACTGGGACAAGCTGGTCGACGCGTACGAGGCCGGCCACCCGGGGGTCCAGGTGGAGGTCAGCGTCTACCCCTGGACCGACGTGGACCGCAAGGTCAAGGAGATGGTCGCGGCGGGCCACGCACCCGACATGGCACAGATCGGTGCGTACGCCGACTACGCGTCCAAGGGGCAGCTCTACAAGGTCGACGACGTGCTCTCCATACCCGTCCAGGCCAACTTCGAGTCGCAGCTCACCGACGCGGGCGAGATGGACCGGACCCAGTACGGCATGCCCTTCGCGGCCTCCACGCGCCTGCTCTTCTTCAACAAGACGCTGTTCTCGCAGGCCGGACTGACGCCCCCGGAGACCTGGGACGAGCTCGCGGCCGACGCCAGGGCGCTCAAGGCCAAGGGCGTGAAGTTCCCGTACGCGCTGCCCCTCGGCCCCGAGGAGGCGCAGGCCGAGACGATGCAGTGGCTGCTGAGCGGCGGCGACGGCTACACCGACGACGTCGGCACGTACTCCATCGACTCCCCGCAGAACGTCGACACGTTCGACTGGCTCAAGGACGAACTGGTCGGCAAGGGCCTGACCGGACCCGTCGCACCTGCCAAGCTGAACCGCGCGGACGCGTTCGCGGCCTTCACCCGCGGTGAGGTCGGCATGCTCAGCGGGCACCCCACGCTGATGAAGACGGCCGCCGCGAAGGGCGTGAAGTTCGGCATGGTGCCGATGCCCGGCGTCGACGGCAGGGCCAAGGCCACCATGGGCGTCGCCGACTGGATGATGGCCTTCAAGAAGAACGGCCACGGCGAGCAGGTCGGCGACTTCCTCGACTACGTCTACGACGACAAGAACGTGCTCGCCTTCTCCCACGAGTACGACCTGCTGCCGGTGACGTCGTCCGCGTCCGACACCATGGCCGCGGACAAGGACGACGAGGATCTCGCCCCCTTCCTGGAGGAGCTCCCCACCGCCGTGCTCTACCCGGTCGGCAAGACCTCCTGGGCCGGTGTCAGCGCCGATGTGAAGAAGCAGATCGCCAAGGCCGTGAGCCCCGGGGGCAGCCCGGCCGGAATCCTCGGCTCGCTCCAGATCGCCGCGACCACGGCCGACAGCGCGGCGCAGAGCCAGGGCTAGGGGATCCCCTGGCGGTCTCGGTCTCGGTCTCGGCGTCGGTGTCGGTGCCGAGGGCTACGGTGCTGTGCATGGACGGCATGGATGAGCTCAGCGCCCGCGAGCGGGGAATTCTCGCCATGGAGCGGCGCGGTTTCTCCGGTCCCGGCGCGAAGGAGCGGGCGGTGCGGGAGCAGCTGGGCCTGGCCCCGGTCCGCTACTACCAGCTGCTCAACGCCCTCCTGGACGACCCCCGCGCCCTGGCCCACGACCCGGTCACGGTGAACCGGCTCCGCCGGGTGCGCGATTCCCGCCGCTCGGAGCGCTGAACCCGCGGACCCGGCCCGGACAGGACCCCGAGGGCGGGGTCCCTGGTCCGCGGGCGGCCGTGGGGCGGGGCACGACGGCCGGGCCCGGCGCGGACGTGTCGCGATCAGCCATGGGTGAGCCCGCCCGTCCGTGGATAGGGTCGTCCCATGGGCAGCCCTACGGAATCCCCGGACTCCTTGCCGACGCCCGCGACCCCCGCGGGACGCGACGGCCTCGACGCCATCCTCGCCCGGCCCGGCCGGGCCCTGATCGCCCTCGACTTCGACGGGACACTCGCCCCGATCGTCCCCGACCCGGACCAGGCCCGCGCCCACCCGGACGCGGTCCCCGCGCTCGCGGCGCTCGCCCCCAAGGTCGCCTCCGTCGCCGTGATCACGGGCCGCCCGGCCGGGGTCGCGGTGCGCAAGGGCGGCTTCGCGGACGTGCCGGGACTGGAGCACCTGGTGGTCCTCGGCCACTACGGCGCGGAGCGCTGGGACGCGGTGAGCGGCACGGTCACCGCCCCCGCGCCGCACCCCGGCGTCGCCGCCGTCCGGGCCGAGCTGCCCGGCGTGCTCGACCGGGTCGGCGCCTGGCAGGGCACCTGGATCGAGGAGAAGGGCCGCGCCGTCGCCGTGCACACCCGCCGCGCGAGCGATCCGCAGGCCGCCTTCGAGGCCCTGCGCGAGCCGCTGACCGACCTGGCGACCCGGCACGGCCTGATCGTCGAACCGGGCCGCATGGTCCTGGAGTTGCGCCCGCCGGGCATGGACAAGGGTGTCGCGCTCCTGGAGTACGCCCGTGAGATCGGCGCCGAGTCCGTGCTGTACGCGGGTGACGACCTGGGCGACCTGCCGGCGTTCGCCGCGGTCGACAAGCTCCGCTCCGACGGCGTCCCCGGCCTTCTCGTGTGCAGCGGCAGTTCCGAGGTCGCCGAACTGGCCGACCGGTCCGACACGGTGGTGGACGGCCCGGGCGGCGTCGTACGTCTGCTGGCGGCGCTGGCGGCTCAGCTCGGCTGAGTGCCGCCGAGTGCCTCCAGCGCGTGCAGCTGCTCCAGGAACCACCGGGAGGGCGGCAGTGCGGTCGCCGCGGCGGCCAGCCGCTTGGTGCGCTCCGCCCGCTCGTGGGCCGGCATGGTCAGCGCCTCGTGCAGCGCCCGCGCGGTACCGGTCACATCGAAGGGATTGATCTCGATCGCGTCCTCGCGCAGCTCCTCGAAGGCGCCGGCCTCCCGGGACAGCACCAGCGCGCAGCCCTCGTCGGAGACGACGGGGACCTCCTTGGCGACGAGGTTCATGCCGTCGCGGATCGGGTTGACGAGGGCCACGTCGGCGAGCCGGTAGGCGGCCAGCGACCGGGCGAAGTCGTCCTTGACGTGCAGCACGACCGGGGTCCATCCCGGCTTCCCGTACCGGGAGTTGATGTCCTCGGTGAGCCGCTGCACCTCGGCGGTGTAGTCGCGGTAGACGGCCAGGTCCTGGCGCGAGGGGTACGCGAAGGCGACGTGCACGACGCGCTCGTGCCACTCGGGGTGGTCGTCGAGCAGCTGCCGGTACGCCAGCAGTCCGCGCACGATGTTCTTCGACAGTTCGGTCCGGTCGACCCGCACGATGGTCCTGCGGCCCTCGCCGATCTGCTCGCGCAGCGCGGCCATCCGCTCGTCGACGTCCGGTTCGTGCGCGCGCCGGCGCAGGAAGTCCGCGTCCGCGCCGAGTCCGTGCACACCGATCTCGGTGGACCGCAGCGGAGGGCGGCCGGTCGGGGTGTGATCGACGGCCCTGCGCGGGTCGCCGCTCGGCCAGCTGGGGAAGATCCGCTCGCCGTCGGTCTGTCCGGCGCAGATCATGAAGGCGTGGGCCCAGCGCCAGGTGAGGAAGCCGAGCCGGTCGGCGCCGAGCATGCCCCACACCAGCTGGGCGCGGACGTCGTCCGGCAGCATCCGGAAGTACTCCGGCGGGGCCCAGGGCGTGTGCGAGAAGTGGCCGATCCTGAGGTCCGGGCGCAGCTCGCGCAGCATGCCGGGCACCAGACACAGGTGGTAGTCCTGCACGATCACCACGGCGCCCTCGGCCGCGGCGTCGGCCAGGGCCTCGGCGAACGCGCGGTTGTACGTCTCGTAGGCGGCCCACCGGCGTCGGAACTCCGCGTCGAAGACCGGCTCCAGGGGCGTCTGGTAGAGCATGTGGTGCACGAACCAGAGGACCGAGTTCGCGATGCCGTTGTAGGCGCCGGCGTGCACCTCGGCGTCGATGTCGAGCATGCGCACGCCCTCCTCGGCGACCCCGCGGCGCACCGCCTCGCGGTCGCCGTCGCCGAGCGCCGAGCACACCCACAGGGCGCCCGCGTCCGGACCGATCGCGGAGAGGCCGGAGACCAGCCCGCCGCCTCCCCGCCTGGCGTGCAGCGAACCGTCCTCGCGCACCTCGTACGAGACCGGGCCGCGGTTGGACGCGACGAGAATGCGGTGGGCAGCGCCCTGCGCAGAAGCCGTGGAAGCCATACGCCTCAACCTAGCCCGGCCCGGAAACGCTCAAACGTACGGACGACGGTACGAACAGGCCGTATACGACCGGCGGAGTCGGTCACTCCGTGTTTTCGCAGACCGGGGCTATGCCACTTTGCGTGACTGGTATTCGGCGATGTCCGCCATCGGTGGCCGCTCCTCCGTGTCGACGGAGTAGGTGCGCGGCTCGAAGCCGTCCTCGCCCCGCTCGAACTGGGTGAGGGCCGGGCGGACCAGGTGCCCGCGGGCCAGCCGGAGCTGTGCGGTGCGGTAGATGGCGGCGGCCATCCGGCCGAGCGCCTGGCCGTCCTGGTGGCGGTGCTTGCGGACGCCGACGTCGACCTGGGCGAGGGCGTCCAGACCCACCAGGTGCAGCGCGTCGACGAGCATGCCCAGTTCGACGCCGTACCCGACGGGGAACGGCAGCTGTTCGAGCAGGGAGCGGCGGGCCGCGTACTCGCCGCCCAGCGGCTGGACGAAGCCCGCGAGCTGCGGCCAGTGCATGTTGAGCAGGGGACGGGCCATGAGTTCGGTGACACGGCCGCCCTGGCCGGCCGCCGTCGCGCCGGACGCGGAACCGTCGGACACGGTCAGCGGCCGGTCGTACATCGCCTTGACGAGGTCCACACCCGGTTCGGTGAGCAGCGGGCCGACGATCCCGGTGACGAAGTCCGAGGAGAACTCCTTCAGATCGGCGTCGATGAAGCAGATGATGTCCCCGCTCGTCACGAGCAGCGACCGCCACAGCACCTCGCCCTTGCCGGGCACGGCCGGGATGCGCGGCAGGATGTCGTCGCGGTGCACGACCCGCGCGCCCGCGGCGGCGGCGACCTCGGAGGTGCGGTCCGTGGAGCCGGAGTCGACGACGACGATCTCGTCGACGAGGGGGACCTGTTCCATCAGGTCGTGGCGGATGATCGCGACGATGTCGCCGACCGTCTCCTCCTCGTCGAGGGCGGGCAGGACCACGCTGACCGTCGAACCGGTGGCGCGTTTCGCGGCCATGAGCTTGTGGAGCGGGCGATCGGACACGGACCAGGAGCGTGTGCCCAGCCAGCGCTCAACTTCTTCCAGCACAGTCTGCGGCTCCTCACTGTTTGATCACATGCTCTCATCGGCATGCCCGCCGTGGCAGCGGCTGATCGGCTAGGGCCGTCTCGCGGTTCGGACGACAGGTTCAACTGTCCTGGCCGTCGGTTACAGTCTTGAACAACGCGGGTGACCATCGCATGTCCTGGATCGTCGGCGCGTAAGCAGTTCAATAGTCAAACAATCAAATACCGCTCATCCAGAGGGGCAGAGGGATACGGCCCGATGAAGCCCCGGCAACCCTCCAGCCGGTCTCGTACCGATCGACGTCTCGATCGCACCGCGAGGCTCCCGGCTTGGGAAGGTGCCAAATCCGTCTCACGGCGAGATGCGTCGTGAGGAAGATGAGGAGAAAGGGCCTCGCCTCCATGGCTGCGCAGACAGTTGCAACCACCACGAACTCCGTCGACCTCGGTCCCGCCGCCGCCCTCTCGTGCCGGGAGTGCGGCCACCGCGTGCCCCTCGGCCCGGTCTTCGCCTGCGAGGAGTGTTTCGGCCCGCTGGAGATCGCGTACGACTACTCGGCCTACGACACCGAGGAACTCCGCAAGCGCATCGAAGCGGGCCCCGCGAACATCTGGCGCTACGCCCCCCTGCTGCCCGTCCCCGCGGACGTCGCCGAGAAGCCGAACATCAACCCCGGCTGGACCAAGCTCGTCAAGGCCGACAACCTCGCCCGCGAACTGGGCGTGACCGGCGGCCTCTACGTGAAGGACGACTCCGGCAACCCGACGCACTCCTTCAAGGACCGCGTCGTCGCGCAGGCCCTGGAGGCCGCCCGCGCCTTCGGCTTCACCACGCTGTCCTGCTCCTCCACCGGCAACCTCGCCGGCGCCGTCGGCGCCGCCGCGGCCCGTGCCGGCTTCCGCTCCTGCGTGTTCATCCCGCACGACCTGGAGCAGGGCAAGGTCGTCATGGCCGCGGTCTACGGCGGCGAACTCGTCGGCATCCAGGGCAACTACGACGACGTGAACCGCTTCTGCTCCGAGCTGATCGGCGACCCGGCCGGCGAGGGCTGGGGCTTCGTCAACGTCAACCTGCGCCCGTACTACGCGGAGGGCTCCAAGACCCTCGCGTTCGAGATCTGCGAGCAGCTCGGCTGGAAGCTCCCGGACCAGCTGGTCGTCCCGATCGCCTCCGGCTCCCAGCTCACGAAGATCGACAAGGGTCTCCAGGAGCTGATCAAGCTCGGCCTCGTCGAGGACAAGCCGTACAAGATCTTCGGCGCCCAGGCCGAGGGCTGCTCGCCGGTCTCCGTCGCCTACAAGGCCGGGCAGGACGTCGTCCGCCCGCAGAAGCCGGACACCATCGCCAAGTCGCTGGCCATCGGCAACCCGGCCGACGGCCCGTACGTGCTCGACATCGCGCGGCGCACCGGCGGTGCCGTGGAGGACGTGAACGACGAGCAGATCGTCGACGCGATCAAGCTGCTGGCGCGCACCGAGGGCATCTTCGCGGAGACGGCCGGTGGTGTGACCGTCGGCGTCACCCGCAAGCTGATCGAGAACGGTCTGCTCGACCCGGCCCTGACCACGGTCGTGCTGAACACCGGCGACGGCCTCAAGACCCTGGACGCGGTGGCCTCGGACACCGGCCTGACCGCGACCATCCGCCCGAACCTGGACTCCTTCCGAGAGGCTGGCCTCGCATCATGAGCGTCAACGTCCGCATCCCCACCATCCTGCGTACCTACACCGGCGGCCTGGCCGAGGTGAGCGCCGAGGGCGCGACCCTCGCCGAGGTCATCGCCGACCTGGAGAACAACCACACGGGCATCTCCGCGCGGGTCCTGGACGACCAGGGCAAGCTGCGCCGCTTCGTCAACGTCTATGTCAACGACGACGACGTGCGGTTCGAGCAGGGTCTCGAGACGGCGACGCCGGACGGTGCGGGCGTCTCGATCATCCCGGCCGTCGCCGGAGGCTGACGCCCGGGCGGTGACGTGCCGGCGGCCGGGCGCGAGTCCCGCGGACTGCCGTCACCGAGAGTGAGATCGTTACCGAGGGTAATGCCCATCACCGAGAGTTCATCGAATTGCCCCCTCCGTGAGAGAAACGGAGGGGGCAATTCTGCATGGTTGAGCACGGTACAGTTGGGGAACCCGCTTGGCATTTCATGCCGGACGCATATGAGTACCTGTGCGGCACCCGACAAGAAGTAGCCAAAGTGCCCCGCCTTTTTGAGCCGTTTATGGCATTTACGGGGCCCGACTTGCCCTGAATCTTCGCACATTCTCCGCATATTCCCGATCGGCCGTGCCCAGAATTCTCGTCCGATTGACCTGTTGCAGACGGCAGTTGGGCAGATACATTCAGCCGCGGTCGACGCGTTCCGGCGCACACCCCCAACCGTTGGGGGGTGAGGTCTGACCCGGATCCGCGAAGTGTGGATCTGTGCAAGGGCCAGTAATAGGGGAGTTAGGCATGGCTCAGGGCACCGTCAAGTGGTTCAACGCGGAGAAGGGGTACGGCTTCATCGCGGTCGACGGTGGTGCGGATGTATTCGTCCACTACAGCGCGATTCAGATGGACGGTTACCGCACCCTTGAAGAGGGCCAGCGGGTCGAGTTCGAGATCTCGCAGGGTCAGAAGGGGCCGCAGGCGGACATGGTCCGTTTGGCTGCCGGCTGAAGCACGCGCCGACTGATTGTTCGACGTGACGAAGGGCTCGTATCCCCATGGGGTACGGGCCCTTCGGTCTGTCCGCGGTCCGGGGGCCGTCCCGTGGTCCGCTCCCGTGCGCCCCCGTGTTCACCTGGGGATCCGCTGGAGCCGCTTGCACTCGACAGGGGCGAGTGCTAATCATTGGCGTTAGCACTCTGAAGGTGAGAGTGACAACGAAGGACCGGGTCGGTGAGGCCCGCAGGCCGGGTGGGGCAAGGAACCACGAGGCAGGCAGGCCGTCCGTCGCGGGCGCCAGCGCGGTCCTGTGAGCTTTCCACCCCAGTCCGGGAGGACCACTTCACATGGCCAAGATCATCGCGTTCGACGAGGAGGCACGGCGCGGCCTTGAGCGCGGTATGAACCAGCTCGCCGACGCCGTCAAGGTGACCCTCGGCCCCAAGGGCCGCAACGTCGTCCTTGAGAAGAAGTGGGGCGCCCCCACGATCACCAACGATGGTGTGTCCATCGCCAAGGAGATCGAGCTGGAGGACCCGTACGAGAAGATCGGCGCCGAGCTGGTCAAGGAAGTCGCGAAGAAGACCGACGACGTCGCCGGTGACGGTACGACGACCGCGACCGTCCTCGCCCAGGCCCTGGTCCGCGAGGGCCTGCGCAACGTCGCCGCCGGCGCCAACCCGATGGCCCTCAAGCGCGGCATCGAGAAGGCCGTCGAGGCCGTCTCCGGCGCGCTGCTGGAGCAGGCGAAGGATGTCGAGACCAAGGAGCAGATCGCTTCCACGGCCTCCATCTCCGCCGCCGACACCCAGATCGGCGAGCTCATCGCCGAGGCGATGGACAAGGTCGGCAAGGAAGGCGTCATCACCGTCGAGGAGTCCCAGACCTTCGGTCTGGAGCTGGAGCTCACCGAGGGTATGCGCTTCGACAAGGGCTACATCTCGGCGTACTTCGCCACCGACATGGAGCGTATGGAGGCCGTCCTCGACGACCCGTACATCCTGATCGCCAACTCGAAGATCAGCAACGTCAAGGACCTGCTCCCGCTCCTCGAGAAGGTCATGCAGGGCGGCAAGCCGCTGCTGATCATCGCCGAGGACGTCGAGGGCGAGGCCCTGTCGACCCTGGTCGTCAACAAGATCCGTGGCACCTTCAAGTCCGTCGCCGTCAAGGCTCCGGGCTTCGGTGACCGCCGCAAGGCCATGCTCGGCGACATCGCCATCCTCACGGGCGGCGAGGTCATCTCCGAGGAGGTCGGCCTCAAGCTGGAGAACGCGGGTCTGGACCTGCTGGGCCGTGCCCGCAAGGTCGTCATCACCAAGGACGAGACCACGATCGTCGACGGCGCCGGCTCTGCCGACCAGGTCGCCGGCCGGGTCAACCAGATCCGTGCCGAGATCGAGAACTCCGACTCGGACTACGACCGCGAGAAGCTCCAGGAGCGTCTGGCGAAGCTGGCCGGCGGCGTGGCCGTCATCAAGGCCGGTGCCGCCACCGAGGTCGAGCTCAAGGAGCGTAAGCACCGCATCGAGGACGCCGTTCGCAACGCGAAGGCGGCCGTCGAGGAGGGCATCGTCGCCGGTGGTGGCGTGGCCCTGCTCCAGGCCTCCCAGGTGTTCGAGAAGCTGGAGCTCGACGGTGACGAGGCGACCGGCGCCAACGCCGTGAAGCTCGCGCTGGAGGCCCCGCTCAAGCAGATCGCCGTCAACGGCGGCCTCGAGGGCGGCGTCGTCGTCGAGAAGGTGCGCAACCTGGCCGTCGGCCACGGTCTGAACGCCGCGACCGGCGAGTACGTCGACATGATCGCCGAGGGCATCATCGACCCGGCGAAGGTGACCCGCTCTGCCCTGCAGAACGCCGCCTCCATCGCCGCGCTGTTCCTCACTACCGAGGCCGTCATCGCCGACAAGCCGGAGAAGGCCGCCGCGGCCGCTCCGGGCGGCATGCCGGGCGGTGACATGGACTTCTGATCGACCCCGGTCGATCACCGTCCTTCGTTCCGAGGGCGGCACCCTTTCCAGGGTGCCGCCCTCGGGCGTTTTCGGGTACGCGGTCCGGCTGTGTCCCCGGCGGGGCGTGGTCGGGATCACAGGTGCCGTGCGGGTGCGGCGGAATGCGGGGCCGGGGTCCGGGGGTTTACCGGGAGGGGTGGTTAATGCATGTGCACATACCACCCGGAATGTCCCGCTCGGCGTCAGAGTGACGCCTCTCCGACCCCACCCGAGGAGACCGCTCCGTGAGCGACACCGCCGCCTCCCGCGCCGCAGAGATCCTGTCCCGGCCCGTTTCCCTGAACGGGCTGACCGTCCCCAACCGGATCGTGATGGCCCCGATGACCCGCATGTTCTCCCCCGGGGGAATCCCGGGCGAGGACGTCATCGGCTACTACGCCCGCCGCGCCGCCGCGGGCGTCGGCCTCATCGTCACCGAGGGCACCTACGTGGGCCACGACTCGGCCGGGCAGAGCGACCGGGTGCCGCGCTTCCACGGCGCGGAGCAGCTGGCGGGCTGGACCAAGGTCGCCGACGCCGTGCACGCGGCGGGCGGCACGATCGTGCCCCAGCTGTGGCACATCGGCATGGTGCGCAACGCGGGCGAGCCGCCGTTCGCCGACGCCCCCGCGGTCGGCCCCTCCGGCCTCACCTCGGCCGGGGCGGACGTCACCGGCAAGGCCATGACCCAGCAGGACCTCGACGACGTCGTCGAGGCGTTCGCCGAGTCCGCCGCCGCCGCGGAGCGCATCGGCTTCGACGGCGTCGAACTGCACGGCGCCCACGGCTACCTCATCGACCAGTTCCTGTGGGAGGGCACCAACCGCCGCACGGACGCCTACGGCGGCGACCCGGTGGCGCGCGCGAAGTTCGCGGCCGAGATCGTGGCCGCCGTCCGCGCGGCGGTCTCGCCGGACTTCCCCGTCATCTTCCGCTACTCGCAGTGGAAGCAGCAGGCGTACGACGCGCGGCTCGCCGAGACGCCGGAGGAGCTGGACGCGATCCTCACGCCGCTCGCCGCGGCCGGTGTGGACGCCTTCCACGCCTCCACCCGCCGTTACTGGCTCCCGGAGTTCGACGGCTCGGACCTGAACCTGGCCGGCTGGACGAAGAAGCTGACCGGCAAGCCCACCATCACCGTCGGCTCGGTGGGCCTGGACGGCGACTTCATCAAGGCGTTCCAGGGCGAGGGCGCCCCGGTGGCCGGCCTCGACAACCTGCTGGACCGCCTGGAGCGCGACGAGTTCGACCTCGTCGCCGTCGGCCGTGCGCTGCTCCAGGACCCGGAGTGGGCGGCGAAGGTCCTCGACGGACGGTTCGAGGAGCTGGCGCCGTACGACGCGTCGGCGCTGCGCTCGCTGAGCTGACCCTGCGCCGCCCGGGCGGCACCCGTCGCGTGAGCCGCGGGTGCCGCCCCGACGTGTGCGCGTGAACGCCCTGACCTGAAGCGGGGTCTGCCGGCCGGCAGACCCCGGTGGTCAGCGCTTCAGGTTCTCGACGAAGGCCGTCCACGCCTCGGTCCGGAAGGTGAGTGCCGGACCGAGAGGGTTCTTGGAATCCCGGACCGGCACGAGTGCGGGGTGACCGTCGCCCACCTCCAGGCAGTCGCCGCCGCTTGCTCCGCTGTAGCTCGACTTGCGCCAAGTAGGCACGCTCAGAGCGTTATCAAGGCTGTTCCACATGAGCGTAATCCTCTGCCACCGAGTCGACCAGGGCCAGGGATTCCTGCGCCGAGAGCGCACTTGCCCCGAGAAGGTGGAAGGTCAGGTCGTGGTGGGCCACTGACGCCGGGTCGTCCTCCAACCGCCCTGTGCCCAGCCCTTGGAGGTAGGCGAGCGGGGGTGCGTCTTCGAAGGTCATCAGCTTGAGGGGGCCCTCCATCGCCATGTGGGCTCCCGCCGTGAACGGCAGCACCTGCACGATGATTCGGTGCCTGCGCGCGAGCCCTGTGATGTGGCGCAGCGCCTCGGCCATGACCGGTGCGCTGCCCACCTTCCGGCGCAGTACGGCCTCGTCCAGAACCGCCCACAGCAAGGGCGTTGTCGGATCGTCGAGAAGACGAGCCCGTTCCAGGCGGGTGGCGACCAAGTCGTCGATGGTGTCCTCTGTGGCGGTCGGGCGACCTCCGCGGAACATGGCTCGCGCGTACCCGTCTGTCTGCAACAACCCGGGGATCAATAGGGGCGCGTACTCTCTGATCGCCGTGGCGATCGCCTCCGCCTCCGCCGCCTCCGCGAAGTGGTCGGGGTACTTGGACTTGGCGAGAGCCTTGCAGTTGCGGGCGAAGAAGCCGTTCGTGCTCAGGATCTCGTCTATCTGGACGGCGTATTCGAGGTGGAGGCGGCGGGTCCCGGCCTCCAGCTGGCCGATGAACGAGCCGCTGACGAAGAGCGGTTCGCCCAGCTCGGCCTGGCTGAGGCCGGCGTTCTCGCGGGCGTGCCGCAGCTCCGCGCCGATCATGGCCCGGGGCGACGCGGACGGGTCGAGGTCCTTGGGGCGTCCTGGCATGGCAACTCCCTGTCGCGCAGGAGGGGTTGTTGAGGTGCCGTCTCCGGCCAGGTTAGAGAGCGGTCGGCCACGCTGTGTGCCGAACGTCGATACTCGGAGTGAAGGAAAGCGGTGCCGCCGGGCGAGGGCTACAGATTCCCCATCGGCTCGATGTCGACCCGGACGGGCGTGCCCCAGATGCGCAGGACCTCGTAGTCCGTGAACTCGTGGACCAGGCGGTAGGCCATGCCCGGGTGGGGCGTCCTGCGCTCGGCGGTGAGATAGCGCTCGGCCTCGTGGCGGTCGCGGCGCGGGGTGCCGCACAGCTGCCATTCCTGGCCGTTCCACACTTCCGGGAGCCAGCGCTGCTGGGGCTGGGGGCGGTCGCCGCGCACGCCGTAACGCGAGGTGGCGCGCTCGGGGGACTCGTCGGGGCCGGGGCGGCGGGCGCGTCCGTACGCGTCGTTGACCTCGGTGCGGCGGGCGGTGCGGCGCCGGGTCTCGCAGAGCAGGCACAGATCGGGGGCGCCCTCGTCCACCGGCCCGTTCGGATGCTCGGAGCAGCGCGTCGCGGGCGCCGCGGTCGTCACCGTCTCGTCCAGCAGGTCCAGCGCCCGCTTCAGGTCCGCCTTGACCTCGTGCAGCTTCGCGTCGGGCGTGTCGGCGGTGAGCGCGTCGCCGTGCTCGCCGAGCACGCGAAGGGCCCGGCCGAGGGCGGTCAGCTGTGCGTGGTTCATGGCTCCACCCTCGCACGCGTCACCGACAATCCGGCGAGGCCGTAGAAATAGGTGGCCGCGAAGCCGACGACGTAGCCCGTCAGCAGGCCGCCCGCGTAGACCGCCGCGGCGAGGACCGGGCCCCTGCTGCCGTTCAGGAGCGGGAACAGCGCCCAGCCCGAGGGGCCGATGGCCGTGGAGCCGACCTTGTCGCCCAGCATCGAGAAGAAGCCGACGAAGGCGCCGCCCGCGGCTCCGCCCGCGCAGGCCGTGACGAAGGGGCGGCCGAGCGGCAGGGAGACGCCGTAGATGAGGGGTTCGCCGACGCCGAGGAGGCCTGCGGGCAGGGCCGACCTGATCGTCGTGCGCAGCGACGTGTCGTGACGCAGCCGGACGTAGACCGCGAGGGCCGCGCCGACCTGGCCCGCGCCCGCCATCGCCAGGATGGGCAGCAGGACCGTGTACCCCTGCTGCTCGATGAGGGTGGTGTGGATGGGGATCAGTGCCTGGTGCAGGCCCAGCATCACCAGGGGGAGGAACAGACCGCCCAGGACCAGGCCCGCGAGGGCGCCCGTGTGGTCGAGCAGCCAGTTCGCCGCCGTGCCGATGGCCGCGGCCAGTTCACCGGCCGCGTACATCAGGCCGTAGAGCGTCACCAGGCCGGTGATCAGGACGGTGAGCGTAGGGGTGACGAGGACGTCCAGCGCGTCCGGGACCCGGCCGCGGATCCACTTCTCCACGTACGTGCCCAGCAGCGCCGCGGCCAGGGCGCCCAGGACGCCGCCCTGGCCGGGGGACAGCGCCGTGCCGGACACCGTCACCTTGGCCACCCCCGCGTACACCACGATCGCCGCCACCGCGCCGCCGAGGACGGGCGTCCCGCCGAACTCCTTCGCCGTGTTGTAGCCGACGAAGACGGGGATGAGCGCCATGAAGCCGGAGGCGATCGCGGTCAGCGCCGGGGTGATGCCCGGGAGCCATCCGAGGTTGATCAGCAGGCCGTTGAGGCCGGCGACGACTCCGCAGCCGATCAGGGCCGGGATCAGTGGGACGAAGATGTCTGCGATCCGGCGCAGCATGATCCGCACGGGTGTGGAGTTGCGCCGGCGCCGGTCGGCCTTCAGCTCCGCGCCCCTTGCCGCCAGCCGTCCGGCGGTGCTGTCCGCCGGGGGGCCGGGCGGGGCGGTGGCCGGGCGGCCGGGTGCGCCGGCCGCCGGCCGCTCCGCGGCGCCGGCCGGAGCCGCGGTCAGCAGGACCTCGAACGCGGGGGTGACCCGGGCGACCGTCCCCGGGCCCAGGACGATCTGGTAGGTGGCGTCGTCGGCGACGACGCCGAGCACGGCGGGCAGCGCCCGCAGCGCCGCCTCCTGGACCAGGCTCCGGTCCCGCAGGCCCAGCCGGAGGCGGGTCATGCAGTGGGCGACGGAGACGACGTTCGCGGGGCCGCCCACGAGGGGCAGGATCGCTTCGGCGGTGATGCTGTCCGGTGTGCGCACTCCCCGAGAGTGCTGGTCAGCCGGCCGTGGCCGCCAGCGCGGCGCGCAGATGGCCGCTGCTCTCCTTCAGAAGGCGGGCGGCCGTGGGAGCGTCCACCTCGCCGAGGATCGTGAGGATCGCGTTCTTCACCTCGCCGTCCGTGGCGGCGAGCGCCCGCTCGATGTCCTCGTCCGGGGCGCCCGTCGCCAGCGCGACGATGCGGCGCGAGCGGGCGCGGAGCTTCTCGTTCGACGCGCGTACGTCGACCATCAGATTCCCGTAGGTCTTGCCCAGGCGGATCATGGTGATCGTCGAGAGCATGTTCAGGACGATCTTCTGGGCCGTGCCCGACTTCAGGCGCGTCGAACCGGTCAGCAGTTCGGGGCCCACCACGACCTCGATGCCGTGGTCCGCGGCCGCCGCGAGCGGGCTGCCCGCGTTGCAGGACAGGCCGACCGTCAGGGCGCCCCGCGCGCGGGCGTGCTCGACCGCGCCGACGGCGTACGGGGTGCGGCCGGAGGCGGAGACTCCGACCACCGTGTCGTCGGGGGTCAGCGACAGTGCCTCCAGGTCGGCCGCGGCCAGTTCCCTGGAGTCCTCCGCGCCCTCGATCGAGGTCACCATGGCGGTCGGGCCGCCCGCGATCAGGCCGACCACCTCGGACGGGTCGGTGTTGAAGGTGGGCGGGCACTCGGAGGCGTCCAGGACGCCGAGGCGGCCCGCGGTGCCCGCGCCCGCGTAGACGAGACGGCCGCCGCGGGACATGCGGTCGGCGATGTCGTCGATGGCGGCGGCGATGAGCGGCAGCTGAGCCGCGACGGCCGTCGGCACCGTCGCGTCCTCACCGTTCATGATCCGGGCGATCTCCAGCGTGGCCAGCTGGTCGATCTCGGCGAGTTCGGGGCGGAACGCCTCGGTGGTCATCGAGTCCAACTGGTCCCGCAAGTCACGGTAGTTGGAGGAGGCGTCGGCGGTTGAGGTCATGGAGGGCGGCTCTTTCCAGTGCGGTACGACGACTTCTGGTGCTGTGTGAAGAAGGGCCCCGTCGGTCAAGAGGCGCGGCCGGGCGCCGGTGCGGCCGGCCCTCCCCGGCTAGCGGGATCCGCCGCCGCGAGGGGTGTGCCGGTGCGCCAGCGCCTCGTACGAGGCGGAGAGTGCCGGTGCCGCCTTCTCGTACGTCCGTTGTGCGACGCCCACGAACAGGCAGTCCACCACGAGGAGCTGGCTGGTGCGCGACGACATCGCCGCCGGACGCAGTTCGCTCTCGCGGGCGGTGGACGTGGTGAGGATGTGGTCCGCGTACTGCGTGACGGGCCCGCCCGGCCGGCCGGTGACGGCGACCGTCGTCGCCCCGTGCTCGAAGGCGACCCGGAGCGGTTCTATGACGTCGCCGGTGGAGCCGGAGTGCGTGATGGCGATCGCCACGTCCTTGGCCCGCAGTTGCACCGCGTTGGTGACGGCGAGGTGCGGATCGCTGTGCGAGTGCGCTATGAGTCCGATGCGCAGCAGCTTCTGGGCGAGGTCCTGGGCGACCAGGCCGGAGGCGCCGACGCCGTAGATGTCGACGCGGCGGGCCGCGGCGAGCGCGGTGACGGCGGCGGCGAGCTGGACGGTGTCGAGTCCTGCGGCGGTGTCGGCGAGGGTCTGCTGCTCGTCGTACGCCAGTTTCGCGACGACGTCGGCGATCGGGTCGTCGACCGCGATGTCGGCGGTGACGGCGGGCGCGCGGCCCGACTGCTGCTGGGCGGCGAGCCCGGCGAGTGCCAGCCGCAGGTCCCGGTACCCGGGGTAGCCCAGGAGGCGGGCGGTGCGGACGACGGTGGCCTCGCTGGTGCCGGTGAGCTCGGCGAGGCCCGTGACCGTGAGGGCAGCGCAGCCGGCGGGGTCGCCGGCGACGGCCTCGGCGACGCGCTGCATGGAGCGGGTCATCGAGGGGGCGAGCGTCCGCACCTTGGCCGCGAGGGCGGCGGGGGCGGGCGGCGCCTCTCCCGCGAAAATTTCCTTCACGTCATTGGTCACATGATGAAAGATATTTTCCTTTGGGGCATACGGTCAAGGGTGCGCACAATGGGGACATGGACCCCATCAGCCCCCTGGAGCAGGCCCTGCATGCCGCGCGCGCCCTCGTACTCGCCGACCTGGTCGCAGGTGAGGTCGCCGAGGCGGACGTCGTCAGCCTCGTGGAGGAGTCGGTGGTGCAGCGCCGCTGGTGGGTCGAGCAGTGGCCGGAGGGCGCGGGCTATGTCGCGGGGCTGGTCGCCCAGGACGTGCAGGACGCGCTGCTGGAGAAGTACGGGCGGTGGCCGCTGTGCCCGGTGTGCGGCTCCGGCGATCCGCACGCCCTCGACGTGGAGCCCGAGTTGGGGCCCGACCCGCACTGGGTGTGCCACAAGGTGGGCGTGAAGGTGGCCTCGGTGGGCTCGCTGGGTGCGGCGTCGGGCGGGGGCCCCTCCTCGTGACGGTCTACATCGACCCGCCCACCTGGCCCGGGCACGGTCGATGGTGGTCCCACCTGATCAGCGACGTCTCCTACGACGAACTGCACGCGTTCGCGGCCGGGTTGGGCGCACCCCGGCGGGCCTTCGAGCGCGACCACTACGACATCCCGGAACACCGCTACGCGGACGCCGTCGCGGCCGGTGCGGTGCAGGTCAGCAGCCGCGAGGTGGTGCGCCTGCTGCACGCCGCGGGGCTGCGCCGGCGCAAGCGGCGCGGGTGACCGGGGAGTCCGGGGCGGGCCGAGCCCGCCGGAGCCTCAGTCCGTGAACACCGGGTCGAGGGTGTGCCACCAGCTGGTCAGCGCGGCGGGGTCCGCCCCGGTGACCTGGAACAGGGCCGGGCGGTCGTAGTACGTGCAGAAGATGACGTACCGGGTGGTGTCGGCGGTGTAGCAGGCCATGTCCCCGGCGGGGGCGGAGGAGTCGTTCTCGTGCCACGTGCCGCGGACGTTCATGGTCTGGTCGCAGTTGCCCTCCGGCAGGTTCGCGGCATAACTCCGGTACACCTGCTGGAGCTTGCTCCTCGACGGGTACAGCGCGATGTCCGCCTTCGTGGTGACGGTCCCGGCGGTGGCGTCGGACGTCGTCACCGTGCACTTCAGCGCGGCCGTCGCGCCCGGTGCCGTCTCGCGCTCGCAGCTCTCGCGGCGCCACTGGTCGCCGTTGAGCGAGTCGCGCAGCGCGCGCTCGGCGGCGGTCAGCCCGCTGCCGTCGTCGGGCGGTGAGGTCACCGGTGACGTCGCCGGCGCCGTCACCGGCTGCGTCACCTCGGACGGGCCGGGGCCGCCGTTCGTGCCGGAGGAGCCCGCGCTCGAACCCCCGCGGGCGGTGTCGTCATGGCCCTGCCGTGCCTGCACCACCAGACCGACGACCGTCAGCAGGGTGCTGACCAGCACACCGATGATGGTCCACCGCACCCCTGTGCGGGCCAACAGATGGCCGGGGTCCGGCGGCGCGGGCGGTCCGGGCGGTTGCGGCTGCGGGTCGTGCCGGCTCATCGTGTTCCCCCGATCCACGACAACGGCGCGGCGCGCACGCCGCGGTGAAGGCATTATCGGGAGCGGGCGCGGGTGCCGGGGGTGCGGAACGCCACGGATCCGCCTGAGGTACGCCACCCCGCTGGACGGGGGTGCGCCGATGGACGCAGACAAGGCGGGCGGGTCCGGCGGTACCGGCCCCCGGCGGGGCGGCCGCGGAGCCGGGTCAGCTCTCGCGGGCGTAGAGCCGCAAGGAGCGGTCCAGGCCGCGCAGTTCGTACGCGTACTGCTCCACGTCCTCACTCACCCGCGTGAACCCGGCACGTGAGATCACGCCCTGGGACGGGGTGTTGGACCGGTCGATGGCGGCGAAGAGGGTCGTGACGTCGTCGCGGGCCAGGGCCTCGGCGGCCAGTGCGCGCAGCGCCTCGGTCGCGTAGCCGTGGCCGCGGGCGTGCTCCGCGAGGTCGTAGCCGACCTCGGCACGGCCGTCCTCGTCGGGTGCGGCGTGGAAGCCCATGCCGCCGACCGCACGGCCGTCCTCCCGGCGCACCAGGACGAACATGCCCCACTCCGGCCGGTGCACCCCGCCCTCGTACGCCTTCACGACCATCCCGGCGGCATCCCGGGTGCCTTCGAACGGACCGCCCTCGATCCAGGCGAAGCCGCCCGTGCCACCCGTGCTCAGATCGGCCGCGGCGGCCGGGGTGACTCCCTGGAGGGTGAGCCGCTCGGTGCCGATCACCAGATTGTTGCTCCAGCGCCACTCGGTGACCGGGGCGCGGCCCGGCAGGTCGCCCCGGCCGGTCGCCCACAGCAGGGTGCGCCAGTGGTCGGGGCCGGGCCGGACGTGCGGGAAGATCCGGGTCAGCACGGCCTCGCAGAGCGCGGCCGGGGGCTCGTAGGCGAGTCCGAGGCCTTCGGCGATGTCATGGGTGTGCAGGAGGACCTCGGCGACGCCCATCGCGGCGAAGCCCTCACGGTTCGCGCTGCGGAACGGGTACGGATGGAACGCGCGCGCCTCGCGCGGCGTGGTGCGCACGGCGGCGGCCAGCAGCGCGCCCGTCGTCTCGATCACGTCGACGACACCCGCGTGGTCGGTGCCGTCCTCCATCACGATCTCGAAGGGGACGTACGCCTCGGTGGCCCGCCCGGCCAACTGCCCCGCGTACGCGATCAGATCACCGGCGATGTGCTCCGCCGTCCGCCGGCAGCTCCATGCGAGACGGCCGGCCGGGGCCCTTTCCCAGTCCAGCCCGGCCGCGGCGCGCAGCACGGCCACGCTTCCCTCGACGGCCTCCGACACCTGATCCCCGCCCATGTCTGCCATGCGGGCGAGGATAGGTCCCCTCACGCCTTCGTGCGTACCGAATTGTTCGCCGTGCCGGCCGCGGTCACGACCCGTGAATTCCCGTTCCCCGCGCGGCGGTGCAGGCGCAGCGAGAGTGTGGTCACCCCGATGGCGGCCGCGGCCAGGGCCGCTCCCGCCCACGCGGTCGACGCGTACCCGAACCCCGCGTCGATGACGGTGCCGCCGATCCAGGGACCGCCGGTGTTGCCCAGGTTGAAGGCGGCCGTGGTCGTGGCACCGGCCAGGGTGGGGGCCGCCGTGGCCACGTTGAACATGCGGGCGTTGAGCGCGGGCGCCGTGCAGAAGCAGGCGATGCCGAGGAGGAAGGAGAGCACGACGGCGGCGACCGCCCACCGTCCGAGGAGGGCGAGCGCGACGAGGACGACCGTGTCGGCCGCGAGACCGCCGAGCAGCACGCCGAAGAGGTGCGCGTCGGCGAGGCGGCCCCCGATCGCCGTGCCGATGAACGCGCCGACCCCGAAGAGGGCCAGCACGGTCGGCACCCAGCCGTCGTCCAGCCCGGCGACATCGGTGAGGAGCGGAGCGAGATAGCTGAACGCGCAGAAGACCGCCGCCGCGGCGAGCGCGATCACGCAGATGGACAACCAGACCTGAGGGTCGCGGAAGATCCGCAGTTCCCGCCTCAGGCGCGGCCTCTTCTCGGGGAGCGGGATGCGCGGGACGAGGGTGACGACCCCGACGAGGGCGATCGCCGAAGCGGCGGCGACGGCCCAGAAGGCGGCCCGCCAGCCCAGACCGCCCCCGAGGAACGCGCCGGCCGGCACGCCGAGCACGTTGGCTATCGACAGCCCGCCGATCATCACGGAGAGCGCACGGGCCCGGCTGTCCGGCGGCACCATCGCGACGGCCACCGCCGCCCCGACCGCCCAGAACCCGGCGCAGGCGAGCGCGCTGACGACGCGTGACACGAACAGCGTCGTGTACGTCGGCGCGAGCGCGCCCGCGACCTGGCCCAGCCCGAAGAGCGCGAGGAGACCGACGAGGGTGGTGCGGCGGGGCAGCCGCAGCGTCGCCACCGCGAGCAGCGGCGCCCCCACGACCATGCCGATCGCGAACGCGGAGATCAGCAGGCCCGCCCGCGGGATCGTGACGTGCATATCGTCCGCGATCGGCGGCAGCAGACCGGAGAGCATGAACTCGCTGGTGCCGAGGGCGAAGACGGAGAGACCGAGGACGTACACGGCCAGCGGCATACGAGGCCGGCGCGCGGCGGGAACCGGGCCGGACGCGGGGACGGGAGCGGAGGCGGCGGGCCGCTCGGGGTCCGACGGGCGGGGTATCGGGGGCATGCCCCCTTCGTACGTCGTCCGGGGCCGACCGTCGAACCGGTTTTCCGCTCCTCGCCCTTCAGGGTCCGCCGGACCGGGCCCGCCGGACCCGGTGGGTCGGGCGGTCACGCGCCGAGGCGTTCCAGCTCGGCGCCGATGTTCCGGCGCGCCCGCTCCTCCCACTCGCGTTCCCCGTGGGGCGTCCTGAACAGCTTCGGGAGCGCCAGGAGCTGTCGCAGGACGTCGGAGCGGCCCGCGCGGAACGCGTCGTCCGGGACGAAGCCGTACTCCTCGCGCACGGCCGCCGCGTACGCGGCGTACGCCTGCCGCGGAGCGGCCAGGACGGCCAGGTCGGCGTCGCACAGCACGGCGCCGTCGGGGTCGTCGGGGGCGGGGGAGTGGGTGACGGTGAGCCGGACGAGCCGGACGACCTCGTCCGTGCGGGCCGGGCCGACGCCCAGTTCGCGCAGGGCGCGCTCGGCGAGCCGGGCGGACCGCTCCTCGTTCTCCGAGCGGTCGGGGAGGTAGACGGCGTCGTGGAACCAGGCCGCCAGCCGCACGGCGGCCGGGTCCTCGGCGTACTCCTCCAGGACGTCGATGTGGCCGAGGACCGCGACGAGGTGATCGGTGGTGTGATAGCGGCGCTGGGGTTCCGCCCAGCGGGCCAGCAGGTTCGCCGCGTAGGGGCGCGGCGAGGGCGCGGCACCGGCGAGGGGGTCGTGCCCCCCGGTGTCGCGGGCGGCCCGGACCGTCGCCTCCCAGCGCATCTCCAGGTCCTCGTGGGCCGGGTGCCGCCGCCCGCCGGCCGCCGTCTCGTCCATCGCGTCCAACCCGCCCCACTCCTCGGTCCTGTCCGTCACGCCGGTCCCCGCAGGTCCCGGCGCGGCCCGTTCGTGTCGTCATTGTCCTCGCCGTCGCGCGGGTGCGGTGCCTAGCGTGGAGCCATGGTTTCTGAAGATGCGTACGACGTGAGGGACCCCGAACTCCCCGGGCGGCTCCTGCTCGCCGAGCGCGACGCGCTGCTGCCGCTGCTGCGCGCCCGCCCGGACGCGGACTTCGCGCTGCCGACGGCCGCGTGTCCGGGCTGGAGCGTGCGGGACCTGCTCGCGCACTGCTCGGCCGCGCTGATGCGGGTGGTCGAGAGCCGCTTCGAGCCCGGGGTGTTCGGTCCCGAGGCCAACGACCGCGACATCGCCGACCGCGCCGGCTGGTCCACGGGCGAGGTCGTCGACGAACTGGAACGAGGCATGACCGAGGCCGGACCGGTGATCGCCGGGGCCGGAGGCGTCCTCGACGGCATCGCGCTCGGCGAGTGGGTGCACGCCGGGGACGTGCGCGAGACGCTGGGCGCGCCCGGGGCCTACGGGGGCACGGGGCTGCCGTACGCGCTGACGCTGCTCGTGCGGATCAGCCGGCAGAAGGAGCGCGTGCCGCTGCACGCCGACCTCGACGACGTCGACGAGCCGCTGCGGCTGGGAAGCGTGCCGGGGGACCGGCCACCGGCCCGGTATCTCGGTGACTCCGCCACGCTCGTACGGCTGTGCTCCGGGCGGCCGGTCGACGGGGCCCGGTACGAGCTGGCGGGCGCGAAGGAGGAGGAGCTGAACCTCTTCGGCTGACGGCGGCGGCCGTCGCGGCCGGGCCCGCCGGCGTTCCGGTCCCGGACCGGGCCCACGGGCTCCGCCCCTCGCCGATCCCGCTGCGCGTCCGGTCGAGGGCCGGGCCGGGATTCGGCAGGGGCGGAGGGGACGAAGAACATCGTGGACGCGTACTCTGGGATTGGACTAGACCTGTAGCCGCCTGAGGGAAGAGGTCCGATGAGCGAGCGCAAGAGCGCAGTCCTGGAGGTGATCGCCCTCGGCGTGGAGGACGCGGTCGCCGCCCAGGCGGGAGGCGCGGACCGGCTGGAGCTGGTCACCGACATGGCCGCCGACGGACTCACCCCGCCGGTGAAGACCTTCGCCGGCATTCGGGCCTCCGTCGACATCTCCCTGCGCGTGATGCTCCGCCTGGCGGACGGCTTCGCGGCGGGCGACGTCGACACGCTCGTACGCGTCGCCGGTGAGATGCGCTCGGCCGGTGCCGACGAGTTCGTGCTCGGCTTCCTCGACGAGCACGGCAGTGCCGACCTGGCCGCCGTGGAGCGGATCGTCGCCGAACTCGACGGCTGCCGCTGGACCTTCCACCGCGCCATCGACCGCGCTGCCGACCGTGACGCCGTGCGCAAGCAGCTCGCGGACCTGCCTGGCCTGGACGCCTATCTGACCGCCGGTTCCGCGGCGGGCGTGGACGACGGGCTGTCCACGCTCGCCACCGAGGCCGCGCGGAGCGGCGAACCGGGCTACGAGCCGCGGATCATGGTCGGTGGCGGGCTGCGCCTCGACCATGTGCCGAGGCTGCGCGCCGCCGGGATCGACGCCTTCCACATCGGCGGCGCCGCGCGCCCGGGCGGCTGGAGCGGACCCGTCTCGGTGGACGCGGTCCGGCAGTGGCGGACGGTCCTGGACGCGTAGCCGGCCCGGGCGGGGCGCCGCTCTCGCCGGCCCCCGGCGGGCGGTGCGAGGTCACGGATCCATATCCGCCGCGTAGTTGTTGTGTGCTGAGTGCTCCCCGGCGATCTCCCCGCGGGCCCGGACGTGCATAGTGAAGACGCCCCGGTCTGATCCGGGTCATGACAATACGTACGTGGGACGCGCGGCCCGGGCGGGTGCGCGCGACACGACGCACGCAGCAACAGGGGGAAAAGGCTCCATGCCATCCATACGCAGCCGCTCGCTCGCGGCCGCCGCAGCCGTGATCGCGGCCATCATGGTCACCACCACGGCCTGCGACAGCAAGAAGGACGACGACGCGGCCGGTTCGCAGCCCACGTCGTCCGCCCAGGCGGACAAGAACGTCGACACCGGTGACGACGACGGGTCCACCTCGCTCGGCGGCTACAAGCTGCCCGCCGGTATCCCCACCGACCTGAGCGGCGACGCCCTGGACAAGTGGAAGAACGGCGGCTGGAAGGACTTCGACGACTGGGCCTCCAAGGCCGAGGACTTCGCCAACCCGTACATCAAGGACTTCTGGACGCCGGAGCGGATGGCGCAGGCGAAGGCCAGCATCCCGGTCGCCCAGGCGGGCAGCACCAGTTCCGGTTCCGGCAGCAGCGCCACCTCGTACCTGCCCGACGGCAAGGTGAAGCGGAAGGCCGCCACCAAGGTGAAGGCGACCTACCACCACTACGCCCCGCCGGTCGGCAAGCTGTTCTTCACCTCGCCCCAGGGCAGCATGGTGTGCTCCGCCGCGGTCGTCACCGACCCGGCGCACCCGGGCAAGTCGAACATGGTGTGGACCGCGGGTCACTGCGTGCACGCGGGCAAGGGCGGCGGCTGGTACCGCAACATCGCCTTCGTCCCCTCCTTCAACAACGGCGCGAAGCTGAGCAACCGGCAGATCACCGACCCGCGCGCCAAGTCCGTCTCCCCGTACGGCATCTGGTGGGCGAACTGGGCGACCACGTCCTCCCAGTGGATCGCCGGTGGCGGACACCAGGGCAACGCAGCCGCCGGCTACGACTACGCCGTGCTGCACGTGAAGCCCGAGAACGGCGGCAAGTCGCTGCAGGAGCGCCTCGGTTCGGCCCTGCCGGTGTGGTTCGACGCCCCGGCGGCCAACAAGGTCAAGAACATGAAGGTCCGCGGCTACCCCGCCGAGGCGCCGTACGACGGGTCGAAGATGTACGACTGCCGGGGCGCGACCAAGCGCTTCGTGCTGGCGCGCAACGTCCCCGCCCAGTTCATGATCGGCTGCACGATGAACGGCGGAGCCTCGGGCGGCCCCTGGTTCATGTCGCACAACGGCCGGACCTATCTGGTCTCCAACAACTCGCTGAGCGACCGCAAGTCGTTCATCACCGGGCCGCGCCTCGGGAAGAACGCCAAGCAGGTCTATCTGGCGACCAGCCGCAAGTTCAAGTAGCGGCACCCGCACGCATTTCGGTGGCCCCCGGCGCGTCCCGCCGGGGGCCACCGGTCCAGGGGGCTTCGTTCGGATCGGCTCGGGTCCGCGACGCCCGGCGCGGCACCTCGCCGCGTTGTCGGACCACCCGAGTACGCCCGGTACGCGGGTGATCCTCCACCTTGCGATGCACCGCACCGGACGCCGCGGCCTGGTCCGAGCCGATCCGGACGCCCCCCCTAGCCCAGCTGCTCCGGCAGCGGTGCGGCGTGCGTGACGATCAGGCCCGAGACCGCACGGGTCAGCGCCACGTACAGCCGACGCAGCCCCGTCCGCTCGTCCGGCTCCCCGTCGACGACGGCCCGCGGCTCGTCCAGCACCACGTAGTCGTACTCCAGGCCCTTGGCCAGCGAGGCCGGCACCAGGGTCAGCCTGGTCTCGGCCGTCGTCTCCTCGCCCGGGCCGAGACACGCCAGCCCCGCCGCCGCCAACTCCTCGGCCAGGAAGGGGATCCGGGCGTCGGCGGCGATCAGCCCGATCGAGCCCTCGTGGCCGAGCAGTTCCCGGACGGCCCGGACGACGTCGGAGTCGCCCGAACTGGCCCGCACCTCGAAGAAGCCCGGGTTCTCACGCACCGACGCCACCGGGGCCAGCCCGGGCGCGATGTGCGGCAGCAGCCGGGACGCGTAGGTGATGACGTCCGTCGGCACACGGAAGCCCGCAGTCAGCTCCTCGATCACGGCCTCCTGCTTGCCGAGGTGGCGCAGCGCCTCGTCCCAACTCCGCGTCGCCCAGGGGGTCGTGCCCTGCGCGAGATCCCCGAGCACCGTGGCCGAACCGGTCGTGCAGCGGCGCCCCACGGCCCGGTACTGCATCGGGGAGAGATCCTGCGCCTCGTCGAGCACCACATGCCCCAAGGAGTGCGTCCGCTCGACGAGGTCGGTGGCCTCGTCGACCAGCACCGCGTCCGCCGAGGACCACTTGGCCGACTTCACGCTCCGTGCCGGCTTCTCCCAGAGGATCTCCTTCTGCTCGGCCTCGTCGAGGAGCCCCTCCGCGTGCGCGGCGAGGAAATCGGCGTCCGACAGCAGCCGCAGCACCAGCTTGGCGGGGTCGACCGGCGGCCACACCGCCTTGACCGCGGCCTTCACCGCGGTGTTGCGGGCGACCGCGTCCTGCACCCGGTCGTCCGGCGCCTCGCCCGAGCGCTCCATCTGGACGAGCACGGCGTGCGCGATCCGCTGCGGAAGGGCGTCCCGCGCGGCGCCGTACCGGATGTCCCGGTCCAGCAACTCCCGGACGATCTCCTCCAGTTCGTACGCGGGCAGACGCCAGCGCCGGGAGCCGCGCACCACCACGACCGGCTCCGTCGGCAGGGTCACGTGGGAGCGGACGGCCCGGCGCAGCACCTCGGCCATCCGGGCGTCGCCCTTGATCACGGCGGCCGCCGCGCCGTCGCTCCCGCGCACCTCGACATGCGCGACGAGGTCGTCGACCGTCGCCTGCCGCGCCTCCAGCTCGCCCAGGGCCGGCAGGACCTGCTCGATGTAGTGCAGGAAGGACTTGTTCGGCCCGATGACGAGGGTGCCGGTACGGGCCAGCCGCTCCCGGTGGGCGTACAGCAGGTAGGCGACCCGGTGCAGGCCCACCGCGGTCTTCCCGGTGCCGGGACCCCCCTGCACGCAGACCGACCCGGACAGCCCGCTGCGGACGATCTCGTCCTGCTCGGGCTGGATGGTCGCCACGATGTCGCGCATCGGGCCGACGCGCGGGCGCTCGATCTCCTGCTGGAGCAGCTTGCTGGTGGTCGCGGCCTCGGCCGGGTCGGAGAGGTGCTCGTCCTCGTACGCGGTGAGGTCCCCGCCGGTGTAGCCGAAACGACGGCGGAGGCCGACATCCATCGGGTCGTTCTTCGAGGCGCGGTAGAACGGCTGCGACACCGGCGCGCGCCAGTCGATCACCATCGGGTCGCCGTCGGCGTCGTGCACGTGCCGTCGCCCGATGTAGAAGCGCTCGCCCTCAGCGCCCTCCGCCCGGTCGGCGCCCGGGGCGTGCAGGTAGTCGAGCCGCCCGAAGAACAGCGGTGTGTGACTGAGATCGGCCAGGGCCTTGATGCGTTCGTCGATCTGCCGGTGCAGAACCTCGGCGTTCACCCAGTTCGCGGTGACGTCGCTGATGTCGAGGTTCTCCACGTCCTCGCGCATCGCGCGCAGCGCGGCGCGGGACCGGGTCAGGTGGCTTCGCTCGCGGGAGAGGGGGTCGTCGGAGCCGAGTGGATGGTCGGACGGGGTGGACAAGGCGATGCCTCCGGAAACCTGCTGCGTGAGTGGTACCTCGTGGGTGACTCCTGGATGCCGTCCGGTTTCCGGCCGGGCGGCGGCACTCCACGACGGGAGGCGGGCAAGAGCGGAGATTGTAGGCGAGGGGGCACGGCCTGGGCCAATGCTTTTCCGGGGCCCCGCGGGCACGGCGACGGGCGCCGGTCGCCGCGGCCTCAGGGGCGCCCGCCCCGGGTCCCTAGGGGTCGGAGTCCGTCGCGAGGCGTACGAGGGGTACCCCCGGGGTGTACCTGGGGCGTGCCCAGGTTCGGTCCATGGGCCGAGGCCATCCGGGTCCCGGGAGCCGACCATGGATACATGAGCGCAGCGACCTTCGACCCAGCCTCCGGCCCTCACGGTCCGCACCGCGGCGCGACCGCCCTCTCCTCCGGCACACACCACCGCCACCGTCTCGGCGACGCCCTGCGCGCCGTGAAGGTGTTCGCGGAGGCGGCGTTCGGAGTGGTGCTTCTCGGCGAGTACGGCGAGGAAGCGGGCGTACGACGCCGGTGACCCGCCGCGCGGACCCGCGTCCCCGGCAGGTGACCCGCACGTGGGACTGCCCCGCGGCGTGGTGACCCGCCCGCGGGGGACTGCTCGCGGTGTGGTGACCTGCCCGCGGGGTCGTGCCCGCGGGCTCGTGCCTGCGGCGCGGTGACCCGCGCGCCGGGCCGTAGGAGGGTGGCCCGATGCGGTGAGCCGCGTGCGGGGGCCGGGACCTCGGCCCACTAGGGTCACTTCGTGCCGCTACGGAAAGTGACCGTCCGACGACCGCTCGGAGCCGCCGCCGCGGACCCCGAGCCCGTACCCCCGCACCCGAGCCCCGCTCCCGTGCGTCCCGTCCCCCCGCCCCCGCACCCCGGCGCCGGGCCCGCCCGCCCGTCCGAGGTGCCCGAGCAGGGCACCGAGCCCGCTCGCACGGCCGTGGGCGCCGGGTCGCCGCGGACCGAGCCGCGCGCCCGGTTCGTCCCGCACCTGACCGCCGGTCCCCTCGCCGGCCTTCTCGCCGGCTGCTCGGTCCTGGCCTTCTGTCTGCTGTGCGTCGGCACGCACGCCCCCATGGCCGACGTGCTGGTCTACCGGGCCGAGGGCGCGGCCGTGCTGGGCGGCCGGGACCTCTACGGGTTCACCGTCACCGAGTGGCGGCTGCCCGCCACCTACCCGCCCTTCGCGGCGCTCCTGTTCGTCCCGGCCGCCCTGCTCCCCGTCGGCGTCCTCAAGGCGGTCTTCGTCGCCGGGAACCTCGCGCTGCTGGCCGTGCTGGTGCGGCTCTCCTGCCGGCTCGCGGGGCTGCCGGTGCGGCCGCCCGTCCTCGGCGCGGCCACCGCGCTCGCCCTGTGGCTGGAACCCGTCTTCCAGACGGTCCTGTTCGGGCAGGTCAACCTCGCCGTCGTCTGCCTGATCCTGTGGGACCTGACACGGCCCCCGGGCGCCCGCGGCAAGGGCATCGTGCTCGGCATCGCGGCCGGGGTGAAACTGACACCCGCCGTCTTCGTCGTCCACCTGCTGCTCACCCGCCGCCACCGGGAGGCGGCCACCGCCGCGACGGCCTTCGCCGGCACGGTCCTGCTGGGCGCGCTCGTGCTGCCCGACGCGAGCGTCGGCTTCTGGACCCGGCGCCTGTTCGAGACCGACCGCGTGGGCAGGGCGTGGATCGTCGACAACCAGTCGCTCCAGGGGATGATCGCCCGCGCCCTCGGGGACCCGGCGCCCGGCCCGCTGTGGGCGGTGCCCGCGCTGGCGGCCGCGCTGACGGGACTGTGGCTGGCCCGCCGGGCCGGCGACGACCGTCGCGGCGTCCTCGTCACCGCGCTCACCGCCCTGCTGATCTGCCCGATCAGCTGGTCGCACCACTGGGTGTGGTGCGTCCCGCTGATCGCCGTGCTCCACGCCGGGCACGGACCGCGTGCGGCGGGCGCGGTCGCCGCCGTCTTCGCGGCCCGCACACTCTGGCTGGTGCCGCACCGGGGGGACCTGGACCTCCACCTCCCCTGGTGGCAGCAGCCGCTCGCCTCGCCCTACCCGCTGCTCGCGCTGGCCCTGCTGGCCCTGCTGGCGCGCCCGGCGGCGGCTCAGCCCTCCGCGAGCAGTTCGTCCGCGTCGACGATCCGGTAGGCGTACCCCTGCTCCGCCAGGAACCGCTGCCGGTGCGCGGCGAAGTCCTGGTCGATGGTGTCGCGGGCGACGACCGAGTAGAAGTGCGCCTGGTGGCCGTCGGCCTTCGGCCGCAGGACGCGGCCCAGCCGCTGGGCCTCCTCCTGGCGCGACCCGAACGTCCCCGACACCTGGATGGCGACGGTCGCCTCGGGCAGGTCGATGGAGAAGTTCGCGACCTTCGACACGACGAGCACGCTGATCTCGCCCTCACGGAAGGCGTCGAACAGCTTCTCCCGCTGCGCGTTGCTCGTCTCGCCCTTGATGACCGGCGCGTTCAGGTGCTCGCCCAGTTCGTCGAGCTGGTCGATGTACTGGCCGATGACGAGGATCTGCTGCCCGGCGAAGCGGCGCACCAGAGCCTCGGTCACCTTCCGCTTGGTCGCCGTCGTCGCGCAGAAGCGGTACTTCTCCTCGGTCTCGGCGGTGGCGTACGCGAGCCGCTCGGACTCGGTGAGGTTGACCCGCACCTCCACACAGTCCGCCGGGGCGATGTACCCCTGCGCCTCGATCTCCTTCCACGGCGCGTCGAACCGCTTGGGCCCGATCAGCGAGAACACGTCCGACTCGCGGCCGTCCTCGCGGACGAGCGTCGCGGTCAGG
This sequence comes from Streptomyces sp. NPDC025784, assembly GCF_055558435.1. NCBI lineage: Bacteria > Bacillati > Actinomycetota > Actinomycetes > Kitasatosporales > Streptomycetaceae > Streptomyces > Streptomyces sp. NPDC025784. The sequence goes on from NZ_JBVHMN010000007.1 coordinate 177,410, forward strand.
CCGAGGCGCCGCCGGGCCTGGAGGTCGGCGGTGAACTTGAAGACGGGCGCCGGCAGCAGGTGCACCTCGTCGTAGACGATGAGGCCCCAGTCGCGGGAGTCGAAGAGTTCGAGGTGCGGGTAGACACCCTTCCGCTTCGTCGTCAGCACCTGGTACGTCGCGATGGTGACCGGCCGGATCTCCTTGCGCGTACCGCTGTACTCGCCGATCTCGTCCTCCGTCAGCGAGGTCCGCTTGACCAGTTCGTGCTTCCACTGGCGGGCCGAGACCGTGTTGGTCACGAGGATGAGCGTGGTGGCCTTGGCCTGCGCCATGGACCCGGCGCCGACCAGCGTCTTTCCGGCACCGCAGGGCAGGACGACCACGCCGCTGCCGCCGTGCCAGAAGTTCTCCACGGCCTGCTTCTGGTAGGGCCGCAGCGCCCAGCCGTCCTCGGCGAGCTCGATGGGGTGCGCCTCGCCGTCGACGTACCCGGCGAGGTCCTCGGCGGGCCAGCCCAGCTTCAGCAGCGTCTGCTTGATCTGCCCGCGCTCCGAGGGGTGCACGGCCACGGTGTCCGGGTCGATCCGGGCGCCGACGAGCGGGATGATCCGCTTGGACCGCAGGATCTCTTCCAGCACCGGCCGGTCGGTGGTGGTCAGGACGAGACCGTGGGCGGGGTGCTTGCTCAGGGTGAGCCGCCCGTAGCGGTCCATCGTCTCCGCGATGTCCACCAGCAGGGCGTGCGGCACGGGGTAGCGGCTGAACTCCACGAGCGCGTCGACGACCTGCTCGGCGTCGTGCCCGGCGGCGCGCGCGTTCCACAGACCGAGCGGCGTCACCCGGTAGGTGTGGATGTGCTCGGGCGCGCGCTCCAGCTCGGCGAACGGCGCGATGGCCCGGCGGCAGGCGTCCGCCAGTTCGTGATCGACTTCGAGCAGCAGTGTCTTGTCGCTCTGGACGATGAGGGGTCCGTTCACGCCCGTCCCTTTCTGCGTGCCGGCGTCCCGCGCGGACGACCGGCCAAACGTCCAGTGTGCCGCACCGCCGGGCGATCATGCCGGGGCGTGGCTCAGGCCTCCTCGTCCGCCAGCTCCGCCACGCCCGTCACCCGGTGCAGCGGGTAGGTGCGCACCTCGTCGGCCGTGTGGTCGTACGCCGTCACGAAGCCGCCCTCGACGCGGATCGGGGCGATGACGCGCTGGCTGGCCGCGCCCTCGGCGTTGACATAGCCGATCCACAGCGACTCGCCGGTCAGGACCGCTGCCTGCATGGTCGCGAGGGTCTCGGCGGAGCCGGTGCGAGGCAGGTCGCCGCCGGGGTGGTCGGCGGCGGGGTCGGTCGGCTTGCGCGGGGCCGTGGACGCCATGTCGCCGGCGCGGATCGCGCGGATCGCGGCGCCGATCAGGGTGGCGTCCGGGACCGGGGGGCCGTCCGGGACGGGCTCGGGCGCGGTGCGCGGCGGGGTGCGGTGGGCGTGCGCCCGGGTGATCACGACGTCGCCCTCCGCGGACTCGGCGGCGGGCGCGAAACCCATGGACCGCAGGCCTTCGAGGAGCGCCGCGGGATCCGCCTGGGCGGCCAGGACGGTGGGGGCGAGACGGCGCAGCCGCAGCCCCTGCGAGCGCTTGTCGGCGAGGATCTCGCTCAGCAGCGCGTCGTCGTCGCAGCGGACGTACGCCGAGGCCGCGCCGATCCGCAGATGGCCGTGCCGGCGTGCCACGTCGTCGATCAGATAGGCGAGCGGCTGCGGCACCGGTGTCCGGGAGTGGGCGGCGAGGAAGGCGTGCAGGTCCGACGCCGAACGGCCCGCGTCGAGCGCGCGGCGCACCGAGCCGGGCGTGAACCGGTAGACCGTCGCCCCGCCCTTGGACTCCACGTCCGCGAGGACGCCCAGCGTGTCCGCCAGCGGTCGTCGCAGCGGGCCCGGCGCGACCGCCGTCAGATCCGCCTGGAGAAGGACGTGGTCCAGCGGCTCCGGCAGGAGCGGGGCGAGGAGCCGTGCGGCCCGGGAGGCCGCCGCGGCCTGTTCGGCGGGGGAGTGCGGCCCGGCGGGCGCGGGGTGGTGGTGCCGGTGCGCGGGGAGCTTGTCGCCGGGCCCCGCCGGTTCGGGCTGCCCGGTCTTCGAGGAGGGCGACGGCAGCCCGAGCAGCGTCCGCCCGGCCGCGGACAGCGCTCCGCGGCCCGTGACGCCCAGCAGTTCCGCCTCGGACAGGGTCCACCGGGCCAGGCGGACCCGCAGATCGTCCGTGGCGGGCTGGCCGCCGCGCAGCGGGCGCTCCCAGCGCAGCCGGCCGAGGAGCGAGTCCGGTGCGGGGGACGCGCCCTCGGGCAGGCCGGCGAGAAGGGCGAGGACCCGGCGGCGGACCTCGGGCGCCGCCGACCGGTCCAGGCCCGGGCCGAGGGCCGACAGCGCGCGGTCCTTCGCGTCCCGCCCGCCGACCAGGCCCGCCGTCCGGGTCGCGGCCAGCCAGGCGGAGACGAGCCCCGCCCAGCGCTCGGCGGCGGGCAGTTCCAGCCACTCGTCGTAGGCGGGCGTCGCCGCGTACCGTTCGTCGGCCTCGCCGTCCGAGGCCAGCAGGCCCGCCGCGTAGGCGAGTTCCACCCAGAACGCGGCCATCGGCTCGGCCACGTCCAGCGCGACCGCCGTCCGCTTCAGGTCACGGACGCTCAGCCCGCCGGCCCGCAGCACGGCGGGTCCGCCCTCGTGCCAGTCCTTGAGCAGCTCCTCGACGGTCGCGAGAGCGGTGTACGCCTGGCCGGCCGCCGCCGCGTCCACCACCTGTGGACGGTGCGTCGCCGCGGCCTCGACCGGCGGCGCCACCGGCTCGGCCACCCGGTGCGCGCGGCCCGCCCGCAGGTGCAGGGCGACCTCCCGGGGCAGCACGACCGTGCCGGGCGCCATGGGCAGCAGCAGCCCATGGTCCGTCAGCCAGCGCAGATGGCGTGCCGGATCGGCCGTCACCTGCCCGTAGGGCGGGCCCCACACCAGCCGTGACAGCACGTCCACCGACTCGGCGGGGGCCTCGTCCAGGAGTGCCGACATCCGGACCCGGTCGGTGAACAGGCCGGTCAGTGACGCGACCGCCGACACGGAGTCGTGGGTGGTCGCGAGTCCGGCCTCCGCCACGATCTCCTGGATGCGCCCCGGCGACATGCCGGCCGTGGCCTCCGCGACGGTCGGGCCCAGGCCCGTCGGGGACGGGTGCTGCGGGGACGGCGCGAGCAGCTCCCGCGCCGTGCGCACGAGGCGGAGCCGCTCGTCGGGGCCCCAGACGAGCGCCTGTTCGCGCAGCGCGGCGAGCGCGCCCGGGAACGCCGCCGTGACCGCCGGATCGCCGTCGTCCCCCGCCATCAGGCCGAGCAGCTCGTCGTACGTCGCCGGGTCCGCCGCCACCGCGAGGGCCTCCGCGGTCTGGAGCGCGAACCGGTCCAGGCGCTCCAGGGCCCGCACCACCGAAGCACGGGTGCCCGCGCGGGTCGCCAGCTGCGTCAGGTCCGTGGGGACGGGCGTGATCAGGTCGGGGCGGGAGCGGAGGAGGGCGGAGAGCGAGACGTCGTCCCGCGCGCGCAGGGCTTCCGCCAGGGAACGCGGAGCGGTCGTCTCGGGGCTCATCCTGCCAACGGTAGCGGTTGCTTCCGGCCACAGAGCCGGTTCGCCCCCCTCCGCCCTCGCCTGTCCCTCGTTCCCGGGGGCTCCGCCCCCGGACCCCCGTATCGGCCTGGACGGCCTCGTCCCCAATCGCCGGACGGGCTGGGACTCTCCGGCCCTGGACGGCACAGTCCAGCCCCTCCGGCGATTGAGGAGCGGGGTCCGGGGCGGAGCCCCGGGTGCGGGACGGACAGGGGCGGCGGGGGCCGAAAAACCGGTACCGTCACCACCGGGCATCCAACGCGACCACCCCGGAGGGGACTTCGTGGGGATTGAGAGCGACCAGCTCGTCTTCGACTACCTGAGCCGGGTCGGCGACCTGGCCCAGCAGCGCCAGCTGCCGTCCGCGACCCGGATGCGCCTGGTGTCCGAACTGCGCAACGAGATCGACCGGCGCCGGTCGAAGGCCACGGTCGACAGCCCCGCCGCCGTCCGCCGCATCCTCGACCGTCTCGGCACCCCGGACGAGATCGTCGCGGCGGCCGGGCGTGGCGACGGCACCGGCCCCGCCGCGGAGCCCCGCGCCGCGGTCCCCACCCAGCGCGCCGCCGAACCGGACGAGCGGCCCCGGGGCCGCCTGCGCCGCGTCGTGCCGCGGCCCCGCCCCGCGGAGCCGGAGCCGACCGGGGCGACCGAGGCCGACGCCCCGTCCCCACCGCACCTCGCGAGCGCGGCGGAGCTCGGCGACAGCGCGACGCAGCCCGACTGGTGGCGGGTGGACAGCAGCGTGTTCGGGCCCGGCGAGAGCGTGCCGGGTTTCGTCGGGGGCGTGGAGATCCCGGAGCTGCTCAAGCCGCCGCCCCGGGAGAAGGCCGACGGGGCGGCGAAGCCCGCCGCGGAGGCGGTGCCCGAGGCCCGGGACGCCGTGGCGGCCGGAGAGGCCGAGAAGGCCGCGCAGCCCGTGGAGGAGGAGGCCGGCCGGCGTCGCCTGCTTCCCCGCCCGAGCGGTTACAGCAACCCGCTGCTGCTGCTCGCCGCGGGACTCCTCGTCGCCGGGGCCGTCCTCGGCAACTGGTTCGCCCTGGCGCTGGGCTGGCTCATCGCCTACGCCTCGCGCCGGCTGACGCCCGCCGAGTCGAAGTGGGCGGTCCTCGTCATGCCCGGCCTGTCGGTCGCGGGCGGCCTCGTGTGGCTGTGGGGCCGTACGAACGGCCGCTGGGGCGAGCCCATCGCCGAGGGGCACATGAAGGACGCGCTCGCCGCGACGTGGCCCTGGGTGGTCCGCGCAGCGGCCGTGGCCTCCGCCCTGTACCTGGTGTGGCGGTCCCAGCGCCGACGCTGACCTCCGGTCGTCCGGAGCCGGTGGGCACAATGGCCCATATGACTTCCCCCGCGCCGACCGTCGGCTTCGACCTCGACATGACCCTGATCGACTCCCGTCCCGGTATCCAGGCCTGCTACCGGGCCCTGTCCGCCCGCACGGGCACCTACATCGACTGCGATCTGGTGATCACACGGCTCGGGCCGCCGCTGGAGGAAGAACTCGCCAACTGGTTCCGCGCCGAGGAGGTCGCGGCCGTCGCGGACCTCTACCGCGAGATGTACCCCGTGCACGCCATCACCGGGACACCGGCGATGCCCGGTGCCCGGGAGGCGATCGCGGCGGTGCGGGCCGCGGGCGGCCGGGCCCTCGTGGTCACCGCGAAGTGGGAGCCCAACGCCAAGATGCACCTGGAGCACCTGGACATCGAGGCGGATGCCGTCGTCGGCGACCTGTGGGCCGAACAGAAGGCGCAGGCGCTGCGCGCGTACGGCGCGAGCGTGTACGTCGGCGACCACACCGGAGACGTGCGCGGCGCCCGCACGGCGGACGCGTACTCCGTCGCCGTGACCACCGGGCCCTGCGACGCGGCGGAGCTGCGTGCGGCGGGCGCGGACGTCGTCCTCACCGACCTGACGGAGTTCCCGGCGTGGCTGGAGAGCTACCGCCGGCCTTGACGGGGGCACACCACTGCCCGGGGTGCCGCCGCGCGGCGCCCCGTCGTCCGGTGTCCTCAGGAACGCGCGGCGCGTGCCCGGCGGCGGCCCGCCGCGATCGACTGGAGCACCCCGGCTCCGGCCAACAGGAATCCGACTCCCATGAGCATGCTCAATCCGAACATGTAGGTCGGAAATGGAGTCGTTCCGAGCAGTAGCGGGGCCACGGTGACCAGTGTGGCCAAAGCTCCCACGAAGAAGACGATGGCACCGACACGGATCAGCCGGTCACCGGCTTCGGCGGAATTCGCTTGGGTTTTGTCACGCACCCGACCAGGGTAGTTCCCAGCGCGAAGGAACAATCCAGCGACGTCTTGTCACCAGCCGCCGGACCATTAGCCTTGGTACCGGCGGGTCCGACGACCCGCTGTAGTGCTATCCAGAGCCGTTTACGGGCAGTTGCACTCGCGACGGCCCGAGCAGTTTCCCGAGCAGTTTCCGACGAGTACGAGGACGAGGACAGACGTGCCTACCGGCAAGGTCAAGTGGTTCAACAGCGAGAAGGGCTTCGGCTTTCTCTCCCGTGACGACGGCGGCGACGTCTTCGTTCATTCCTCGGTCCTGCCCGCCGGAGTCGATGCTCTCAAGCCGGGCCAACGCGTGGAGTTCGGTGTCGTCGCCGGTCAGCGGGGCGATCAGGCGCTCTCGGTGACGCTGCTGGATCCGACCCCCTCGGTCGCGGCGGCGCAGCGCCGCAAGCCGGACGAACTGGCCTCCATCGTCCAGGATCTGACGACCCTCCTGGAGAACATCACGCCGATGCTGGAGAAGGGCCGTTACCCCGACAAGACGTCCGGCAAGAAGATCGCGGGCCTGCTGCGGGCGGTCGCCGACCAGCTCGACGTATGACCCTTGCGGGCCCCGCCCCGCGGCCGCCCGCGGTCCGTCAGGGGAAGTCCAGCGAGTCCGGTCCGAGGGGCGGCACGAGCCCCTCGGCCGCCGCGCGGGTGAGGAGGCCGCGGACCGCCGCGTAGCCGTCGTCGCCGAGGTCCGCCGTGAACTCGTTGACGTACAGGCCGATGTGCTGGTCCGCGACCTTCGGGTCCATCTCCTGGGCGTGCTCCAGCACGTAGGGGCGGGAGGCCTCCGGGTCGTCCCAGGCGGCACGGACCGAGGCGCGCGCCGCCCGTGCCAGGTCCTGGAGCCGTTCGTCGCCCAGCGAGCGCTTGGCGATGATCGCGCCGAGCGGGATGGGCAGCCCGGTGGTCCGCTCCCAGTGCTCGCCCATGTCGGCCAGCTTGTGCAGCCCGTAGTTCTGGTACGTGAAACGCGCCTCGTGGATGACGAGTCCCGCGTCGACCTTCCCGTCCCGCACCGCCGGCATGATCTCGTGGAACGGCATGACGACGATCTCGCCGACCCCGCCCGCGACGGTGTCCGCCGCCCACAGCCGGAACAGCAGGTACGCGGTCGACCTCTCGCTCGGCACGGCGACGGTGCGGCCGGTGAGGTCGGCGTCGGCCTCGCGGGTCAGCACGAGCGGCCCGCAACCCCGCCCCAGCGCGCCCCCGCACGGCAGCAGCGCGTACTTGTCCAGGACGTACGGGAGCACGGCGTACGACACCTTCAGCACGTCGAACTCGCCGCGCTCGGCCATGCCGTTGGTGATGTCGATGTCGGCGAAGGTGACGTCGAGCGCGGGCGCGCCCGGCACCCGGCCGTGGGCCCAGGCGTCGAAGACGAAGGTGTCGTTCGGGCAGGGCGAGTAGGCGATCTGCAGGGACTCAGTCGGTGCGGTCATGTCGGTTCCAACTCTCCAGTACGGGCGCGAGCTTCCCGAAGCCCTCGGTGAGGGCGGCGAGAGCGTCGCCGATGCGCCAGGCGGCACGGTCGCGCGGGCCCACGGGGTTGGAGACCGCGCGGACCTCCAGGACGGGCACACCCTGGGCTGCGGCGGCCTCGGCGACCCCGAAGCCCTCCATCGCCTCGGCCAGGGCACGGGGATGGCGGGCGCGCAGTTCCGCGGCGCGGGCGGCGCTGCCGGTCACGGTGGAGACGGTGAGCACCGTCCCGGACCGTCCACCCGTGGCCGCCGTGAGCTCTCGTACGAGTGGTTCCGGCGGACGGTGGCTGACGGTGCCGAAGCCGAGGCCGGTGACCGGGACGAAGCCGTCCGCGGTGTCCGCGCCGAGGTCGGCCACGGTGATCTCGTCGGCGACGACGAGCGACCCGACGGGTGCGTCGGGCTGGAAACCGCCGGCGATGCCGGCGCAGACGACGAGGTCGTAGGGGGTGCCGGTGAGGGCCGCCGCGGTCAGCGCGGCGGCGGTGGAGGCGGCGGCGAGGGCGGGGCCGACGCCCGCCGCGAGCAGATCGAGGGTGACACCCGCGTCGGCCGGACCGCCGGCCTCGGGGGACAGCCGTTCCAGGACCGCCCCGGGCAGGCGCACCTGGTGTGGCCGGGCCGCGAACGCCCCGGCCACCGCGTCCCGCTCGGCCGGGACGGCGGTGGCCACCAGAACGTGCGGCCCCGTGACGGCGATCAGGCGTCCTTGTCCTTCTTGAGCTTGAAGGACCACAGGCCGGTCACGTCCTTCTCGCCCGCCTTGATGGAGACGAGCGTCGAGTCGCCGCTGGCGCCGTACTGCGCGTTGAAGAACACGCTGCCCGGGATGGTGCGGTACGTCTTCTTGCTGGAGTCGGTCAGCGGCTGACCGTTCATCAGGATCGTCCAGCCCTGGTCCGCGATGTCAGGGTCCACGCCGAACCGGACGGTCTCGTCGGGGTCGACCGTGATGGACTTGATGTCCTTCGACTTCAGGCACTTCGCCAGGTCCGCGGTCTTCACCGCGTTGCCGTCGTTGTAGCAGTCGGTCTCGGAGCTCACCGAGTTCCTGCCGACCGTGACGGTGGTCAGCGGCGTCGGCTTGTCACAGGCGGACAGGACGAGGAGTCCGGCGGAAACGGCGCCGAGAGCGGCAACGGCGCGACGGCGATGTCCATTGGCGGCTCTGCCGCGGGGCAGGGAGGTCATGGCCGAAGGCTATCGGGCACCCGCACCGCTCCCCCCACCTGGGGTACGGCGTGCCGTCCCCGGCCCCCGCCCGGACCTGCGGCTCACGCCACCCTGGGCCGGGCCTGCCCTCCGCGGCGCGCCGCGCTCAGCAGGCCCCGCACCGTCGTGAGCCAGCCCGTGGCGACGATCGCCGCCGCCACCGACAGTCCGAGCGTGCCGTTGAGCGGCAGGGCGATGCCGATCCCGCCACCGATCACCCAGGCCATCTGGAGCAGGGTCTCGGAGCGGGCGAAGGCCGAGGTGCGGACGAGTTCCGGCACGTCCCGCTGGATCAGCGCGTCCAGCGACAGCTTCGCGAGTGCCTGCGCGAACCCGGCGACCGCGGCGAGGCACGCCACCAGGAAGGCGCCGAAGAAGATCGCCGCCGTGATCGCGGCGCCCAGCACGAACGCGACGACCGTCACGATGATGATCTCCGGGGCACGCTGTTTCAGCCAGGCTCCGACCGCGGTCCCGAGCGCGTTGCCGGCACCCGCCGAGACTCCCACTATCCCGAGCGAGACGGCCGCGCTCTCACCGGTCAGCGGGTGCTCGCGCAGCAGGAAGGCCAGGAAGAAGATCAGGAAGCCGGAGAGACAGCGCAGCGACGCGTTGGCGGCCAGCGCGTGCGTCACGGCCGGGCCGACGGTCCGCAGTCCGGGGCGCGGCGCCTTCTTCGCGTGCGGCCCGTGCAGATGGTCCGCGTCCGCGGCCAGCAGCGCCTTGTGCTCGCCCTTGGCCGAGTCGACCTTGGGCGGCAGTGAGAACGACAGGAACGTACCCGCGACGAAGATCAGGAAGGCGCCGTAGAGCGGGTAGCGGGGTCCCAGTGCCTGGAGGCCCGCACCGATCGGCGCGGCGATGCCGGTGGCGAGGAGACCACCGAGCGTGACCCGGGAGTTCGCCTTCACCAGGGAGAACTTCGGTGGCAGCAGCCGGGGCACGACCGCGCTGCGCACCACTCCGTACGCCCTCGACGCGACCAGCACCCCGAGCGCGGCCGGGTACAGCTCGATGCCGCCGGTCACGACCGCGCTGGACAGCAGCAGCGCGAGGAGGGCCCGCGCGAGCATGGCACCCGCCATCGCGGCCCGGCGGCCGTGCGGCAGCCGGTCCAGCAGCGGGCCGATCACGGGGGCGAGCAGCGTGAACGGCGCCATCGTGATCGCCAGATACAGGGCCACGCGACCGCGGGCCTCGTCCGTCGGGACGGAGAAGAACACCGTGGAGGCGAGGGCGACGGTGATCATGACGTCTCCGGCGCCGTTCACCCCGTGCAGCTCGATCAGTTTGCCGAGCCCCGACTCGCCCGCGCCGTGTGCGTGCGTCGCCTTGCGGATGCCGCGCGCCGTCCCCGTGACCGGGAGGTGCAGGGCACGCCCGACCGCACGGACGGAACCGCTCACCCGGCCCGATCCGCCGCTTCGACTGCTCCCCTTGGTGCCACCGACCCCGGTGGCTCCCTGGGGCGACCTTGCGCCTGCCACTCCGTCATAGTGCCCCGAGTCGGCGGATCGTAGCGGGGTTACCGCGCGTATGCCTGCGGAGTGGCGTCCCGGAGGGCCGTGCGAGTGGGGACCGGATCCCGGTGTGCGGCGCCGGGAGCGGCCGGCGTGCCCGTGCGCCGGGGGAGGTGCCGGAGTACGGGCGCGGAGGACGTCTTTGCGCCATGCCGGGCCGCTCCCGCGGTGGTCCCGGCCCGCCCGTGGCGGCGGTCGAGAACGTGCGGCGGGGCGGGTCCGGGACCGGCCGCCGAGCACGAGAACCCGGCGCGGAGCGCCGAAGACGCCCGCCGGTGTGGGCCCAGGGGCCGGGAGAAGGTAGCGTGCGTAGCGCGCCCACGGCGAAAGTTCTCGGCCGCGCGCCTCTCGGCCATCCCGCAGAATGGATGGTGTAGGTGCGCCCGAGCGCGATCGGGCGCGGACGTCGACGCGGTCCTTCGGTCCGCTCCGTCCGCGCTCCCGCCGAGGAATGGCGCACCCGTGAGACGGCGTAGGAGAGAAGCGATACCTGTGAGCGCAGCGACAACGCGAAGCCGCACCCCCGACCGCCTGTGCGCCGAGGCGGTCGACCTCGCCCGCGCCGCCGCCGAGGAGGTCGCCGCACCCGGCGTCGTCGGCGAGCACGTGGGGCTGGTCTCCGAGGGGGACCGCGTTGTCACGCACTTCTTCGAGTGCAAGGAACCCGGGTACCGCGGCTGGCGCTGGGCGACCACGGTGGCCCGCGCCTCCCGCGCCAAGGTCGTGACGCTCGACGAGACGGTGCTCCTGCCCGGCTCCGACGCGCTGCTCGCGCCGGAGTGGGTGCCGTGGAGCGAGCGGCTGCGCCCCGGGGACATGGGCCCGGGCGACCTGTTGCCCACGGACGCCGACGACCTGCGGCTGGAGTCCGGATTCTCGGGCGAGGAGGAGCCCCCGCCGAACTCCGCGGTCTCCGAGGAGATGGCCGAGCTGGTGGAGGCCGAGGACGCGGAGGTCGCCGGCGGGCCGCCGGCCTCGCTGCCGGTCGCACCCCTGCGCGGGTCGATCAGCGCGGTCGCCGAGGAGCTCGGCATGCGGCGCGCCCGGGTGCTGTCCCGCTACGGCCTGCACGTGGCCGCGGACCGCTGGGAAGAGGCGTACGGTCCGAAGACGCCCATGGCGCAGGCCGCGCCCGCCACGTGCATGAGCTGCGGCTTCCTCAATCCGATCGGCGGCTCGCTCGGGCAGGCGTTCGGTGTCTGCGCCAACGAGTTCTCGCCGGCGGACGGGCGGGTCGTGTCCCTCGCCTACGGCTGTGGCGGCCACTCGGAGGCGGCGGTCATGCCGAAGCCGCCGCGGCCGGCGCCTCCGGTGATCGACGAGACGAAGGTCGAGCCGTTCCCGCTGCGCCCGGCCCCGGATTCCGGTTCGGTGTCGGTCACCGCGGACGAGTCGGCGGCGGAACTGGGCCACTCCTAGCGGGCTGCCGTCCCGGCCGGGTACGCGGTGGGGCTGTGCCTGGTCCCGGTCCGTGGTGTGCCGCGGGTGGCTGGGGGCCGGTCGCGCAGTTCCCCGCGCCCCTGAGGGGGCCCGGCCGGGGGCGGCGGTTCGTGGGTGGGGCTGTGCCTGGTTCCGGTCCGTGGTGTGCCGCGGGTGGGTGGGGGCCGGTCGCGCAGTTCCCCGCGCCCCTGAGGGGGCCCGGCCGGGGGCGGCGGTTCGTGGGTGGGGCTGTGCCTGGTTCCGGTCCGTGGTGTG